>DUZW01000017.1 GCA_013349295.1 Deltaproteobacteria bacterium
AGGGCGGGCTGCGCAGACAGGGGCGCTTTACTGTGAGGTGGCCGATGGCTTCAAGGCATACAAGGTTGGCGAGCATCGTCACACCCCTGAGATCGAGCAGGAGCTGGGCGGGTTGTGCGGGAAACCGGTGACCGTATCGTTCACCCCGCATCTGGTGCCCATGTCGCGAGGTATTCTCAGCACGATTTACGCACATGCAGGAAAATCGTTTTCCGCTTTGACGGAACTTTATCAGGATTTTTATCGGGACGAGGAATTTGTCCGGGTTTGTCCAGCGGGTCAGTATCCGGCGACCCAATATCTCCGGGGCAGCAATTACTGCGATATCGGTGCTAAGTTCGATCCGCGCACCGGTCGGGTTATCATCCTGTCCGCCATAGACAATGTGGTCAAGGGCGCCTCCGGGCAAGCCGTGCAGAACATGAATCTCATGTGCGGTTTTCCTGAGAATACCGGACTTAGAATCGTTCCTCTTTTTCCGTAGTGCGCTGTGCGAAACATCAAGCTTGTTCTGGCCTATGATGGGTCAGGTTATGCCGGTTGGCAAAGGCAGCTAGGCCAGCTCAGCATCCAACAGCTCTTGGAAGAGGCGATTGTCCGGCTGACCCGGGCTCCGGTCACTCTTCACGGAGCTGGGCGAACCGATGCCGGGGTGCATGCCGAGGGGATGGTTGCCAATTTTCAGACAGAGTCTGCTATCCCGCTTTCCGGATTGGTTAAGGGGCTGAACAGCATGCTGCCTGAGTCTATTCGGGTGCTTAGTGCTGAAAAGGTTGCCAACGATTTTCATGCGCGCTATAACGCCACGGGCAAGGTGTATGAGTATGCCTTTATCGCCACGGAGATCATGCCGCCATGCGCGAGGTTGTATGCCGCTCAGGTCCGGGCGCCTTTCGCCGGAGCTGCCGTGCGTCTCTGTCTGCCGATACTGGTTGGAACCCATGATTTCAGCAGCTTCGAGGCAGTCGGCTCTCGCGATTTATCCATCACTGGAGGGAAGGGCGCCGTGCGGACCATTTTTTCCGCCAGCCTTGCCGAAGATGGTCACGTCGGGCAGGTATATCGGTTGACCATCTCCGGCGATGGTTTTCTCCGGCATATGGTGCGCAATATTGTCGGCACTCTCTTTGCCGTGGGGCGCGGACGATTGACGCCCCATGATTTTCAGGATATTCTTGCTGCCCGGGATCGGAGTCGGGCCGGAGCAACCGCTCCGGCCAAGGGCTTGACCTTGAAGACTGTTTTGTACTAAATGTTGGGTTGGCTTCGTGGCGGTGACTGCCGGAGCTTTTTTGCAAACGCCATTACAAGGAAAGAAAATGGAAGCGGAAATTATTACTCTTGCGGAACGAGTCAAGCAGATCAAGCCTTCCCCCACCCTTGCCGTAAACGCCAAGGCCAAGGCCCTGAAGGCGGCCGGTGCTGACATTCTTAATTTCAGCGTGGGTGAGCCGGATTTTGATACCCCGCCCCATGTGTGCGCGGCCGGGAAAAAAGCGATAGACGAAGGGTTTACCCGCTATACTGCGGTGCCCGGTATTCCTGAGCTTCGGGAAGCCATAGCCGGTAGAATTTCCCAGGACAAGGGCTGGAGTTATGAACCCGATCAGATTCAGGTATGCTGCGGC
Source organism: Deltaproteobacteria bacterium (assembly GCA_013349295.1). Taxonomy (GTDB): domain Bacteria; phylum Desulfobacterota; class Desulfobulbia; order Desulfobulbales; family Desulfurivibrionaceae; genus Thiovibrio. The sequence continues at coordinate 1,629 of DUZW01000017.1, forward strand.
GGCAAGCATGGGCTTTACAACATGGCACAGGCCCTGTTCGGGCCGGGCGATGAGGTCTTGATCCCGACCCCGTACTGGGTCTCATACCCGCCCATCGTTCTGTTGGCAGGCGCCACTCCGGTGGAGGTGCCGCTCTCCGAGGCAAACGATTTTGACCTGAGTGAAGAGTTGCTCACCCGGTATGCCACGCCAAAAACCAAGGCCATTATCCTGAACAGCCCTTCCAATCCCACCGGCGCCGTGTTTTCCGCCAAGGCTCTTGAAGCGGTGGCCAAATTGGCCTTGGCTAACAAATGGTTGATTATTTCCGACGATATCTACGACACCATTGTTTATGGTGATGGCAAGCTGCCGCATATCTTGGATGTGGACAAACGTCTTGCCGCCCAGACTCTGGTGCTTAACGGTGTCTCCAAGTCCTTTGCCATGACCGGCTGGCGCATCGGTTACACCGCAGGGCCAAAGCATATTATCGCGGCAATGAACAAGATTCAGAGCCAGAGCACTTCCAACCCGACCTCCATTTCCCAGAAGGCGGCTCTGGCGGCAGTAAGCGGCCCACAGGATTTCCCAACCATGATGCGGGACGCTTTTGTGCCGCGTCTTGATTTCATCATGGCTGCTCTTGGTAATATCCCCGGAGTGACCTGCGTGCGGCCCAAGGGCGCTTTCTACGTGTTTCCCAATATGTCCGTCTACTTCGGCCGGAGCTTCAAGGGCAAGGTAATGGCGAACTCGGTTGATCTGGCGGATTATCTGCTTGATGAGGCTCTGCTGGCCACGGTGCCGGGTGCGGCTTTCGGGGCGGATGCTTTTGTCCGTTTCTCCTTTGCCACGGCAATGAGCACCATAGAAGAAGGAATGAAGCGGCTGGCCGAGGCCCTGGGGAAACTCTCGTAGGGATTCGGTTTTCAGTCTGCTCAGTGATCAGACATGAATTTCAGGCGCAACACTTTGCCTGAAAACTGCAAGCGATTGCAGGGAGGGCGCAGATGCCGTCCCTCCCTGTTATCGATCGCTTACTCATTCTTGGTCAAAATCTTTGGGTGCGGACTCGCTCAAGGCCCATGTCCAGCTATCCAGTGGGCGCTCTTTTGAGAGCGCCTTCTGGCCGTTTCGGGAGTAACACTGGTAGACCCACTCTCCTCCCTTGTTGAAAATCCTGATAAGTCCATGATTGGTGTGCGTAAACCAGCCTTCAGTATATGTGCCGTCCATGTGCCTGTATCTCTCCTGATGTTTGCGTCCTTGTAATCCGGCCTGCCATAGTATTTTATTGTAATTGCAAAAGAAAGCCGCGATTATAACGCTTATTGCGCTGTAATTCTCCGATGCTGTGGTACGGATATGCGGCATTTTTCAATTTTTGTGAGCCCATCATTTTTCCAGGCAGTGGGCGATACATTCCTTGCATTTCTGATCGGTTTTTTCGCTCTGGCAGTATTTGCTGAATCCTGAGATCAGATCGCTGCCCCCCCGTGGGCATTGTTCAATAAAGGTGACAAACTGGGTCAACCGTTCAATGATCTCCTTGGGGGCGGCATGTTCAATCTTGCAGGCCCCTTCTTCCGCGACTTTTTCCCCTACAGCCAGAACCTTGATAAAAAAATCCTTGAGCGCTCGATGGCGGAGGATGACATCCTTGGCCATTTCCTGGCCGGCAGGAGTTAGGGTAATGACTTCATAGGGTGCATAATTAATCAATCCCTTCTGGGCCAGAGAGCGAAAGGCTTCGGTAACGGAGGAGCGGCTGACCTTGAGGATGCTGGCGATCTCCTTGGCTCGGGCCACCTGTTTTTCGGCAATGATGTGGAAGATGGTTTCCAGATAGTCTTCCAGGCTGGCGCTGAGTCGTTTCGGAGCTGTCATGGGCTTGGGCGAGGTATCCTCTGGGTGCAGGATCAAGAAAAACGGGGCAGCGTGTCAGGCAACAGGGATGCGCCTCTTTTCGTTATTGTGGAATATTCTTAGGTCTGACTAACAGTATTAAGGACTGAGCTGCTTGTCAAGTTTTATTGGCTGGAGCCGGGTGAGCTTGGGATAGATCCTGAAATAGTCTGGCGTAACAGCCGGCAGGTGTTTGGTAGGGCTTGAGCCATAGGACGGAATCTGACAAGTTCCTCTTATGGGGAAAAGGCTAAAAAAGGCAGGAAAACATAGTGTCAAAGAAGCCCGCGGGAGAAAGAGGAAATGATTTCCACCAGGTCGGCATAGGATGTCTGGTTGAAGATCTGTCGTCTGATTTCCGCTCCGCCAACCACCCCTTTGAAATACCGGCCCGCATGGTTTTTGATCTGGGATGGCGGGGTGTCGGGCTGGTGTTTTGCGATGAGGGCAAGATGGCGGTTGAGGGCCGCGATTCTGAAGGCAAGGGATGGGTTTTCCGGCGCATCGGCGGAGAAAATCCATGGAGCCCCCAGGGCAGCCCGACCGATCATTACCCCGTCGCAGCCGGTTTCTTCCATCATCCGTACCCCATCGGCATGGGAGGTGATGTCGCCGTTGCCGATAACCGGGATGGAAACAGCCTGTTTGACCTGGCGGATGATCCCCCAATCCGCTGTGCCGCTGAAGCCGTCGCTCCAAGTCCGGGCGTGAATAGTGATTGCAGCGGCTCCGTTATCCTCGGCCATTTTGGCAAAGTCGCAGGCGGTGATGGCCTGGTGGTTCCAGCCGGAGCGGAATTTGACCGTCACCGGCACCGAAGCTCCTTTTACCACACTCCGAATGATCTTTGCTGCCAGAACGGGTTCTTTCATCAGGGCGCAGCCAGCCCCTTTTTTGATGACCTTTCTCGCCGGACAGCCCATATTGATGTCGATGAGATCAATTGGGTATTCCGAAATAATCTCCGCCGCCTCACCCATGATATCCGGCTCACTGCCAAAGAGCTGCATGGCCACGGGGCGCTCAGCCGGGACGGTTCTGAGCAAATCAAGGGTGTTTTTTTGGCGAAAATGGAGGCCATGACAGCTGATCATTTCCGAAAAGCAGAGAGCGGCGCCGTACTCCCGGCACTGGAGACGGAAGGCGAGATCGCTGTAACCGGCCAGAGGGGCGAGGATAAAGGGGTTGTCGAAGCCAAGAGTGGTGATGGAAAACATGGAAATGGAAGGCTCAAGGTAAAAAAAGAAAGGAAAAAGGCGTGAGGTGAAAGGAACCAGGTGAAGTGAGTAGGAAGTCTTGTCGTTATCCTTTCACCTGGTTCTTTTCCCGTAACAGGCTATAAAACTTCTTTGACCGCCTTTACTACATTTTCGGTGGTAAAGCCGAAGTAGGGGAACAGCTGCTCCGCCGGGGCGGATTCGCCGAAGCGGTCTATGCCGATGACCTTGCCCTTGGTGCCGACATAGCGATACCAACCGTCGGTGACTCCGGCCTCAATGGCGACCCTGGCCTCGATCGTATCCGGCAGCACGGATTGCCGGTATTCCTTGCTCTGGCTCTCAAAGCAATCGGTGCTGGGCATGGAAACCACCCGGATTTTCTTACCTTGGGCGGTCAGTTCCTTGGCTGCCGCCACCGCAAGTTCGACTTCGGAGCCGGTGGCAATGAGGATGGCATCCGGGGTAGAGCAGCCGCAATCAAGCAGGATGTAGCCACCCTTGGCGATGTTGGTCAGCTGCTCGGCGGTACGGGGCTGGTGGGGCAGATTCTGCCGCGAGAGCAGCAGGCAGGTGGGGCCGGAGCTGCGCTCGATCGCAATCTTCCAGGCTATCGCCGTTTCTACGCCGTCGCAGGGGCGCCAAACACCCATGTTCGGGATCATGCGCAAGGTAGCGGCTTGCTCCACCGGCTGGTGGGTGGGGCCGTCCTCGCCCAGACCGATGGAGTCGTGGGTGAAGACATAGATAGAGCGCTGTTTCATCAAAGCCGCCATGCGCAGGGCGTTGCGGGCGTATTCGGAGAAGATCAAAAAAGTTGCAGTGTAGGGGATAAAGCCACCATGCAGGGCGATGCCGTTGGCAATCGCGCACATGCCGAACTCTCGGACCCCGTAATAGATATAGTTGCCGCCCGCATCCGTGTTGATCCCTTTGCTGCCGGCCCAGATAGTAAGGTTGCTGCCGGCCAGATCCGCCGAGCCGCCGAGGAACTCAGGCAGCAGCGGGCCATAGCCGTTAAGGCAGTTTTGCGAGGCTTTGCGGGTGGCGACTTTCTCCGCCTTGGCGTTGACAGCATCGACATAGGCCCCGGCCTTTGCCTGCCAATCTGCAGGGAGTTTGCCGGAAAACCGGCGTTCGAGTTCAGCGGCGAGTTCAGGATGCGCGGCTTTATAGGCGGCAAAACGGGTGTTCCATTCGCTTTCCTTGGCGGCACCCTTGTCTTTGGCGTTCCATCCGGCATAAATCTCCGCCGGGATTTCAAAGGCGGGGTGGGGCCAGCCGATGGTTTCGCGAACCAAAGCAATCTCGGCCTCACCCAAGGGTGCGCCATGACAGTCTTCCTTGCCCTGCTTGTTGGGGGAGCCCCAGCCGATCACGGTTTTGCAGCAGATGAGCGTAGGCTTATCCGTAACCCCTTTTGCTTCGGCAATGGCTTGCTTTACCGCTTCGCCATCATGGCCATTCACGTCTTCAATGACATGCCAGCCATAGGAGCGAAAGCGCATGGGGGTGTTGTCGGTGAACCATCCCTCCACCTCGCCGTCGATGGAAATGCCGTTGTCATCATACAGGGCGATGAGCTTGCCAAGACCCAAAGTGCCGGCCAGAGAGCAGGCTTCGTGGGAAATACCTTCCATCATGCAACCGTCACCCAGAAAAACGTAGGTGTGATGGTCAACAATCGCATGGTCCGGACGGTTGAACTGACCGGCCAAAGTTCTTTCGGCAATGGCCATGCCCACCGCGTTGGCAATGCCCTGGCCCAGGGGACCGGTGGTGGTTTCGATACCGGGGGCGTAGCCGTATTCCGGGTGGCCCGGGGTTTTGGCGTGGAGTTGGCGGAAATTTTTGATCTCCTCAACGGGCAGGTCGTAGCCGGTGAGGTGGAGCAGGGAATAGAGCAGCATGGAGCCGTGGCCGTTTGAAAGGACAAAACGGTCGCGGTTGGCCCAGTTAGGGTTGGCGGGATTATGGTTAAGAAAGTCATTCCACAATACTTCGGCAATGTCGGCCATGCCCATGGGGGCGCCGGGATGGCCTGATTTTGCTTTCTGGATGGCATCCATGCTCAGGGCGCGGATGGCATTGGCAAGTTCTCTGCGAGATGGCATGGGGACCTCCAGTTTCTGGTTCTGTCGTGATGTGATTATTGCGTAAATATTATTACAAAATTTTCAAGAACTGTTACGGAATAAGCATGATTTTCTTGAGCATGGTCGTTGTCGCTGAGACTGTTGCCGCTCACTCAAGTTTACAGGGCATGATTATTTTCTTACAGCGGCTTATATACCTTTCCTGGCGGGATAATGCTAATCATAAATTGCTGATGGCCGGCTGCGCTCAATTCCCTTGGGGGTTGTTTTTTTCATAGCGGGAGACAGCACTGTAGAGGCGGATGTATATCTTCTCGGCCAGATTGTTCACCAGAGTTTCCAGGGCCTGTTTTTTGTGGGCATCGGTCTGGAGAGAATAGGTTTCCGCGAGGGCGAAATTATCCTGCCATGCAGTTTTGCCGGTGCTGGTTTCTGTGACGGTGTAACCAACGTTCAGGGTGGCATTGAGCGCCAAGGCTCGGTCTTTGGCGTCATAGGATCGACCGGTATAACTCACCGAGTTAATCTTGCCGTTTAAAACGTAATCCGCTTCCCCTGCGTTGTTCACCAGAGTGAATTGTTTGCTCTGGCCGAGCCAGTCCTGCAGGGCATTGTGGATGTCTGAGGCGAGCCTGATTTCATTGGTCGGGTTCGGCCAGAGAGGGATATGCAGCTTGAAAATTCTGCCTTGTTTCTCCGGCGGCAGCATATTTGGATTGTGGTAACCGCACCCGGATACAATCATCAGGAGAAGGAGCAGGCTCAAGTTTTTCAGGGTAAAGATCTTCATGGTCTGATTCCGTGGGTGTCTGGCGTCAGGCTAAAATGGGCATGTATTTAGGCTGAAAGCTAGATACTGAAATAACCTTCAACTTCGGTCCATCCACCTGACTTGTTACCCTAAATCACTATATTGATCAGCTTGTTTTGTACCACAATCACCTTGCGTACAGGTTTTCCTTCCAGGAATTTTTGCACCTTTTCATCGGCCAGCGCCATCTTTTCAAGGTCAGCATCGTTGGTCCCCGGCGCAACTTGGAGCTGGCTGCGCACCTTTCCCTTTACCTGAACAACAATGGTGATCGTATCCTCCATGACCGCTTTGTCATCGTACTCCGGCCAAAGCACTTCGGCAAGGGGGGTGGGGTGTTTTGTCAATTCCCAGAGTTCGGCGCAAAGATGCGGAACCATGGGGGAGAGCAGGGCAAGCATCGCCTCGATGGCCTTGCGGACCACTGCGGGATCAGGTGCTTCGCCGGTCTCGTTTCCTGTGAGGCTATACAGGGTGTTGGTCAGCTCCATCACCGCGCTGATGGCGGTGTTGAAATGGAACTTTGCCTCAATATCGGCCCCGAATTTGCGGATGGTCTGATGGGTTTTTCGGTGCAAGGCGGAACTTGCCGCATTCATCTCCTGCGGCAAGCCGGAGGCGGGCATCGCAAAGACACCTATGTTTTCATCGACCAGACGATATACCCGGTTTAAAAAACGATAAGCCCCTTCAACCCCCTGATCGCTCCATTCGAGATCCCGTTCCGGAGGGGCGGCAAACAGGCTGAAGAGACGGACCGTGTCAGCCCCGTATTTTTCCACCAATTCATTGGGGTCAACCACGTTGCCCTTGGATTTGGACATCTTGGTGCCGTCCTTGATGACCATGCCCTGGGTGAGCAGGTTGGTGAAAGGCTCATCAATGGTAAGGTAGCCGAGATCACGCAGGACCTTGGTGAAGAAACGGGAGTAGAGCAAGTGGAGGATAGCATGTTCCACCCCGCCGATGTATTGATCCACCGGCAGCCAGTAATTACCTTTTTCTTTATCCATGGGTCCGTCGGTAAAGCGGGGGGAGACGTATCGGGCAAAATACCAGGAGGACTCGACAAAGGTGTCCATGGTGTCTGTCTCGCGCCTTGCCGGGCCGTTGCAAAGAGGGCAGGTGGTTTGGTAAAAGCTTTCCAGGGTGTGAAGCGGAGATTTGCCGGATTTGTCGAATTGGACATCGGTGGGCAGGCTGATGGGCAGATCTTTTTCCGGCACCGGCACTACTCCGCAGTGCGCGCAGTGAAGCATGGGAATGGGGGCGCCCCAGTAACGCTGACGGGAAATACCCCAATCGCGTAAGCGAAAGGTGGTGCGCTGACAGCCGAAGCCGCCTTTTTCCGCCGCCGCAGTGATTGCACCCTTGGCCTGATCGGAAGGAAGGGTGGTGAATTCCCCGGAGTCAACCATGATGCCGGGACCTTCGTGGGCTTGGGTCATGGTGGCCGGGGCAAGAGACTCGCCTTCGGGTTGCACCACGACCTTGATTTCAATCCCGTATTTCCTGGCGAACTCAAAATCGCGCTGATCATGGGCAGGTACTGCCATCACCGCGCCGGTCCCGTACTCCATGAGCACGAAATTGGCGACATATACAGGCAGCCTTGTTCCGGTAAAGGGATTGAGGCAGTAACCTCCGGTGAATACCCCCTCCTTTTCCATCTCGTCTTCCGGTTTTTGTCTCTGTTTTTCGATTTTGATCCGGGCAACGAATTCCTTGACCGCGTCTTCCTGGGGGGTGCCTCCGCTTAATTCAATGGCCAAGGGATGTTCCGGGGCAATGGACATAAAAGTCGCACCAAAGATCGTATCCGGGCGGGTGGTGAAGATGGTAAGCGTTTTTTCGGAGTTTTCGACCTTGAAATGCATCTCGGCGCCAACGCTCTTGCCTATCCAGTTGCGCTGCATGGTGAGCACTTTTTCCGGCCAGCCCGTAAGCTTGTCGCATCCGGCCAGCAATTCCTCGGCGTAATCGGTGATCTTGAAGAACCAGCTGTTCATCTCCCGCGGCAGCACGGCATTGTCACAACGCCAGCAAGTGCCGTCAATGACCTGCTCGTTGGCAAGCACCGTCTGGCAGGTTTCGCACCAGTTGACCGTGGTCACCTTCTGGTAGACCAACCCCTTTTCGTACATCTTGATAAAAAGGAGCTGTTCCCAGCGATAGTATTTATCGTTGCAGGTGGCTATTTCTCGATCCCAGTCGTAGCTGAATCCCATGCGCTGCAACTGTTTTTTCATGTAATCGATGTTTTCGTAGGTCCATTTGGCTGGATGGGTGTCGTGCTTGATCGCCGCATTTTCGGCAGGCAGGCCGAAAGCGTCCCAACCCATGGGATGAAGAACGTTAAAGCCCTTCATCCGCTTGTAGCGGGCCACCACGTCGCCGATGGTATAGTTGCGGACATGGCCCATGTGGATGCGGCCAGAAGGGTAGGGGAACATCTCTAGAAGATAGTATTTGGGCCGCGCAGGGTCTACGTTTGCCGTGTAAGTGTTGTTCGCCAGCCAGTGGCTGCGCCATTTTTCTTCGATGGCCTTAAAATCGTATTTCATATTCGTTGATCCGGTTTTTTGAAGTGCAGAGCCCTACGGGCTCATTTCGGTTATTCGGTTGATGGAAAATTATGCTGGGCAAGATTTTCAAAGGAGGTGAAGCGGTCAAGAAAGGCCAGCTCCACGGTGCCGGTTGGTCCATTACGCTGTTTGCCGATGATGACCTCGGCAATCCCCTTTCTTGGGTTATCTTCCGCCTTGTTATACACCTCATCCCGATAGATGAAGATGATCAGGTCGGCATCCTGCTCGATTGCACCCGATTCGCGCAGATCGGAAAGCTGTGGTCTTTTGTTGGGGCGGCTTTCCAGGCTGCGGTTCAGCTGGGAAAGAGCGATAACCGGAATGCTGAGCTCCTTGGCCATGGCCTTGAGGGAGCGGGAGATGTCACTGATTTCCTGTTCGCGGGACTGTGAGCTTGATTTGCCCCTCATCAATTGCAGGTAATCCACCACCACCATGCCGATGTTGTGTTCGGTTTTCAGGCGCCGGCACTTGGCCCGCATTTCCAGCACCGTGATGGCCGGGGTGTCGTCAATGTAGATGGGGGCTTCCGAAAGCATGCCCACAGCCCGGGTAAGCTTGGGCCAGTCCTGTTCCTTGAGAAAGCCGGTCCGTAAGCGTTGGGCGTCAACCCGACTGATGGAACAGAGCATACGCATGCCGAGCTGTTCCTTTGACATCTCAAGGCTGAAGATCGCCACCGGAACTTTGTGGAGCAGGGCGGCGTTTTGGACCATGTTGACGGCCAGGGCTGTTTTGCCCATACTGGGACGGCCGGCCAGAATGATAAGGTCCGAGCGTTGCAAGCCTGCGGTCATCTTATCGAAATCGTGATATTCAGTGGGAACCCCGGTGATGTGTTCCTTGCGCTCGTAAAGCTGCTCGATGTATTTGAATGTGGTGGACATGACGGTCTTGAGCGAATGGTAGGACTGGCCGCTCTTGGCCCGGGAAATCTCAAAGACGGTTGTTTCAACGTCATCAAGGAGACCGTCGATATCATCTTGCTCCTCGTAGCAGCGACCGGCAATCTCGGTGCCGGTTTGGATCAGCCTGCGAAGGATGGCTTTTTCTCGGACTATTCTGGCGTAAAAGGCGATGTTCGCGGCAACCGGTACGATGTCGGTGAGGGTGGCAAGATAGGTGGGGCCGCCAATCGCCTCAAACCTGTTGTTGTCTTTCAGCAGGTTTGAAACGGTGATGAGGTCAAGGGGTTCGCCACGGTCGAACAGGGTGATCATGGCGGAAAAAATGTGTTTATGTGCGTCGCGGTAAAAGTCTTCTTCGGTGAGAATTTCTGCCGCCTTGGGCATGGCTCCCTGTTGCAGCATGATTGAGCCGAGAACGCATTGTTCGGCCTCAAGATTCTGCGGGGGCAGACGGTGGGTGGTGGAAGGGCCTGGTCCGGATTCCATGGATTATCGTTGGCTGTAATGGAGGGGGGCAGAGTTCTGCCCCCATTCGTTTATCCTGCGTTCTTCCAAGGCCAAAGCAATGGGATGGACGATGCGGCTAACGCGCCGTGGCCCAGATCTGTCTTCTGCTTGTGGACTAGGAATTATTCCGCGGTCAGGGGAACGATTTCCACCGTGATTTCCGCAGATATCTGGTAGCCGATCTTCACCGGCACCATGGTGACTCCCAGGGTCTTGATCGGCTCTTCAAGAACGATCTTTTTCTTGTCGATTTCAATGCCCAGTGCGGCCAGCTTTTCAGCAATGTCAGCGGAAGTGATGGAGCCATAAAGTTTATTGTCATCCCCGGAACGATGGGCAATGACCACCGTGGCTCCAGCCACTTTCTTGGCCAGGGATTCCGCTTCGTCACGCTGTTTTTTCTTCCTTGCCACAATGGCAGCCTTTTCCTTTTCCAGGGTGGTAAGGTTTGCCTTGGTGGCAGGCACGGCAAGAAGACGGGGAATCAGGAAGTTGCGGCCGTAGCCGTCCCTTACCTTAACAACATCGCCTTCCTCGCCAAGAGTATCAATGGTTTCTTTTAAAATGAGTTCCATGTTCTACCTCCGGTTGAACCCAGGCTTTGCCGGGATTCATTATTTCTGAAAAATGAAGACTCTGAAAAAGTCTCCAGTTTCATTGTGTGTTTATTTGGAAGCCCTTTCTGTTGCTTTCGTCACCGTTAGCAACTGCTACGGCTCCTTATACCGTTCTGGTCATCCAGATGACGACATTATATTGATGTGTCGTCCATATCATTTTTAAGCCGTGGCTTCCGGAAGTCAACCCAGACATCAGCCAGGCCAAGCGCGGCGACAAAACCGAGCCCGTAAACCTGCAAAAACAGCAGGGTGTATGTAATTGCCTTGATCGCCAGCGGCAGCGACCATTTTCGCATCATGCTCGAAACAACCGCCAACCCTTGCGAAAGATAAAGTATCGCAAGGACCAAGCCTGCATTCAAGCCCAAGGTGTTGAGCTTTTCATTGGGTACAAGAAGTGCGAGGCCTGTCATTATTACCGGCCAGACCAGCACTTCCGGGATTCGCCAGTTTTTCAACTCTTCCCGGTTTGTCCGTGAGGGCTCTCTTTTCTGCAACAGCCATTGGCCGATAACGGTGTTCAGCCAGACAGTGCAGATGATCGAGGAGAGAAGCAAGGCAGGGAAAAGCCTTACCACCTGTTCCCTGAGCTGTGAGATGAAGACCTTGATTTCTTCAAGATCAGCAGCCGGAAAATGACCTGCATCACGGTACAGGGCAAATGTTGCCTCAAACCCTTTATCCAGACTCTGTTGCAACTCAAGATAAGGGTTAGTATGGGTTGCCATGCCGACCAGCCAACCCGTGACCAGCCAAACAAAAACAAGATATCCTACACTTGTTATCCCCGAGCGCTGTGTCGATTCATTTTCCCTGTATCCCCTGGCAAGGATAAGGCCAACAGGCAGGAGAGTCAGGGAGAAAAGCAAGCCGGGCAAGGTTCCGGTCCATAAAGTCATGCCAGCAGCAATGGCCAAGGCCCAAGCAATAATAATCGAGCCCTGGTTTCGGTCGTAAATGCTCAGGAAATAGTATACAGGCAAAGGTGTCAGGCAATGGAGCCATTCAAGGCCGGCCAAAATAGCCGGTATCGTAAAAACGAGGGCCGTGACGGCGATAGCCCCAAATGTCTCTGTTTGCCTGCTTGATCCTGTGCGCAATAACACGATTCCTGATTGGTTCCGATTCTACAGCTGGGTCTGTCCGGCATAAGGTAACAGGGCAATCTGGCGAGCACGCTTGATAGCTTCGGTGAGCTGCCTCTGGTGATGGGCACAGTTGCCATAGATGCGACGAGGTATGATCTTGCCGCGTTCCGTTACGAAATTGCGCAGGGTTTTGACATCCTTATAATCAATCATCAGACTCTTGTCCGTGCAGAAACGACAAACCTTGCGACGGTTGAAAATCTTCTTTTTCTTGATAACCATGTTTTCTTTCCTCTCTGCTGGTTCGATATATGTACAGTTCAATCGCGATGGGCGAAAAAACTATTCAGAGGCTTCGTCTGTAAGTGCAGGAGTGGCTTCCAGCTCTTCTGCATCTTCTGTTTTGGGCGCATCCGGGGTAAAGACATCCTGGGTTTTTACCGTCATAAACTTCAGGACACGGTCATCAATCCGGATGAGGCGTTCCATTTCCTTGACACCATCAGGCAGCCCCGCATATTCGACATAGAGGAAATCGCCCTGGGTTTCCTTCTTGATGGGGTATGCCAATTTTTTCAGGCCCCATCTGTCAGTCCTCACGATGGATCCGTTAAAACCTTCGATTGTTCCGGTTACTTTGTCGGAAACCGCAGAAAATTCTGTATCTCCGGCCCCCGGTCTGACAATAACTATTGTCTCGTACCTGCGCATTGCTTCCTCCTTGTGGTCATTTGGCCCTTGCTTTTTGCGTTTCATGCGAAGAGCAAGGAGGTATGTGGGAAAAAAATAGTAAAAAAACAATCGCGATTGATAGCAATTATCCTTTTGTTTGTCAATCGTTTTCTGGAGATGATTCCCCTTGGGTTTTGGCCCGTTGCCAGATCGCCAGGAGGGTGTCGGAGTCAAGGTCAACAAGCTGCATTCCTTGTCCCGCTATGATTTTTTCAAGGGTTTGAAAACGGGTTGTGAACTTGCTCGTTGCATCATGCAGAGCGTCTTCCCCATCGATATCCGCTTTTCTCGCCACGACCGTAAGGGCAAAAAGGAGGTCGCCAAATTCTTCCCTGATGTGTTCGCGCGTTCCGTTGGCGAAGGCGTCCTGCAGTTCCTCGAATTCTTCCGCAAGTTTTCCCATGGCGCCGGAAAGATCCGGCCAGTCAAAGCCCTCCCTGGCGACCCGGTCTGCCACCCGTTGAGCCCTGCGCAGGGCAGGCAGGCTTTTGGGGATGGAGTCCAGAGGGTGTCGGGGTTGCCCTTTCTCTTTGTTTTCCTGGTTTTTTATTGTCTGCCACTGTTGGCGAAGTTCTTGCTCAGAGTCTATCGTTTCGCTGCCGAACACATGGGGATGGCGACGAATCATTTTGGTGGAAATGGCGTCGATTACATCACTTAGATTAAAGAGGTTTTTTTCCTGGTAGAGATTGTTGAGAAAAATTACCTGGAAAAGGAGATCTCCAAGTTCCTCGCAGATGTGGCTTGGGTTGTTGTCGTTTATTGCTTCGAGCAGTTCGTGGGTTTCCTCTATAAGATACTGCTTGAAGGTCTGGGGGGTTTGCTTTTTGTCCCAAGGGCATCCGTCTGGAGCCCGGAGGCGGTTGATGATCTCAAGGAGAGCAAGGAATTTTTCCGCAGTGCGTGTCATGGGTCTGTCATCTTTGAAAATAAAATTAAGTGGGCGTGACGGCAAACGTGCCGGGCAGCGACCGCTGTCCACCGCACATTTCGTGATTGTGGAGTTCAGTCTGTTTGATTGTATGTTATACCAGTTGCTCGCCCCAAAAAAGATCTTATATACCAGCTCCTGGTGAGAAAGAGAAGAAGTCTGCGGCATATAGGGCAGTATTTGAGAATTTAAAAAAACGGTGCGGAGAAGATTGCAACTGTAGGTGTAACTATTAGGTAATATTGTGGTTTCTCGTTACGTGCCATGATTGCGTTAAATTTTTAAAAAACAGTTGCCTGCTACGACTTGCAAAAAGATCATTAATTGGATATAAATGAAAAGCTTCACTTTGAGAATCCCGTCGTTTCTTCGTTCTTATCAGTGCATTGTGTTAAAAAAAAATGGTGTTTGGCGCAGGGGGGGGCCGTGTTGCCAACGAAATAGTTGGACATGGCATTTTATTGGTTGGTTTTGAACCTGTGCGAGGTGAGTGGTCATGGCAAAGAAAGTTATACTTGAAAAACACAAGGATGTTGCGCGGATTGATCAGGAAGACAAGCGGACACATGGTTGGTATGTCCGGGTTCGTTTTCAGGGGACAACGCATTCGAAGTTTTTTTCCGATGGCAAATGCGGCGGACGCTACTCAAGTCTGCTTGCAGCCCTTACTTGGCGCGATGCCATGGAAAAAAAGATAGGCAAGATTCGAACCGACAAGCATCTTGTCACGGTAAGCAATACCACCACCGGTGTTGTCGGTGTGCGATTTAACGAGAAGTTGAACCGCTATGAAGTGAGCTGGGTGAATCGTGTCGGCAAACAGGGTAAGACTTCTGTTTCCGTGAATAAAAATGGAAAGGAAAAGGCATTTCAGATTGCCTGTGAGATCCGGAAAGTAAAAGAAGCGGAGCGGCTTAGCGCCTAACTGGGGGGTAAGCCTGCTTTTCGACTGCCAGTGCGCGTGTTTCGTTCCGGGCAGAGTTATTGCTCTGGTTTGGCGTGTGTTATGATGATTGTATGGGGTCCAGCAATGAACACAGTTCCATCGGCGCGGAAAGCAAGGCTTGGGCTCCATTTTTTTTCAGCTCGTCTGCGGTGCGAAAACCCCAAAGTGCCCCGATAGCAAACATCTGCGCAGCCCGTGCTGTTTGCATGTCGGTATTGGTGTCGCCTACATAGAGAAAATCCGTTGGTTCTCGATCCAGCAGGTTGGCGATGCGTAATGCCCCTGTAGGATCTGGTTTTTTGGCGATTGTTGCTCTTGCTCCTGCGACTGCTGCAAAATGCCAGTCCGGCAAAAGCGTCCTGACGACCTCTTGGGTTAACTCTTCTGCCTTGTTCGACAGGATTGCCATCTGTATTCCTCGGGTTGTAAGTGCATCGAGTAATTGGGCAATGCCTGGATAAGGTCTTGTCGTGTCTGCCCAGTGCAAGGCGTATTCCTGCCGCATCTTGGTGACGCAGTCCTGAACCATCTCGTCTTGTTGATTTTCGGCAGGCAGGGCTCGCTGGACCAGTCTGGTAATTCCATCTCCGACAAAATAACGGTAGGCTTGGACTGGGTGGGAAGGAAGTCCCTGCCTGATCAGGACACGATTCATCGAATCCGCCAGATCGGCGAGGCTGTCAACGAGAGTGCCGTCCAAATCAAAAAGCACGCATTTTTGGCGAGTCATGGCGGCGAGGGTGCTCTTATTTGGCGGCACCGGCTTTGATCTCAGCCAGTAAAGCCAATATCCGCAGGCCAACGCCCAGCCTTGCCCGAAGCAGCGAGGGCTTGGCTGGTTTGATCAGGTAGTCGTCCGCCCCGCCTTCCAGGGCAAGGACTTGTTCTTCAATGGAGCTGCGGGCGCTGAAGATGACAGTGTATACATATGGCCCATTCGTGCGCATCCGTATGCGTTGGCAGACCTGCATGCCGCTGAGGCCCGGGATATTCCAGTCCAAGATGGCAAGAGTTATGCTTGGGTCGGTTTCAAGGGTGTTCCAAGCGGTGTCGCCATTGTCGGCTTCTATCGGTTCGTAGCCCCACTTTACCAGAAAATTATTCAAGCCTTTGCGCACCACGGGGTTGTCCTCCGCGACCAGGACTTTGTGGCGTTTGGCGGCCTTGGGGATTTTTGGCGCCTCTTCTGCGGTTTCTTTTTCTTTCATGGGATGCGCTCAACTGTTGATCAGTTTTTTTCCTTCAATGGAAATTAAGTCTTTTATGAATTGTTACATAAAAATGGGATGCGGAGCAAGACAAAACCGGGGAAGGGCCGTGTTCGTGAAACTTATTGTGTAATATCAGTTTGTTGTGTCTCGGTGCGGCAAGTGGCATGATTGTCTTTGTCTGTGCGTCTTTCCTCTTGACTCTCTATCTTAATAGCACTATTCTTTGCGAGTTTTAGTAGCCGTAAGGTATTGAGCATTCAGTAGGAAGTGAGCATATTTTTGATGTATTTGATTCATTAAAAAATTTTAAGGAGGATCACCATGTCTGTTTGTGTTATTGGCCATTCAAATCCCGATACCGATTCCGTTGCTGCCGCCATTGCTTTTGCACATTATCTGACGGCAACCGGCACTGACGCCATTGCTTGCATGCAGATTGAGGCGGATAAGCTGAACCCCGAGAGCACCACCGTTCTCAAAAAGTTCGGGGTTGCCGCTCCCCAGACCATGATGGACGCTGCCGGCAAGAAGGTTGCTTTGGTCGATTTCAGTGATATCGGGCAGGCTCCGGCAAATATCAAGGACGCCGAGATTGTCGCCATTGTTGATCATCACAAAATCGGTGACATCACCACCAACAATCCGATTCTTTTCAATGCCCAGCCGGTTGGTTGTTCCTGCACCGTGCTGTACGAAATGTTCAAAAACAATAATGTTGCTCTGCCCAAGGATATTGCCGGCATCATGCTTTCCGCTATCCTGAGCGACACCGTGAACTTCAAGTCTCCCACCTGCACCGCTCCCGACAAGGCTGCGGTTGCTGCCCTGAAAGATATTGCCGGAGTTGCTGACACCGATGCTCTTTTCA
The DNA here is from genome assembly GCA_013349295.1 of Deltaproteobacteria bacterium. Taxonomy (GTDB): domain Bacteria; phylum Desulfobacterota; class Desulfobulbia; order Desulfobulbales; family Desulfurivibrionaceae; genus Thiovibrio. The sequence goes on from DUZW01000017.1 coordinate 18,039, forward strand.
TGGATATGCTGAAGGCCAAGTCTTCCATCGACGGAGTCCCCATGAAGGATCTCGTTTTCCGTGACTACAAAGATTTCGATATGAACGGAAAGAAGGTTGGTATCGGCCAGATTGAGCTCGCCACCCTTGAGCAGGTTGCCGGAATTCGTGCCGATCTGTATAAGGCTCTTGAAGACCTCAAGAAGGATGGACGTCACTCCGTGCTGTTCATGCTCACCGATGTTGTGAAAGAGGGCACCGATCTGTTGGTTGTTTCCGATGAGCCCGCAGTTATTGAGCAGGCTTTCGGCGGCAAGATTGCTGGTAACTCCATGTGGATTGACGGCATGATGAGCCGTAAGAAACAGACCGTTCCGCCGTTGCAGAAGGTTTTTGGCTGCTAATACGCTGAATATCCAGGTGTTGTATTGAAAAAACCCCGAACGGTATTTCCGTTCGGGGTTTTTTTGTGGGGTATGGGGCGGTTGCCCGGCAAATAGCCCCATGGTTATTTCTTTTCTGTGCGTTTCTTTCTTGTGGCCTTGCTGGTTTGTGTTTTGCCTGGAGTGGTGGCCCTGGTATCCTGGGTGTCATCTTCCCGCGGCATCCGTTGGCCAACCAGACCGAGCAGTCGTTTGTCCAGTCGGACGAGATGGTGCATGTTCCGTAATCTTTCCTGGGATGTCTCCCCGTTGATGTTGATGATGATCAGGCGATTGATTCCTTGTCCGTACTGATTGTTCAAGTCAATCACCGCCCCGATTACCACCAGTCTGCCGCTTTCTATTCTTTCCCCGTACCTTTTCACGGCTGTGGCCACTTGAAAATCAACATTTTTTTCTACAAGCATGGGCTCAGCCCTTGCTTCAATGCCAATCCTGGTTGTTTGCTCTCCCAAGGAAAGACGCAGGCCATTTAGATCCCGACGCAGGTCCGGTCCCAAGTGGCTGTATCCTTTTACGAAAAGACGGAGACTGTCGCTGTTGGTATTGCCGGTGATGAGGAGAACAGGGGTCAGGAGTTCGTTGACGCCGTAGTCGATAGCCCCGGCTGACAGCATAAGTTGATTGCCGGGATTTCTGACCGCATAAATTGTGTCAACCGGGTCAGGATAGAACAGGGTTGCCTGCACCCGGGCATCGCAATCCGCCAGCCAGGTCATGTGCGGGGTGCCTGGTATTCGCAGCGGCTCGTCTGCGGGTTTGCTGGCCACAACCTGATCATTATGTCGGGCGATCTTCTCTGCTACGGCATAGGGAGGGAGTCCCGCTCGGAGTTTCTTGATCGGGCGCAGGTCAGCGCTGCCGTCAGCCGGAAGAAGAGCGACAATCAATAAAAGGGAGAGAACCATTCTGAGGCGCATTTGTATCGGCCCTGTTGTTTCAAAAATATTGGCGAGTGTCTGCTATTCTCATTATCGGTGAATTTGCGAATGTCTAAAGTTTTTTTCGTTCATGGAATAATTGCGAAGTCGGCTGCCGGGTGTGGTGTTGTCTCGTTAATGCGTAAAAACAGTTAGTTGCGGTAATATCTCTGTTTTTGATGTGACTTTTTTGACAATCGACAAATCCTGCCTGTTATCTTGACAATGAAAAAGAGCATACTTATTGTTGGACACAAACTTGAAATTACTTGAAAAAATTCAGTTATTGCAATGGGATACAGTTTGGGTCACACATCCCAATGGTTTTTTCGTGCTTGAAAGGAGATACGAGTGGCTGAGCAAGAAGAAAAGACAGATGCGGGCTTTGAGCCTGAGAGTTCAGGTGAAGACAATGGCAAGGTCGAGGTCGAAGATCTTTCCGTCCAGTTGGCAAACACCCAGGAAAGGAATCTTGAGCTGGAGGATAGGTTGCTGCGCATGGCTGCGGAACAGGATAATTTTAAAAAAAGAATGCAGCGTGAACGGGAAATTTCGCTCAAGTATGCGGAAGAAAACATCCTGCGGGAGCTTCTGCCTTCCCTTGACAATCTCGAACGCGCTGTTGAGCAGGGTCATTCTTCTCCTGATGCCGGGACTCTCCTCGCCGGAGTGGAAATGACCTTCAAGGGGCTGCTTAATACCTTTGAAAAGTTTGGAGTAAAACCCATGGCGGATGAGGGGCAAACCTTTGATCCGAATTTTCATGAAGCCGTGGCCATGGAAGCAAGTGCAGACGTGCCGGAAAATCAGATTCTACAGGTGTATCAGAAAGGATATATGTTTAAGGACAGACTTATCCGGGCGGCTAAGGTCGTCGTTTCAAAGGGTAATGTTGAATAATAACTAGGATGGTTCATCCCGTAGGTAAGGAGAATAAGAGATGGGAAAAATTATTGGCATTGATTTAGGCACAACAAATTCATGTGTCTCGGTGATGGAAGGCGGCGAGCCCAAGGTTATCACCAACGTGGAAGGAAACAGGACAACCCCTTCGGTGGTGGCTTTTTCCAACAGCGGAGAGCGGCTGGTGGGTCAGGTTGCCAAACGGCAGGCCGTGACCAATCCGACCCGTACCCTGCATGCCATCAAACGGCTTATCGGTCGTAAGTTCACCGATGCGGAAGTGAAAAAAAGCATCGAGATCAGCCCGTTCAAGATCGTCAACGGCAAGGATGGTGACGCTGCTGTCGAGGTTGACGGCAAGGTTATGACTCCTGCCGAGATCTCCGCCATGGTGCTCACCAAGATGAAACAGACTGCGGAGGAATATCTCGGCGAGGAAGTGACCGAGGCGGTCATCACCGTACCGGCGTATTTTAACGATTCCCAGCGTCAGGCCACCAAGGACGCTGGCCGGATTGCAGGCCTTAACGTGCAGCGGATCATCAACGAGCCCACTGCCGCAGCATTGGCGTACGGCCTGGACAAGAAGGGCGAGGAAAAGATCGCCGTGTTCGACCTGGGCGGCGGCACCTTTGATATCTCGGTGCTGGAGATCGGTGACGGCGTTTTCGAGGTGAAATCCACCAACGGTGATACCTTCCTCGGCGGTGAAGATTTCGACATGCGCATCGTCAATTGGATGGCCGATGAGTTCAAGCGGGATCAGGGGATTGATCTGCGTACCGATAAGATGGCTTTGCAGCGCTTGCGGGAAGAGGCGGAAAAGGCGAAGATGGAGCTTTCCACTACCATGGAGACCGATATCAATCTGCCCTTCATCACAGCGGATGCCTCTGGGCCCAAGCATTTGCAGATGAAGCTTTCCCGGGCCAAGCTGGAAGGTTTGGTTGAAGATTTGATTGAACGCACGGTCAGGCCGTGTCAGATCGCGCTGAAGGATGCTGGTATCAGCGCTGCGGACATCGATGAGGTGATCTTGGTCGGAGGTATGACCAGGATGCCTATGGTGCAGCAGAAGGTGAAGGATATTTTCGGCAAGGAGCCCCATAAGGGCGTCAACCCGGATGAGGTTGTGGCCATCGGTGCCGGAGTGCAGGGTGGTGTGCTTAAGGGCGATGTCAAGGATGTACTGCTCCTTGACGTTACCCCGCTGTCTCTCGGGATTGAGACCTTGGGCGGGGTCATGACCAAGCTCATCGAGAAGAATACCACCATCCCAACCAAGAAGAGCCAGGTTTTTTCCACCGCGGCTGATAGTCAGCCTGCGGTTTCCATCCATGTGCTCCAAGGTGAGCGAGAGATGGCGGCAAACAACAAGACCATCGGCCGGTTCGAGTTGACCGATATTCCCCCTGCTCCTCGTGGAGTGCCGCAGATCGAGGTAACCTTTGATCTCGATGCCAACGGCATTCTCCATGTTTCCGCCAAGGATCTTGGCACCGGTAAGGAGCAATCCATCCGGATCACCGCCTCCAGTGGTCTTTCCGAAGAGGAGATCAAACGGATGCAAAAAGACGCCGAGGCCCATGCCGACGAGGACCGCAAGCGCAAGGAGACCGTCGAAACCAAGAATCAGGCGGACTCCATGATCTACGCTACCGAAAAGAGCATGAAGGATCTGGGTGATAAGGTTGACAGCGAGACCAAGAACAAGGTGCAGGTTGAGATCGACAGCCTCAAAAAACTCATGGAGTCCGATGATGTGGAGGCGATCAAGAAGGGTCTTGAGTCATTGACCCAGGCATCCCACAAGCTGGCCGAGATGATGTATGCCCAGGCGACCAAGGATAAGGCGGCTGAAGGTGCTGAGGGCGCCGGTCAGGCCGGTGGGGCAAAAAAGGATGATGACGATGTGGTTGACGCTGATTTTGAAGAAGTGAAATAACTTTCGCGTAGTGAATGGATTTTCGGCCAGGAGACAGTCATTGTCTCCTGGCTTTTTTTATGTGCGCCCGGCAAGGGGAAGAGTTAGCCGAACGGCAAGGGTGTCGCTGCTCGATACAACGCGCCGACTCCAGAGTTTTCGATGAACCGCCGGATGCGGAAGCGCATGTCCGGTGGTGTGTGAGGACGGCAGGGCAACCCGATCTCCTCCCCGATGTCCGCTGATCAGTCGGAGCGGCAGCGAAGGCGGGAGAGAGCCTCGAAAAAGTTGAATCTGTCATCATGGTCACCGCTGTGGCAACGCTGGCAGGTGGCCATGGTCGGTCGCTCAGCTTTGGCATCCGTCGGTTGCAGGATGTGGGCACGGCAGGGGCCATGGCAGGATTCACAGCCGACCTGACGCAGATCATGGGCAAGGGCGAGCATTTCTTGGCCGGTCTGGGCGGCGGGGCCGGTGACGTGGCAGGGAAGGCATTGCACATTGAACTGCTGTCCCTTTGCCTCCAAGGTGTCGTAGGCCGTGGCATGTTGGGTGCCGCGCCATTTCGCAAACTGAGGGGCATGGCAGCTGGTGCAGGCGTTGCTCCCGGCGTAATTTTCCGAAATGCCTTCTTGGTTCTTGCCGCTACTGTCTGATATTCTTGCTTTTACCGCAGCCTTGCCGATTCGGTTCACCTCGGTGGTGGTTGCATCGACAATGGCCCGAACCGCCGGGTTGTCGGGCAACTCTTTCCTCATGGTCTCAAAATGATGACTGTAGGATGAGAACTGTGTGCGGTTGGCATTTCGTGTATTTTGTTCTACCGTGAGGCGGGCTATTTCCTGGTTCAACCTTTCGTGTTGTCTCGCCATGCTTTCATATGCGGCAAGAACATCGGGTTTATCCTTGAAAACAAGCTTCGGGTCTCCAGTTTTAAGGTAACGGCCTATCTGCCAACCGAGTCGGTCCAGCTCGTTTTTTTTCTCAAGCAGCAGATTCTCAGCGCCGGCATCTTCCCATTTTTTTGTCTGTTTGTTCCACCGCACCTCAAGAATGCCGATGGATTTCCCCTGCTGCTCGACTTGGGTGATCAGCGTGTTGTTAATCCGTTCCGGCACTAGATTGCCGGAGGTACTTCCGCCTTGCAGGATGAGATGTATTTCCGGATGTGTTTCGGCAATTTTTTTGTTTGTTGATGAGGGAAGGTTGGAAAGTAGGATCAGCAGGTCAACCCGTCCCTTCAGCTGGGAAATCTCCTTGGGGAGGACATCTTCCCAGGGAAGAATAACGGCGTTATCCTTTTCAGGCAGGAGAGATTCCGGGCCTTGGCCGGTGAGACCGATAACGCCTATGTTCACCCCGGCCATGCTGAGCAGGGTGTGTGGCTTGAAATATGGCTTGCCGTGGGTGCGGTTGACAAGGTTGGCACTCAGCCAGGGGAAATCCGATTTATGCTGGAGGGAAAGGAGGAAGGGCAGACCTGCGGCGAGGTCCTGTCTGGCAACGCCGACCGCGGCAAAAGACATCCTGTTGTAAGCCGAGACAATGCCCTGCGCCGTTGCGGTGAGCTGTTGGATTTGGTCGGGTTGTATTTTCTCCTCTTTAAAAAGCAAGGCGCCGCTGTCCAAGGCAAGCACCCCGTTTTTTTTCTTCCGCAAGTTTTCCAGTTGCTGTGCTTTTTTGGGCAGACCGCCCAACTGATTGCTTTTTCAGCCGCAAGGTTCGATTTCCCCCCGGACATCATTGGAGAAAAATATAGTTATATCGTGCGACCCCTTTGGCGGATTGCTTTCAGCCGATTTTTTTTCATCGGCCTCCGTGGTAATGGTAAGCGTGATGGAGACAAGAAGAGTAAGCAGCAAAAAAAATAATTTGTTCATGGGTGTCGTGCGCCTCGGTGGTAAAGTTTATTTTTTTCTGTCTCGCAGCAGCTGTCGCCATTTTCCCAGCCGGTCACGAATCACCGCTTCATAGCCTCGGTTGGCGGGCTGATAATAGACCTTTCCTTCAAGCTGGGTCGGTAAATGATACTGATCCACAAGGGCATGGGGGTCATCGTGGGCATACTGGTAACCCTGGCCATAGCCAAGATCCTTCATCAGCGAGGTTGGTGCGTTGCGGAGATGGAGCGGCACCGGCAGGCTGCCGGTGCGTTTGATGTCGTGCATCACCGTGTTGTAGGCTGCATAAACGGCGTTGCTCTTAGGGGCGGTGGCAAGATAGGTAACGGCTTGGGCCAGGGCCAGCTCTCCCTCCGGGCTGCCCAGGGTTTGATACGAGTTTCTGGCATTCAGGGCAACCATGAGGGCCTGGGGGTCGGCATTGCCTATGTCTTCCGAAGCGAAACGGATAAGGCGACGGGCCACGTACAAGGGTTCCTCCCCGGAGGCGAGCATCCGGCACAGCCAATACAGGGCTCCGTCAGGATCGCTGTCCCTGAGGCTTTTATGCAGGGCCGAGATCAGATTGTAATGCTCCTCGCCGTCCGCATCATAGCGCAGGCTTTTGCGTTGGATGGCTTCTTCCACCGTGGTCAAGGTTATCTGTCGCTTGCCAGCGGCATCCGGTTCAGCGAGATTTGCGGCGATTTCCAGACTGTTCAGCAGGCTGCGGGCATCGCCGTCCGCAACCCTGATCAGGTGTGCGGCAGCTTCAGGCTCAAGGGATATCTGCCAGGAGCCCAGCCCTTGCTCCTTGTCCGTGATGCCACGCTGGAGAATGGTCTGTAGATCATCCGAGCCTAATGGTTCAAGGACCAAAACCCTGCAGCGGGACAGGAGGGGTGCGATAACGTGGAAAGAAGGGTTTTCGGTGGTTGCGCCGATCAGGGTCAACAGGCCGCTTTCCACATGGGGGAGGAAGGCATCCTGCTGGCTTTTGTTGAAACGATGGATTTCGTCCACGAAAACAATGGTGGCGGTGTTGCGCTCATCCTTGGCGCTTTGGGCCTGAACCACTATTTCACGGATCTCCTTGACCCCGGACAGCACTGCGGAAAAGAAGGCAAAATCAGCTCCGGTTGTTTGGGAAAGGATTCGGGCCAAGGTGGTTTTACCTGTGCCGGGCGGACCCCAGAGCAGCAGGGAAGGCAGGTACCTCTGGCGGATGAGGCCCCGGAGAAGCTTGTCCTCGCCCAGCAGCTGTTTTTGTCCGACAAAGTCATCTATTGTTCGCGGACGCAGTCGTTCTGCCAGGGGGGCGATATGTGGGGCAGGGTGTCGGGCCATGGTTCTTTAGCCGGCTATTGGAAGGTATGATCTTTTGATTTCAAAAAAGGCAGTATGACAGGAATTGGCCCGAATGTCATTAGATGATGACGAGATGAACGTTCAGGAGGCCAACCTTTCCGGTTGCTTATGCCAGTAATACGGCAAGGCGGTCTGCCAGACGTTCCGCTGAAAAGATCAGGGATTCCAGGTCGAGAAAATCCAGAACCTGTCGGTCGAAAAGAATTTTGACCTTCGCGGGAAATCCATCTTCTGGTTCTGCCTCCCAGTAGATAAGATATTGCGGAATCTTGGGCAGGACCGGGATGATGCACCCGAGTGTGGCCGATGGCGAGGGGTGAGCAACGCCTCCCAGGCGAGCGCATGCCGCCATGATTGTTTCTACGGGAAGATGGCTGAAAAGTTCCGCTAATCTGTTTTCGCAGTAGGTGGCAAGGGTTCTTACCTTGGAAATCGAGTTCGGCAGGGTTTCCAGCCCGAGCCAGTCCCAAGCAGGATCTGTTCCCCCCTGGGAGTGGATGTAGTTGTAGATCAGAATTTGGTCCCTGGGATCATCCGGGGTATGACCGTCGAGAAGAATCCCCTGTCGATTCAGGAGTACCTGCTGGTCCAGAAACAAAAAAGACAACGTCTGGTTGTTCTCGCCACAGAGAGTGGCGCCCAAGGGGGCGGCGATCAGGGCGAAGTCCAGGGCGGAAATCTTGTCTTTCAGGTGTTCGACCAGGGCAAGGTCGCGTTGGCTGGAAAGCTCCTCCAGGGCTGGTCCTTGATTTTGCAATTCATTCAGGCCGGTGGTGTCAAGATAAGGACATTTGTCAAAGGATTCGCCACTTTTGGCAACAGCTGCGGAAAAGGCAAGGCAGCTTGGGTAGCCGCATTGCCTGCAATTGTTCTTTGGGGTTCGTTGGACAATCTCGAAGGGAGTCATGGGCAGGCTACTTATGTTTTTTGTGGCAGACCTTGGTGAGACGGTTCACTTCGGCGGCATGTTCCAGAGCGGTGGACATATCTCCCCTGCGGGCACAACCCAAGGTTTCCCTGAGGATCGTGAAGCAGGCAAGCCACTCTTCATGCCAGGCCGGTTCTGAAAAAAGCGTATATTTTTCAAAGGCGGAAATAAGGGATTTTTCTTCGGCAGGGGTGGGGACCTGCCCCTGTTCAAGCTGTTTGCAAACGGTTTTCCAGAGGCGGCTGATCTCTTTCTTTATTTTTTTCCCCTCCGGTGGGCGTCCCTGCATGCGCACTTCTTTGTCGCGCCATTCTTCGGGGGGACTCCCCGAAGAATGCTTTTGCTTGTCAGTCGACTCCTTGTCCGAATTCTGCAAGGGGACTTGAAAGGAAAGGGTGAAATATGCGGTGTCGCCCGTGATTTTTTGTTTTGTTTTGATGAACAGAGGGTTGCCGATAGCGACAAGCTGGTTGCCGACCCGGAGTTTGCCCTGGGCAAGATCGCCGGCCAGAGCCGTAAGCGTTGCGGCGATATTTTCGAGGGTGTTCGGGGCATTATCCTGGACAGACATTGTGTCTCCCTTGCAAGCTTGTTGATGGCAAGCTTTTAATAAAAAATTACCAAGGCGGTGATATTGTCGCGTCCACCTTGCTCATTGGCTGCCGTTACCAGAGTTTCGCTGGCTTTTTCCGGGGAGGAGGAATTGAGGAGGATTTGTTCAATCCTGGTGTTGTCAACCATGTTCCATAAGCCATCGGAACAGAGAAGCACCCTGTTTCCCGGGCGCAAAATGTTTTTGTGGTATTCCGGACCCTCATGGGAGTGAAAGCCTATGGCCCTTGTAACCACATTGCGAGGGATCTGGATTTCCTTGTTGTTTGCATCGGTTTTATGGATGTACGTCACAGAGGTATGATCGGTTGTGATTTGTTTCAGGCTGCCCTTTTCAAAGAGATAACAGCGAGCATCCCCGACGTGGCAAGTGTGGAGACGGTTTTCGTCAAGAAGGCAGGCAACCATGGTGCAACCCATGCCCTGCATTGTCTTGTCGGCGGCGGCTTTGCTTATTACTGCCTGATTGGCATGATTGAAGGCGTCCAGCATGCTTTGATGGATTGCCTGGTCGTTGCCTCGGATTGTACGGATTTTTTCTTCCGAGAGGAATTCGAGCAGGGATTCTATGGCCAGCTGGCTGGCGACTTCGCCAGCATTATGACCGCCCATGCCATCGGCTACCACGAAAAGATGCCGGTTGCGAAGTGTGCAAAAGCTGTCTTCGTTATGGCTGCGAACCATTCCGGTGTCCGTGCGTCCATAAAACGTAATGTTTCTGGGGGTGCTTTTGTAGATTTTTTTTAAAAAACTGAACATTGTGAACGTCCCGTTGTATTCCCGCTCGGGAAATTACTCAAAATGGAGTTGGTAAATGACCATCCAGAAAATAATGGCTCCATCTTTTCGTCCGGCAAGAAAGGTGTGGGGCTTTGGCCCGTGGGCAAGGCTGTAAATGCCGTCGCCTCTGCCGTCGAGAATGGCGAGGCATTCCGCGCTGTTGCTGTCCCAGAGCTTGATGATGTCATCTTCGCAACCGGAGATCAGGGTCTGGTTGTCCTGTAAAAATAATGCGGAAGAAATGGTTTCGTCGTGGGCTTTGATCGTTTTGAGGCAGCGTCCGGTGTGGTGTTCCCATACTTTCATGTGACGGTCGGTGCTGGCCGAGACAAAGCGCTGGCCGTCAGGCGAATTTGCCAGAGAGATAACCGGCATGGCATGGGCTTCGATGATTCTCGTGCATTCTTTTCCATTGGAGTCCCAGAAGCGGATAGAGCCGTCTTCGCTGCCTGTTACCAGATTCAAACCGTTAGTGGTAAAAGTGATGGCGCGGATAGCGCCGCCTTCCTTGATGGAGGTGGTCATTTCCGGACCGGTTGCAAGTTTGCGTATTTTCATGATGCCGTCTGCCCCGCCGGAGGCCAGGTAACGACTATCTTCGTTGAAGGCAAGGGCATGTACCGGACCGTTGTGGGCTGATTCGCTTGATTCCTGGGTGCCGGTCTTTGTGGAAAAGAGGCAGACGGATCCATCTTGGGCGCCTACGGCCAAATGTTTGCCCTTGGGGCAGATAGCCATCGCTGCTATGGAACTGCCGCCTTTTCCTAAAACAATGCCCTGCTGTGTGGAGGCGCCGAGGTCGTGAAGGATGATTTTCCCTCCGGGTCCGGCGGCAACAAATTTTTTCGTGTTCGGGATATGGGCAAGATGGGTTGTTGGTCCTTCTTCACCTTTCAGGGTCAGAAAACGTTGGACCCCAAGCACTTTCTTTTTTGTCCCGACCCGGAGCAGTCTATCGTAGACCATATTGAAAATTTTGTCTTTTTTGTAGCTGCTGTTTTTCCAGGCCGTCATCAGTATGTCATGGCAGGGTCCATAGCGTTTGTTTTCCAGATGATCAAGGATATTGCGCTGCACTGAGAGGTGGAGCTGTCCTTCTCGAAAAATTTCCAGGGAGTTCTTTGGCAGACACAGCCGGAATTCGGGAAATTGCTGTTTTTCGAGCACGATCTTGTCGTCCACCATACTTCGTTTTACCGCCGTCTCCATCTCGGTAAGCCAAGGCGATGTGGCGCCTCGTTTTTTTGCCGTTTCAATCTGTCGGATAATTTTTCCTGTTTTTGTCCCTGAGCGCCAGTTGAGGAGAATCATATTGTAGACGGCTTCGGGAAGCATCTCGTTTATTTCAAGCGTCTTGTTCAGGCAAGCGGCAGCCTCTCTGCTTTCTCCCAGCTCAAAAAGGGAGACGGCTCTGTTGTTGAGGCTGTCCGCCCTGAGATCGATATTACTGAGTTCCGCATAGGGGCAGGCGGTGTTAAAGGCGGCGGTGTAAGCTTCGTTTAAGGCCGCCCGCATCTCGGCAAAATTCTGATAGCGGTCATCTGGATCATAGGCAACGCTTTTGCGTAAAACATCTTTGAGTACAGCGGGGAATTTGACATCCGGCGCAGCGGGAGTCGGGGTGGGTATTTTATGCTTAACCGCATTATTGACAAATGGCTTTTTGCCGCAGAGCATGACCCAGAGGCAGAGGCCGAATGAAAAAATATCCGTTCGCAGGTCAACGGTGTGGGCGTTGCGCAGTTGTTCCGGGGAGGCATAGCCGATGGTTCCCCGAAAACCGATGGTTGCCTCATGATCTGCTGTGTCGATATTAGGAACCTGACCATCGCCTTTTTCCTTGTCCCCATTGGCAAGAAGGATGCCGAAATCGGTTATTTTCAGCAAGGAATTTTTGGTGATCATGATGTTCTGGGGTTTGATGTCGCGATGGATAATGCCACGTTGGTGGGTAAATTCCATGCCGTGACAGAATTGTATGGCAAGAGACAGGGCCGTGCGGAGATTTCTGCAACGACCGGCATTGATCCAGTCGGAAAGATTTCCTCCATCGATAAATTCAATGAAGAGATGGGGGATCTTGTTGATGCCAAGAACATAAAAACAGGAGGCGACATTGGGGTGCATGCCCATTCGGACCCAACTGTTGGCTTCTTTCAGTATCCGGCGCATGCCCTCACGGTCCGCAAGGACTTCAGGCCTGGGAGCTTTGATCGCGACCTTGATTTTCCAGCCGAGATGTTCAGAAATGTAAACGTTCCCCATGGACCCAGACATTACATGTTCGATATGGTAACGGTTGAGAATGGTATCGCCAGGGGACCAGACAGGAACTTGGGGGATTCCAGGGCAAGGCTGGGGTTGTAAAGCTTCAGCGGATGGCTCACCTGGGATGCCGGGTGAGACGCCTTTCTTCCACTTGTTTATTTGGTCAAAGAGTCTGGAAAGCATCCGATAGATTAACTGAACCTGATTTTCACACTCTTGATTTGAATTATGTCGCCTTTGCGTAAAAGACGTTCTTCTTTGATGATCACATCGTTGAGTTTGGTGTTTGCCCACGAACGTTGGGGCACGAGGTAATATTTGTCTTTCTTGCTCACCACGTAGCACTGGGTCTTGCTGACAAGCCAGCCCGGAATGATCATGTCGCAGGCAGGGTCTTTGCCGATTTTCACACTGCTTTTCCCGTCAAGGGAGAGCGTGTTTGGCGCGGCTGCGCCTTCAATTACCGTGAGTCTGTAAACCTCGTTTGCGGAAGGTGCCGCAGACTGAATGGACTGGGAGGCTGCCTGTTGCCGGGGGGAACTGACAAAAACAGTTGCTTCGTCATCAATATCCATGGCCGTGGCGTAGGATGATGAAGCATGCTGTTCATCTGCCGTCGACTGGATCAAACGAAATTTCCCAATAAAAATAACATCTTTTTCTGTTATCGGCACTTTTGATGCAATCTTTTTTCCATTTACGGTGGTGCCGTTGGTGCTTTTTAAGTCTGCAAGATAATGGCGGCCATCGCGGAGTTCGAGGGAGGAATGGTGTCTGGATATGGCCGTGTTGTCGATGACCACATCCGCATCGGGGCTGCGCCCGATAATGAGTTTGTTCCCTTCATGGGTGGTGAAACTGGTGATCACCCGGTCATTGAGCATAATGGTCCAATCTGATTTGGTGTAATCTTCAAGATTGATCGTTCCGTCTTGCATCATCGTTTTTTTCCAAGGGACTTCATTTTGATGTCAGTCGTTTCCATGAATCTGCGTGAACATTAATATGACAAAAAGATGCTCTCTGAGTTCGGGAAGCATCTGGAAAAAATATTTATCATACTATATCAGAAAGTTGCATGAAATTAACTTGCCTGATATGACCGTATCATATATCACTAAAGGGTGTAATAAAAAAACGTTACCGATTTAGATTTTTTTTATGAATATTGTATAATTATAGTGGTAAGTTAGAAGCGTTAATTGTTTGTTTTCGGGTTATCTGAATTTTTGGTGGTTACAGGATAATATGACTGAGACTTCACCGCAGCCAAGCGGGAAACTTGCTGAAATATTTGCAAAAATGAACATGGGCGAGCTCCCGGCCATGTCCCATAATGTTCAGGAGTTGATTGCTCTGACCCACAGCAGTCATAGTGCCGGTTACGAGCTTTCCAAGGTTATCCTGAAAGATTATTCCCTCACCAATAAAGTGCTGCAGGTGGTCAATTCGGCCTATTACTCCCTTGGTCGTCCGGTCAATTCCATCTCCAGGGCGGTGACCATTATCGGCTTTGACGCGATCCGTGATCTTGCTACGGGTATTGCCCTTTTTGAAGATTTTGTAAAAAACGGCGTTGAAAAAGAGGGGATCAGCAAGCTTCTCACCCGCTCCTTTTTGAGCGCCCTGTATGCCAGGGATCTGGCTGTTGAAAAAAATCTCAATATTGTGCCTGAAGAAGCGTTCATTTGCGCTCTGCTCCATAATCTCGGGAAGATCATTGTCTGTCTCTACCTGCCGGAAATTTCCCGGGAAATCGAACAACATATCGCGGGAGGCATGTCCGAGGATGCCGCCACCCGACAAGTTCTCGAAGGCCTGACCTTTCACCAGATAGGGGTTGAAGTTGCAACCTTTTGGAATTTGTCCGACAAGGTCTGTGCTTCCATGGAGCCCAATCCCTCTTTCCCCCAGAATACATACGATACCCTGGGCTTTCTGAAGAATGTCGCAAATTTCTCCAATAAACTCATGGAGTGTGTCTGTGATGAAAGGGATATCGGCGGGCTTCTCGGTCAGTACGGCGATATGTTGTCTGTAAACAGGGAAGAGGCCTTGGAAAGGGTCAACAAGACTGTCGATGCTTCGGAGGATATCTCCGAGTCCATTCGTTATGGTCTTTCCAAGCTGAAAATGCGCAGCCGTCTCAGGGGGCTTGAGGAAGCCAGTAAGGAGCCGGCAAAGGCGGCTCGAAAGAAAAAGGTGAAAAGTGAGGAAGTGGAGGCCCGGGAGGATGCCGCTCGAGGTGAAGGGGTGGGATCAGAAGAAGCAGGCATCCAGGAGCTGGATGAGCTGCCGATTAGTCCGGATAAGTCAGTCAATGATTTTATCCGGGATCTCACGGAAACACTCATGGGGCCATTCAATCTCAACGATTTTTACATCAACTTGCTGGAAGCGCTCTACCGGGGGATTGGTTTTGATCGGGTTCTGCTCGCCGTGATCAGCGTGCAACCAACCCGCAGGGTTCTGGTCGGACGGTTTGGCCTGGGCGATATTGATCCGGCCGGGATTGCAAGGTTTGAGCACGATCTCGCCCCGAGCGGATATGTTATTCCTAAGGCTCTTAAGGCGTGCAAGGACATGGCTATCCCCTCCAACACTCCAGACGCCTTTCCAGAGAGCCTTAAGTTCTTCGTTAAAGACCGGACGGTGTATCTTTTTCCAATATGTATCGATGATAAGCCCATCGGCTTGATCTATCTTGACAGGAAAAATGGCAGGCCCAAACTTGATTCAGTCCGGATCAAGGGAACCAGGCTATTCCGTGATTTTGCGGTGATGGCGATTCGTAAACTCCGCAGCCGCAGCAAGCAATAATATCGCGCCGTTCCCGTCGTTGCCCGCGTCAAATCAAACAGCTCTGTTCGCCGGTTTTCACATTTTATCGATTCGGTCGATTTTATTTTTCAGCTCTTTTATCTTGGGAAAGAGCGGGCTCTTCTCGGAGAGGCCTTTGGTTGCCTGTTCCAAATGGTAACGGGCCGAGAGGCTTGATCCTTCATAATAATGATACAGGGCGAGATTGTAATGTCCGAGGGCGGTGTCGCCAAGCGAGGCTCTGATTTTTCCGATCTCCTGATAGAGCTTTGCGTAGGTCGGCAGACGTTCGCTCAGGGATTCGTAGAGGAGAACCGCCTGCGCTGCCTTTCCGGCCTGTTGCAATGCCTTGGCCAGGTAATAGGTGTTGTATGCACCTTCTGGATCCACTCTGTTTATTTCCTGGAAGATTTCCAGGGCGCTTTTCGTTTCTCCCGCCTCAAGTTTAATTCTGCCGAGATCTGTCTTGAGGATCTGCTTGTCTGGGTAACGAGTTATGACTTTCAGAAGGGTTTCTTCTGCTTTGGGGTAATCGCGATTTGCCAGATAGGCTTGGGACAGACCGAAGAAAATCATGGGGTCATTGCGCAGGGCACCCGGTTCTTCCGCCTTGTTTTTCAGGATCGGCAGGATTGATTGCGTGTCTCGGGTGAGGGCTTGTGTGCGATATTTAAACCTTTGATAGGCAAATTCGTCCGGGGTTTGTATTTTTTTCTGCGGGTCCTGCAGGATAATATCTTCAATATAGCCGATTCGGTTTTCCGGCTCAGGATGGGTGAGGAGATAGGTGGGAACCTGTTTTCGGTGATAACGGCTGACCCTGCGCATTTTTTTGAGCATGTTTACTATGTCCGCGGGGTCGCGGTTTTCTTCTAGCATCCATTTATAGGCCAAGCGATCTGCTTCTTCTTCGTCTTCGCGGCTGAATTTAAGGTTTGCGGTGAGGCCGCCCGCCATGGAGCCGGTAACAAGGGCTTGGGAAAGAGCGCCCTGGCCGAGGAGCAGGCCTGCAAGCATCAGGGCCGTGGTGGTGGCGTTGAGTTTGCCGGATTTGTTGATTCGGTCTGCGATATGACGGCTGGCGGCATGACCGATTTCGTGGGCCAGAACGCTGACCAGTTCTCCTTCGGTATCGCAAAGGTCAATAAGTCCTGAATGGAAAAAAATCAGGCCTGAAGGGGCGGCGAAGGCATTGAATTCCTTGTTGTCGATGATGAAAAAATGATAATTGAAGAATTGCGGTCCGGCGAGCTGCAGGGTCTGTCGCCCGAGATTCGTTACATATTCGGTAAGGTCTGGATCATCAAGCAGGGTAAATTCTTTGCGGATGATGGACAGGAGTTTTTCGCCAACCTCCCGTTCCTCGCCAATGCTGAATGCCTGGGCCGGCGGTGGGGAGAAACCCGTCAAGGGCACATTGCCGAGTAAAAAAACAGTGCAGAGGATGGTTGCGGTGAGGCGTTGGAAGGTTTTGTTGTGATTCATGTGAAATATTCAGATAACCATCGAGAAGGAACTTGATTGATTCCATTTCTGCTTTGTAAGTTACTATAATGATGATCGCTTACTTGCGCCAGCATTTGTTCCGTTTTCTCGTGCTGAGCAGCTCAACCTTTTCAATCTCCGGATAATCCTGTATAGAGTGCTTTATGCTGAAGGAACTCATCATCACCAATCTTGCTTTGATCGAGAAACTGCATGTTTCTTTCGCCGAAGGGCTCACGGTTCTTACCGGAGAGACCGGGGCCGGCAAATCCATCATCTTGCAGGCCATTCACCTGCTGGAAGGCGGAAAGGCTGCGACTACCTGGATTAGAAGCGGGGCGGAGACGGCAACGGTCGAGGCCCTTTTCGAACTTAATCCTCGGCATGGGGTTATCCTGGAAAAACTGGCGGAAATGGGGTGCGAGCCCGAGGCCGAGTTGGTGGTAAAGCGGGTTATCGCCCTGAAGGGTTCCAGCCGTTATTTCATGAACGGCAGTCTGGCTACAGCCAAGGCAGTGGGCGAGGTGATGGAAAATCTGCTCAGCGTTGCCAGTCAGCATGATCACCAGCAACTCTTGCAGCCCCGCAGCCATCTCGACTGTATTGACTCGGTCGGCGGGCTCTGGCCGCAACGGCTCAGCGTTGCCCAGTACTATGATAAATGGATGGAGGTCAGTGGGTTATATCAGAAGCTCCTTTCCAAGGAGAGGGACAAGGATCAGCGGCGAGATTTTCTCACCTTTCAGGTCAGGGAGATCGAGGATGCGGCGGTCAGTCCCGGCGAAGATGCAGCCTTGATTCTTGAGCGGGATAAATTGCGGGCCTCCGATGATCTGATCGCTCTCGGTAAAAAAAGCTGGCATCTTTTGGCGGAGGTGGTCAATACCCCGCTTTCGGTGGTGCGTAAAAACCTGGCGCAAATGGTCGCTTTTGATCAGAGCCTTTCCGGGCTTGCCGAAGATGTGGCTGGAAATTGTTTTCAATTGGAAGATCATGTTCAGTCAATTCGCAACTATGTTGAGACCCTTGCCAGTGACCCGGCGCGTCTCGATGTGGTGACGGCCCGCTTAGATCTGTTGCAGCAGCTCAAAAGAAAATATGGTGGGGGGCTGGAGCTTGACGCGGTAATCGCTTTCGGCAGGGATGCGAAGCAGGAGCTCGCGGAAATCGAGGCCCTGGATGATCGGCTGGCTTCTCTTGAGAAAGAGATGCGGCAGAACGAAGCCGCTTTGAGGGAGGCCGCGTCATTGCTTTCCAAGGCTCGTCAGGCTGCGGCTCATGAGTTGGCCGACAAGATTCGTATATCTTTGGCTTCGCTCTGTTTTGAGCAGGCGGTTTTCGAGATTTGTTTTAAGGGGGAGCAGGATCAAGAAATAGGGACTATCTCCAGACTTGGTTGGGATCGTCCGGAATTCATGTTTTCCGCCAATCAGGGTGAGGAGCCTAAGCCCCTGGCCAAGGTCGCCTCGGGCGGCGAGCTGTCACGGCTAATGTTGGCCTTGAAGACGCTTTTGGCTCAGCAGGATCAGGTTGAAACGGTTATCTTCGATGAGATCGATGCCGGAATCAGCGGCAAGGCGGCTGAGGCGGTTGCCAGGAAGATCAGGGAGCTTGCCGGGCATCATCAGGTTTTTTGCATTACCCATCTCCCGCAGATTGCCTCTCTGGCTGATGAGCATTTCCTGGTGCAAAAATCCGTGGTCGATGCACGTACTCAAACCTCAATTGTTCCGCTGTCCGTTGAAGAACGTGAGCATGAACTTGCCAGAATGCTTGATGGAGATTCGGTCAGCGTACAAACTTTGGCCTATGTGCGCACGCTCATGGAAAGGAAGGTAGCCTTATGACCCGCGCTCTTGCTCTTTTTTCCGGTGGGCTGGACAGCCTTCTTGCCTGTCGGGTGCTGGCGGCTCAGGGGATCTCGGTGCAGGCGGTCAAGTTTGTCACTCCATTTTTTGGCTATGAACTTCTGGCCAGGGAGCGGGAATATGCCCAGATGGTGAGGGATCGCTATGGTATTGATGTTGTCCTTCGGGATGTGAGCGAGTCTTACTTTACGATGCTGCGCAACCCTCCCCATGGATACGGTAAGAATTTCAATCCCTGTATCGATTGTAAAATCCTCCTGCTCCGGGAGGCAAAAAGGCTGATGCCTGAATTTTCGGCTTCTTTTTTGATTACCGGCGAGGTTATCGGTCAACGACCCATGTCCCAGCGCCGTGATACCCTGCGGGTGATTGAGCGGGATAGCGGGTGCACGGGGATTCTCCTGCGGCCGTTGTGTGCCAAAACACAGGAGCCGACCCTGCCGGAGCTTGAGGGACTGGTGGATCGGGAGCTTCTTCTTGATTTCAGCGGCAGGGGACGGCAGCCGCAAATACAACTGGCCCAACAGTTTGGTATCACTGATTATCCCCGTCCTGCCGGGGGCTGTGTCCTTACCGAGAAGGAGCAGGCAAAACGAATTGCCTGGTATTATGCCCGTTATCCCGAGGTCAGGCTGAATGATATCCGCCTGCTCCTTTTTGGCCGACATTTCCACCTGCCCCATGGCAGTTGGCTTGTCCTGGGGCGTGATGAAGCCGAGAATGTTCGGCTTGAGGCGCTCCATGATCCGACCGATTTTCTGGTGCATATGCCGGAGCGTCCTGGGCCGATGGGGGTTTTGCACGGGGCGGTCCACCCTGAGGATTTTGCCGCGGCAGCTGGACTTGTGGTTCGCTTCGGGAAAAAAATAATCGGCGAATCAGGGGTGGCAACGGTGCTGTTCGCTTCTGGGGGAGAAAAGTGGTGCCTGGAGGCTGAGCCCCTTGCCGATCAACTCTTTCAGGGGTGGTCTCTATAGGCTGATGGTCTTCAGGTCAGGCCATACTTGTGCATCTTGCTGAGCAGGGTTTTACGGGTGATGTTCAGACGGCGGGATGCTTCGCTTTTGTTGCCGTCCGTTTCCGTCAGAATGTTTTTGATGACAAGCCGTTCCGCCTCTTCCAGTGAGCCGGGGGACGCAGTAACCGAGGAAAATGACGCCTCGTTTTTCATGGCGAAACGCCGCACCGGAATGGGCATGTTCTCCTCGTCAAGGTAGTCGCCGCGCATGAGGATAATGCCCCGTTCAATGGCATTTTCAAGTTCACGCACGTTTCCCGGCCAGGGGTAGTTGATAAGCAGAGCCATGCAGCGTGGGGTAATGCCAGAAACCTGTCGGTTGTTTTTCTTGGCAAATTTTTCCATAAAGTATTCGGCTAAAGCCGGAATATCCTCTCGACGCTCTTTGAGTGTGGGAACGTGCAGGGGCACCACGTTAAGTCTGTAGTACAAATCCTCCCGGAAAGCGCCTCGCGCTACCTCTTCCTCAAGTTTACGGTTGCTTGCCGCCAGAACGCGCACGTCAACAGCAAGAGTTTCTTGCCCACCAACCCGTTGGATTTCGTGTTCCTGTAAGACGCGAAGCAATTTTGCCTGCATGCCCGGGGAGGTTTCGCTTATTTCATCAAGGAAAATGGTGCCGCCATTGGCCTGGGCGAATTTCCCCTCCCGCCGACGGTCGGCGCCGGTAAAGGCGCCTTTTTCGTGACCGAACAGTTCCGATTCTAAAAGAGTTTCAACAAGGGCCGCACAGTTGACCTTGACGAAAGGGCCATTTTTGCGGGCGCTGTTGTGGTGCAGTGCTGCGGCGATTAATTCCTTGCCCGTGCCTGATTCTCCCGAAATGAGAACGGTTGCCTCGGTTGGCGCGACGTAGGAAAGCATTTCCATAAGTTCCTGCATCGGTGCTGAGTTGCCGATGATTCCCCCTGCTTCCATGGCCTGGGGTCTTTTGTTGCAAAAAGAATCCTTTTTTTCTTGAATCTGGCGATGGTCCAGGGCTCGGGCCATGGTGAGTTTGAGCCGGTCAAAATCGAGGGGTTTGGTCAGGTAGTCATGGGCTCCGATCTTGATGGCCTCAACGGCGGCATCCACCGAAGAGTAGGCAGTCATCATAACCACGGGAATGGCGGGATTATATGCATGGATGCGCCGCAGAGCTTCCATGCCATCAAGCCTGGTCATGCGGACATCCATGAGGATTGCATCAAAAGGGGTGGTTTGGACAGCCTCAATGGCGGTTGTTCCATCATCCGCCTCTTCTGTCTGCCACCCCCATTGCTTCAGCATGGTTTTCAGCATGATACGATGTGTTTTGTCGTCATCTACTACGAGAATGGAGACCGGGCGGTTTTTTTTCATTGCTGCCAGCAGGCCTTGGGGAATCTTTAAGTTTTTTGCTGCTTTGTAGAGGGGAAGGACTTGACACTTTCGAGTAAAGTTGATAGATGCTGATTTGAATTTAAGAATACGAAAGATATCATTATTCTGCAAGACATAACGCCATCGTAGCTCAGTTGGTAGAGCAACTGATTCGTAATCAGTAGGTCAGGAGTTCGACTCTCCTCGTTGGCTCCAGTACAGTAAGGGTTTCCGGTTAATCTCGGAAACCCTTTTTTATTGAAAAATTTCCATTGAGTGTCTACGCTTTTCCTGCTTGGGTTTGCTTTTCGCATCCGGGGCTTATCCTTTTCCTCATGAAATATCGAGGTGCTTGAGGATGTGGGCGAGATTTTTTTCTGATTTTCAGTACGCCCAGTACTATTTGAAGAAGAATAGGTGGAGTGCATTAATATGTTACAATACAAAGGTGGCAGGAGAGAGCCGGGGCTCTCTCCTGTGTAACCTTCGCACTGTGTACGAATAACAATTTGTTTCGTGAACCTTTTGTTTTTCACTAGTTCCTGTCACCCTCATTTTTTTGAGGGGCTTTTTTGAAAAATCCATGAGCAGCCAATGCGAAAAATAATGACGAGTTCAAGCAAGACAAAGAGCCAACTCATCAAGGAATTAGCCGAGGCAAACCAGCGCATCGACGAATTAACAAGTTCTTTGCCTGGGCATGTATGGCCGAGTTTTCCTTCGTCTCAATGCGAAGAGAGATATCGTTTTCTCTTTAACCATATGCGCAGTGGCGCAATCATTTATAGGGCCGTGGACGAGGGGCGGGATTTTGTGATAGTCGACTTTAATGTGGCAGCGGAAAAGATTGAAAAGATCAGCCGGAGTCATGTTGTTGGAATGAGAGTCACCAGTGTATTTCCCGGCATAAAAGACTTTGGTCTTCTTGAAATGTTCCAGCGTGTTTGGGCCACGGGGAAAGCCGAACATCATCCTGTCTCCCAATACCGGGATAATCGTATTCTGGGCTGGAGGGAAAACTATGTCTTCAGGCTTACCAGCGGCGAGGTCGTCGCTATTTACGATGATGTTACAGCTCAAAGGCAAATGGAAGAAGAACTGCGCCGGAACCAAGCATTGCTGGAAACCATTATCAATAATATCCCTGATATTATCTGTCTTAAGGATGATCAAGGGCGCTGGTTACTTGCAAATGACTACGATCTGCATCTGTTTCAGCTTGATGACGTGGACTACAAAGGCAAGACTGATGCGGAGCTCGCTCCTTACAGTGCGTTTTATGAGGATGCGTTTCGTGGCTGCATGGATACGGACAATGTGGCATGGTCCTTGGCTCAGCCGTCTCGGGGAGAAGAGGTTATTCCTAGGCCCGATGGAACCTCGAAGGTATTTGATGTTGTAAAGATCCCGCTTTTTAATCCGGATGGAAGCCGTCACGCACTGGTGGTGGCAGGTAGGGATATTACGGAACTTCGGAGGGCTCAAAGGAAAAACGAGGAAAACGAGAAGCGCTTTCGTCTTTTGTTTCAAAATGCACCCATGCCCTACCAATCATTGGATGGGGCAGGACGACTCATTGATGTTAATAGAAAGTGGCTGCATATTTTAGGTTATTCCAGGTCTGAGGTGCTTGGTAGGTCTTTTGTTGATTTTATGGCTCCTTTGTCAAGGAAACATTTTGAGGCTTCTTTTGCCAAATTGAAAAAACATGGTTTTCTGCAAAATGTTGAGTTTGAGATGCTCAAAAAGGATGGTTCAAGTTTTTTGGTTGCATTTAACGGGGAAGTGTTGTCCGACGGAAAGGGTAGCCCCGTTCATACCTTATGTGTTTTTCGGGACATAACAGAACAAAAAGAACTTGAAGAAATGTTGCACCATTCCCATGCAAAGCTTGAAGAGCAAGTACAAAAAAGAACCTGGGAGCTTGTGCGAAAAAGTAAGGAGCAGCAGGAAACCTTGTTGACACTGCAAAAGAAATCTCAGGATTTGCATGATGCAAATATTGCGCTTAAGGTTTTCCTGGAACAAGGGAGCAAGGCAAGAGAGGAGTTGGAAGGGCAAATCCTGGCCAACATAAAGGATCTCGTTTTTCCTTACCTGGATGAACTGGATTTGGAACTTGTAGATCGGACCTGCCGTGTATATGTAGATATAATCCGGAAGAAAATTGAAGAAGTTGCGTCGCCATTTGCCAAGCAACTTACTTCGAAGCTCGTCGGCCTGACTCCCAGGGAGCTACAGGTTGCCGAGTTGGTCAAACAGGGGCGAAGCAATAAGGAGATCGCCCGCCTGCTCCACATATCCCTTGGGACAGCGGATGTCTATCGGAACAAAATCCGGAAAAAACTTGGGTTGCAAAATAAAAAGATCAACCTTCGTGTGTATCTCCTTACCCAACACGAAAAACCTCTTTTGTAGTAGTATTGCCTTAACGATCTGACAGATAACTCTCCATGGCGCATGGTAAGTCTGTCTCTGCTTGATTTCTTGGTAAAATGCAGTCTGCGGTAAGTTTTCACAGGATGCATCTCTCTGGTATTGCTTCACATAGTAATATTTTTCACGTCTCTCCCCTTGTGTGAATTAGCAAAAACCTATATGTCTGATATAGGTTTTTGCTAATTATATTTTAATTGTAGCAAGCAACCAGCCTCAAGTAAGTTAAAAAAGTTATAGGCAGGTTGTATCTTGTCTTGGCTGTTTGATCATGCACTACATGTAAAGCGGTAGAGGTTTGTCCCATATCCTTTTGGGGCATATTTTTAATAGCCGCGATACTTGCTGGTCTGCGGTGATTGGCTTGCACCGTCTGTTGCCGAGTAGTTGATCTGTTGGGGGACGCTCCTGCTGTTTGCTGGTTTTGCGGGGTGAGTCCGTTGATATCTTGCGGGCTGTATAGGTGCATCACGGTGTTACTGTGCCGTGCTTGGTTCTCTTGCCGCTTTTTTGTGGGCATTGATGGTCGCCGAGAAAACTTGTCTTACGAGTATAGCGGAGCTGAATTTCTTTTGGAGTGCCGCCAGGCGTTACCGAGCAGTAAACGGATTTTTTATCCATGGATGGAGAAAAGCAGGGCATGATTTTTTCCCGTACCAACATTGATGGTTCTCGTCCCTCTCCCTGGCTTCGGCGCTTGGCGGTCGCGCTTATCCTGTTTGCCATAGTAGCCTTTAATTTTCTAAACATCTTCCTCACGGTCAGGTTGACCTCCTGTCACAACCAACAGCTGCAGGCCATCAACAATATCAGCATCAGTGTCAGCGCCGCCCATGGTGCGTACGACAAGATTTTTACCGGGGATCGTTCCTTGGAATCAAGTGAGGTTGGCGTGCTTCTACAGCAGGCGCGAAAGCAGGCGGTGTTGATGCGTGAGCTTGGCGAGGAGAGGTTGCTGCACCGTGTGTTTTCTCTGTCTGAGTTCAAAGGTTCGCTTGAGGATGTTGTGAAACAACTCGACGTATTGATCCTCTCGAGTCGCGACACCCTGCGGGCTGTTGCGGCAGGGGGAGACCGTCTCGTTTTCGGCGTGGCGGCCAACGGAGAATTCAACCGGACGAACGAGTCGATAAAAAAAAGCAATACCCTTCTGTGGCAGGCTATTACAAGGGAGCAGGGCTTCTTGTTCAAGGTTCAGATCTTCCTTACCCTCTTGTCCATCACCATGGCTCTGTTTACAATTTACTATCTGTATCGTTACAATCAGGCACGCAAGCGTAGCCTTGAGACGAAGGCCGAGCAAAGGAGTCAGGAGCAATTTCTTGTTCAATTCTCTCGATTTTGCCGTGATACCGTTGCCATTGAACCGGTTTATGAGTTGGTCACTTCCTGGCTTTCCGGACATCTTGGGATTGATCGGGTATCCATCTGGCGTTTCGGCGAGGGCGGCGCCACGCTTTCATGTTGTTGTCTGTATGAACTCGGCTCTAAGCAATTTCTTTCCGTGGGCAATGAGCTCTCTTGCGGGGCGATACCTCATTACAGCGCCGCCCTCCGTCGGGACGAACCAATAGTCGCCGAGGATGCCCAAACCCATCCAGCCACTGGGGAACTCACTGAGCTTTATCTCCTTCCGCACGATATTCGGTCCATACTGGACATCCCTCTCAAACTGAATGGTGAGATTGACGGGGTTCTTTGCCTGGAAGTGCGGGAAAAGAAGCGTAAGTGGGAGCCGCAGGAAATTGCTCTGTGCAGTGGGGTGGCTGATCAGATTTCCTTGGCCATGGGACGGACCTGGGAAAGGGAAAACCGGGAAAAAGAACAGGCCGCTAACGCTGCCAGGCTGGAATATGAGGTAAGGGAGCGCACCACGGCGCTTGCGGCAGCCAACGAATCCCTGCGGGAAAATGAGGCACAGCTGCAGCTTATATTCAGTAAGGCGCCTTTCGGGGCAGCCTTGGTCGACCTGTATGGTCATTTTGTCAAGGTCAACGAGGAGTTCCTTCGTTTCACCGGCTATACCGAGGCGGAGTTGGCCACGGTCAATTTCCTTCGGATTGTCCATGCCGAGGGCAAGGAGCACTACGAAGAAAATTTCAGTTTTCTTCTGTCCGGCAGTATCTCAAAATTTAAAATTGACACTCTTTATCGGCAAAAGAACGGAGAGTCCATCTGGGGGAGGACGACTATCCGGATACTCAGGGGGGAATCCGGTAATCCACTTTATTTTTTAGTTCTGGTGGAAGATCTTTCCGAGCGGAAAAGTTCCGAGGATCAACTTGGAAAACTCTATAAGGCCATCGAGCAGAGTCCTCTCTCCATCGTCATCACCGATGCTTCCGGCAACATAGAGTATGCCAATCCATTTTTCTGTTCCGTTACCGGTTATGAACTTGCCGAGGTAGTTGGGAAAAACCCCAGGGTGCTGAAGTCGGATACCCATGATCCAGCCTTTTATCAAAATCTCTGGCAAACCGTCAACGCAGGAAAGACATGGCAGGGTGAGATCTGCAACCGGAAAAAGGATGGGAGCCTGTTCTGGGAGCATGCCTTTATCGCCCCGGTTACCGACAAGGATGGGAAGATCGTTAGTATCATCGCGGTTAAAGAAGATATCAGCGAAAGGAAGCAGCTGACCGATGAACTGCGGGAGCGCTCCGAGATGATAGCGAGCATAGCCACCGCAGCTTTAAGCGCCATTATCATGATCGACAACCGTGGTCTTATATCTTTCTGGAACAAGGCCGCCGAGAAAATTTTCGGCTGGTCTCGGGATGAAGTTCTTGGCGTTGATCTGCATCAACTCATTGTCAGTGATGACGACCAGAAAAAGTTTCTCGCCAACTTTGACCATTTCCGGCAAAGCGGCACTGGTCCTGTGGTTGGCCGGCAGGTGGAGTTGACTGCGATTCGTAGAAACAGCGAGGAGTTCCCGGTTGAGATCTCCCTCTCGGCTATCCGAATCAAGGGGGAATGGCATGCCGTTGGAATTGTGAACGACATTTCCGAGAGAAAGGATGCCCAAAAAAATATCCTGATCGCCCGGGATGAAGCCGAAGCGGCAAACCAGGCAAAAAGCGATTTTCTGGCCCGCATGAGCCATGAGATCAGAACTCCCATGAATGCAATCATCGGACTCAGTGATCTTGCCCTGGAAATGGAATTATCGCCAAAATTGCAGGATTATCTCGGCAAGATATCCTCTTCCGGTAAAAATCTTCTGTACATTATCAATGATATTTTGGATTTTTCAAAGATTGAGGCGAAAAAACTGGAGATAGAGTCCCATTCTTTTTCCCTGGAAAAAATTCTGGCCGATCTTGCAGGCGTTACCACTCTCAAGGCTGAGGAAAAGGGGATAGAGTTCATGTTCTCCGTGGCGCCTGATGTGCCGGACAGACTTATCGGCGATTCCTTGCGGCTGGGACAGGTCCTCATCAATCTTACCTCCAACGCTATCAAATTTACGCAAAAAGGAGAAGTAATCCTTTATATCGCCATGGTGGATCGCAGCCCGGAAAGATTGACCTTGCGGTTTTCCGTGCGGGATACGGGGATGGGGCTCACCGAAGATCAGATCGGGAATCTTTTTACACCGTTCAGCCAGGCGGATGGTTCCATCAGCAGGAACTACGGTGGTACGGGGTTGGGGCTTGCCATCTGCAAACGGCTTGTTGATCTGATGGGAGGAGGATTCGAGGTGCAGAGTCGTCCCGGTCAGGGGAGCACTTTTTCTTTTACAGCAGTATTTGCCTCGCATCCGAATGCCTTGGAGTCGCATTCTTTTCCTGTCGAGCTGCAGGGATTGCGGGTGCTTGTGGTTGAGGATAATCCCGCTACTCGTGAAATATTGCATAAGGCGCTGGATTCGTATTCTTTTTTGACCACTGTTGTTGAGAGTGGAGAAAAAGGGATTGAGGAATTCCGCCGGGCAGCGAGGGCGGAGACCCCCTTCGATTTTCTCCTTCTGGATTACCTGCTGCCCGGAATTAACGGGGATGGCGTGGCGCGTGCCGTAAGGGAGATGCAAGAGGATGTCAAGCAGCCGAAAATTCTTGTGCTCACCTCGGTGGGCGCCGCAAAAATTGTTGAAACCTGTATTGACGCAGGTTGCGATGCTGTTATCGACAAGCCGGTGAGCCGATCCGGGTTGTTCAATGCAATTATACGACTCTACGGCCAAGAGAATTCTGCCGGGGCCACAGGCTCCGCCGAGTCCGAGAAAAACGATGTCCTTCGCATGCTTGCCGGAACAAAAATTCTTGTGGTGGAGGACAACCAGATCAACCAGGAGGTGGCCAGGGAGGTTCTGCAACGTGCAGGAGTTTTGGTCGATATTGCCAATACCGGCGAAGAAGCTTTGGGGTTGGTTGTTAAAAACGAGTATGACCTGGTTCTTATGGACATTCAGATGCCGGGTATGGATGGTCTTGAGACAACCGGAAAGATCCGGGCCAGCGGTATAAAACGTCTGGCTGCCTTGCCCATTGTGGCAATGACCGCGCATGCCATCAAGGGAGATGCGGAATTGAGCCTTGCTGCCGGCATGAATGACCACATCACCAAACCCATCAATCCAAAGGTGCTCTTTGCCACCATAGGGAAATGGCTCGCTCCTGATTCGCGACCGACGGTATTATCCCCGCCCCAAGAGGCGTTGCCCATGCTCTCCAGCGATGCGGAGCTTTCCGGGCAGGTTTCTGGTCTCGACCAGCGGCTTGCCTTGGAGCGTCTTGGCAGTGTTGACCTTTACAAGTCGGTCCTTTTTCAATTTTGTGAAAATTATAGTGCCGCGGCTGATACCATCATCGATGAGATGCGGAGCCGGCATTGGGAAGAGGCACGTTTGAGGCTCCATAGTCTGAAAGGGGTTGTGGGGACAATTTGCGCCAAGGAGTTATACGATATCACTGTTTATTTGGAAAAAAACTGTAAGGAGCAGCAGCTTCACCCGGAACGGCTTTTGGCATTCAAGGAGCTGTATGATAAACTCATTAATGAATTGCAGTCGTTCTTCTCATCAGCCTCTACTCTTGCCCCGCAGGCAGAGGAGGAAGTTGACCGGGAACGGTTGCTGGAAATTTTCACTGTCATGTTGTCTGATATTCAGGCCCATCGGCCGGTGCATTGTGCCGGGCATGTCGAAAATCTAAAAAAACTCAACTGGCCTGCGGTAATAACGGCTGAGATGCAAAGCTTGGTGAGCGCCGTGGAGAGTTATCAATTCAAGCAGGCCGGAAAACTTGTGCAAAAAGTTTGTCAGATTCTAGAGGTTGAAGGACAATCATGAAAGAGATTTCTCAATGCACAGTGTTGCTTGTTGACGACACCATAGAAAATATCGACATTTTGGTTGGCGCCATGACAGGCTCCTATGAGATGATTGTGGCCATGGATGGCCAGACCGCCTTGGATATCTCGCAAAGCAGCGTCCCGGATCTGATCCTCCTGGATATCATGATGCCCGGGATAGATGGGTTCGAGGTCTGTCGCAGGTTGAAAAGTTCCGCGGTTACGAAAGATATTCCAGTTATTTTCCTTACCGCTCTCAGCGAGATTTCCAGCAAAACAAAGGGCTTTCAGCTAGGTGCTGTGGATTACATCACCAAGCCCTTTGATGTGGAGGAGGTCCGAGCCAGGGTGAAGACACACCTCTCCCTGCGCTTGGTCCAGATGGAACTGGCTCGGCAGAATGAACTTTTGGAGGAGCGCGTTTGGGAACGGACCAGGGAACTGGCCCTGACCCAGGAGGTCACTATTGATTGCATGGCCGGGCTGGCCGAATACCGTGATCCGGAGACCGGCGGCCATATCATGCGTACCAAGCACTACATCCTGTTGTTGGCTACCCATCTAAGGCATTCACCCAGATTCGGTCGGTTGCTCGACGACACCACCATCGACCTGTTGCACAAGTCGGCTCCGCTTCACGATATTGGCAAGGTTGGGGTTTTGGACAGTATTTTGCTTAAGCCCGGTAAGTTGACCGAAGAGGAATTCCAGGAGATGACTCGGCATACCCTCTATGGTCGCGATGCAATTGCTTCTGCGGAACGTAAGCTCGGCGGCAATTCTTTTCTCCGGATTGCCGGAGAATACGCCTATACCCATCATGAGAAGTGGGACGGTTCCGGGTATCCCGAGGGGTTGAAAGGGGAGGAGATCCCCTTGGCTGGGCGGTTGATGGCTTTGGCGGATGTCTATGATGCCTTGATCAGTAAACGAGTGTACAAGCCGCCATTTCCGCATGAGAAGGCGGTGAAAATCATTACCGAGGGGGACGGTCGTACTATGCCGCATAATTTCGACCCGGATATCCTGGCGGCTTTCGTTGAGCTACAGGAAGAATTTCGTACGGTTGCCTTGCGTTATGCAGATTGCGACGAAGAGCGCCAGGCGCTTCAGATTTAGGAGATAGAGGCAAATATCTGCGGTCAAGAATTGCCGGGTTGTTTGGCTCGATGCATCTACCTTGAGGTCGATTCCAATAAAAAAGTGGCTTGCGGAGTTATCCGTAAGCCACTTTTTTATTTTTTTCACACAAAAAAAAGGCCCTGCCGAAGCAGGGCCTTAAAATATCATTCAACAGGTTTTAGAGTTGAACGACATTGGCCGCAGAAGGACCCTTGGGACCATCGACAACGTCGAAGGTTACCCGTGCGCCTTCCTGCAAAGATTTGAAACCCTGGGCCTGAATTGCGGAATGATGTACGAATACATCCTTGCCGCCATCCTGCTCAATAAAACCAAAACCCTTTGAATCATTAAACCATTTAACTGTGCCTTCTGCCATCTTGTACTACTCCTTTAAACTCGGTTCCACGTAAGAACCACTTTGTTATAAAGCCGAATTATCGTTTGATATTCCGACTGGAGGTTTGGTTACCCAAACCTGGGGTTTTACTGTTGAACGACATTTGCCGCTGAGGGACCTTTCGGGCCATCAACAACTTCGAAGGTTACCCGTGCGCCTTCCTGCAAAGATTTGAAACCCTGAGCCTGAATTGCGGAATGATGTACGAATACATCCTTGCCGCCGTCCTGCTCAATAAAACCAAATCCCTTCGAATCATTAAACCATTTAACTGTGCCTTCTGCCATCTTGTACTACTCCTTTGAACTCGGTTCCACGTAGGAACCACTTTGTTATAAAGCCGAACTATCGTTTGATATCCCGGCCGAAGGTTTGGTTGCCCAAACCGGTTTACTGTCGTTGAGCGGGAACCGGGATGCCAAAATCAAAGGACGAGGCCCGGGTGCGCTTGCTTCTGCCTGATCCGGCAGGAACATGTTTCTTTCGTATCGGCATTTCGCCGCGTGACTTGAGTGGTTCATGATCGTGGGTGTCTGCGACAAAACCAGTGACCTTTCTAAGGATCATTTTTTTGCCCAGAGTGCGTTCAATGGCCTGGATCATTTTGCCGTCTTCGCCGGCGGCCAAGGTAAGGGCTTCGCCTGTCCGGGTAGCCCGTCCAGTGCGTCCTGTTCTGTGAGTATATGCTTCGACCGTGTCCGGGACATCATAGTTGATAACATGCGAAATTCCGGAGACATCAATCCCGCGTGCGGCAATGTCTGTGGCAACCAGAATCTTGAATGTCCCATTCTTGAAGCCATCCAAGGCCTGTTGGCGTTTTTGTTGGGACAGATTGCCTTGAAGAGAGGTTGCGCTGTAGCCGGATTTTTCCAGGGTCAGGGCAAGGCTTTTAGCCTTGTGTTTTGTCTTGGTGAAGATGAGAGTGGTTTTCATCTCTTCCTGGGCCATGATGCTTTTCAATAAGGAAGTTTTGTTTTCTTTAGTAACCTGAAAAAGCACATGGGAAATGGTTGTTACGGCCTGGGTGTGATTGATCTGCACCGTAGCCGGGTCATTCAGAATTTCTTCCGCCAGGTGACGGATTTCCGCAGGCATGGTGGCGGAAAAAACGAGGTTCTGACGTTTGTTCGGCAGATGTTTCATTATCCGTCGAATGTCCGGCAAAAAACCTTTGTCAAACATATGGTCGGCTTCATCGAGCACCAAGACCTCAACTTCGCGGAGGTTGATGGCTTTGTCGTTCAGGTGATCAAGCAAGCGTCCTGGGCAGGCAACGATGATTTCCGCGCCTTCTCTGATTTTTTTGATCTGGCCGGGCTTGCCGACTCCGCCATACACAACAACGCTGCGCAATTTGGTCTGTCCGGCCATTGTGCCGATATTCTCATGAATCTGTTCGGCAAGCTCTCTGGTAGGAGCAACGATAAGCGCCCGTACCTTTTTGCGAGGTCCGGCCTGGAGGCGTTGGAGAAGCGGAAGAACAAAGGCTGCGGTTTTACCGGTGCCTGTCTGGGCGAGGCCAAGAATGTCACGGCCGGCGAGAATGGGAGGCATGGCCTCACGTTGAATTGGGGTTGGGGAAGTATAACCGCAGGCTTTTATGCCGGCAATTATCTGGGGGTGAAACTGAAACTCTTCAAAACTCATTAGAACTCCTTGGTTCAGGTAGCGATGCGGCTGGATAGGGAAACTGTAGCTTTATCGCGTAAAGCGGTGTCTTTTTCAAGAGCACCAAGATTTTTTTTGTCATTTAGGTGGGGAGTGCCGGAAGGTGTCGGGGGGTAGACGCTTGGTGCGCCAAGGGGTAATGTCGACAATGTGTCAGTCCGGGGATGTTCCACTTTTAATGACTATATTTTTTTTGTAGTTGTGGTCGGCAGAAACGTTGAGGAGACTGACGAATCAGGGGGAAATAACACGGCTGGATGGATATCATGAAGAGGTATTACTTCTATTTAAAATTATTTAATAAAGCTACATTACCCGGTCTCGTTTTGTTGTGCAACATAAAAAATGCCTAATGGGTAAAAATAAAGTGAAACGCACATCAAACGTGCCAGGCAAAGACAGGTTCGTCTTTTCCCTTTGGTGGGTCTTTTCGTTTGAATGGACCGTAAACGTTCTAAGAGGAGCAACCAGTGTCTTGCTTCTGTTGAGTCATTAATCGTCTGTCACAGGGGGGATTGATAGTTGAAGAGAAATAAAGGTCTGGGCATGGTTGTCGTCTTTAGGTATAAGCGATGTTATGTTGATGCTTTTTTGTTTGTAGTCCTTCCAAAGAGTTGCGGCGGGAGGTTCTTGCCGGGGGGGCGGTCCATGATTGCTGGTATATTTAAGAACACAGGGCTCGGATTATTCTGGTCGCCATGCTTAATTCAAGATGAACAGCGATTTTCGCCTAGGAAGTTTGAGTAATATCGGCTCCAAGTATTATTTCGGTCGGTGGATGGGCAAGGATAAAAAAAGCAAGAAAAGTAAAAAAGGGGATTGATCGACGCTATGAAAATATTAAGCAACTTTGTTGGACTGCTTTGTTGCACTTGTATGCTGACTTGTCTGGGTTGTGCGGCTGCCGTAGTTGGTGGAGGTGCGGCTGGTGGTTACGCGGTGGGCACGGATGAACGGTCTGCCGGAACAATGCTTGACGATGCGGCGATCACCGCCAAGGTGAAAACCGCGCTTGTCAGCGAAAAAAATGTCAAGGCCCGCAATATTGATGTTGATACGGTAGCCGGAGTAGTGGTTCTTTCCGGTTATGTCGATTCGCAACAGGAGGTGAGCAGGGCAGGTTCTCTTGCCAAATCGGTGTCAGGGGTTGTTCGGGTAAAAAACGAACTCCAGGTTGGTTCCCGTACCATGGGGCAGGGTTTCGATGATAAGGTTCTCGGTGCGAAGATTAAAGCGAGGCTCATGGAGGAGCCCGGCATTAGATCGCTCAATATCGATGTGGATGTCTATTCGGGCACAGCCAATGTCACCGGCACTGTTGCGAGCCAGGAACAGAAGAAAAATATTTTTAATTTGATTCGTTCGGTGCAGGGTGTCAAGGGGATCGTTGATAACCTGCAGATCCACTGAATTTCGGCTGACTTTCCCGGGCCGATGCCGTTTTTCCGAAAAAAGAATATTCTTATGTATGTTGAAGGGGCTCCCATTCATGTCTCTGTCTTGTGATAATCTCTGTGTCGTCTTGGTCGAGCCCAAAGGGGCTGGAAATATAGGATCCGTTGCCCGGGTCATGAAAAATTTCGGTTTTGGCGAGTTGCGTCTGGTGCAGCCTCGGGCAAGTCACTTGGGGGCCGAAGCCCGCAATATGGCGGTCTCCGCCATTGACCTTCTTGAACGTGCCAGGGTGTATGAAAATCTGGCTCTTGCTCTGTCCGACAGGAACCTTGCCTTGGGTACGACCCGTCGATTCGGCAAATATCGTGAGGAGCTGCTCTATCCGGCAGAGGCGGCGACAACAGTTGCGGGTCTGGCCAAAACCGCCAAGGCGGCAATCGTTTTCGGTCCTGAGGATACGGGGCTTAAAACAGAAGATCTGGATCTCTGTCAATACTGTGTGACCATCCCCACCCATTCTGACCTGCCTTCCATGAATCTGGCCCAGGCTGTGGCGGTCTGTCTGTATGAGGCATCTTTAAAATTTTCTTCTCCTGCCGAGGACAAGACGCGGGGAAAGCGTCCGGCCTTGGGAAAGAATCTGGAAGCCATGTTTGCGCAGATGCGTCAGGTGCTTCTGGAGGTGGGATTTCTCAATCCGCAGAATCCGGAACATCTGATCCGTGCTTTTCGACGGATGCTTGCCCGTCAGGGTTTGACCGAACATGAGGTGCAGATACTTCGCGGCCTGTGGGATAAGATTTCTTGGTTGCATCGGGGAAAAGGTACACCCTGAGAGGGTAGGAGACTTCCTTGTCTCGAGCCATCGGCATCACTTCGGTTCTCTGAGGGGGCGGTGGGACAATAAAAAAAGGGTTTCGCAATGATGCGAAACCCTTGTCTTTTTCCTGGGGTGAGCGATGGGACTTGAACCCACGACCTCCGAGGCCACAACCCGGTGCTACCACCAGCTGAGCTACGCTCACCATATGCGCGGGGGATGTTTTCCCCAGAAGCAACGCCCCCTTATATAATCAATCGTTTTCTGTTTCGCAAGGGCAAAGTCGGGGATGCCGAGGCTTATAAATCTTTGCTGCAGTGCTTGCACATCTTGGCTTGGGACTTGATGATCTCCATGCAGTAAGGGCATTCCTTCCTGTGGTTGTTTTCCAGAAGCTGTTGTATGGACAGGTTGGCCTGCATTTCGATTTCGCCATGGATGAACTTATGGTTGCGGATGGGATCGATGCAGTCGAGATTGTTCAGGTCTATTAAGATTTCGCAGGCCCGTTTGCGCGCCGCGAGGTCCGCGCAGTTGTCAAGAACAAGCGCGAGGGCCGGGATGAGATTGTTTTCCGCCACACAGGTTTCCAGGTCATCAGTGTGTGTTTTTTCGTGAGTGTGGCGTTCGTTCTGCTTCTTGATGGCCGCAACATCAATTATCGATCCGGTAAAGGCATCGGCGCCGCCCACCATCATGGTCATGCCTTTTTCCTCCCCAGGAAGCAGCATGTAGCGGCAGGAAGCCTTGTGGCCATAGCGTTCCTCGAATTGCTCCCAGCTTTTTGCGAACAGGGAGCACTCGTTGTTGAGGCAGATGAACAGGATGTCGGTTCCCCATCCCAGTCCATCGCCAATGTGAAAAGGCGGGGCCTCGCAGCAGGAAAGGCGCTCCTTGCAATAGGGGCAGTAATGTTCTTCGCTGGCAAGCCTGATGCATCGTTCTATGTCCATGGTGATATCCTCCGTAAGCGCATGGCTTTTGGTGTCGGTGAGGGGGAGTCTTTACCGATTTACTGGCGCTCCGACTTGGCGGCGCTATTGCTTTTGCCGGCTCACGAAGCTGGGGACGCGTTTTTAATGTGAAGATGTAAAAAGCACACGCCAAGGAGCAGCAGGGATACAATAAGAGAAGCTCGGTATTTCATTAAAAACTTCATCAGCGTAGAATAATGCACAATGTGATGGAGGTCAACTGTGCAAGTTGTTTTTCGTGACAATCTGGTTTGGGAGTGGGGGGGATGTCATGGCAATTCTTATATTGATGATGAAATGCGCTTGAGTTTATCCCGCTGAACAGAGTACACTTTCACAACAAGAAGAAGGGGGACGCAGGTGATGATCATTTTGTTCGTTAATTGCGCAACCCTTGTGTTCTCAATGGGTTACCGGAAAATTGGTTGACTTTTACGGGTATGGCAATTAAAGATGGTCTCGTAAAAATAAGAAGAATCAGGGCCATTGGCCGCATGCCGATATTTATCGAGATAGTAACACGAACGTACAGCACGGATTTTTCATTCGTTGCTTCTTTTTTTGGAAGATTGAGAATTTGGGGTTATTGAAGACGATTATGGCTAAAAAAGAGATCTCTCGTTACGCGGAAGCAGGGGTTGATATCGATAAAGGCAACGCCTTTATCGATGCAATCAAGCCTATCGTCTCCTCTACTTTCCGTCCCGGTGTGCTTACCGGCATCGGTGGGTTTGGTGGGCTGTTTGCCTTGGGCAGCGGCAAGTTCCAGGATCCGGTTCTGGTATCGTCAACCGATGGGGTCGGCACCAAGCTGAAGATCGCCGACATGTGCAACAAGCATGATACCATTGGTATCGATCTGGTGGCCATGTGCGTGAACGACATTATCGTGTGTGGAGCGACGCCTCTTTTCTTTCTGGATTATTTCGCCACCGGCGGTCTTGATCTCGGGGTTGCCACGGATGTGGTCAAGGGCATAGCCAAGGGCTGCGAGATTGCCAAATGCTCATTGATCGGCGGTGAGACGGCCGAAATGCCCGGCATGTATCAAGCAGGTGACTATGACATCGCCGGCTTCGTGGTCGGGATCTGTGAGCGCGACAAGCTGATTGATGGCTCCGAGATCAGTGTCGGCGATAAATTGATCGGCCTTGCCTCAAGCGGGGTGCATAGCAACGGCTTTTCCTTGGTGCGCAAGATTTGTTTTGAGGAAATGGGGCTCAGCGTCAATGACCGAATCGATGAGTTCGGCTGTACCCTCGGTGAGGAATTGTTGCGACCGACCAGGATTTACACCGAGACTCTGTTGAATCTAGTGAAAAATTTCAAGGTGAAAGGGCTGGTTCATATAACCGGCGGTGGCATTATCGATAATATCCCGCGGATCTTGCCCAATGGCTGCAAGGCGGTGATTGACAAGAAAGGCTGGAATGTTCTTCCTGTTTTTGATTTTCTGCAGAAAAACGGAAAAATTTCAGACCATGAGATGTATCGCACATTTAACTGCGGAATTGGCATGGTTGTGGTTGTTGATGCAAAACAAGTGGATGACTGTATGCAGCAACTGATCGCCCTGGGTGAAACCCCGTATCTCATCGGGGAAATTGACGCCATGAAGAAAAAAGATACCATGGCCGTTGAGATTTAATGCCGCTGATTATCTAGTTGTGTAGTTTTCTACCCAAGGCCCACGAGTTTTCCCCGTGGGCCTTTTTTTTCTGTAAATTCAGCTTCCGCAGTCTTTGGTTCCACCCTTGATCTTGTAAATGGCATGCTGCAGGGCAGGAAGCACTGCTTCCAGATTTTCCCGGGCAGCCTTTTTGCTGCCCGGAAGGTTGATGATCAGACTCTGTTTTCGGGTGCCGGCGATTCCTCGAGAAAGGATGGCATTGGGGGTTTTTTGCAGGCTTGCCTGACGCATGGCTTCGCCGATGCCCGGGATTTCCCGGTCAAGAACTGCTCGGGTCGCCTCGGGGGTCAGGTCGCTGGGGGAAACGCCGGTGCCGCCGGTGCTCAAGATCAGGTCGATTTTTTCTTCATCCGCCCAAGCCCGGAGAGTCTCCTGTATTATGGCGATTTCGTCCGGGACTATTGCGTAGGCCACCACGGAAAATCCCTGTTCGCTGAGCATGGCTTGCAGTTGCGGGCCGCTGGTGTCTTCCCGTTCTCCGCGTGAACCCTTGTCGCTGATGGTCAGTATGCCGCCGGTGTATGATGTCATGCGCTGTCTCCTTCTGGCAGGTGGTGCCTGATGCATAGTAGTAAGAAAAATCCAATGAAGTCAAGCAGCTAATCGGAATGTCTGTTGTCTTCTTCAGGGCAACCTGCTATTTTGGTGGCTAACTTAAAGTCCCACCTGCAAGATCGTTTGTCGGTTGGATGGCATGGCTGGATGTTACTCCTCTGTTTTTTTGGACATTTTCATGAAAAAACCCGCACAGGATACAGGGAAAATAGCCAGGTCGGCAGGAACTGTCGGGATTGCCGTGATGTGCAGTCGTATCCTGGGGCTGGTTCGGGAGCAGGTTTTCGCTACTTTTTTTGGCGCAGGCTTTGCCTTCGATGCATTTGTCGTGGCCTTCCGCATCCCTAACCTGCTGCGTGATCTCTTTGGCGAAGGTGCCTTGAGCGCTGCTTTTGTTGCGGTTTTTTCCGATTATGAAGCCAACAAAGGAGAAAAGGCGACCTGGGCTCTGGCCGGAAATGTTCTGGTGGTTGTTGGGATTCTGCTCAGTTGTCTTACCCTGTTGGGCGTGATCTTTTCAGATCAGATCGTTGGGTTCATGGTTGATGCCGAGTTTGAGTCAATTCCCGGGAAAGTGGCGCTCACCTCGCTTCTTTCGATGATCATGTTCCCTTTTCTTATTTTTATCTCTCTTTCTTCGGTGGTGATGGGGATTTTGAACACCAGGGGGCGTTTTTTCGTCCCGGCTCTGGCCTCGGGTTTTTTCAATCTCGGTTCGATCGTCGGCGGCGTGGGGTTTGCCTTGCTCATGCCCAGGTTTGGCCAACCGCCCATTGTCGGCATGGCCATCGGCACCCTGATCGGTGGTCTGCTGCAGCTTGCCTGTCAATTGCCCACCCTGTTCAAGGCAGGATTCATCTTTTTGCCGCAGCTTGATCTCCGCCATCCCGGCCTGCGTCGCATCATGAAACTCATGGCCCCCGCGGTGATCGGGCTTGCGCCCTTACAGATCAATGTGCTGATTAATACCTATTTTGCTTCTTCCCTGGCCGAGGGGAGTCTTTCCTGGCTCAGCTACGCCTTTCGCCTGTTCTGGTTGCCGGTGGGTCTTTTCGGGGTTGCCTTGTCCACCGCTACCTTGCCGCTGATTGCCCGGTATGCGGCGCTTCGGGATATGGACAGCTTGCGGGAAACCTATGCCTCCTCGCTAACCCTGGCCTTCTCTCTGACCATTCCCGCGTCTGTAGGCCTGATGCTGTTGGGGGAGCCCATCACCAGAGTCATTTTTCAGCATGGCAGTTTCGATGCCCTGGCCACCGCGAAAACCGCCGAAGCGCTATCCTGCTATGCCGTGGGGCTGTTTGCCTATTCTTCGGTCAAGATCATGGTGCCGGTGTTTTATGCCCTGGATGAAACCCGCTATCCGGTGCTGGGCAGCTTTCTGACCATGGCGGTCAACGTACTCCTGGTCTGGTTTACCATCGGCTTTTTGCAGCACAAGGCCCTTGCTTTGGCCATTTCTTGCGCCATGATTCTGAATTTTCTTTTCCTGAGCACGGTCTTGTACAGAAAACTGGCCGGGTATTCGCTGCGCTATCTTTTCGCCGGGTTGGGCAGGGTTCTTTGCGCCTCGCTGGCCATGGCCCTCTGGCTTTCCGGGGTGCAATACCTTCTTGCGCCTTTCGCTCTGGCTGGTTT
Source organism: Deltaproteobacteria bacterium (assembly GCA_013349295.1). Lineage (GTDB taxonomy): Bacteria > Desulfobacterota > Desulfobulbia > Desulfobulbales > Desulfurivibrionaceae > Thiovibrio. Next base: position 56,572 of record DUZW01000017.1, read on the forward strand.
CCTGGGAAGCGTGGTCGCGCTCGTGGTGGCGGTTGCAACGGGGGGCGCAGTCTACGGTGTGACGCTCTATGCGTTGGGCTTCAAGGAATTGACGATGCTGGTGGGGCGGGTCCGCCAGCGTTTTGGCTGGGGAGGATGATGATTTCGGGTGTCTAAGGCGTAGGGGCTGTAATCTGGCGAAGCAGGCTGAGTTGGGCGAGCAGGGCCGGCACTGCGGTATCGACCCGAAGGATGCGGGCGCCGAGGCTGAATGGCACAAAGCCCTGCTCCTTGAATCGTTGCACTTCAAAATCAACCCAGCCCCCTTCCGGCCCGATGGCAAGGATTGCACGTTGCTCAAGCAACCTTCCGGCTGCCTGGGCAATGGTCTGGTCGCCTTCCGGGTGGGCGAGGAGCCGAATCGGGCAATCGGCCAATAGCTCGGGCAGCAAGTCTTCCACGAATGGCCGGAAGCGGGGATGGACGGAGATTTCCGGCATCCTGGTGTCAATGGCCTGCTCAAGACCAAGGAGTAACGGTTCGGCAAAGGCGTTGTTTTGGATGAGGGTGGAACTGAAAAAACTTTTTTCAACCCGGTTGGCATTTATCAGGAATATCCGGTCCACCCCCATGGAGACAGCTTGGGCCAAGACCCGTTTCAGCATGATGGGGCGGGGCACGGCCAGGATTAGATCGGTGGGGGGAAAGACGGGCGGTGCGGTGGTGAGATTCACCTGGAGCCCAACGGTGTTTTCGCTCATCTCCCGGATGCAGCCGGTGCCGATCAGGCCGTTCAGCATGCCGACCCGGACGTTGTCTCCGATTGCGGCCCGGAGGATCTTGCTGATATGTTCGGCGCGGCGTCCGGTCAGGGTAACATGGTGATCGGTCACTTCTTGCGGATGGAGTAAGATCAGGTTCATAACGGATATGGTATCAATATTTTTTTATAATCTGTTCTTGACGGTGGGGGTGATTGTATTCGCTCCGCTACTTTTCGTCAAAGTTATACTGACGGCCAAGTACCGCAGCCGTTCCGGCAAGCGGCTTGGATTCGCTCTTGGGGAAAGACCCGGCGGTTCCGAATCGGGGTGGCCCCGCATCTGGGTGCATGCCTTGTCCGTCGGCGAGGTTGCTTCCTCCCGGAATCTGGTGCAGGAGCTGCGGCAGAGCTATCCTTGGGGGGTCATTATTTTTTCCTCGGCCACCCGGGCTGGTGACTCTTTTTCCCGGAGCATTCTTCGGGAACATGTCGATTGTTTCGTACCCTTTCCTTTTGATCTGCTCTGGAGCGTAAAACGCCTGATTTCCTGGGTGAAGCCTGATCTTTTTGTCCTGGTGGAGACGGATTTTTGGCCGAATTTCCTGACGGAGCTCAAACGACGGGGTATTCCCTGCCTGCTGGTCAATGGCCGGGTCTCGGAAGAATCGCTGCTCAGGTACCGCAAGTTTCGCTGGTTTTTCAGGCAGCTGTTTAATTGCTTTCAATCCCTTGCCATGCAGACGGAGCAGGATGCCGACAGCATGCGTCGGCTGGGTGTTGACCCAGAGCGTCTGGTTGTGCTGGGCAATCTCAAATACGACGCTGCCCTGTCTGGAAGTTGTGTCACGGAGGGGCTTGATCGTGCCGCGTTGCAGATTCCCGAGCAGGCATTGGTCTGGGTGGCGGGCAGCACCCACCCGGGAGAGGAAGAGATTATTTTCAATGTGTTTCAGCAGCTGGTCCAAACCGTTGTAAATCTGTTTTTGGTCGTGGCGCCGCGGAATGTGGAACGGGGCGCCGAGCTTGCAGCCATGGCGGATCGGCGTGGTCTTTCGGCTTTTCTTCGTTCGCACGGCGGGGCGGGGAAGGGATCGGTTTTGATCCTTGATACCCTTGGGGAATTATCAGCGGTATATGGCCTGTGCGATGTGGCCTTCATCGGCGGCAGCCTGGTGCCGGAACGGGGCCACAACCCGCTTGAACCAGCAGTTCATGGGAAACCGGTATTGTTCGGGCCGTGCATGGAGGATTTTGCTGAAATCAGCCGTGATCTCCTCGCGGTCGGAGGGGCCAGGCAGGTTCATGGTGAAGAGGAGCTTTGCGGGGAACTTTCTCTTCTTTTTGCCGATTCTGCGATGAGGGAGCGGGCAGGGCGGCAGGCGCGGCAATTGATTGCCGCCAAGCGTGGAGTCACCGAGGCACATGTCGCGCTGATTCGTGGCATGTTGGCGCGGGGGGAGAGAGGATGAAGCAACTGCTGGGCATTCTGTTTGTGGTCGGGCGCCTTTTTTCACCGGCTTACAGCCTGGTTATGATGCTGCGAGCGTATCTGTATCGGAACAGTATCTTTTTAAAATCCCAGCAGATGTCGGTGCCGGTTATCAGTGTCGGTAATCTCACCTTGGGAGGCACCGGAAAAACCCCCATGGTGCGCTATGTGATCCGCTTGCTGTTGGGCAGGGGACTGCGGCCCGCCATTGTCAGCCGTGGCTATGGGGGAAAGGCCACCGGTCAGGTGAATATCGTTTCCGATGGGACCACGATACTGCTCGCGCCGGATATGGCCGGAGATGAGCCTTTTATGCTGGCCGAAGCGCTGCCGGGGGTTCCGGTCTTGACCGGTCCGAAAAGAGCACAGGTTGCAAGGCATGCCATCCGGGAGTTTGGGGTAAACCTCATCGTTATGGATGATGGCTTCCAGCATCTCGCGGTAAGGCGTGATCTTGACCTGGTTTTGTTCAGCGCCGGGACGCTTCTTGGTAATGGTCGGGTTTTCCCTGGCGGTGAATTGCGGGAGCCGTTTGCCGCCCTGGACCGAGCCCATGCCTTTGTTGTTACCGGGGTTGACAACGACAATCGTTCCAGGGTGGAGGAGTTTCAACGCTTATTCCAAGCTGCCTTTCCGGCAAAGCCCATGTTTGCCGGGGAGTATTCGCCTGCCGGGATTTGGCACAGCAGACAGGATAAGGAATGTACCCTTGCCGAAGCCCGGGAAATCCCCGTGTTTGCCTTTGCCGGGATCGCAAACCCGGATTCCTTCCGCCAAACCTTGCGGCAGGAGGGATTTTTTGTTGCCGGATTCAGGGAGTTCAGGGATCATCATTGTTATACGGCGCAAGATGTTACGGCTCTTGTTGCTGCAGCCTTGGCACACGGAGCCCGGGCGCTTATCACCACGGAAAAGGATTTCGTCAAGCTCCATCCTTTTTTTGGGGATTTCCCCATTCTGGCTTTGACCATCGAACTTCGTATGGAGCAGGGCTTTGATCGCTTCATGGCTGATCGACTCTGCGAGCAGTCCTTGTAATTGCAGTTACGGAAACACAGGCCCGGGGAAGGTGGGTATTCGTGGGTGTGTGTTTTTTGCCACAGTCTGTTTTATCCCTGTTGCGTCCCCATCGTGATCTTTCAGTATAACATTATGAAATTAAATGGTTTTATTATTTTATTGTTCGGATCGCCTGTGGTGGTCTGCTTTTTGCATTTACTAGATTACGGTTTCTTAATTGTTGTGAAATACACACAGTTCATAAAAGAGTGTTTATCATATGGATTCATTACAGCACACCATCAAAAGGCCGGTAAGCTTCGCGGGTATCGGCCTTCATTCAGGCAAGGTCGCTACCCTCTCCATTCTGCCCGGCGAGGAGAACAGCGGGATTCGCTTTGTCCGCAGCGATTTACCGCAGGCTGCGCCGACCCCTGCCTTCATGGACCGGATCATTGACACCAGGCTCGCCACGACCATTTCCACCGAGGATGAGGCGCTGATTTCCACCACGGAACATTTGTTGGCCGCGCTTTTCGGCATGGGTATCGACAATGCGGTGGTAGAGCTGGACGGCCCGGAGGTGCCCATCATGGATGGCAGCGCCGGCCCTTTTGTTCATGTTCTTAAAAGGGTGGGGCGTCGTCGGCAGAATGCCTGCAAATGGATGCTCAAGGTCAATAAGGAAATTTCCTATTCCGAGGGTGATTCCTTTGTGAAGATCCTGCCCTATAATGGGTTTAAGGTCACCTGCGAGATTGAGTTCAACCATCACCTGATCAGGAAGCAGATTTTTTCCAGTGAGCTGACCCCCCAGAAATTTGCCAAAGAGGTTGCCGCCGCCAGAACCTTTGGCTTTCTGGATCAGGTTGAAAAGCTCAGGCAGAGTGGACTTGCCTTGGGCGGCTCTCTTGAAAACGCCGTGGTTATCGATGATGATGGCATAGTCAATGCCGAGGGTTTGCGTTTTGCCAATGAATTCGCCCGACATAAGACCCTTGACGTGATCGGCGATCTGGCTCTGCTGGGCTTTCCCCTGCTTGGTCACGTTGTGACCAGGAAATCCGGGCATGGGCATCATTTTTCCTTGATGAAGCAGCTTGCCGCCCAACCTGAGCGGTGGGACCTGATTGCCTATGAGAAGGAAGGGGAGGATCGGGTGCTTGAAAAGGTGGTCCTGAGCACCAAGGAGGCTGGTGACAAGTTGTTGTCCTATCTGCTGCCGCCCAGTATCGCCCTTGCGGGGCAACCCTGCTTTGCCTGAACAAGGCAGCCTCTTCTGAGAGGAACGACCCGCGGATGTTGCAAAACTTCGCGGGTTTTTTTACGTCCGGTGCTTTTGGACCCTTTTTCGTCCGCGCCGCATCTGCCGCAGGTTTGCGCTAATCCTGCTTGCAATGCCGGGTGAAATTGGTAAGTTGCAGCATTGTCGGCGATGTCAGTATTGTTGATCCGCCATGGTCGAGTTTTTTTAGTCCCGGCCTGGTTAACCCGTCGTAATAACATGATGCCGTCATCCGGATGCACAAAACGGCATGAAGAGTCGTAACGAAATGATCAGGAAAGCACTTGGTTCGTAACGGCTCTTAACTATAAGGAGCAGGGAATGGGTTTTTCAGGAAAACTTGGCTTTGTCGGCGGGGGGTTGATGGCCGAAGCCTTGATCAAGGGCATTACAGGAGCCGGACTCGTCGAGGCCGGACAGATTCTGGTCGCAGATCCCAGCGATGCCCGGCAGGCGGTGTTGCAAAAGGAATATAATGTTGCCGCGGTTTCGGAGGCCACTGCTGTCTGGGCGGAGTGCAAGGTTGTAATTCTTGCGGTCAAGCCGCAGGTGATAGGTGCGGTTCTCCGCGATTTTAAGGAGAAGATACATGCGGATCACCTGATTATCTCCATAGCTGCTGGTATCCCGCTGGCCGTGCTGGAAGGCGCGGTTTCCGGGTGTGGTTGTCGGATTATCCGGGTAATGCCCAACACCCCGGCCATCGTGCTCAAGGGCGCTTCCGCCTTAAGTCCTGGTAAGGGCGTGAGTCCCGAGGATTTGGCCGTGGCGAGCAGTATTTTCGATGCGGTCGGTGTAAGTTTTGTGCTGGACGAGGCCTATCTCGACGCAGTTACAGGATTGAGCGGCAGCGGCCCTGCCTATGTGTTCACCTTTATCGAAGCCTTGATCGATGCCGGGGTCAAGGTGGGCCTGGCTCGGCCCGTGGCGCAGACCCTTGCCCTGCAAACGGTGCTTGGTTCCGTTCTGCTGGCGTTGGATGGGGCCAAGCATCCCGCCGAATTACGGGCCATGGTGACTTCTCCCGGCGGCACAACCATTGCGGGTTTGCATGAACTTGAAAAGGGGGCCTTTCGGGCTCTCGTCACGAACGCGGTTGAAGCAGCCACCAACCGCTCCTGTGAACTTGGACGGCTTGTGGTTTCCGGTACCGGCAAGTAGCTTGGCGTTTAACCGTGCCGCATCCGCTTTGCAGTCTCGCTACGCTGCGCAACGTGTACATTTCAGGGATTGAGTCATGTCTTTTCGTTTTTGGCTCACGATTACCATAGATTGGGGTAGTAATGGAAATCCGTAAGGTTGGGATCATCTGTAAAAAGGATTCGCCCGCTGCATTGGGAATGAGCAAAGAACTGCTTCCCTGGCTGGCGGGGCGGGGTATTTCAGCCGAGGTAGATACCATTGCCGATGATATGGACCTGCTTATCATTTTGGGCGGGGACGGCACCCTGCTCCATGTCGCAGATCAGGCAAGCCGTCTGCAAGTGCCGGTGGTCGGCGTGAATCTCGGCGATCTTGGCTTCCTGACCGAAGTGGCGGTCGGCGAGCGCTATGAGGTTTTGGAAAGTATTTTGGCCGGGCAGGTGGTTGTTGAGGAAAGGCTGATGCTCAAGGCCAGGGTTCATCGCAACGGCGAAACGGCTGCCTGGCGCTATGCCCTGAATGATGTCGTGGTCAGCAAGGGCAGCGCTGACCGGCTTGCCCAGTTAAGCACTTGGGCCGATCAGGAGTACATCACAACCTATCGGGCGGATGGCCTGATCTTTTCCTCCCCCACCGGTTCCACGGCCTACAATCTTTCCGCCGGCGGACCCATCGTCAACCCGGCCATGGAATCCATTCTGGTTACGCCGATCTGTCCGTTCATGCTGGAAAGCCGTCCCGTGCTTCTCCCCGCAGCGGTTTGCCTTACGACCAGACTTGCCGAGCAGGCAAACGAGGTGAATGTCATTGTCGATGGTCAGCCTGCCTGGGAAATGTCGGCCGGCGATACCCTGGAGGTGATGGCTTCGGAAAGGAAGCTGCGGCTCTTCTGCTCTCCCCAAAAGGATTATTTTGAAATCCTGCGCAGCAAGCTGAATTGGGGGGGGAGGGCAGGCGGGGCAGGAAAAAACAAATATTGATGGAGCATGTCTACAAGTGCTAAAAAAAGCGGAAGCCTCTCTGTTATGAGGCTTCCGCTTTTGTATTGTAACGCTCTTCTTAATTGAGGCTATTCTTTGTCCAGCTTGTGGGAGAGCGCTTCCCGTTCTTCCTGCATGGCGATTTTCCCGGCCTCGATGGCTTCGCTGAGGGTTCTTTTCTTCTCGTCGAGAAATTCCTTCCCTTGCGCGGCAAGGTCCGTGCCTCTGTTGATGAGTTCCTTGCCCCTGGCGATCATGTCCTTGCTCCGCTCAAGGGCGGTTTCTTTGTATTCCTTGAAATCGTCGGGGAAGGTCTTGGCTTTTTCCTTCAGATCGGCGCCGTAATCGGCCAGCAATTCCCTGGTCTCCTGTCCGGTTTTCGGGGCGGTTAACAGGGCGATGGCAGCGCCGACAACCGTGCCGGCCAAAAAAGCCAATACTGCTGTGCTGGAATTGTCGCAATTGTCTCTGCTCATATCAATCTCCTTTTTTGGTGTTTTTCCGTGATCGGTTGAGGAAATGAGAGAAGGCCATGATCCCGGCGCTGAACCCGCCTATCTTGGTGATAAACGGGCGCACCGTATCCTTGAGCATGGTGGTGGTAGTGAGCAAGGTGTCCGCCGATTTTTGCGCGGTATAGATGATCGAATCGGTTTTCTCCAGCTTGTCGCTCAGGGAAAGAGCGAGTACCTGTATTTCGTCTGCCGCCTCGGTCAGTGACTGGCAGAGCGGGTCCACATTCGTGTTCAATGCTTCAATGAGAATTTCGGCTTTCTGCAAGGTGCGCCGGAATTGTAAGAAGATCGGCACCAGAGTGATGGCGATGGCAAAAAGGCTTACGGCGCTGAGCATGGAGAAAAAATCTGAAAAGGTCACTTCCGGTACTCCTGTATACGTTAATGGTATATGGGGAAACTCATGATTTTATAATAGAGGGGTTTCTTCAGGGCTGCAAGGGGAAAAGGCATTGGCCTTGGTTAGGGCAGGTCTGTTTTGGTTCGGTTTAGATCGGCAGGGAAAAAATTGCCCGCAGTTTTCCGTCGCGCACTTGCACCTCGCGCAGGGTAAAGGCAGCAGTTATCTCCTTGAGATTTCTCCCCTTGAGTTCGTAGATCGGATGCTTGGTAAGTTCTTGTTGTGCTATGGACTCGATGGCGGTTCGGGCTTTGGCTTGTATCTCGGGTATAAGCCCGGGCATGTTCAACCTTTCCACCGCCGCTTGGTCGAGAAAAAACGACTTCGACTCCGCATCGTATCGGGGAACCGCCGTCGCCCCAAGATGTCCGGTTATCGGTTTCATGAAAGGGATGTTCACCTCCACCAGCATATTGATCCCGATTTGATTTGTTCCCTCGGGCAGAAAAATCTCCGGCTGACTGAGAATGACGTTTACGACAAGCCAGTTTTTCGAGATGGGAAAACTGGGAGCAATGCGTGTCTGAATCTCGTCGCGGGTCAGGGTCACAACAACTTCGCGCGAATCGCAACCAACAATTATGGCAACAAGCATGGTGAGAGTCAGGGTCAGCCAGATTTTTGAACTTTGCATGGGAAAGGGTGTCTCCTTCAACTCAGCCTGCAAGTCCGGCTCAAGCAGGCGCTTGCCAGTTGTGCGGCAGGCTGATTTTTAGATCAGGGCAGTTATTTTTTGGTGGTGAGCACACGCTGTCTGACTGTAATGCCTAGGAAATAAGGTTGGAGGTTTTCTTTCTAAATGCTTGTATCAGATATTCCGAGTGTGTCGTGGAAAAGGGCATTTGGTATTTCTCTAGAAATTCCTCGGTAAACTCCGGGAGGTCAAGGTATGCTTCTTCGTAATCAAATTTGTCGAATATGTGCCGGTATTCGGATTCTGATCGGTTGTACACCGGTATTTTGATTCCTTTTTGTAACTCCATATAGCCAGATCGATTATTGGTGAACCCTGTAAATACGTGGTTGTTTGAATTTTCTTCTATAAATGTTGGGTTGAAAACGGCATAAACAAGTAAGCCGTTTGGCTTTAGGAGAGATACGATTTTTTTTATGGTTGCATCAATGTCGGCAATAAACTGAAAAACCATTATTGAAGTTATTAAGTCATACTTTCCTCTGGTTGTCGCGAGAGTGCTTGAATTGGTGATGACCACTTCCTGAGGGGTGTTACCATGTGCTGCTTTGATGAGTTCTTCTGATTCGTCATATCCCGTTACTTCAAATCCCATTTCGTGTAGTTTTTTGCAAAACAACCCTCCTCCGCAGCCAAAATCTAAAGCTTTGAGTCGGGTTTGATTTTCAAGAAAAACATTAATGCATTTGATAATAGAAGGCCAGGCAATACAAATATTGTCAGCGGCGCATTCAGGGATTGTATCTTCATGGCACTTGCAGCAAAAAATATCTACAAGTTGGTTCCATTGGTTCATTCTTGTTTCTCACGTAGTGAATATTGTTTTCTGGTAAAAATATAATTTTGTTTAAGATCGGGTGTGATGTGTTTTTTTGATTAAGTTAAGACGAAATTTTTCAGATTTTATCAACGTTTTTGAGTGGTTCAGGTCAGAAATTGATAAAGAATCGGTAATGTTATAAAGCTGAGAATAATGCCTATGCCAACTAAGGCCGCGGTAAGGGTAGGGGAGAGGTTTGCTAAAATGGCCAATGCTCCGGCTGAAACCATTGGCGGCATGCCGGCTTCAAAAATTGAAACCTGTACAGCTTCTCCTTGTAGGCCAACTATCCTACATAGCAATAATGCTGTTGCTGGGGCTGCAATAAGTTTTATGAAAAGACCAATAGATAGTTGCGAGATCATTTCTCTGTCCAAACTCAGGGTTAGTTGGAACCCTACTGCAATCATTACTAATGGAACCAATGTGGAGGACAATAGTTTTAAGATACTCACCGCAACAGGCGGATATGGGAGCGTTTTGATTGCGAAGGCGAGGATTAATGCAATAAATGGCGGAAATGAAATGATCTTTTTCGCTACACTTTTTATGGTCGGAGTGCTTTTTCCCGTTCCATAGAGGGCCAAAATGAGGGAGCCATAGGTTGCCAAAGCCAAAAAAGAGCCTAGTTGGTCATATAATAAGGCATAAGGAATCGCTTGGTCGCCAAAAAAGGCTTTAACCATGGGGATTCCCAGGAAAGAGGTGTTGCCGAGGGGAATTAAAAGGAGAAGGCAACCGGTGGTGGCACGGTTCCATTTTAAAAGTTTGGACAGGCTTAATATTACAGCGCAAGAGAACAGCAAAATTGCCCAAGGCATAAAGGCAGGGACGAGTAAGTTTTGGGAGAAGATCAGTTCGGGGATTTTGAGAATGACCAAGGCTGGTAATGATATGTATATTACAAATAAATTCAATACCCTGCCGGTTTCCGAGGGGAAGTCCGGGAGGCGTTTTAAGGCCATGCCGATAAATAAAAACGTGATTGTAACAACAAAGTTTTCCATAATATGATCGTTGTCGACTTGTGTGAATTAGCTGGCCGGCACGGTGTGGTCGGGACTGCCCGGGTTGGCTGAAAAGTTAGATGCCTTTTCCCCGTTCGGCATCGTTTCTGACACGGACCTGAAAACTGGATGGACAGTCGCCAAGCGTCGGTACAGATTGATATTCCTGAGGCGAGGAAACCATTCGATCAGGAAAATCGCCAGGGCCTCCCACAGTGAGACCCACGCTGCAACGGTGAGACCTTCCGCGAATACGTTGGCAACGACCGTGCGTTCCGATCCCAGCCATCGGTTGACCCAGACAGCGACGAACAGGATGGTAACACCGATACAGAAGAGAACAAGGGATTTTCGAACCATCTGCCGGATCTTTTGCCGCTCGACCTCGACGAGATACAAGAAAAAGTTGTTGATGCTCCGTCTGATGCGGGTGAGTCTGGCCTCATCGGGCGTGCGGGCAAGCGTGAAGCTTATGGTGAATGGTTCTTTTTCAAGTTCTCTTGCGCAGTTGATCAGATAATCGACGAGATCCTGGTCAAGATCCCTTCGGATGTAAGGAGCACTCCTGTCAAAATCACTGTAGAGATCTTCAACTTTCTCGGCGGCAACATCGATGAGGATGCTGCCATTGGAGTCGCGTTCATACCTGTTGAAAAAGTCTCTTTTCATTTTTGGTCACTCCACCGGGAAAAACGGGGTCTTGATGTTTTGTTATTCTATTATATAGAAAGTCAAAATGTCAACCAGACCCTTACGGCCACAAGGTTTTCACGGGTCTGGGGTAATACTTGTCCCGTTGACCGAGAAGGTGAAGATGAGTGGTTGGCCGTTCGCATCCAGGTAATTCGGAATGACCACTGATTCCGCAAATGGAGCTAAAGCCTGAGTGCAGATGGCTTCCCGCGGGCGCTGCGCTTTCAGTTGAATTTCAAGGTTGTTGCCGTTTAGAGTGACGCTTGGTCTTCCGTAGGTACTTGTGCAGCCATCGCTATGATAACCATAAAGAGTCGCAATGCGGAACTGTCCCCAGGGATGATTTGCGGTAGATATTTTCAGACCACCCACACCGGCATTCCACACATCAATGACCATCTCGCCATTGCGCAATCCGCTGCCGGTTAACGTAAAATTGGATCCGTCAGCCCACTGCAAATTTGCCCAATAGGTGTTTGCATCTCCTGTCAAGCGTATGCAAGGGATGTTCACCTCTGACGTCGTTGGGTCATACGTTGCTGTGCAGTCATCAGCAGCGGCAATATTAACCCTGCCAGCCAGGAACAATGCGACCAAACACCATATGGACTTGCGCATGTACAACACCCCCCTCATGAAAATAAGTTGTCCTTTTGGTCTAATACACTGAATCGTTTTTCTCTGTTCATTGTTGGTTCTATCACTTTGCTTGATGTCGTAGTTAGTCGGCCTTGAAAAAGCCGTTTTTAGCCCCTGACCGGCAGGATACTGTTGTCGGTATGCCAAGACACAGGTGGCCGGAACTTCTCAAGCCACCGGACAAGGACGACAAAAAACAAAAGCTCCCT
>DUZW01000018.1 GCA_013349295.1 Deltaproteobacteria bacterium
TTCCGCTGCGGTAATGGACGACTGAAAACCATAAAACTCGGCCAGCAGCTTGCGGATGTCGCTCTTGGTGGCAAGGTAAGGCTTTACCGTAAGCTGATTAGCCCGCTCGATCTCGGCCAGCACCGCGCTGTTGTCCGGGTCGCAGACCGCCACCTCCAGAATGCCGTTGGCAAAGGCAAAGGGCAACAACAGGTGGCGAAAGGCAAAGGTGCGGGGGATGGTCTTGGTGACCACCTTGAGATCGAGTTTCAACGGATCAAGCTTGACAAAGGACAGACCGCGATCCTCGGCAATGGCACGGAAGATCAACTCTTCCGTAAGCGGCTGCCCATTTTTGTCACTAAGTTCCAGATTCATGGAGACGATGATATCCACAAGGGTCAAGGCAGCCTCGCTTGTGCGCCCTGTCTTGATCTTTTGGTGGTCGGCGTGTTGCTGCCGGAGCAGAAGTTGACGTTGCTGCGCCTTGTGATCGGAGATGAATTTCCGCTGCGCCGGAGTAATCAGCCGATTTCTGGCCAACAGGTCGAGGATGTATTTTTCATCGCTGAGAAGCTGCATGATGCTGGATTTTCCCTCGCCGTGGTCTCTTGGTTGCAACCCTGCCTGCACCTTTCGTTTCCGGCTTAAAACTACATGTACACCTGGGCTTGCAGCACGATGCGTGCCCCATTTCTTTGGTCTGGCCGAAATTGCTTCCGTAGCACAAAACTTAATTTTTCCGGGAAAAAGTTACACCCCTCTATAAAGCGACAAATCGACCGGAGCAAACTCCACATGGTATCCATGGGATAATATAGCAGTTTACTCCTGTTTGGAATATTATTGTTTAGAACAAAAGCCCCCAACTGGCATTGCCTCCGATAGAACTTCCGGCAGGGGTGACCGCGCAAAATTATGCAGCGCATGGACTTCCACTTGGCACTGAATATGCAGTAATTCTATACGAAACCGCAAAAAGCTGCTCTTTTACCCAAGCACAAAAGGGGAACACAAGCGCTAGCAACGGGAATTCAAAGAGATACACACAGCATGGCGGGCTTCACGGATCAATCATAAAATATTTTGATATAAAAAAATTTAATAAATGGGGGGTGGCCAATGAAATTAAAAGGAATGATAATCTGCGCCTTTATGTTTCCTGGCATTTTGTTTTGCACTCAAGCCTTCGCGGTGGACGGCCTGTATTTGTGCGGAATTGTCCAGGAAGTTAACGCCAAGGATGCGCTGGTCATTGTTGATGTCACCTCCAAGAGCTGTCGCGGCCCCAAAAAGTTCAAGATATCCGCAGCCACAAGCAAGAATTCTTTTCGTGTGAATGAGCGGAAATGTTTTTTCATAGACAGCGACCGTTGCAAAGCAGGCTATACACATACCATAACCAAAACCGTGACGGAGTAATGCCATGCGAAAATTTATAATATTTGCCGCCATGACAATGTGCCTAATGGCCGGCCATGTCTACGCCGGCATGACTTCGTATTGCCAAAGCCCGCCTTTTATCAGTGCCTCGGCTGCCCCAAATGTTCTATTAATGGTGGACACAAGTGGCAGCATGGGCTGGATGGCATACTCCTACGGCGGCACGGCCTACGACCCAAACAAGCTGTATGAAGGCTATTTTAACCCCCTAAAAAACTATGCTCTGGTCGACGGCATTTGGGAGGAGACGGGCTCAAGCACCTGCGAACAAGTCTGCACCGGCACATGGACGTGCAGTTCCCAAAATACGGGGGGGTGCGCCGCAAAAGGATCGTTTGGTTGCCCTAGCAATAAATATGCCTGTTGCTCGCAATGGGGCACCATTAACTGTGGCGTAGACCAAGGAAACGGCAATTACTTAAATTATCAAAACATGTCAAGGGTTGATCTGCTGCGGTGGGCATTAACCGGTGGTAAGCCGGAAGGCTGCAACAACTCTGTTCAGACTTGCGACCCGAGTCTTTACCTCGAACCCAGCTCCAGTGTGCCTTGCGATGCCACGGGATGCACCCTGGAGACCGAAAACGGCGTTCAAGTGAAGGTTCCTTGGGTGCGCATCACGGGCGATGAGGGGGGGTTGCTCTATCAACTCAAGAATTTGCCGGTACAGCCACGCTTGGGCGGCATGTATTTCGGTGGGGATGGGGTGAACAGGACCGTTTACCTGGGGGACTTTACCGGCGGAAACAGTACCGATGGTCTCAATCCATACAAGAACACCATTACCGCCATTAATGACGAATCACCTTCCGGAGCCACCCCCATTGGCCCGGCGCTGTGGGCCGCCTATGCCTACCTTGCCCAGAATCCCTCCGTTTTCGGCAGCCCTACCCCGCAAACAGGTGTAGGCGGAGAATGGAAGAACCCCATGTATCAATGCTTTGATGCCGATCTCAACGGCATGTGCCAGGGCAATGAGTTAGTCCTGATCCCCTGCGCCAAGAATTTCATAATCGTGCTCACCGATGGTCAGTGGAACAGGGGGGGTACGTCGGGCTCGGTCACAGACACCTGCACCATCGACACAGGATACGAAGGTTCATCCGCCGATCCCGTGGTCCCTGCCTATTGGCTGCACAAGAAGGGATTCACCAATTCCATTACCAGCTTAGCATCCACCGTGGAATCCGTGTATACTGTTGGATTATGGTTGGGAGGCACCGGCGAGAAATCCTTGAAACATGTGGCCATGTACGGGGCATTCGACACAAGCAAGACCTGGCCGGGAAATATGACGGATTACCCCAAGGTTTCCGGGTGTGCTGCCGCTGATTGCAGCACCACTCCTGTCAAGGGCAGTCCATGCACCAACCTGCCACCTTCCTCCTCGGATTGGGACAAGGATGCGGACAACATACCCGACACCTTCTTCGGTGCAGCCGATGCGACGGAGATAAAAGTACGGATAATGGCCATTATCAACGATATAATGAGAAAAGCTTCCTCCGGCACGGCGGTGTCGGTGTTGAGCTCCAGCGAAGGCAGCGGCGCCAACCTCATGCAGGCCCTGTTTTATCCCAAACGATCATTCGCCAACAACACGGAGGTTTCCTGGACGAGCGACCTGATGAATTACTGGTATTACATGGATCCGTACTTTACCTCCTCACAAATTCGAGAAGATACGATCAGGGAAGGAGGGGCTGCGTACACCTTGCTCGACCTCAAGCAAGACTACATAACGAGCTTCGCGTACGATTCAAACCAGAATAAGACATTGGCGTATCGTTGGTGGGACACAACCGGTACAGGCAGCGTTCTTACAGACATGGGCACCGTACCAATAGAAAACACCCTACCCATCTGGCGCGCCGGATTTAATCTCTGGTGGACGGATCCATCTACCAGGACCATCAAAACCTCGATTGATGGTTCAAATCTGATATCCTTCGACACGACAAACTACGCCACGCTCGATGATTATTTGGGACTGACCGCAAGCGCCTCAGCCGCCAAGGCGACCATCAATTATGTACGCGGTTACGACTGCGTGGATGCCGCGGGCAATGCCGGCGAATGCGGGGCAACTTATCCCAACAAAATAGGAAGAAACAGGACCGTTACCGCCGGTGTCTGCTCTGCAAGAAAAAGTCCGTGCAACAGCGCGGCTGATTGCCCTAGCGGAGAAACCTGCGGCCAAGAAACGCATGTCTGGAAATTGGGCGACATCATCTCATCCACCCCGCGCATCGTGGGGCCAGGGTATTTGAACAACTTCAATGTTCCTTCCCCCTTTGGTTACAACGACCAAACCTATAATGATTTCATCAAAAGTGACGACTACAAGGAGAGACAACTCGTCTTTGTGGGCTCTAACGATGGCATGCTGCACGCCTTCAAACTCGGCAAATTGTTGCAAAACTGGACAGGGAAACATTGGTATGAAGCCGCCAAGCAGGAAGGCGTCACCGGCGCGGGAGGGATTGGCTCCGAAAGCTATGCCTTTATCCCTAAAAATTCCCTTCCTTATCTGCAATACCTTCAGAATGAGGATTATTGCCACATATATATGATAGATGGCCCGACAGCGATAACAGACGCCTCCATCAACAAGCCGTCGACCTGCACGCAAACTGATTACTGGAACTGTCCGAAGCTCACCACGATGCAACCTGCCCCCAACAGCGGCGAGGTGGATTTCGCGAAAACAAGCTGGCGCACCACCCTGATAGGCAGCATGGGAATAGGCGGCGCCACCTGCGATGGAGCCTCCCCGGATCCCGATCGAATCAGCACACCATTTTCGGTTTCTGGTAATCCAGTCGGTTGGTCTTCATACTTTGCCCTTGACGTGACCGACCAGACAGCCCCACAACTCTTGTGGGAATACAGCAATGCCAATCTGGGTGTTACCAACGTCGGCGCGGCGATTGTCAAGGTTGGAGGCAATGAAAAACGATGCACCAACGACGACACCATCACCTGTTCCGTTGCCACTGATTGCGGAATAGGCCCGGAATGCGTCAAGACAAACGGCAGGTGGTTCGCCATCCTGGCTTCAGGATCAACCGGCCCCATTTCCAACCAGGAATTCAAGGGCACCTCGGACAAGAATCTGAGGCTCTTTGTCCTCGATCTCAAGACCGGTGCGTTGCTGCGCACCATCGACACCGGCATCACCAATGCCTTTGCAGGCTCCATCTCCACCAACGCAATCGACCTGGAAAAGGATAGGTCCAGCGATAGCGGCAACTATCAGGATGATGCCGTTTATATCGGCTATGTCAAGGACACAACCAACGGCGGGGTATTGCGACTCGTCATCAATGACGATATCAACCCCGCCAACTGGACGGTAAGCAAGGTAATAGAGAATATCGGGCCGGTCACCACCTCCGTGGTGAATCTTCTTGACCGGCAAAACGGAAAACTATGGCTCTATTTCGCTGAAGGCCGCTTTTTTTACAAACAGGATGACCTGACCACCCAACGCAAGCTGTTCGGCATCCAAGAACCCTGCTTTGATTCGGCGAACAACAGCATCGCCCCCACCTGCACAAGCATGTTGGCCTTGGCCAACCTGAAAGATCAGACCGCTTCGCCAAGCACCGCATTAACGACTGCGGAAAAAGGCTGGTACATTAATATGAACGCGGCGGTGTCGCCACTGAGTGCGGAGCGGGTCATTTCAAACCCCACGCCAGACCCCCTGGGCGCCATTTATTTCCTCTCTTTTGCCCCGACCGCCGACATCTGCAGCTTTGGCGGCACCACATATCTCTGGGCGCTGGACTACAAAACCGGTGGACAAGTAACATTTACCATGCAGGGAAAAGCTCTGATACAGGTATCCACCGGTGAGATCAAGGAGTTAACTCTATCCGATGCACTCACCGAGAATGAAGGCCGCAAATCTGTCGGGTTCAAGGGTATTCCACCAACCGGCCAGGGCCTTATGGTGGTCACCAATCCAACCCCTATTAAAAAATTCATGCATGTGCAGGAACAATAAATACGGTGACGGCATGACACACCAGGACGCAACAACGCAAATAGGCGAAAAGCCCATTCTCATTCGAGGCGGAACACTATGAAGGCCCAAGCCGGCTTCACATTGGTCGAACTCATGATAGTTGTTGCCATAATCGGGATCATTATGGCAATTGCAACCATGAATTTCACACAATCAAATGATAAATATACCGTGGAATCCTACACAAAGGAGATCTATTCCATTTTGATGCAGGCCAGAAACGATGCGGCAAACACCAACACCCAGATCAGGGTCACGTTGGCGGCTAATCTGCTGACTACCCACCAAGATACCAATGGTGATGGTGTTGTTGACGCCGGCGAACCCACGACCACAAACCCGTATCCCCGCTTTGTCATGAACTCAAATATAGCGGGGGGGCTGCCCGCAACGATTATTTTCGACAGAAGAGGCCTGACAACAAATTTCCAGACCATAAACATTACCGGTTATTCCCCAAATGCTTCGCCTGGGGTGGATTGTATAACAATAGCGGCAACTCGGGTCAACATGGGCCTAATGACAGGAGGTGCTTGTGTCCAACAATAAACAACAATCACAGGGACAACAGGGTTTTACCTTGGTGGAAATCATGATTGCCCTGCTTGTCTTCATGGTGGTCATGCTGGGGGTAGCCGGTGGACTTATTACCGCCATCCAGGCTAACAGAGGAAACGTGGTGCGTGACGAAGCCCTCAGGCTGGCGGAAGATGAGTTGAATCGACTTAAGGGCATACAATTTTCCGTCTTTGCCACTTCTGCCGAACTGACCGCGACAGTACCGCCGGCATGGACCGCCCCAACCAATGTGCTAAGCAATATACGCGGCGGGACAGTAACCTTTGCCAGAGCACGACAAATCACCGACCTGGCAACTGCCGCCACCGCACTCAAACGCGTTGATGTGGCCGTGGGCTGGAACGAACCCGGCCCATCTGGGGGCACGGCCTTGCCGGCAACCGGCATGAATCGCCAGGTGTCTTTAAGCACAATAATCGTGCGCAGTAATTAATGATGGCCTCGCAACAAAGCGATAACCCAAAAGGTTACACAGCAAAACCTGATGCCGGGGCGGCTTTTCTGACAACGCCATCATTATTAAGGGGCAGACATGGAACAGCACGGTAAAATTTTATATCGAAAAGAATCCGGTTTCTCCCTGATAGAGCTGTTAATCTATATGGCTCTTTTGGGAATTCTGATGATCATGGTGTTTCGCAGCTTCATACCGGTTATGCAAACAAGCTCCCGACAGTGGCGGATTGGAGAAACAAAGATTGAAACAGGGGTCGGCCTTGATTTATTGCGAGGCGACCTGGAACATGCCGGCTTTGGCCTGCCATGGGAATTCCCGGTCGGGGTAACGCCAAGTCCTTATTTTGAACCGGCTCCCTTGGCTGATGTCCCGAATGTTCCAAGGGCGGTGATCAGCGAGGATGCCTCCGCCTCCAGCATGAACACCTCAGATTATCTGGCAATCAAGGCCTTGAATGTGGTGCTTGGCGCTTCCAGCCAAAAATGGGGCTGGCTGGGACGCGATGCATTGCACACAGCCTCGGTTCAAACCTTGAGCGACGATGCCTTCGTCAACACGGACCGGGTAATCGTGCTCCGCCCCCAGGTCAGCCCCGGAGTAAACCGCCAGCTTGTCTTGGATGGAACGAGTTATTTTGCTCGGCCGACAACAGCCGACCTGACGCCCTTTGCCCCGCCGGAAACGGCCAACGACCCCAACGGCGAACGATATCTCGTCTACGGTCTTGATGACATCGACCCCAGAAGACCTTTCAATCGCACCGATTACTATATCAACGCGCCCACCCCTGCCAATCCGCAGCCGGGTCATTGTGCTCCGGGCACGGGAACTCTGGTCAAGGCAACGCTGAACCAGGCCAACGACAACTTTACCGTCTTGCCCATCGTGGATTGCGTGGCCGATTTTCAGGTCACCTACCACCTGGACACGGACGGCGATGGAGGGTGCGATGATGTCGATGGGATCCCGGGTTGCGACCCGACTGATGCGAATGGCCTTAATGGGTTGACCGCCAAGCAGATCCGGGAGCAGATGAAATCCATCCAGTGTTATGTCCTCACCCATGAAGGCGGCGTGGATCTTACTTACACACATCCGCTTGATCCGGTCACCGGGCTCCCCACGATCAATGTTGGCGAAGTTGCTGTGGACGGAGTTACCCTGCTGGCCGGTCGAGCGTTTGACCTGAACGCAACCATCGGCGCAACCTGGGCCAACTACCGTTGGAAGGTATACAGCCTGACGGTGACCCCAAGAAATTTACAATGACCACCAGGGAGGAAGGCCGTATGCGGCTGATTAACCGAAAAAAAACAACCCCACTTAAAAGGGTACGCACACCTAACACAGTGCCGGCGATGCGATTTTCCGAAGTCCCGGCGGCGCCCCGCTTGCCCACGACATCGGCAATACTTGGGAACGAAAGAGGCATGGCGCTGGTCATGGCTTTGATTTTAGGCCTTGTCGGCATGCTCATTATAGCATCTCTCCTCTTTATGGTTGGAACCGGCATCGGGACGAGCGGTTCAAAAAAACGTTATCAGATGGCACTGGAAGCCTCCCATGGCGGCATGATTTTTTTTGCCCAGGAAATAATCCAAAGAGGTTTGGGAGGTGATACCCTGAGCGCCATGGGGACGTATGACGGAATGTTGACCCAAATTATTACCGATGCGAATTTCACCACAAAACTAACTACGACCGGCAATATTAACGACGGAGTTTATCCCGCCGCTCCAGTAGATGCGACCCTGACCCTGACATTCACGGCACCGGCCCCCAATATAAACGTGAACACCGCCATATTGAGCACAAACCGCGGCAACAGCGGCACATCTTCAAATGTCCTGGTGGGGGGCGGGGTGGTCATCAGCACTAGCGGCACGGTTACCCCTCAACATATCCCGTATCTGTTTCAGACAGATATCCAGGGCCAAAACGCGGTAAACTCACGGCAGCGGGCCAGGTTATCAGGGATATACGCATATTAGGAGAGGACATGCTTTGGGATTCACGCTGCCCGCTTCTCCCGTTCAGCCATGAGCTTATGATGTTCGCAATTGAAGACCGAAGATGCACGAAAAAGAGCAATGACAGCTGAGCGAGGGCGGTAAGACTTTGAAACAGATACGGCGCAGCAGGACAGTTGCCAATTGCTGTCACAACCCGTACTCCTTCATCTTGCTCAGCAGGGAAGGGTAGCTGATCTCAAGGAGCAGGCCTGCCTTGCTCTTGTTGCCGCCTGTGGCGGACAGGGCCTGGGCGATCAGGGCACGCTCCATTTCCCGCTGCCCTTTTTTCAAGGAGTAGGTACCAAGAACCTTTTCGATACCCGTGCCGCACGACTCTGGCAATTCAACGATGTTTTCCGGCAGATGCTCCGGCATGATGACGTTTCCTTCGGCCAACACCATCGCCCGCTCCAGAACGTTTTCCAGCTCACGGACATTGCCGGGCCAGCAGTGGCGAAGCAGCACCGCCAGAGTGGCGGGGAGCAGTTCCGGGGGCTGTCTGTCGAGTTTGGCTGCAATTCGGTCGAGCAGCCGGGCACAGAGCAAAGGGAGATCCTCCATGCGTTCGCGCAACGGCGGCACATGCAGCCGGATGACATTGATCCGGTAAAACAGATCTTCTCGAAATCGACCGGCTTTGACCTCTTCTTCAAGATCACGGGCTGTGGCGGCAAGAACCCTTACATCTACCGGCACCGTCCGCACCCCGCCCACCGGTCGCACCTCACGCTCCTGCAAGACCCGCAACAGCTTCACCTGCGCCTCGGGCGGGAGTTCGCCGATCTCATCCAGAAAAAGGGTTCCGCCATTCGCTTCCTGAAAGATGCCGTTCCGATCCCTTTCCGCCCCGGTGAATGCGCCTTTCACGTAACCGAACAGCTCGCTTTCCAGCAGGCTTGCCGGCATCCCGCCGCAATTGACGGCCAGAAACGGCTTGTCTGCCCGCCTGCTCTGGCGATGAATCCCACGCGCCACCAACTCCTTGCCGGTACCGGACTCCCCGGTGATGAGCACGGTGGTATCGTACTGTGCCACCTTGGCAACCGTTTTCAAAAAGGAAAGCATGATGCTGGACTTGGCGATCATATCGTCGAGTCCATGCCCCCCCTGTAACTCGTCGATTTGGCGACGTAACAGGGAATTTTCCTGGCGCAGGCGCAGGTGTTCTCGCGCCCGACCCAGAGTGAGAAGCACCTCATCGGCCTTGAAGGGCTTAGTGATGAAGTCATAGGCGCCACCCTTCATCGCCTCAACGGCGTCCTCGATGGCTGCATATGCCGACATCATGATAATCGGCGCGTCAATGCCCAACTCCTTTGTTTTCTTAAGAAACTCATGACCATTAAGACGCGGCATCTTCAGGTCGCAAAGGATAAGGTCGAAAGGCTCCTGCTCCAAAACGGCAAGCCCTTCCTCGCCGTTATGAGCCAGGGTTACCTTATATCCCCCCTTGGAGGTGACAACGGAAAGCATCTGCAACATGCTTTCTTCATCATCGACTATCAACAACCGCCCGGCATCAACCATGTGCTCATCTCCTGTCACCCCGTGACACCATTGCCCGCAGGAGAATCTGGACCACCCGCGGGAACAGCCAAAGGCAGCGAAATCCAGATGGACGCTCCTCCGCCATGATCAGCCCGGCCGTTTTCCGCCCACATCCTGCCGCCCCATTTCTCGACCAGTGAACAGGATACAGCCAACCCCAGCCCCGTGCCTCTGCCCGGCTCCTTGGTGGTGAAAAAAGGCTCGAATACGCTCTCCAGATGTTCTTTTGCAATTCCCGGACCGTTATCCTCGATAACAACCCGGAGATATCGCCGCCCCTCTTCCTCTCCGTTAAAACACCGCGTACTCACCCTCCCTTCCGGAAACGGGCCTACGGCATCGAACGCATTCATGAAACAATTCACAAAAATCTGACGCAGACCGTCAGCATCAGCCAGGACCAAATCCTCCTCCGCTTCCGAGCTGAGCGAAAACTCTATATGGGCAGGAACCGTTCCATGGCGGAGCAGCTCCACGCATTCAGCCAAAAAGATCCCAACATGGAGCGGGGCTAGTCCCTCGCCAACCGGCCGGGCATAATCCAACAATTGCCTGATCAACCTGCCTACCCGCGCTACCTCCTGCTCCGCACGCCTTGAAAACTCTTTCCTTTCCTCAGGAGACACCCCCCCCTGCCCGAGAAGATCCAGATATCCCTGCACAACCCCCAGCGGATTGCCTACCTCATGGGCAAGACCAGCGGCCAGCCTGCCAATGGAGGCCATCTTTTCCGTCCTCACCATCTCCCGCCGGTTTCGATCCAGTTCCTCGTTTGCAAGCCTCAGTGAGTCCACCTTCTGAAGGAGTGCCCCCCGGTCCTCTTCAAGTTGTGCGATCATCCGGTTCAAACTTGAGGAGAGACGCCCGAATTCATTTCCCGGGCGCCCCGGAAAAGGCAAAAAATCATGCCGCAGGGAATAAGTATCCGCCTGTTCGGCAAGGCGCTCCAGGGGACGGACCACGAGTTTGACCATGCGGAAAAAACCGACAACCGCAAGCACCACGGCATTGGCAAGAATATAGGCCAGGATAATCTTTTCATTATCCCATAACCGTGCCTCAATCGCCTCGGTGGAGCGAATCAGGGCCACGGAGCCCCGTGCCCCATCCGGAAATCGAAAAGGTTGGGCAACAAGCAGCACATTATTTCGCTTTCCCGCGATGCCATTGGGGAAATACGGGATGAGGCGACTGTCTGCGGCGCCAGAGAGCGCGGCATTCGCCAGGGAAATTTCCAGCGTTTTCGCAACCTCTCCACATCCCGCCGAAATATTGATAGTTTTTCCCTGCGCAGTTGCCGACCCATAGCACAAAATCGCTTCATCCGACCGTAACACCTGCTCGACTTCATCGCTGAACCGCCCTTCTCCTCCCGCCTCGGACCCAGGCTTGGCCATGGCCGCAAGCAAGGTACGAGTATGATCCAGATCGACACGCAGGGCCTGCCGCTTCCAGAGCTGCATGGACACACCGTTCACCAACAGCATGCCGCCCCCAAGAAGCAGAAAAAAGGTTAAAATCGTCTGCGCCTTCAAATTCCAAACCCGCATGGGTCTCCTCCGGGTTCATTACGGTTGTGCAAACATGAAGAGCAAGCCCCCCGAACAGGATTAGACAGGAAGTTAACTCCTTGAGAAAAAAGAAAAAGTAATCTTAACAACTGTCCAGCATACACTCCATGAGATTTTCTTAGAACAAAAAACGCATTCCGGCAGGAACACTGACACATAATGCCACAAGCGAATGACAAAATATGTCAACAAGTCAAATTCAGCGTATTTACATTTTTTTCTTGTCGAGGCAACACGTTAAAATTAAGACACAAATTCCATTTTTCAAAATAATCCTCGCTCTGGCATAAAAATTGGAATTGACCTAAGTCGTGGCTAGACCATATAACATATTAAGTTTTGTATTCACCGAACACACCCACACACAAAGGAG
Source organism: Deltaproteobacteria bacterium (assembly GCA_013349295.1). Taxonomy (GTDB): domain Bacteria; phylum Desulfobacterota; class Desulfobulbia; order Desulfobulbales; family Desulfurivibrionaceae; genus Thiovibrio. Next base: position 11,996 of record DUZW01000018.1, read on the forward strand.
CTCATCATGAAGAAGCTAACGAATCAAAAAGGTTTTACCCTCGTCGAGCTTATGATCGTTGTCGCGATCATCGGTATCCTGGCGGCCATCGCCATCCCTCAGTTTGCAGCGTACAGAATTAGGGGCTTCAACACCTCGGCTCTCAGTGATGTGAAGAATGCCTTCACTTCCGAGGCTGCCATGTTTGCTGATTGGCAGCGCTACGGCACATCGCAGTCCAATGCGGGTGCTTTCGTTGCCGCAGCTCCTGCCGTTGGTGTTGTGGTATTAGGAGGTGATGCCAATGGTGACGGTCTCGCCACCACGGATATAGCTGGCACTGCTCGCGGCGCTGCACTTTCTATTGGCAATGGCGTTTCCCTCGTGGCCATTACCGATGTCGTCCCTGCTGCGGGTGTAGCCGGTAACGCCGCAACGTTTCAAGCTGTAAGCAAACACCAGCAGGGTGACACCACCTTCGCGGTTGATGCCGATTCAACCAGCACCTATCAGCACCCGACCCTCATCGCCGTTGGCACCGCTCTTACCTCAGCAACCTATGTTGGTTCTGTCGCAGCCAACACCGTGAATGTTGACGATATCGCCGCTGTTGCCGCCTGGATCCGGAAATAAGCGAAGCATTAGCTGTTGTCTCGTAGCATTAAAGGCATTGCCGAATAGGCAGTGCCTTTTTTCTTTACTTCTAATATTTATACAATACTATTTCTCCATGATTCATTTTATCGATGTCTGGAAAAGCTACGCAAGAGAACTCTTCACCGCATCTCCAGTTGCGTTACGCGATATCTCTTTTTCCTTGCAGCAAGGAGAAACCCTCGGCCTGATCGGGGCCAATGGCGCAGGCAAGTCAACCTGCATCAAACTGCTCATGGACTTCATCCGCCCGGACCAAGGCCAAATCACGGTTTTAGGCTCGCCTCCCAGAAACCATAAGATCAGAAGCCGTATCGGCTACCTTCCGGAAACCGCCAATTTCCCTCCCAACCTGACCGCCTTGGACATGTTACGCTTCACCGGCGCAACATGTGGAATGCGCACCGCAGCCATCCAAGCCGCTTCCGAGAAATGGCTCCGACGCCTCGCCCTCTGGGAAGCCCGCAAACGACCGCTACGGAATTATTCCAAGGGGATGCAGCAACGAGCCAATTTCGCCATTGCCCTCCTCAATGACCCGGAACTGTTGATCCTCGATGAACCCATGAGCGGACTGGACCCCATCGGCAGAGCCGATATCCTGGGACTCATCGCAGAACTGAAAGGGCAGGGCAAATCCATCCTTTTCTGTTCGCATATCCTGGAGGATGTGGATCGCGTGGTGGACAACGTCCTGGTACTTCACAAGGGCCGGACACTTTTTGCAGGCCAACCCAAGAGATTGGCGAACGAGCAGGGCTGCCCTACTTTTGTTGAAGGATATCTCCACCTTGTACGACAGGGGGAAGAAAATGATTAACACCCTAAAACGCATAAGCGCCGTGGCCAGGATCGTCCTTATCGACGGTCTCCGACGCCATGCGCTTCTTGGCCTCGTCGCCCTTTCTGTGTCAGCCGAAGCCGGGGCGTTCCTGTTCTTTGACTTCATCCCCAGAGATATAGGCCGGGCCTCCAGTGATTTCATCCTCTCTCTGGCCTGGCTTTCAGGGTTCATCTTTCTTTATTTTCACGGGGTACAGGTCATTGCCTTGGATGAAGAACGAAAAGTCATCTATTCCCTGCTCGCACGGCCAATCTCACGGGGCGAGTATGTGGGCGGCATCTTCACTGGCCTTGCCTGCCTGCTGCTACTGCTCAATCTGCTTCTCTGCCTCCTTGGCTTTGGCACCCTAATGTTTATTAAACAACAAGTGCTACCGGTATACTTCAGCCAGTTCGCCATGAGCTATTATCTGCTGGCGTGGCTCGGCCTTTTTGCCATGGAACTCATGCTCCTTGCAGTAATCCTGTTTTTTTCCGGCCTGGTGCGCGGGAGCTTCCCGGTTTTACTCATTTCTCTTTCCTTTTACGCAATTTGCTCCGGCTTACCTGTGGTCAGGGATGCAATAAGCCAAAAAGCCTCTCTGGAGGGACAATCGACTAGTCTCAAGTCTATCTTGCAAGGGATGACCGCATTCTTCCCGGATTTTGACCGGCTGGATTTCAAGAACATGATTACTTCGGTGACATCCCCGCCAGATCCTTCACTCATCTTGGTAAACTTCGGGCTAACAAGCGCTTACATCGCCGTCCTTCTCTGGCTTGCCTGTATCGCATATCACCGTCGTGATCTCCAATGATTAAGACCGACCTTACACCTTCTCTTCCTCTCCCCGCAGGAGCACCCCAAGGGTGGAGACGCACGCTTATCAGGCTGTTTTTCTTTTTCATCCTGCTTACCGTATACTTTTTTTTGTTCTCTGTACAAGAATCACGATTTGCAGAAAGCAAACCGCAACTCTCTACTCCCCTCCCTCCGGTATTCCAGATGATTGCGCTTGGTTATCTCCATCAGCTTGGCGGCGAGATGCAGTTCATCAAAGCCAGCGTTTTTTATGGCGGACTCAAACCAGGGACAGATCCACATGAATATGCAGAACCCCTTGCCCAGCATTTTATCGTCGCCGCTTCCTTGCATCCGCACTTCATCGACACATACTTTCTCTGCCAGGCACTTCTGTCCTATATCGATAAAGACTACACTCGGCGCACAAACAGTGTTCTTACTCAGGGAATGTTTGTCCTGCCGGACAACTATGTGCTGCCGTTTTTTGCTGGGTTCAACCATTTTTACTACCTTGACGAACCATTGGAAGCAGCGCAGCTCTTTCATCTTGCTGCAGCAAAACCCAATGGCCCTCCCATGTTGGAGCACCTTGCAAACATCCTCTCGGCTGAAGGCGGGAATATTTATGCTGCATTGGTGGGGTTGCGGGGCATGTACGCTGCTGAAAAAGATGAACAGGTTAAAATACGGTATGCAGATGAAATTACAGCATTTGAAAAGGCTGTTACTGTTCTTGAGGCCATCCGCCGTCACGAAAAAAAAACAGGGACGCCCCCTGTCGCCTTGACCGATCTCGTTCCGAACTACCTGTCGGCTATTCCCGATATTGGACCAATTTTCACGTTTGAATGGAAGCCGCCCCATCTTGGCGTCGTGCGCATTGCGAAGAAACAAAGCCGACGCTGATCTTCTTCCCTGGTGATTTTTTCCCACAGATACCGTACAATCTTAATCTTTACTTGCCGGTTAAGCTTAACCAACTGTTTATTGGCGGCATCCGTGATTTCAATCCGCCAGGACAAGTTCGCGCTCCAATCCATCGAGAGTATAGGTCCGTTCCTGCCCCGACTCGACGCGCTTCAGTATCTCATCGGAAAGGTATGCGGCTTCCAGATCATCCAGATGTTCAAGTATGGCCTCGCGGGCGTAAAATGATTTTGAGCGGCCTGACCTCTTGGCCAACGCCGCCGGCCCGTCGCTCGATTTCTTCCGATAAACGTAGTGCCAGCATGCCATTCTCTCTTTTGCTATATATGTATAATGGCCCGCCCTGTTAAAAATCAAAGAGAACCGATGTTTTTCTTTTAAGATAGCCTTTCCAAAATGTTATTTCCTTTGGTATGGTTCCCCCTTACCCTAAAATTGTCGCCACTCCTTGCCTAAAACCGGATTCATAATTGCTGCACATGACATCAACTAAACGCATTCAAATAAAAGAAATTACCGACGGTCAGACGATACACGATCTTTTCCTGGTCCGAGAGATGAACCGTGGCGAAACCAAGGCAGGCAAGCCTTACCTCAGTCTGGTCCTGATGGACGCCAGCGGCGAAATCTCCGGTCGGGTTTGGGAGAATGCCGAGCAACTCATGGGCGAATGCCAGGCTGGAGCGGTTATTTCCGTTACCGGCCAGGCCCAGGCCTATAAAGGCATCCTCCAACTCCGGATCGATACACTCACCAGGAAACCGGAAAGCGAGGTTGACCTGGCCCTGTTTGTCCCCTCCACCCAGGGCAATGTTGTCCTCATGGCCAAGGAATTGATCAAACTGGCGAACAGTGTGGAAAATCCTTTTTTGAAGGAGCTGCTCCTCTCTTTGTTCGGGGAACGGAAGCTCATGCAGTCCTTAAAAAAAGCGCCGGCCGCCAAGGTAATGCACCATGCCTATGTAGGCGGATTGCTGGAGCATACCCTGGGTGTGGCCCGGCTGGCGGACAGCATCAGTACCCTCTACCCCAACCTGGATCGTTCCCTGTTGTTGACCGGGGCGCTTTTGCACGATATCGGTAAGCTCAAGGAATTCAGTTTCGACTCCTTCCCTTTCGAGTACTCGGATCGGGGCCGTCTGGTGGGGCATATGGTTCTTGGGATAGAGATGATTCAAGAAAAAATCAATGGGATCTCCGGGTTCCCGGAGGATCTGGGCGACCGGCTCAAGCACCTTGTCCTGAGCCATCACGGCCGGTATGAGTTCGGCTCCCCCTCACTGCCCATGATGCAGGAGGCGTTTGCCTTGAACTTTCTCGATGACCTCGACGCCAAGATCAACTACCTGGATCGATTGGCCGGGCAGGCAAAAGGCGAAGGATATCAGTGGACGGAGTTTCAGCGCAACCTGGAACGTTTTCTCTTTGTCAAAGGGCATCGGGGTGATGATGGCTCTCCCCCTTTGGATCAGGAGCAGGATAACGGGGTTGACCCACGCCAGCGGACACTTTTTGGCCTGTAGACGCGCGCAGCCTGCTTGCAACAAGTTTCCGGACATACCATAAAAAAAGGGCATCTCGTTGAGATGCCCTTTTTTTCTACAATTAACCGCTATGCCGGTTAATCATCATGCCTATGGCCCTTACGGTGCTTTTTTTGCCCCAAATGACGGCCATTATCATGGTGTCCATCTTCAACAACCACTACTTTTTCTCGTACCACTGTTTTGTTATCCGAGGTGGCAACCGCAGCACCAGCCGCGCCGCCTAAACCGGCCCCGACAATGGCGCCGGTCTTCCCGCCGACAGCAGAACCAACCGCTGCGCCGGCCGCGCCACCGATGGCACCGCCAAGTATCGCCTTGCCATCCACGCCATCGGCAAGCGCCGAGGTAGAGATACTGGAAATCACGCAAAACGCCAAAATTCCCACTCGCTTCATCATAACCTGGTCTCATCAAAAAGATTATACGAAATCGCTTTCTCCAATAGGGAGAAAGCTCCCTCAATCACAAATATCTATAACCGTTTCTTGCCGTATTTGCAATTTTAACCGCGCCAGCAGAGTCCTGATACGACACAGGCCAATGTGCCCCCTTCCCTGCTATTTCATGCACCACTCATAGGCATTCTGGAACATCCTGAGCCAAGGCGAAACGGGCAACTGCTTCATCTCCTCCGGCAGCCAATGGCATTGCCAAGGCAAAAAGGCCCGTTCCGGGTGCGGCATCATGGCCAAATGGCGACCATCGGGCGAGCAGAGACCGGTGAGACCGCCGGGCGAACCGTTGGGGTTCAGCGGATAGGCCTCGGTGGGCCGGCCTGTGTCGTCCACATAGGCCAAGGTGGCCAGGTTGCCGGCCAGCACCTGCGTCTTGATGGCTGGATCGGGAAAATGAAGGAAGCCTTCGCCGTGGTCCACGTGGATACCGAAGACCAAATCTTCCATGCCCTTGAGCATCATGGCCGGGCTTTGCAAGACCTTGACCGTGACCCAGCGCGACTCGAACCTGCCTGAAACATTGTGGATAAACCGCGGCTGCTGCTGGGGAGCAAGCCCCTGCCAGGGCACCAGCCCGAGCAGGCCGAAAAGCTGACAGCCGTTGCAGATCCCCAGGGTGAAGGTATCGGGCCGGTCGTAAAAGGCCTGGAACATCCCCTTGAGGCGGTCATTGAAAAGGATGGTGGCGGCCCAGCCCTTAGCGGACTCTGGCACATCGGCGTAAGAGAAGCCTCCCACCGCAGCCAGGCCTCGGAAGCCATCCAGGGTAATGCGCCCGGCCAGCAGATCGGTCATGGTCACGTCCCAGGGCTCAAAACCGGCAGCGTAAAAGGCCGAGCTCATCTCCCGGTCGGAGTTGGAGCCCTCGTCGCGCAGGATAGCAACCTTTGGTTTGTTGGATTTGGCAAGGACCTCAGCACCGGTTCTTGCCGGAGCAAAGGGCAGATGATAGGTCGGGCCCTTACGGTCATAGATGTTTCGCTTCTCCTCCTCGGCGCAGGCGGGCTTGATCTGGAGCCGCTCCAACTGATAGCTGGTTTCCTCCCACCACTGACGGAGAATTCGCATATCCTCGGCCAGCACCATTGCCCCGTTATAGCTGATCCGAATCTCCTTGGCCGGGGTGGTTGAGCCGAGCCGCAGACAAGGAACCCCATACTTGGCCAGGGTCGCCTGCACCGCCTCTTCCTGTCCGGCCCCGCATTCCACCACCATGCCCAGCTCTTCGTTGAAGAGCGCTTCGATGGCGGAGGCCGTGCCGGTCATGACCAGGTCCAGGCCGCAGTTGCCGCTAAAGGCCATCTCCAGCACGGTGGTGATCAGCCCCCCGTCGCTGCGGTCGTGGCCTGCTCCGATCAGCCCCTGCTCGATCAACTCCTGCACCGCGCAAAAGGCCTGTTTGACCTGGGCGGGATTGTCCATGTCCGGCGACTCGTTACCGATTGTGCCCAGGGTCTGGGCCAGAGCCGTGCCGCCGAGCCGGTTCTGGCCGCAGCCCAGATCGATGAACAACAGGGTGGAGCCGGGCTGTTTGATGTCCGGGCTCACCACCTTGGTGATATCCGCCACCGCCCCGTACACCGAAATCACCAGCTCTCTGGGCGACTTGACCGTTTCGCTGCCCACCTTGGTGGCCATGGAAAGGCTGTCCTTGCCGCCGTCCACGGCAATACCTACGCCGATCATGGCCTCGCGCATGGCCAGAGCCGCGTCGTACATGGCCGCACCCTCGCCCTCGAGCTTGGGAGCCCACATCCAGTTGGCCGAACATTTCACCTGCTCCAGATCAACCACCTTGGCCCAGACCAGATTGGTCAACGCCTCGCCCACCGCCATCCGCGCCCCGGCCGCCGGACTCACCAGCATCTTGACGGGCTGCTCGCCGATGGCCGTGGCCACGCCGGACTTGGCAAAATGGCTCTGGGCCAGAACGGCCACATCGCTCACCGGCAGCTGCAGCGGCCCGCAGCATTGCTGGCGGACGATCAAGCCGGTTACGGCCCGATCCACCTTATTGGTGAGAAAGCGCTTAGAGCCCACGGAAACCAGCCGCAAAACATTGTGCAGGGCATCTTTCACGCTGAGATCCTGCACCGCCAGGGGCTTAAGATTTGGAGTACACCGATTGTCGGTGAAGGTCTTGATCGGCACATTGCCCAGCAGCTCGTTGAGCTCGATATCCACCGGGGTGGAGCAGTCCTGACTGTCGTGCACCACGAAACGGAGATCGCCGGTCACCTCGCCCAATACCTCGCAGGCCACCTTTTCCCGCTCGCAGATCGCCTGAAACTTTGCAATATTCTCGGGCCGGATCAGAAAGCCGTTGCGCTCCTGGTACTCAGCCACGTAGATCTCCAACACGCTCATGGTGGGGTCGCCCACCCGGATGTTGCGGATCTCGATACGGCCGCCGGATTTCTCCACCAGCTCCTTCAAAACATTGGCCGGGCCGCCCGCGCCCTGATCATGGATCACATCGATCAGGGTCTTGTCGCCCATCTCGTTGCAGGCCCGGATCACCCGGTTCATCTTCTGCTCCATCTCGGCATCGCCACGCTGGACCGCGTCGAAATCAAGCTCGCTGACATTCTCGCCCTGGAGCATGCTGGAGGCGGCTCCGCCGCCGAAACCGACCCGATAGGCCGGGCCGCCCACCTGGACGATGAGCATGCCCTTTTCTTCCTTGGCCTTGGCGGTGTGGCGGGCATCGATCTGGCCCACGCCGGCGGTGAACATGATGGGCTTCAAGAAGCCCCACCGCTCGCCGGAGTCAAGGCGCAGGTCAAAGGAGCGGGTAAAGCCAAGAACCAGGGGCTCGCCGAATTTGTTGCCGTAATCCGAGGCGCCGTTGGACGCCTCGATCTCGATGGTCAGCGCGCTGGCCAGATTGTCCGGGCATTCGTAGCGGTTTTCCCAAGGCAGGTCGTAGCCCGGAATATGGAGATTGGCCACGCAGTAACCGGCAGTTCCGGCCATGACAAAACCGCCCTTGCCGGTGCCCTGCACGTCGCGGATTCTCCCGCCGGTGCCGGTCTCGGCTCCGGGAAACGGGGCCACTCCGGTGGGGAAATTATGGGTCTCGGCGGTGAGCAGTACATGGTAGACCACCTCCTGGGCGGAGAGGGGGGAGGGCGCACCCGGCTCACTCGGGAGAAGGGTGGTAAGCTTATGCCCCTCCACGGCGCTGGAGTTATCTTTAAAGGCGATGACGCTGCCCTTGGGATGGGCGGTGAGGGTGTCGGTGACCAGTTGGAAGAGATTTTCCTTCTGCTCCTCGCCGTCGATGATCTGTTTGCCCCGAAAAAAACCGTGCCGGGAATGCTCGGAGTTGGCGTTGTTGAGATCCATGATCTCAACAATAGTGGGGTTGCGCTTGTGCTTGGTAACAAAATAGTCGTAATAAAAATTCCGGTCCCACTCATCCATGGAGATGCCGGGGATTGCCAGCAGCCCGTCCGGCCCCTGGCTCATAAGGTCGATTGTATACACCGGCTCCGGGGCAACCCCGGTTTCAAAGGTGGTAAGCGGCGCGGGATAGGGGCACTCCGTCATCCGGTCATGGTTGGCCGCGATAAAGGCCGGGAGATCATCGCCCGCATCCACCAGAAAACGGCGGGATCGTTCCACCCTGGTTACCGAATCCAAGCCGATGGCCCGGCAAATGGAGACCAGATTCGACGACCAGGCCGTGGCAAAATTGAGCCGCGGCCCCATCTCCACCACCCGGTCGCCCGCAAGATTGGGGGTATCGGCAACGGTTTCGGCGAGGAAGCCGTCCGCCAGCACCAGCCGCAGCCTGTCAAGCTCTGCTGCGGTCAGGGGGGTGATGCTTTCGATATTGAAACAATATTCACGGTTGCCATCAATGGCACGGTATAACTGGCGGACTGTCGTTCCCATGGTCTTATCCTAAAGAGTGTATGCACAGTAGCGGCGAAAACAAACAAGCTCTCAACCTATCATTAAACCACACTTTTTTCCGCAGGAAATTGCGTTGCCTCGACAAAAAGACCATTTTGCCTTGCCACCCTCGCCCTGCGGGGTCGCGCTTCACCTTTCCTTCCGCCTTTCGCCTTGCACCTTTCCCCTTCCGCCTTGTATTATACGATCATGAAACAGCCCCAGACCAACACACCCCTTTCTTTTGCCGAAATCATCGGCCAGGACAAGGCGAAAAAACTCTTGCACCGCGCCGTGGAACAAAACCGGCTGAGCCATGCCCTTCTCTTCAAAGGCCCGCTGGGGGTCGGAAAAAAGACCTTTGCCCGCATCCTGGCCGCCGCCCTCAATTGCCAAAAACCCATGGGCCACGAACCCTGCGGCCAGTGCCCTTCCTGCCTCAAATTTCGTTCCTCCAGCCACCCGGACTTCATCGTTATCGAGCCTGAGGGAGCGGCCATCAAGATCAATCAGGTCCGCGAACTCAAAAAGACCTTGGCGTTCCCACCCCTTGAGGCGAAAATCCGGGTGGCACTGCTCTGCGAAATCCACACCATGCGCCGGGAGGCGGCCAACAGCCTGCTCAAAACCCTGGAAGAGCCGCCCAACCAGACCATGCTGATCCTCACCGCCGACGAGGCGGGCGTGATTCTGCCCACCATCCTCTCCCGCTGCCAGACCGTACCATTTTTCCCGCTCCCCCAGGAAGAGGTGGCAAAAATCCTGGCTCTGGAAGCAGGAATAGAGCCGGAAAGCGCGACCACCCTGGCGGCCATGGCCGAAGGCAGTCTGGGCCGCGCCAGACTGCTCCTGGCCAAGGATCTGCTGACCCTGCGGCGGGAGATCATCGAAAACCTGATCCGCCTTGAACCGGACACCCCGGCTGCGTTCCTGATTCTTGGCGAACTCGCTGAATCAGCGGCCAAACTCAAGGAGAATTTAGGCGAACTCCTGGAACTGCTCACCACTTGGCTCCATGATCTTCTCCTCCACAGCCATGGCGCGCCAGGTTCGATCATCAACCATGACCTCAGTCCCACTTTCCCGACCGCCTGCCGCCGCTGGTCCAGCCGTCAACTCTCCGAAAGACTGCGGCTGATGGACACGGCCCGAAAACAACTGTCCCGCAACTGCAACCCCACCGCAGTGTGCGAAGTGCTTTTCTTTGGTCTGCTTTAATGGTATGATCTCCTTTTGTAAATATTCCGTAGGGACCACATCTGCATTGTCATTGGCCTGCTCATGTGCAACAGCACACCTCACAGACCTTTTCCTCGCATCTGTGGCACTTCGCAACATTTACACTCCGTGAACATTACTATTTTCAGCCTGCGGGCTGTTTGAGCGCCATACATGAACGAAACGCCTGAATCACCCACGGAAGAGCTGGTGCATGAAGACCAGCAGAATGCCCCGGAATCCTGCTACACCATTCAATTTCGCCCAGGGGACCAATTCTTCTCCGCCGTTTCCCGCATCCAGAACCTCAAGGTCGGCGAACTGGTCATGGCCCAAACCGAACACGGCCTGGAACCGGCCACGGTCCATGCCCGGACCCTGCCCTGCCCGGGGAGGAACGAGCCGCAAGGGCTGGGCAGCCACCTGATCGTCCGGAGGGGAACCAGGGACGAAATAGAAAAATTCGCCCGTCTCCTCGAACGCGAACGGGAGGCCTTTTCCGTCTGCACCCGCTTCATCGCCACCCATGGGTTGCCCATGAAGCTCATCAAGGTGGAGCGTTTTTTAAACGGCAGCAAGGTCATCTTCTACTTCACCGCCGATACCAGGGTTGACTTTCGCGAACTGGTCAAGGATCTGGTTCAGGAATTCCGCACCCGGGTGGAGATCCGCCAGGTCGGAGTCCGCCACGAAACCAAGATGATCGGCGGCCTGGGCTGCTGCGGTCGCGAACTCTGTTGCTCGTCGTATCTCAAGAACTTTGCCCCGGTTTCCATCAAGATGGCAAAAGAACAGGGGTTGCCCCTCAATCCGGCCAAGATTTCCGGAATCTGCAACCGGCTGCTTTGCTGCCTCACTTACGAGTACGACACCTACCACGCCATGCGCAAGACAATGCCCAAACCGGGCAAGACCATCACCATCGGCGATAAAAGTTACAAGATCATCAAGGTAAACGCCTTGGAGGAAACCCTTGAGGTCAACTGGGTGGAAGGCCAGGAAAGAAACATCCTGCTCACCAAGGAAGAATGGAGCCAGGCCAAGCCAACGCATCCCGCTCAAGGTCAGGCCCAGCCCCAGGTCCAAGCCCAGACAGCGGACGTTCCGCCCAGAAGAAAAAAGCCCAAACATCACAAAGCCCAGGAAGTGCCAGATCAATGAACGCTTATTACCTCACCACCCCGATTTTTTACGTCAACGCCCAACCCCATCTGGGCCATGCCTATTCCACCGTGGTGGCGGATACCGTCTGCCGTTACCATCGGCTGCTCGGCAAGGATGTCCGTTTTCAAACCGGCACCGACGAACACGGCGACAAGATCGTCCATGCGGCGAAAGACGCCGCGGTTTCCGTAAAGGAGTACGTGGACAAGATCAGCGCCATGTTCCGGGCGGCCTGGCCGCCGCTCTCCATAGCGCCGGACACCTTTATCCGCACCACGGACCCGGGACACATGGCTGTCGTGCAGGGCATTCTCCAGCAGGTGTACGACCGGGGCGACATCTATTTCAGCGAATACACCGGTCTTTACTGCAAGGGGTGCGAACAGTTCCTCACCGAAAAGGAGCTGGTGGACGGCAAATGCCCGGATCATCTCACCGAACCCGAGCAGATCAGCGAGCAGAATTATTTTTTTCGGATGAGCAAGTACCAGGATTGGCTCATCGACCACATCAACAGCCACCCGGAATTCATCACCCCTGAGCGCTACAAAAACGAGGTGCTCTCCTTCCTCAAGGAACCCCTGGAAGATCTCTGCATCTCCCGGCCCACCACCCGGCTCACATGGGGCATCCCACTCCCCTTTGACAACCGTTTTGTCACCTATGTCTGGTTTGACGCCCTGATTAACTACCTTTCCGGCCTCGGCTATCCCGCAGGCGAGGATTTTACCCGGTATTGGCCGGCGGCCGAGCATGTCATCGCCAAGGATATCCTCAAGCCCCACGCCATCTACTGGCCCACCATGCTCAGGGCCATGGGGATTGAGCCGTACAAGCGGTTGCATGTCCACGGCTACTGGAACATGAACGAAACCAAGATGTCCAAGAGCCTGGGCAACGTGGTGCGGCCCGGTGAACTGGTGGCAGAATTCGGCGCAGACTCGGTGCGCTATTTCCTGCTCCGGGAGATGTCTTTCGGCCTGGACGCCGGATTTTCCCAGGAGGCCATGGTGGCCCGGCACAACTCGGACCTGACCAACGACCTGGGCAACCTCTTTTCCCGCTCGCTGACCATGGTGAAAAATTTCGCGGCAAGCTCCGTGCCGCAACCGGGTACGCCCTCGGATCAGGATCGGGAGCTGGCCGAGGCAACTCTGGCCATGCTGGACCACTACCGCGCCCACCTGGACAATTTCGCCTTCCACCGTGCTTTGGCTGCGGTGTGGGAGGTGATCAGCCGGGCCAACAAATACATCGTCAGCACCCAGCCATGGGAACTGGCCAAGGATCCGCAACAAAGTGGGCGCCTCAACACGGTGCTGTATACCCTGCTGGAAACGCTCCGGCTCATCACCCTGACCCTGCACCCCATCATGCCGGAAACCGCCGCCAAGATGGCCGAGGCCCTGGGTGTAGCAGGCGAGATCAACCTCAACGACTGCGGGGTCTGGGGCAGGCTCGTTCCGGGCGGAGCCATCACCCCTGGGGCACAACTTTTCCCCAGGTTGCAACGAGAAGAAAAAGACAAACCACAACCGCCGAAAAACAAAGCCATGAAAGAACCAGACAAAGAAAAGGTTCCCAGCCAGGAACCCGCGCCGGAGACAGAGGGTCTCGTCACCTTTGACGCCTTCCAGAAATTGGAATTGCGGGTGGCGGAGATCATCGCTGCCGAAAAGATCGCCAAATCTGATCGCCTGCTCAAGCTGACGGTCAAGGCCCCGGAGGAACGCACCATCGTCGCGGGCATTGCCCAGCATTACCAACCGGAAGAGCTGGTGGGGCGCCAGGTGATCATTGTCGCCAATCTCAAACCGGCAAAATTAATGGGCGTGGCCTCCCACGGCATGGTGCTGGCCGCCAAGGACGGGGATCGGCTGGTGCTTTCCTCGCTTTCCGGTCCGGTTTCTCCCGGCAGCAGGGTAGCATGAGCAGAAAAATACCCTCGGATACGGCCCTGCTCTATCGCAGCCTGGAGGAACAGGCCAGCCACCATCCTGTCCGCGCCATCAGGCTTACCGGCAAACGCCCCGAACCGCTGGGGTTGCTGCTCATCGACAACACCATTCCCGGACCTGAGGTGGCAACAGCTCTGGCCGGACTGCATTTAGCGGACAAGCCCTGCCCGACAGCGGCCGGAGCAGACAATGGGGAACTGCCTGACCAGACCTGGCTCCGCCGGCAACTTGCGCTGGAGATGAGCCGGGTCCAGCAGACGAAGCTGCCCTGCGCTCTTCTGCTGATCACGCTTTCCGCTCAAGTTCCGTCCACCAAGTCCGGAATCTCTGCCCTGCCCGAACAAGCCGCAGCAGCACTGAGGCCATGCCTGCATCCCGGGGATTTACTCTCCGGCTTTCAAAAAAATGGTCTGGCCCTGATCATGCCTGGCGCCACGGTGGGCAAGGCCAGAAAGCGGGCGGAAGAGATTCGGGCCAACCTGCGCAGTACCGCTTTCAGCACGGGCGCAACCGGTGTTTCCCCCCGCCTGGCTCTGGGAATTGCCGTCTGCCATGCCTATGAGACGATCGCTGCGGATCAGTTTCTGACCCTTGCCGAAGCCGAGGTGGCCCGCGCCGCCAAAATGGGCGCGGACGCCATCTGCCAAAGTGCCGCAGTCCGCTATGAGGATTCCTGCCAGGTGACGGTGGAGGAACGCGCCCAGCTTTGGATGCAACCCCGCAAGTCCTCGCGGGCGAGGGCGGGGATGGCGGCATAACTTGTTGGCTTCTCGTTGTGAGAAAATGGTTAAGAACGCAGAGTTTATTTCATAACTACTCTTAAATTTTTACGGACCTCCCCTTGAGGCGTCCGTCACACTTACAGCTTTTTGCAGAAGGAAATCCGTCCATGATCGCGAAAACCAAGCGCTCTCCGAAAACCATCTGTATCAGCAGCGGCAAAGGCGGGGTCGGCAAGACCTCCTTTTCGGTGAACGTGGCCACCGCCCTTTCCCAAAAAGGCAAATCCGTCCTCCTCATCGACGGCGACCTGGGACTGGCCAACGTCGATGTGGTGCTGGGCCTTAACGTCCGGCATACCATTCGGGAAACCATCGAGGAAGGGCGTGAACTGGCAAGCTCCCTGGTGGAAATCAATCCGAGGTTTCATGTCCTGCCGGCCAGCTCCGGCGTGCCGGAAATGGCCAATCTCTCCTACGAGGAACAGGCCCTTCTCACCAGCAGCCTGGAAGAGATCATGGATCGCTTCGATTATGTTCTCATCGATACCGCAGCCGGAATCGGCGATTCGGTCCTCTGGTTCAACACCTGGAGTCAGGAGAATATCGTCATCCTGACCCCGGATCCGACCTCGCTCACCGACGCCTACGCCCTGATCAAGGTGCTCAACTCCCGCCACGACAGAAAGCGCTTTCACCTGCTGATAAACAGTGTACAATCCAAAAAAGAAGGCCAGGACGTCTTCACCAATATGCGCATGGTTCTCGAACGTTTTCTGAAGATCACCCCACTGGCTCTGGGCACCATGCCGCAGGATAAAAATGTCTCAATGGGTATCCGCCAACAGAAGCCTTTCCTGCTGGGAGCCCCGGACAGCAAGGCCAGCCTGGAAATCATCGCCGTGGCTGACCGAATCATAGCCCTGTAACCTGCCCGGGTTTTCTTGCGCGGTAGCGCAACCCCGGTTATTTAATTTTTTTTGCTTTCTAAAAGAGGATTGTTATGTTTGTCATCGGTAATTTTTTAGGCGCCCTGTCCACCCTGGTGGACTTTGCCCTGAGCGCCTACATGTGGGTCATTATCGGCCGGGCCATCATTTCCTGGGTGAATGCCGACCCTTACAACCCCATTGTCCGTTTTCTCTACGAAATCACCGAGCCGTTACTTTCCCGCATCCGGCGGGTGGTGCCGGTTTTTGGCGGCGGGCTCGATCTTTCCCCCATGCTTCTTATTCTCGCTCTGATTTTTTTACGGAGTTTTCTGGTCCCGACCTTGCAACACCTGGCGAGAACCGTGGGCTAATCCATGAAATTTTCATGGATTTCTGATGCGCCGCGATTACAATAATTGCGGCGTTGTATTTCGTTATGTCAATCAGCGGTGTTTTCACCGATGATTAGTGTTATGGACCTGTCTCTTCGTTCCCCTTTACAAGACATTATTTTTTTGCGGCACACACAAGGAGCCGAAGCATGATACTCACAGCACAAGACATCCAGTCCCAGCAGTTCCATGTCCGTTTTCGCGGTTTTGACGTTGAAGAGGTGGACGATTTTCTGGAAAAAATCTCCGCAGCTTACCAAGCGATTTCCGACGAAAACCAGAAGCTCAAAGGGAGGCTGGAAACCTTGGAAAAGGATCTGGCCACCTACCAGAACCAACAGAAATCATTCCAGAGCGCCATCATCGCAGCCCAGAACGTTGCCGATGGCATGAAGGAGAAAAGCAGGGAAGAGGCCGAGGCAATCGTAGCCGAAGCGAAGGAAGAAGCGCGCCTGCGCCGGGATGACGCCAATTACGAGATAGCCGAGCTGAAAAGAAAAATTGAAGATCTTAAATCGCTCCGGGAACAGGCAAGGGATGAGCTGCGCCAGCAGCTGAAATCCTACCTGCACATGCTGGAAACAGAACCCGCGGACCATGCGCGGGCGGTCGAGCATTTCAGTTCCTCTCCCCGGCAGCCGGAACCCATGCGCACCAACAGCTATGCAGCCCGCAGCACCACGGTCGAGACGGAACCCTCTCGCCCACGCAGGGAGAACGCTCCAGCCTCATCCGACGAAGCAGACCTCGCAGACCTCTACGTCAAGATCGACATCCCGGAGAGCGACATGGGAAGCATGGTCGCGGAAAAAGAAAACGACTATTCGCCTCAAGACATTGACCTGGGGTCATCAATCTCCGCCAGAAAAGACATGCTGGTCATGGATGAGGACGAAGACACGGACACCATTCTCCCTGATCTTGACGGCGACATGGCTTTCAGCCTTGAAGATCCCCTGGAAAGCCATGAGCCGGCAGTTTCCTTTGCCGGAAGCCTGGAGGACGCCACGAAAAAAAAGAGAAATCGCTTCAACCCCGATGAATCTCCCCTGTGACCTATCTGCGGGAGCTGGCAGACGGCGCCTCGGTCAGCCTGTCCATCCATGTGCAGCCCAAATCATCCCGCACCCGCATCGCCGGACTCCACGGCGATGCGGTCAAGCTTTGCATTACCTCACCCCCGGTGGATGGCAAGGCCAATGCCGCAGTCATCCAATTTTTCGCTAAACTCTTCAAGATCCCGAAAAACGCCATCACCATCGCCCGCGGCGAGACCAGCCGCGACAAGGGGCTTATCATCCGCGGCGTGGCAGCCGCCGATGCGGCTGCCATCCTCTCCCCCCTGTTGAGCGAGTGAGCATCGGGCCGCGTTGACCGCCATCATCCCCTGCCGACAAGACACCGATCTCTCGGCAACAGCCATGGGTAAGGGATCCCAAATCTCAGTCCGAAATCTTTTTTTCTTCTTTCCCGCACTTCCGGACTTGAGATTTTATGAGGTTCTCATCTAAGCTGAGATAAAATGGATTGGACTCAAACAAAGAGGACCCGAGTATGATTTTCATCGCCTTTGCCTCATTTCCGCAAGCACATCTCAAGGAAGCAGCCACTGCCTTTCTCTCTCTGAAAACACTTCCGCCCAGCATTCAGCGCCGTGGACCATACTTCAAGATTGAAGAGGGGAGCGAGATAGAAATCATCACCTTCTATGAATTCAGTGCCGACTATAATGACAAGGCAAAAAAATTCCTTGAGTCACGCTATAAAAGTTTTGCCGATGTTCCTAACTTTTCGGTAAGGATCGAACCTCGGATGGATATGCAGGAAGCCTTATTAAAGTTACAGATCAAACAGCAATGACTTCTTTCAAGATAGGTATCCTTTCCGATACCCACCTTACCGCCCCCTCCGAGACTTTCAAAAAAATCGCAGAGGCCTGCTTCCATGACACGGACATGATTCTCCATGCCGGGGACCTCACCGATCCGGAAATCCTGACGGTTTTTTCCGGCAAGGAGGTGCATGCGGTGCACGGCAATATGTGTTCGACCCTGGCCTGCCAACACCTGCCGAGCCACAAGGAAATCAAGGTGGGCGGATTCACCATCGGTCTGATCCATCGGGTCGGCAACACCTATGATTTTGAAAAACGACTCATCGATATCTTTCCGGAAGCGGATTGCATTGTTTACGGTCACACCCACAAACCGGTCTGCCACCGCCTCGGCGGAGTGCTCTACATCAATCCCGGCAGTTTCACCGGCACCGGCTATTACGGAGCCGGTGGCACCTTTGCCGTTCTTGAAGTCGGCGAGACCCTGCAGGCACAAATCTATCAAATTCAGGCAAAAAGATGAAAACGCTCTGGACGCCTTGGCGGATGGAATATATCGAGGGCAAGACAGGCCGGGAATCCGGCTGCATCTTCTGTGCGGCAAAAAACCTGCCTCATTCGGCAAAGGATCTCATCTTGTACCGCGATACCACCCTGGCCGTGTTGATGAACCGTTTTCCCTATGCCAACGGCCATCTGCTGGTGGCCCCGACCCGCCATGTCGCCGACCTCCGCGAGCTCAGCGGAGAGGAGAATGCGGCCCTGAGCACCATGCTTACGCGCTGCACCGTCATCCTGGACAAGATGCTCAAGCCGGACGGCTTCAATATCGGTCTGAACCTCGGCGAAGTGGCGGGCGCCGGCCTGGCCAGCCATCTGCACTGGCACATCGTGCCGCGCTGGCATGGAGACCACAACTATATGACCATCCTGGCCGAGGTCCGCACCATTCCGGAACACATTGAACAAACCTTTAGCAAACTGCTGCCGGACTTCCAGAACAGATAAGGCGGGAAAAATACATCCCGCCTTATCCCGATCCAGCCTCTTTTGATCCGATCCCTACTCGGTCATGAAGTCCCAGACCTTCTCGTGGATCTTCTGCTTCACCTCCCAGAGCTCTTTCCGTTTAGCCAAAAGCTCCTTTTTGTCCGCGGTTGGATTGCGGGCCAACTCAGCATACTCGAACTGCTTCTCGTTGAATTTCTTCCGCAGTTCCTTGGTCGCATCCAAAAACTTCTGCTGGGCCTCGGGACTCAGGCTCTCCATGCACGGCTCCATCATCCCGCCGTGCATGGGGCCGCACTTTGAGCCACACTTGCTCATGCCGCCGTGGTCGCCCATCTTTCCATGCATCATGCCCGGCCCCATCATTCCGTCCATCATCATTCCCGGAGCCATGGGGACTGCAACCTGTTGCGGTGCTGAACCCTGCCCTGCTTCCTGGATGGCGCCGTCATGGCTTGCCCCATGTCCCGTCTGGGCGGAGACGGAGCCTGCCGCCAAAAAAGATGCCAGTAGGGATGCCAGAAAAATCCTTTTTTTCATTTTTTCCTCCTCGAAAAAATTGGTGTGTGCGCTTCGGGCCCTGCTGCGATATTGCAGCAGATATAAAACAAAGACATTCAGGGCGCATATTGGTTCCATCTTGCCAATAAAAAACGCCCGGCTGAATGCACCGGCATCAACCGGACGTTTTTTATTGGCCAACGGATTACCTGGTCTGCATCTCCACCCGATAGATATTCAGGGCGTCATCGCCATCGGTATACTGAAACTCCACCCGGTATTGTCCGGGCTGCTTCACCTGGCTTGAGATATCCGCAGTGATCGGCTGAACCTGGGTGTAGGACTTGAAATCCGAAACATTCGGCCCCTTCAGCAGATCCGGCCGCCATCTGGCCACCTCGGTACGATTCCTATCCGGGCCAATCAGATACACCCTGCCGTAGGAGTTGCCGGAACGATTCCCATAGCCGTAAAAAACCAGCTTGCTCTGCCCGCCGACACTGTCCAAGGTGAAGGTATATATATTGTTGGAGATATTCCCTTCGGCGCCGGCAACCCCGTGCACCGAATTCACATGAATCTGGTTGTCCTTGCCTTTCCCTCCGGCAGAAGCCGAAACATTCGCCACCACGGCAGCTGTCGGGGGCTCCGACACGGCAACCGGAGCGGCCGCCGTCCCCGGCAGAACAGGGCTCGGAACAACGGGAGCGCCGCTCACCTTTTTGCGCTCGCTCTGTACCACCAGGGCGCCAGCCAGATCATTCTTGCCGACAAGCTCCTTTTCCAGCTTCTCCAGCTTAGCCTGATAACTGCTGGTGGTCTTTGCCACATCCCGGTTCTTCAACTCCGCGATCTTTTTTTCATATTTATCGTCAATGCCCTTGCGGGTTGCGGTGTCGAGCTTTTCCTGTTCCTTGAGATACTTGGCGGTGATCACCTCAATCTCTTTTTTCTTCGCCTCTTCCAGGGTGGAAAGCTTCTGGGCGTATCCCTCGAATTTTGAAAGATTTTTCTTGGCCTGTTCGTATTCCTCCTGGATTTTTTCGATATCGTTCTGGGTAGCCGCGGTTTTCAATTCCGCCTCGTAGGCCTTTCGCAGCACCTCAAGTTGCGGCAACTCCCTGTCAATGGTGATGATCTCCGCAGACACATAACCGGCGCCAAGCAGCAACGCCGCCCCCACAACCAACACTCCTTTCCATCCCATATCTCCCTCCTGATTCTTGAAAAATTTCCTTTTTTTTGCCATTCTACTTGCCTTCTCACCCTAGCGCATCAACACCCCAAATTCAACACCCACGCTCTTGAATTTTCGGCCTGTGCTTGACTTTTCCGAAAAAACCTCCTATCAATCGCTGCAGGGCGGCAGTATGACCGCTTCCCCGAGCACAACGCAGTGCAAGGAACATCGCCTTCTCAAATGCATATGACCAACACCTCATCAGCCTCCGTTAAAATCACCCCCATGATGCAGCAATACCTTGAAATCAAGGCGCAGCATCGGGATTCAATCCTTTTTTACCGCTTGGGCGACTTTTACGAGATGTTTTTCGATGATGCCGTGACCGCCTCCAAGGTTCTGGGCATCACCCTCACCTCCAGAAACAGCAAGGATGACGAGAACAGGGTGCCGCTCTGCGGAATCCCGTACCATGCAGTTTCGTCCTATCTGGCCAAGATGATTAAGGCGGGTTTCAAGGTGGCGATCTGCGAGCAGGTGGAAGATCCGAAAGAAGCCAAGGGGGTGGTGCGGCGCGAGGTGGTCCGGGTGGTCACTCCGGGGTTGGTCACCGACGAACAGCTGCTGGACGACAAGGACAACCGGTATCTGGCCGCCATCTGTCAAAAGGGCAAGGAATGGGGCCTGAGCCTGCTCGATCTCTCCACCGGCGAGTTTTTGGTCAGCGAACGGGAAGACCTCGCCGCTCTGCTGGATGAACTCGGCCGTCTGGCCCCCTCGGAAGTTCTCCTGCCCGAAGAGCCCGGCGATGATTCGACCCTGACGGACCAACTGCAGGCATATCTTCCGCAAGGCTGCCTGACCAGACGGCCCGCCGCCGGTTTTCATCCGGAGGTGGCACGGCAGCGGCTGCTGGAACATTTCCGGGTAGCCAACCTGGCCGGCTTCGGCTGCGAGGAGCTGAAAGCCGGAATTGGTGCGGCAGGCGCTCTGCTCCTCTATCTGCAGGAAACTCAGAAAACCACCCTGGATCACATCGAGCGGCTCACTCCCATTGAGTTTGATCTCGTCCTGCTCATGGATGAATCCTCCCGCCGCAATCTGGAACTCACCCAGACCATCACCGGCGGCGCCAGGGAAGGGTCGTTGCTGGACACCCTTGACCTATGCGAAACCCCCATGGGGGCAAGACTGCTCAAGAAGAACCTGCTCTTTCCCCTGCAAGAGGTCGAGGCCATCCGGCAGCGACTGGACACGGTGGAACAGCTCTACCTCGCCCCCCGGTTGCGTGAGGAGATCCTGGAACTGTTGAGCAAGGTTTATGACCTGGAACGCCTCAATGGCCGGGTGGTGCTGGGCACGGCCAATGGTCGAGATCTCACGGCCATGCGGTGTTCCCTGGCCCAATTGCCCAAACTTAAAGAAAAGCTGGCCGAAGCCGACGGACTGCTGGCCAATCTCGGGACCACCCTGGACGAGCTGGCCGAACTCCACGCCCTGCTGGAGGCGGGGATCCGCGAAGACGCTCCGGTGACCTTGCGGGAAGGCAACCTGATCAAGGCCGGCTATAACGCGGAGCTTGACGAACTGGTCACTCTGCTGCGCGACGGCAAGGCGCTGATCCTCGGCCTTGAGGCCCGCGAACGGGCTCGCACCGGCATCACTAACCTCAAGATCGGCTTCAACAAAGTCTTTGGTTACTATATCGAGATAAGCCGGGGTCAGCTGGCCCATGTCCCCGACGACTTCATCCGCAAGCAGACCCTGGTCAACGCCGAACGCTTCATCACCCAGGAGCTCAAGGAATTTGAAGAAAAGGTGCTCGGCGCCCAGGACAAACGACTGGAGCTGGAATACCGTCTCTTTGCTGCAATCCGGGTCACGGTGGCAGAAGCCTCCTCCCGGATTCTGCAAACAGCCGCCCGGTTGGCCCAGATAGATTTTTTCTGCTGCCTGGCCGAGGCAGCCCAGAAATACCGCTACACCAAACCGGTGATCACCGCAGGCGAGGCGATCATCATCAAGGAAGGCCGCCATCCGGTGATTGAACGCGCCCTGCCGCCGGGACGCTTTGTGCCCAACGATGTCCATCTTAACCAGGAGAACGAAGAGGTTCTGATCATCACCGGCCCCAACATGGCCGGAAAATCAACAGTGCTGCGGCAGACCGCCCTCATCACCCTCATGGCCCAGATGGGGAGCTTCGTCCCTGCCGCCTCGGCGGAGATAGGCGTGGTGGATCGCATCTTCACCCGGGTCGGGGCCTCCGACAACCTGCGCCGCGGCCAGTCCACCTTCATGGTGGAAATGAACGAGACGGCCAACATCCTCAACAACGCTACGGAACGGAGCCTGGTTATCCTCGATGAAATCGGTCGCGGCACCTCCACATTCGACGGCCTCTCCATTGCCTGGGCCGTGGCCGAAGAGCTGGTCAACAAAAACGGCAGGGGCGTCAAGACCATCTTCGCCACCCATTATCATGAGCTGACCGAACTGGCCGCCACCAACAACCGGGTGAAAAATTTCAACATCGCTGTCCGGGAATGGAACGATACCATCATCTTTCTCCACAAACTGCTGCCGGGGGGCACCAACCGCAGCTATGGCATTCAGGTTGCCGCCCTGGCCGGGGTTCCGGCCAGAGTTGTTGCCAGGGCCAAGGAATTATTGCATAATATCGAACAAGGAGAATTCAACCGACAGGGCGAACCGCGCATCGCCACCTCGCCCAAGAAAAAAAAGCACTCGCAACCCGGACAGCTCTCCCTATTTGGTGCCGGAGAATCTCCGGCGGTACGCAGGTTGCGCGAGATCAATCCCGACACCTTGTCGCCCCGCGAGGCCCTGGATCTGCTTTATGAACTCAAAAGGCTGAACGATGTGGAGTAGGATCAGGCACAGCGCTAGGCGCAAGACAGGAACGCAAACCGGAAAGACTCCGCAAGATGCAAGGCAAACCCCTCTTTTGCGCCTTGCCGCCTTCCGCTTGCCGTTCGTGTTTTTCATGCTCTTGCTGCTCGCCACCCCCGCCTGGTCCAAGTCTGAGTCGGACCAGGATGACATCGCCAGACAATACGAGCAAGCCAAGGCCTATTACCAGGATCTGGTCACCCACGACAAGGGCAAGGACCGAAACAGCTGGCTCACCTCCGTCACCGCTTTCCGCAGCATATATAAGGCCGCGCCCGACCATCAGGTTGCCCCGAAATCCCTGTTCATGCTGGGCAAGATCTTTCAAACCATGTTTTCGCAGTCAGGCAAAGCCCATGATCTTGACCAAGCCATTTCTGCTTACGAAGAGCTGAGCTCCCGGTATCCCGGCAATACCCTGGCCGATGACGCATTTTTTATTCTGGGCGACATCTTTCGATCCGACAAAAAAGATCCCGGCAAGGCAGCCCGTGCCTATGCAAAAATCATTGCCATTTATCCTGAGGGCGACATGGCCGCCGCCGCCCAAGAACGGCTGTTACAGGTCAAGCACGCCGCAACTACGCCAAGCCCTCTGCCAGCCAAGGAAGAGATAAGGGAAAAATGCATCATCCCCCAAGCTGTCGATGAACCGCAACAAAAAGACCTTGCTGGAGAAAAAACCGGGATGGCCACGGTACTTCCCATCCATCACTGGTCAAACAAGCGTTACACCCGTCTGGTTGTCGAGACCACCGGCCCGGTGACCTTCAAACACCAGACCCTCACCGGAAACGAGGCTTCCCCGCGCCGGATATACATTGACCTGCACAACTGCCGCCTCAGCCCCGAGTCAATAAAAACCATTCCCATTGAGGACGGTCTGTTGCGGCGGGTCAGGAATGCCCAGTTTGATCCACAAACAGTCCGCGTTGTCCTTGACACCCAGACCAATATTTCCAACTATAAAGTCTTCACCCTTGCCGACCCATTCCGTGTGGTCATCGATGTCATGAGCAACGATGCCCCTCCGGAGAAGGCGAAAGAACCCGACGACAAAAGGAAAGCTACGACCAGGGGGAAAAAAGTCAGCCCAGCGAACAAAGCGCAATCCCCAACCCTGGCCCGGCAGTTGGAGTTGGGCATAAAAAGAATCGTCATCGATCCGGGCCACGGCGGTAAAGACCCAGGCACCTGCAGCCCAAGCGGCCTCAAGGAAAAAGACATCGTCCTTGACGTGGCCCTCAGGGTCGCCAAGATCATCAGGGAAAAACTCGGCTGCGAGGTTATCCTCACCCGTGACCGCGATGTCTTCATCCCCCTGGAAGAACGAACGGCCATTGCCAATGCCAAGGAAGCCGACCTGTTCCTTTCCATCCATGTGAACGCCGCCCCGAACCATGACGCCCATGGAATTGAAACCTACGTCCTTGACCTGGCCAGCAACAAAGACGCCATGCGGCTGGCGGCCATGGAAAACGCCACCTCGGCCAAACAAATCAGCGACCTGCAAGCCATCCTCCTGGATCTCATGCAGAATTCAAAAATAAACGAATCCCTGAAGCTGGCCGGACTGGTGCAGGATAAGATGGTGAGCGGCCTGAACCAAAAATTCAGCGATGTCTCCAATCTTGGGGTCAAGAAGGCGCCTTTTGTGGTGCTCATCGGTGCCCAGATGCCCGCCATCCTCACCGAAATCGCTTTTTTGAGCAATCCCGAGGAGGAAAAACGACTTCGAAACGAGGCCTACCTTGCCGAGGTGGCCAATCACATCTCCGGCGGCGTAGCCCAATATGTTGAGAGCATGCGCCTGGTTGCCAATTACAGACATCCTATATCCCGTTGAATCAACTCGATCCTCACGGGTTTATTTTCGCGGCTGAGATCTTCTCTCTTGGCCGTCTGCCATCATAACGGCAATACCGCTTGGCTGTTCTACCAGGAATAGCCGACGCTGAATTTGTAGGTTGTATCCCCTCTGTTTTTATGATCGGCCGGCTGATTATCCCAATCATAATCTATCTCAATTGTCGTGGTCAAATTTGTCATAACGGGTATCCTGAACCCGCTCTGACTGCTGAACAGAAGGTCTTCCACGTCCTCAAGGTTGCTGTTGAACTGATGGTTGTGGAACGCTTGCAAACGGTTTTCGATGAGGAACTTGTCAAAATCCAGAGCAAAACGGAAAGCGGGATACTTTTGATTCGGATCTTCCACGTAGTCCACCATGACATAGTCGAAGCCTGATTCAACAGACAAGTTCAAATTCCGTGACTCCCAGAACTGGTGACCGGGGCCACCACCAACAATGGTCCGCAGGTTGATATCCTTGAAGCGATCCTTTTTAAGTTTGATCTGAGCGGTGCCATACCATTTTGTGTTGAAAAAATGATCTATTTTGGCTGCCCCCTTGCTCTTTGACTCTGTTTCCACGCCCTCGTCTTCAACAAAGAGATAGCCTCCACTTAAGGTATAGCGCTTCTTTTTGCTGCGTGCGCCGAGCTGCCCATCAAAGTTGAACCTTTTTTTGTTATAATTCCCATCGTTAGCCCAGTACCCTGCATCTAACCGACCGCTCCACAAAATACCCTTGCCGGTTATATATGGAGGCGGATTGAGATATTGAACCTCCGAGGCCGGAATCGCCGCAGCCTTCTCTCCATCCTCTTTCGCCGGACCGGCGTTAATTTCACTGACTTCAGCCAGGGTCTCGTTTTTAAGATACACCTCAACTGGCTGGTCGGTGGCAATATGGGCTACCTCGTTCCACTTGATAAGGATTATCCCGGCATATGTTGTCCTTACCGACACCGTCCCGTTTTCTTTGCTGATCAATTCTCCTGTAATATGATCCCCATTTTTTAAATGTACCTCGTCGGCAAGAGCATCTCCGGGCAACAGAGTACAGAAAAAACCAAAAAAAATGAAAATCGGAATGTATATCAACAACTCGCTGCTCCTAGAAGAAAGGGCAAACAATTTAACCGGAAGAGCCCGGCTCAAGTTTTCCGGCCACTTGGACCCGATAATGCCTGTAAAGAAAAAAACCTCACCCCAACAGATGCCGGGATGAGGTTCGCATACTTCTTCTTCGCAACAAGGCTTATTCGAGAGTAAAAGCCTTGCGTCCTTCCTTCAGATTCTTACCCTCAAGATACCGCTTAATGGACTCGGCTGCCTCCTTGGCCTGATACACTGCCTTGGCCACGGTCTGGGGCCCAAGCACCGCATCGCCGGCCGCAAAAATCCACTCCTCGGAGGTTTGCATGGTCACCTCATCAACAACATAGGTTCCCCAGCGGCTCAAGGCCAGATCAAGACCGGAACCGGCGGTGATATCAACATCCTGGCTGATGGCCGGGATAATGGCATCAGCGTCGAGCATAAAGTTGGATCCTTCCTTGGGAACTGGACGACAACGGCCAGAAGCATCACAGGCGCCGAGTTCCATCCGGATGCACTCTATCTTAGTCAGCTTGCCGTTTTCGCCATGGATCGCAACCGGAGCGGCCAGCATCTCGATGCGCACGCCTTCTTCCTCCAGATGATGGATCTCCGCTTGGGAAGCGGGCATCTCCGCCTTACTCCGCCGATAGAGAATGAACACATTATCAGAGCCGGTGCGCAGGGCGGTCCTGGCACAATCAATGGCCACATTTCCGCCGCCTACCACCACGACGTTTTTCCCGAGATTCAGGGTTTCACCGATATTGACCTTGCGCAGGTAATCAACTCCATGCACCACCCCTTGCAAATCTTCTCCCTCAACCCCAAGCTTTCGACTCAAGTGAGCGCCAGGGCCGATAAAGACCGCGGCAAAACCCTCATCCCGGAGATCCTGGAGGGTCTTATCCTTGCCAATGGTTACCCCATGGACCAAGGTCACCCCGCAGCTTTTCAAGGCCTCGCATTCAGCGGCAATGATCTGACGCGGCAAACGATAGGATGGGATGCCCACCGCCAGCATGCCGCCGAAGACGGGAAGACTTTCAAAAATCGTGCAATGGTAGCCTTCATGGGCAAGATAATAAGCCACCGACATCCCGGCAGGGCCGGAGCCGACGATTGCCACCTTTTTGTCCTTGGGCATGGCGCAGGGCTGCAGCAGATTCTTATTATTGGCCACCATCCAGTCAACGATGTAGCGCTCGAGCATACCGATGGCCACCGGCTCACCCTTTTTCCCTCTGATACAGTGACCTTCGCATTGAAATTCATGGGGGCAGACCCGCGAACAGATGGCAGGAAGCGAGTTGGTTTCGCGATCTTTCCAGTACGCCTCTTCAATCTTGCCTTCGCGCAACAGCTTGATAAATCCGGGGATGTCATTGTGAATGGGGCAACCTTCCCGGCATTTCGGCTTTTTGCATTGCAGGCAACGCTCCGCCTCAAGTTGAGCCTGCTTTTCCTCATAACCGGAAACAACCTCGTCAAAATTCTTGATCCGTCCGGCAACGGGCAATTCCCGAGAAAATTGACGGGAAATGTTCATTCTTTCTTTTGCATCCATCACAGCCTCCTACCCGAAAATTTTGGACCATCGGTACAAGTACCGATATTTATCGCAATAACGACAAGTTAGACTTTAACTATATATGTTAATCTGTTTTCAACAGCATTTCATGCATAAATTCACCATAAAGCCGCTTACCGATCGGAATAAATCCAAACCGCCTGCCCGCCACACGCTAAATGGCGCTTGACAATTCAGGGGATATCCCGCAAATTAATATTGTAGATTCCAATAATAAGCAGAAAAAAAGCGAGCCAACTATCCCATGAAAGCAGAATTCATAAATCCTTTTTTAACAGCAGCCAAAAATGTTTTGGAAACCATGGCTCAGACCCAGGTAACCCCGCAAAAACCCCGGTTGAAAGAGTGCAACACCTCCTATGGCGAGGTTACCGGTATCATCGGCATGACCTCCGAAGAGATTACCGGGTCGATGATTGTGAGTTTTTCGGAAAAATGCATTTTGAAAATTGTCGCCAATATGCTCATGGAAGAGCCCAAGGAAAAAATTGACGACGAGGTTGTTGATGCTGTCGGCGAACTGACCAACATGATATGTGGCGGCGCCAAGGCGCAACTGGCCAAGCTTGACCACAAATTCGATCTGGCCACTCCCAACATGGTCGTCGGCAAAGGAGTTGAAATCTCCTATTATTCCAAAGCGCCAACCATTGTCATCCCTTTTGATACCGCCGCAGGCTCTTTTGTCGTCGAGGCAAATCTCAGCGAGAAATAAACTCTTTTCCCCGATTTCCGCTCATAAAAAAAAGCCGCTCGTTGCCGAGCGGCTTTTTTTATTATCTTTGTAAACTTGGTTCTCAGGAGGGCTTGTGCCTCTCGGCAACCTTAAGCCGACTCAAGGCCCTTTGCATTGCAGCCTCGGCCCTGGTTCTATCGAAATTTTCTTTCTGGGCCTGGGCCTCAGCCAACCGTTTTTCCGCACGTTCCTTGGCCCGCATCGCACGCGCAACATCAATGTCTGTCCCACGCTCCGCGGATTCAACAAGAAAGGTCAGCTTGTTATTGGAGACTTCACAAAAACCGCCACTCACCATCAGGGTTTCTTCCTGACTCCCTGTTTTGTATGTCAGGACGCCAATCTTGATCGTACTCAGAAAAGGCGCATGGTTGGCAAGAATACCAAACTCACCGCCATAGCCGGGAGCGGTGACGATGTCAACCTCCTTGCTCACTATGGCCCCTTTGGGAGTTACCACTTCCAACTTTAATTTTTCAGCCATGGGTAAACCTCAAGTCCTCACCGAACCCGGATGGGATCGGAAAGTCAGTCAATTCCTTAAGCAGCAGCCTTCTCTTTATTGGCTTTTTCAACCGCTTCTTCAATGCTGCCTACCATGTAGAAAGCGATCTCAGGCAGCTCGTCATGTTTGCCTTCCAAGATCTCTTTAAAGCCGCGGACAGTGTCGGCTACTTTTACGTATTTACCGGCCATGCCGGTAAAGGTTTCGGCAACGGTAAAGGGCTGGGACAGAAACCGCTGGATCTTACGAGCACGTGTAACGAGGGTCTGATCCTCTTCAGAGAGCTCGTCCATACCCAAAATAGCGATAATATCCTGCAGATCCTTATATTTCTGAAGACTGGTCTGCACACCACGGGCAACCAGGTAATGCTCCTCACCCAAAACGTTGGGATCAAGAATACGAGAGGTGGAATCCAGAGGATCAACCGCAGGGTAGATGCCAAGCTCTGCGATCTGACGGGAAAGAACAACGGTTCCGTCCAGATGGGCAAAGGTGGTGGCCGGAGCCGGGTCGGTCAAGTCATCGGCAGGTACGTAAACGCACTGTACCGCGGTGATGGAACCCTTGTTGGTGGAGGTGATCCGCTCCTGGAGGGCACCAAGGTCGGTGGCCAGGGTGGGCTGATAACCAACCGCCGAAGGAATACGGCCAAGAAGCGCGGAAACCTCGGCGCCGGCCTGGGTAAACCGGAAGATGTTGTCAACGAAGAAGAGAACGTCCTGGCCTTCCTCATCACGGAAGTACTCCGCAGCAGACAACCCGGTCAATGCAACACGAGAACGTGCTCCCGGCGGCTCGGTCATCTGGCCGTAAACAAGGGCAGCTTTCGGCAAAACGCCTGAGTCCTTCATCTCGTGGTAAAGATCGTTACCTTCACGGGTCCGCTCGCCAACCCCGCAGAATACGGAAATACCACCATGATGCATGGCGATGTTGTTAACCATCTCCATCATGATAACGGTCTTGCCGCAACCTGCGCCGCCGAACAATCCCATCTTGCCGCCACGGGGGAAAGGAACCAGCAGATCGATAACCTTGATCCCGGTTTCCAAAACATGAACCTCGGTGGACTGATCGGTAAAAGCAGGGGCAGGACGATGAATCGTGCGCATTTTATCGGAGGCAATGGGCCCCATGCCATCCACCGGGCGACCGACCACGTTCATGATCCGTCCCAGAGCAGGAGCGCCGCAAGGGATCTCAATGGGCTTGCCGGTATCCGTGCAATCCTGGCCGCGAATCAAACCGTCGGTCTGGTCCATGGCAACGCAGCGGACAACATTATCGCCAAGATGCAAGGAAACCTCGATAACCAGATTATTCGGCTCGTCACTGATACCCTTGTTGCTTACCAGCAGGGCGTTCATGATCTCCGGCAGGTTGTCCGGCTCAAACTCAACGTCAACAACAGGTCCGATGACCTGAACAATTTTACCAACTCTTGCTTCACTCATTGAAAAAGCCTCCTCAGCTAGTACTTACATTGACAATCTATGACAGCTGAATGATTCAGCCTGATTTCACCTGGTTACTTCAACGCCTCGGCACCGCCGACGATATCCATCAATTCCGCGGTGATGCCAGCCTGCCGCGCCTTGTTGTAAATCAGGGTCAGGCTATGGATGATATCCTTACATGCGCTGGTCGCATTATCCATGGCGGTCATCCGAGCGGCATGCTCGCTGGCGCTCACTTCCAGCATGGCATGATAAACCATGACATTCATGTAGAGCGGCAGAAGCACTTCCATGATTTCCTCGGTGCTCGGCTCATAGATATAGGATCCGGCAGAAGAAGATGTTGCCTCCGCTGCCTCAACAACATTCGGCTGGATAGGCAGGAACATCTGCTCAGCGGGACGCTGAACGGCAACACTTTTAAATTTTCCGTAAACAATACGGACTTCATCGCTGCCGCCGGAAAGAAAGTTTCCGGCAATATCCTGGGCAATGGCCCGGGCGTTGAACATCTGAAAGGTACCCATCAGATCGACATGACGCTGCCGAACCTTACCGGTTTTCCGGAAATAGTTGGCACTCTTCTTGCCGACGCAGACCAGAGACACCTTCTTGCCCTGCGCTTCAAGACTTGCCATGAGCTTCTCGGTCATCTTGAGGATGTTGGCGTTGAAGCTGCCGCACAGGCCGCGATCCGAGGTGACCACCAGGATCTCCACGTTCTTGACCTCGCGCTTTTCCATGAGCGGGAAAGCGCCGGAATCCATGGCCGAAGACAGATTGCCCATTGCCGCGTTGAACTTCTCGGCATAGGAGCGAAAATCCTCCATCTTCTGCTGTGCCCCGCGAAGCTTGGCCGCAGCTACCATGTTCATGGCCTTGGTGATCTGGGCAGTTTTCTTCACCCCACCAATCTTCGTTTTTACATCTTTTAGGCTCGGCATGAGACCTTACCCCCCTTATTTGAGGCCCTTGGCAGCCTTGAAAGATTCACCGAAAGCCTGCAGAGTGGCCCGGATTTTTTCTTCCAGGGCGGCATCAATGGCTTGTTTTTCTTTCAGGTCATCATAGATGCTCGGCTGGTTTTTCTCAATATGGGCATAAAGCTGCTGCTCATACTCAGCCAGGCAGTCAACGGGCAAGGTATCGAGATAGCCGCGAGTACCGGCAAAAAGGATACAGATCTGTTTTTCCATGGGCAGCGGCTGATACTGGGGCTGCTTCAGAATCTCAACCAGACGGGCGCCACGGGTCAACTGTGCCTGGGTGGCGGCGTCAAGATCGGAACCGAAACCGGCAAAGGCGGCGAGCTCGCGATACTGGGCCAGATCCAGACGAAGGGAGCCGGCAACCTGTTTCATGGCTTTTACCTGAGCAGCGCCACCTACGCGGGATACGGAGAGACCGACGTTGATCGCGGGACGAACACCGGCGAAGAAGAGGTTGGGCTCAAGGTATACCTGACCGTCGGTAATGGAGATAACGTTGGTCGGGATAAAGGCGGATACGTCGCCGGCCTGGGTCTCGATGATGGGCAGGGCGGTAAGAGAACCGGCACCCAGGGCATCGTTCACCTTGCAAGAACGCTCCAGCAGACGGGAGTGGTTGAAGAAAATGTCGCCGGGGTACGCTTCACGTCCGGGCGGACGACGAAGGAGCAGGGACAACTCACGGTAGGAGACCGCCTGCTTGGAAAGATCGTCATAGATGATCAGGGCATGCTGGCCGTTGTCACGGAAGTACTCGCCCATGGCGCAACCGGCAAAGGCTGCGACATACTGCATCGGCGCCGGATCAGAAGCGCAAGCAGCAACAACGGTGGTGTATTCCATGGCGCCATGCTTACGCAGCGCTTCAACAACCAAGGCCACCGTGGACTTCTTCTGGCCGATGGCCACATAGACGCAATGCACATCGGTGTTTTTCTGAGCGATGATCGCATCGACGCAGAGAGCGGTCTTGCCGATCTGACGGTCGCCAATTACCAGCTCACGTTGGCCGCGGCCAACAGGGGTCATGGCGTCAACGGCCTTGGCGCCTGTGTAGCAAGGCTCATGAACGGACTTCCTGGCGATAACGCCCGGGGCCAAAACCTCGATCTTGGAGCTGTGCTTGGCATTGAGCGGACCCTGCCCGTCGATGGGGTTGCCCACGCCGTCAACAACGCGGCCTTCCATCTCGGGACCGACGGGAACCTCGGCAATACGACCGGTCCGTTTTACGGTGTCGCCTTCCTTGATCTTCCGCACGTCACCAAGAAGCGCACAGCCAACGTTGTCCGCTTCAAGGTTCAAGGCAATGCCCAAGACTCCACCGGGAAACTCAAGCAGCTCCATGGCCATGCACTTCTCAACCCCGTACACACGAGCGATACCGTCACCAACGGAGATTACGGTGCCGGTTTCACTCAGATCAACTTTACTTTCGTAATCCTTGATCTGCCCCTTGATAATTTGACTGATCTCTTCGGCTTTGATCTGCATTTGTCTTATTCACTCCCCTTAATGGATTCTTTTAAACCAGCCAGCTGTGATCTGATGCTTCCATCGAGCACCAAATCACCGACCTTGGCCACAATGCCGCCGATAATGGACGGATCGACTTGAGACGTAAGGACGACTTGCTTGCCGGTTATTTTTTCCAATGTTGCCTTAACCTTTGCACTGAGTTCCGGGGTCAGCTCCATGGCCGAAACCACCGTCCCTTGACACATATTGTTATCCGCATCGACCATAGCCTGGAACACTGCGGCGATGTCGGGCAGGATATTCGCGCGTTTTTTCTGCACCAGCAGTTTGAAAAAATTACCCAGAACCTGTGAAACCTGCATGGAGGCAAGAAGATGCTCCATGACCTTTTCCCGCGCCTCAACAGGATAGAGTGGGTTGGTCAGGGCATCGGCAACCTCGGGCATTCCGAGAAAAAGCTCGGCCATGGCATTGAGGGTCTTGGCAAACTCCGCGAAGGCATTCCCTTCCTTACCAACGGCAAACAACGCCTTGGCATATCGTTTGGCTAATACTGTATTCTTCACTGGATACCTCCGACCTTATCAAGAGACAGTTCAACCATCCTGCTCTGATCCGCAGGCTGAATATTTTTTCGAACCAGTTCTTCCGCCAGCAGCACGGCTTGCTCGGCCACCTCGGCCTTCAGGCGAGCCTTGGCCTCGGTAAGCTCATGGGCAACAGCCATTTCCGCCTGCCGCTTGATATCCCCGGCATTGCGTTCGGCATCGGCGATGATCTTTTCCTTCTCCACCTCACCCTGCTTGACCGCCTCGGCGATGATCCCGTTCACTTCTTCATCGAGCCTGGCAATCTTGGCTTCGGCCTCCTTGTACAGCAGCTCGGCCTCGGCCTTCCTGGACTCCAGGGCTTCAAGTTGATCCTTGATCCCGTCCCGCCGACTGCTCAAGCCTTCGGCAAAGGGTTTCTTCAAAAAGAAGACCAAGATGAAAGCCAGGCCGGCAAAATTCAATGCCCGATACAGCAGATCCATCCATTTTTCCCTGGGGATGGCGCCATCACCGGAAGCATATGCCGCAACGGCAAACGCCAGCACCAGAAGCAACGACAATCCGGCTACGCCGGTTTTTTTCCATGAGACATTCTTCATCTACAGAGCCCTCCCCAAAACCTTGCCCGCCATCTCGCCGGCAAAACCGGAAATCTGCCCCTGCAGTTCGGCTTGGGCTGCGGCAAACTGCTTTTCTATTTCGGCAAGCTGACCGGTTTTCTGCGCATCAACCTCCTTGCGGATTCCAGCCAATTTTTCCGAGCTCTCGGCAAGGGCCGCATTTCTGGCAGCCTCGTACTCTTTTTTTGCCCTGATCCTGGCATCCTTCATCTTCTGGCCAAACTCATCAAGACGCAACGCAGCATTTTTCTTGAATTGGTCAATGCCCTCATCAAGGCCGCCGATCTTCTTCTGGCGCTCATCGATAATTGAGCGGATCGGTTTGTACAAGACTGCATTCAAAACGACAATAAGCAAAAGCATATTGGCAATCTGAATGAGCATGGTCAGGTCGATGGTAATCATTACAGGCCCCCGTTTTTCTTTACAATTAATATATGAAAAAATCTTGGTATGTGCGCACGAAATGAATCCCCGTTCATTAACAATTGAACGGTTCTAATCGAATTTTTTTGGCATGTCAATACATTTTCCCGCTGCTTTCTTCCCCTGTTTTTCCTTGGATATTTCTACAAAATCACAACCTAACAGGTCCTTTTCTCTAAGGTATTTAGCGAGATGCTTTGGCCCCTTGCTCGACGATGATCCCATGCACCGCGGCAAGAGCCTCCGGCAGCTTATCCGCCATGGTCCCGCCGGCCTGGGCCATATCCGGCCGCCCGCCCCCGCTGCCGCCAACCATGACAGCTACCTCTTTCACAATCTGACCGGCATGAAACCGGGTGCTGAGATCCTTGGTGACCATGGCCAGCAGACTCACTTTTCCTTCAAAGACGCCGCCCAAAACGGCAATACCGCTACCCAGTGCGTCCCGCACCTTATCACCGACTTCCCGCATGGTTTTCGGCGAATCCATGGCGATCTGGGCGACAACCACCTTCACCCCCCCGATCTCCTGGGCGTTTTCGAGCATCGCGCCGAGATCGTTGACGGAAAGATCCGCGGTCAACCGGCTCACTTCGCGTTCCAGCTCTTTTTGACGGGCCAGGATTTTATCGAGCTTGACGGCCAGTTCCTCCGGCGAGGTCTTGAGTTTGGCGGCGAGCATTGCCAACTGGGCCTCGACCTGCTGAAACCGTTCCATGGCGCCGGGACCGGTTACCGCCTCGATCCGCCGTACTCCGGCGGCAATACCGCTTTCGCTCAGAATCTTGAATAGGCCTATCTCTCCGGTCGCGCCCACATGGGTGCCGCCGCACAATTCCTTGCTGATCTCGCCCACGGAAACAACCCGGACGCTGGCCTCATATTTCTCACCGAACAGGGCCGTGGCTCCGCCCTTGATGGCCTCCTCCCGGTCAAGCACCGCCGTGGATACCTGGGCATTGGCCCGGACACCCTCATTGACGATTTTTTCCACCCGAGCCAGCTCCTCCCGAGTGAGGGGGGAAAAATGGGTAAAATCGAAGCGAAGCCGATCCGGATTGACTAGGGAGCCGGACTGCTTCACATGCTCGCCCAGAACCTCGCGCAGGGCGGCCTGCAAGAGATGGGTGGCGGTATGGTTGTTGGCCGTGCGCTGACGCTTGCCTTCCGCCACCTTGAGCTCAACGGTCTCGCCGAGGGCCAGACTGCCTTCCATAACCTCGGCCTGATGGAGGATAAGCCCTTCCCCTACGGCCATGGTGGTTTCCACCCTCGCCTTACCATGGGGTCCAATGATCATGCCCCGATCGCCGCTTTGCCCGCCGGACTCGGCATAAAAAGGGGTTTCCGGGCAGACCACGGATATCTGCTCGCCGGTGCCCGCCTGCTCAAGGCCGGCACCGCCGGCACTTACCAGGCCGGTAATGGCCGCTTGATGGTGCCGGGTTTCATAGCCGACAAAGCGGCTACGCATCCCGGTATCCAGCAGGGCGCGAATCCCTGCCCCCATTTCGGCAAGCGAGGTGGCTTTCCATGATTTCTTGGATTGATTGCGCTGCACTTCCATGGCCGCGTTGAATCCGGCCTCATCCGCCAGCATCCCTTTCTCAATGGCGATATCCTTTACGATATCCACGGGAAACCCGTAGGTATCGTAAAGCTTGAAGATGAACTCGCCGGAGACTTCTTTCTCGCCGGCATCCTGCAACCGCTTCATCTCCTGATGGAGCATGGTCAAACCATGGTCCAGGGTTTCCAGAAAGCGGACCTCCTCGTTGTGCACCACCTTGGCCAGAAGCTCGCGCGCTCCATGGAGATGGGGATACGCCTCGCCCATCTCGGCGATGACCGCGGAGGTCACCCCGGTGAGAAAGGGCTTTTTCAATCCGAGGGTGCGGCCAAAACGGATGGCTCGGCGCATGATGCGGCGGAGCACGTAGCCCCTTCCCTCATTGGAAGGCAGGACCCCGTCGGCCACCAGAAAGGTGGTGGCCCGGCTGTGATCGGCGATAACCCGCAGAGCCGTGTTGACCGCCGCATCCGATCCGTAGCGAACTCCGGCAACATCGGCGATCGCCGTAATAATGCCGCTGAACAGATCGGAATCGTAGTTGGTGAATTTCCCCTGGGTAACCGCGGCAATGCGCTCCAAGCCCATGCCGGTGTCGATGCTCGGCTTGGGCAGCGGGGCCATGCTGCCGTCCTCGCTCCGGTTGAACTGCATGAACACCAGGTTCCAGATCTCAAGAAAGCGGTCGCAGTCGCAGCCGAGCTTGCAATCGGGTCGGCCGCAGCCCGCCTCCGCCCCCTGATCGATATGGATCTCCGAACAGGGACCGCAGGGGCCGGTGTCGCCCATGGCCCAGAAATTGTCCTTTTCCCCCATCCGCACGATGCGCCCCTGAGGCAGATCCTTGACCTTTTCCCAGAGTCCGAAGGCCTCGTCATCATCGTCAAACACCGAAACCCAGAGTTTTTCCGGGTCCAACCCGACCTCCTTGGTGAGGAAGTCCCAGGCGTAATGGATGGCATCCTTTTTAAAATAATCGCCAAAGGAAAAATTACCGAGCATCTCGAAAAAGGTATGGTGGCGGGCGGTATAGCCCACGTTTTCCAGATCGTTATGTTTGCCGCCTGCCCGCACGCAGCGCTGGCAGGTCACGGCCCGGACGTAATCCCGCTTGTCCTCGCCCATGAACACCCGCTTGAACTGAACCATCCCGGCATTGGTAAAGAGCAGGGTCGGGTCGTCATGGGGCACCAGGGCAGAGCTTTCCACCACCGTATGGCCCTTGTCGGTAAAGTAGGTCAAAAATCGTTTGCGTATCTCGTTTCCGTTCATTGGGACATTCCTTCAAATTACAGAAGCGGGACGCATCCGCATCCCGCTTCTTACAAAGATATTGTTCTTTTTTTAATCAGTCGGCGGCAGGTGCCGGAACCGCGGCCTTTTCTCCCGGCGCGGGCAGACCATAGCCTAAGCGCACCTTTCTTTCAAGATCAGCACACATCTCCGGATGCTCCTTGAGGAAGATCTTGGAGTTCTCCCTCCCCTGGCCGATGCGTTCGCCGTTATAGGAATACCAGGCCCCGCTTTTCTCGACAATATCCTGGGCCGTGGCCAGATCGAGCAGGTCGCCGACCTTGGAGGCGCCTTCACCATAGATGATATCGAACTCAGCCTCCTTAAAGGGCGGGGCCATCTTGTTCTTCACCACCTTGACCTTGGTCCGGTTGCCGATAACCTCCACCCCGTCTTTAATGGCGGCCTGGCGGCGGATATCGAGCCGCAGGGAGCTGTAAAATTTGAGGGCGTTGCCGCCCGTGGTGGTCTCAGGATTTCCGAACATAACCCCGATCTTCATCCGGATCTGGTTGATGAAGATGATCGCGGTATTGGTGCGTTTGAGCACCCCGGTGAGCTTGCGCATGGCCTGGGACATGAGCCGGGCTTGGAGTCCGACATGGGAGTCGCCTGCGTTGCCGTCGATTTCCGCCTTGGGCACCAAGGCCGCCACCGAGTCAACAACAATGACATCCACCGCCCCGCTGCGGATAAGGATCTCAACGATCTCCAGGGCCTGCTCGCCGTAATCGGGCTGGGAAACGAGGAGATCGTCGACCTTGACCCCGAGGCGCTCGGCATAGCCGATGTCCAGAGCATGCTCGGCATCGATGAAGGCCGCGCTACCCCCGGCCTTCTGGGCCTCGGCAATAACATGCAGGGCCAGGGTTGTCTTACCCGAAGATTCCGGGCCATAGATTTCCGTGATCCGCCCCCGGGGAACGCCGCCGATGCCGGTGGCGATATCAACACTCAGAGTGCCGGTGGGAATAACCGCCACCGCCTCGCGCTCGTCGGTGCCGAGCCGCATGATCGATCCCTTGCCGAACTGCTTCTGGATTTGAAAAATCGCGGTATCAAGGGTTTTATTCTTATCTTCGGCACTGGCCATGTATTAAGTCTCCCAAGGTATGATGGACTCGCAAAAAAAGGAAAAAGGTCACAGGTCCGTAACACAAATCCAAAGAGTTCCAAGACAATAAACGTTGTTCTTGCGTCTTTTTTCACACTTACAATTAAGTGTGAGGAATTATAGTCGGTTCGTTTTACACTGTCCGGAGCTCATTATCAAGACCAAGCAGATGTCGGCGTAAAAGATCAAGAGCCTTCTGGCTGGCCAAGGCCTGTACCTGCCAACGGTCCCCGGAAAAATGAAAGCGAAAGGTTTGGGTTTTCTCCGAGCCGGCCAGGCCGAAATAGACCGTACCCACCGGCTTGTCTGCCGTGCCGCCGGTGGGTCCGGCAATCCCGGTAACGGCAAGGGCATGGTCAACTGGGGTCACCCGCCGCATCCCCTCGGCCATGCCCCTGGCGGTTTCCGCGCTGACCGCACCGCAACGCAGGATAATCTCGCGATTGACACCAAGCAAACGCTCCTTCAAGGCATCATTGTAAGCCACCACCCCGCCCAGGAAATAGGCGGAACTCCCGGCGATCCTGGTCAGGGTGTGGCCGATGAGACCACCGGTGCATGATTCCGCCACGGCCACTGTCTGGCCACGCGCGGCAAGCAGGTTCCCCACCACGCCTTCCAGGGTGTCACTCCCTGTCCCGTAACAGCAATCGCCAAGTAAGGTCGCCACCTGGGCGTCATATTTTTGTAAGACCGCCTTGGCCTCCTGGCTTGTGGCCCCTGTAACGGTAAGACTGACATGCACCTCGGGAAACACGGGATAATAGCCGATCCGCACCCTGGGATCACGTCCCTCCAGATGGGCAAGCTTCCGGTTGATTTCAGCCTCGGCCAAGCCCACCACCTTATACACCTTCTGGCGCACCTGGCGGACCTCCTCGCCTTCCCAGACAGCCAAGCGGGTGATCACCGTTTCAAGGAGCAGATCCTTCATTTCATGCGGCACCCCAGGCAGAAAAAAGATGGGTTTGCCGTCTTGAACCAGAAAATATCCGGCCATCTTCGCTTCCGTGTGCAGGGCATGGGCGCCCGCCGGCAACCAGGCCAGTTTTTCAAGGGAGACCTGCCGGCCGCCGGGCATATTCTTGCCATGGTCCTGGATTTTCTTAAATAGTTCCGGATAGAAGGTGGCGGGACGGGAAAGGGCCGAGGAAACGGCGGCATTGGTCAAATCATCGGAGGTCGGACCCAGGCCGCCGGTGACAATAATAAAATCCGCCCGTTGCAAAGCCCGTTGCAGGGTGCGGCCGATGAGCTCGAGATCATCCCCGATGGTGGTCATGGCCAAAACCTCGTGGCCAGCGGCAAAAAGATGGCTTGCCGCAAAATAGCTGGTGGTGTTCAGCACACTCCCGGAGGTGAGCTCATCACCGATGGCAATTATTTCCCCAATCATGCTGTTATGATCCAAAAAGGAAAAAGTTTTTTAACCACAAAACCGATTATCCCTTCCTTTTTTTTGTGGTTTTCGTGGCAAATAATCACTCAAACAATCCTGCCCAGCACCCCGTCGGCGGTGAGCTCTTCGAGGCGCACCGTAATCAGCTGATTCACCATGGCGTTGTCCCCCTCAAAGGAGACCGGGATATAATTTCCGGTATACCCCCGCAGCAGGCACCCTTTTTTGCGCCTTTCCACCAGAATCTGCCGGATGCTGCCCAGATGGCTTTGGTAAAAGGCGCTCCGTTTTTTATGATTCAAATCCCTCAGAAGCGCAACCCGTTCATCCTTGTCCGCCTTGGGAACCTGATCAGGCATGGCGGCGGCAGGGGTTCCCGGCCTTTTCGAATAGGGAAACACATGGAGATAGCTTACCGGCAGCGACTCAATCAAGCTATAGGTGTTGCGAAAAGCTGTCTCGTCCTCGCCGGGAAAACCGACCAATACATCCACGCCGATGGCCACATCGGGCAGACGCCTCATACTCTCTTCCACGACCTTGGCAAAGGTGGCGGCGGGATAGCGACGGTTCATCCTCTGCAAAATCCGGTCATCCCCGCTTTGCAAGGGAATATGCAGATAGGGCATGACCGCCGGGGATTGGGCCATGAGGCCCAGAAGCTCGTCCGTGATCTCGGTTGGCTCCAAGGAGCTCAAGCGATACCGCACCGGCAGGTTTTGGGCAAGAAGCAGGGCCAGTAACTCGCGCAGATTAGATTGAGGGGTGAGATCCTGGCCATAATGGCCAAGATGGATACCGGTGAGCACCTGTTCCTTATACCCCTGGGCGGCAAAGATCTCGGCCTGGGCCACGACCTTGTCCGGAGCAAGGCTTCGACTGCGCCCCCTGGCATAGGGTACGATGCAGTAAGAACAGAAGCTGTTGCAACCGTCCTGTACCTTGAGATAAGCCCTGGTCCGTTCACCGAAGCTGGTGACGGTAAGGGGGGAGATTTCCTTCTGCCCCGCGATATTGCCCAAGTGCATTTCCAGATCACAGTGCCGCTCGGCCAGGGCCACTTCCACCAATCGATGCTTGCAGCCGTTGCCCACAATGCAGATGGGACTGTCGGCGATATCGAGGATATCCTGGGCGGCAACCTGTGCATAGCAACCGGTCACGATCAGCCGGGCTTCGGGATTGGCGCGCAAGGCTTGACGGATCAGCTGGCGCGACTGGGCTCCAGCCTTGGCCGTAACCGCGCAGGTATTGATGATATAAACATCTGCCGAACCGGAAAAAGGGACCAGCTCCACTTGCCGCCGGCCAAGTTCTGAAAGGAAGGCGGCCGACTCAAACTGGTTGACCTTGCAGCCGAGGGTGGATATGGCTATTTTTTTTGGGCCCTGCGCCTTGATATTCATGCCTTTGCCATACTATTTTTGCTGCGGATTTGCAAGAACAAGCCGGATCACCGGCGCCCTGGCAGTATAACCGAACAGCATCCCTTCACTGTTACAGATGCGCGAAAATGGTCTGTCCGTCCGGGATAGCAGCCCACCTTTCCGGGTTGTGCCGACTCATTGACACAGCGACACTATCGCCCAGACCAACGGGAAAGGTTAATGATCTCATTTGTGCGCCATTATTGCCGTCAAGCATTGCATGGACAAATCGCAGAGGTATCTGCTTTCGTTCAATTCAAGTTTTATGACCAGCTGCAAGTGGAAAGAGCTTCATTCCTTGATCCAAGCTGACAAGTTGTCCGGTTGGATCAGAGATTGGCCATGGACTTTAAATGGGCAACCTTAAAGCGGATAGCTTCCACGAAAAAATGCCGTCGCGATTGAAGACAAGGCCGATGGCCCCTCCGGTTTCGCGCTTTTGTTTCACCGTAACGACAAAACGGTCAAAGCTCTCGTAAGACATCGAGGTGTCCGTGCCTGGGCCGGATTGGGGCGACTTGGTGTTGTTCTCTCCGGGCTGCGACTTGTCGCCTTCCATCATGATCGCCAAACTCTCCGGGGTCACAAGTGATTCGACAATCGGATTGATAAGAGCCGCCGCCATCGCATCCCCCATGGCGGCAAAAGGATTTGCACCTTTTTCCTTCCCCAGCTGGGAGGCGAGCTTGGCATTGAAACTTGCCTTCAAGTTTTCCTTTACCGCCGGGAAATCGACGTATCCGGAGAACTTGGCCGCGTTTTTTTCCTCGGCGGCTGATCTCATTCCACGCACGGCCAGATGTGGCGTGAAATAAAAACAGACGCCGAGCCCCAGCAGAATTGCGGCAAGAGAGATCTTGGTTTTGGTATTCATGTTAATTTTCCTTATTGTGTTTGAATGTCACCGACATTCTTCTTTGTTGCTTAATAATCCTTTGAATCCCACAGGGATTTATCGAAATTGACAACCCTGTTCCGCCCGGTCTCTTTCGCCTTATAAAGGGCAATATCCGCAAATTTAACACACTCCCAGAAGGCCTCCGTATCATTGGGAAAGAGACTGGTGCCGATACTGATGGTCTTGCGAAGTGAGCCATTCTCCACTTGGAAAACATGTTTCTCCACGGCATTACGAATCTTCTCGGCAACTTCGCCGGCCATGGTTTTTTCACAATCGGTGAGAAGGATCAAAAATTCCTCACCGCCATAGCGGATGATGATGTCCGAACTCCGCACGGTATTTTGCAGGATTATGGCCAGGGTTTTCAAGATTTGATCCCCCACGTCATGGCCGTATTCATCGTTTACCTTCTTGAAAAAATCCAAGTCACACATCAGAATGCCCATCTGACTGTTTCTCCGCTTCAGACTGGCGATCAACTGATTGATATTGTTTTCAAGGAAGCGCCGATTGGAAAGACCGGTCAAGGCGTCCCGGGTCGCCATTTCCTGAAGATTGCCGGCGAGATGCTTGGCGTGGAGAACCGGCAATGCCTCTTTCAAATACTGGCCGGCACGGTGAAGATTGAAACGCAACGCTTTCTCCCGCTCCGGACAGTTCACGTAGAGGGAAAGGAACTGGACCACTCCGAGAACCTGACCGCTGACCACCATGGGCACACAGCTGTGGGTCATCACATCTCCCATGGGAAAAATCGGGCAGATATCCGGATTGCCACTGGATGAAACAACCTCCCCCGTTCTTTTGGCCCGACAGAGATTCGCGCTCGTTATCACACAACTCTCTGTCTCCATGTCCGCGGGCCAGGCATAGACCGCCTCGATACTTTCGTCCTTTGCGCGCACTTCCCAGATGATAAAGTTTTTAAAGCCCAGATGCTCCTTGAACACATAGGCCAGGCGTCTGTATACCTCTTCGATGGATTCATCCGCCTCGATGGTTCGCCGGAACAAAGAGATTT
The DNA here is from genome assembly GCA_013349295.1 of Deltaproteobacteria bacterium. Lineage (GTDB taxonomy): Bacteria > Desulfobacterota > Desulfobulbia > Desulfobulbales > Desulfurivibrionaceae > Thiovibrio. The sequence continues at coordinate 54,929 of DUZW01000018.1, forward strand.
TGCGGATGTCGGAGGTCACCCCATTCACCAGGCTGGCAACGGTTCCTATTTTATCTTTGGAAATAACCGGAATCAGAGAACTCTGTTCGCAGATTCGACTGGCATCCTCTACATTTCTGAGAGACTGCAAGCTGCATATCATTTGATCAAGGAACGAAACCAGAACCCGGATGCAGAGAAAGCTGGTAATGCTCAGCACTATCATGATCATGGTCACCAGCAGGGCACCTTCAATGATATGGCCATCAATCGTTTTCATGGTAAGGGAAAGGAGCTCCTGGTCCACGGGGAGCCGGCTGAGCTGACCTTTAACGGCACCAAGAAAAAGATAGGTGTGCAGCCCCAGAAGAAGATATCCGAGCAGAAAACTTGCCAGAACCAAAACAAATTTTCCATAGATGGACATATTAAAAAAAGGCTGCCACAAGCGGATCCACAACGATTTTTCCGGATGCTCAAACGTTTCCATTCAACATTCCTTTCAAAATTTCTTTGCAACAACGGATGATGGGCAAAAAAAGACCATCACGAATCCACTTAAAACGGAGCAAGATCTCTTTGCCCTGGAGTGGTGTTGCATAACTGATCCCGTCCCCATTGTGCCGTGGCCCGACTTGCCTGCTCCTCGCACCTTTAACCTCGTTCCTTCTCCCCTACAGCGGTTTCTGGCTCTCCATCATCAAAATCAGATCAAGCACCCGGTTGGAGTAGCCCCATTCGTTGTCGTACCAAGACAACACCTTGACCGAGGTGCCGATCACCTTGGTGGACAGGGCGTCGATCACCGAGGAGTGCGGGTTGCCCTGGTAGTCGATGGAAACCAGGGGTTCTTCGGAATAGCCCAGATAGCGGTTGGCCGCCTCCTTAAGGGCCTGATTCACCTCCGACACCGTGGTGGGCCGTTCCACCTCCATGACCGCATCCACCAGAGAAACGTTGGGGGTGGGCACCCGCACCGCCAAGCCGTCAAACTTGCCTTTCAGCTCGGGGATAACCAGGGAGACCGCCGCCGCTGCTCCGGTTTTGGTGGGGATCATGGAAAGGGCCGCAGCCCGGGCCCTCCGCAGGTCGCTGTGGGGAAAATCCAGAATGGACTGGTCGTTGGTGTAGGCATGCACCGTGGTCATCAGACCGGTCTTGATGCCGAAGCGGTCGAGAATGACCTTGGCCATGGGCGCCAGACAGTTAGTGGTGCAGGAAGCGTTGGAGACGATGTGGTCTTCCGTGGGGTCGTATTCGTCCTCGTTGACTCCCATGACGATGGTCTTGACCTTGCCCTTAGCCGGGGCCGAGATCACCACCTTCTTGGCTCCCGCCTCAAGGTGCAGGGAGGCTTTTTCCCCATCGGTGAAAAGACCGGTGGATTCGACCACGTATTCAATCCCCATTTCGCCCCAGGGAATGTCGGCGGGATTGCGGTGGTTGAAGATCCTGACCGGGCGGCCGTTGACGACAATGCCGTCCTCCCCGGCGGTTACGCTTTTGTCATACACGCCCATGATCGAATCGTACTTGAGCAGATGGGCCAGGGTGGCATTGTTGGTCAGGTCGTTGATGGCAATGACCTCGATGTCGGCAAAGAGGGGGTCTTTGTCAATGGCCCGAAAGATATTGCGGCCGATTCGGCCAAAACCGTTGATGCCTATCCGTATCGTCATGCCAGTCTCCTTTATGTGTTTTTATCCGGGGATATCCGTCGGGTATGCTGAAAAATTCGGTAAAAGTTCACCGCAGGTGGGTTTTACCCTGCTGACCGAACTCTATTGTATCCGTGAAAGCGCCTCGTGATAAAGCGATAAATAACGGGCCAGCACTTTATCCCAGGTGTAGTTGTCAAGGATCGTTTTAACGGCCGCCTGTTGCATGGCCTGGATTTTTTGGGGATTGGCGCGGAAGGTCTGCAGGGCTGTCTGCATGGCGCCCATAAGGGCGGCGGACTTGTGCTCCCGGTAAGCAAAACCGGTTTCCCCATCCTTCACCTTGACCAGACCGCCGATGTGATGGACGACGGGCAGGTTGCCGAAAAGCTGGGCGATATAGTCGGTAAGGCCGCAGGGCTCGTAACGGGAGGGGATGAGAAAGAAGTCCCCCGCCGCGTAAACACGGTTGGCAAGCTGCTGATCGTAGCCTCGCAACAGACAGATGCGGCCCTTGTTTTTGGGCGAAGCGGCCAGACCGGCTAGGGCCTTTTCAATCTCCTTGCTGCCCGATCCCTGGATCAGAACCTGGAAATTCTGATCCAGGGGCAACAGGGTTTCCAACGCGCCCAAGAGCTTGTCCACCCCCTTCTGGGAAGAGAGGCGACCGACAAAGGTGAAGAGGGGGATACCGGGTCGTTCGTCAAGGGTGCCGGCCTGACGGACCGTTTTCAGATTGTGCAGGGTCAGATCCTTGATCAGGCTCTGGCGGCATTTCGTCTTGCCTGCCAGATCGCCGGCGGCGGGGTTGAAGGCGGCGGCAAGCCCCAGTGCTTTGGGTTTGCTCGGATCAAAATCAGCCGGATTGATACCATTGGTCACTCCCTTGAGCACTACACCCCGCGCAAGGAGCCGGTGGCCGAGAAAGCCGGTCAGCTCGTCGTCGTCGGTTTCCCGCAGCTCCCGGGCATAGTTTTCGCTCACCGTATTCAAGGTTGCATACGGCGAGGCGACAAGAAAGGGGTCAAAGTTCCCCCCCAGCAGGTTGTTGGTGATCAGCGCCCCGGGCAAGCCGGTGATCGCTTCGGCAAACGGCAGGTCGCCCACTTCCTGATGGTAGCCGATCCCGGCGTTATGGATGGTCACCACGCAGCCGGTTTTGGCAAAATAATGACGAAAGCCTTCGGTCTCGCGGAGTATGGCCGGCAGAATCGCGGTGTGGCCGTCGTGACAATGGATGATATCGGGCCGCTCCCCCAGATGGATCATCAGGGCGGCCGCCGCCTTTTGCAGGAGGACGTTCATGGCGAAGTAGTCAAAATGGCCCGAGCCTTGATGATGGAAATGATCCAGGGCTTCGTCCTCCGCCGTATAGGTATAGACGCTCTTTTTTTCCAGATAGCGGGCCGCGTCGATCAGGTAGATGGCCAGCGCCCCTTTTTTGGCAGTCGGTTTTTCCGTTTTGGCAAAGACCCGCACATATTCGCGACGCGGTTCCGCGACATAGTCCATATCGATTTCAAAACCCAGATCCAGGGGGGCAAAGCCCAACTGCTCGGGATCCATGAAGCCGTAACGCGGCAGAACCACGCTGACCTTACGGCCCGAGCGCGCCAGGGCTTCGGCCAGCTGCCGGGCGACATCCTTGACCCCGCCGGCCCCGGCCAGACCGTCATACTCCCTGGTCAGCATCCAGACGTTGTTGACGGCTGTTTTTTTTGGAGAAGCTGTGCTCATATCCGGGTCCTGTATGCAAGGCAAAGACGCAAGCGATAACACGTTGGTTTAAAAGGTGTTCCCTCGCGGCACCGCGTCCTGGTGTTTCTTTGCAAAAATTCCTGTTCCGCCTTCAGGCGATAACCTTCTGTCTGAGCAGATGATCGGCCAGAGTCAGGGCCGCCATGGCCTCGCACACCGGGATGATCCTGGGAATGGCGGAGATATCGTGCCGGCCGCCGATGCTGACCGTGACCGGCGCGTGGGCCAGGTTGATGGTCTGCTGCACCCGGCTGATGGAGGGGATGGGCTTAACCGCGACCCGGGCCACGATTGCATCGCCGTTGGAGATTCCGGCCAGGATGCCGCCGCTGTTGTTGGTGGCAAAACCGTCGGGCAGGATGACATCGTTGTTCTGGGAACCCCGCATGGCCGCGGCACCGAAGCCTGCGCCGATCTCCACCCCCTTGACCGCGCCGATGGACATCAGCGCTCCTGCCAGAGCTGCATCGAGTTTTTCGAAAACCGGTTCGCCCAGACCCGCCGGACAGCCGGTGGCGAGAATCTCGACAATGCCGCCCAGGGTATCGCCCTCTTTGCGGACCGTTTCGACATGGCTGATCATCCTGGCTGCGGCCTCGTTATCCGGGCAGAACAGCGGGTTTTCGTTGATTTCGGCCAGATGGCGATTGGCGGTGGTGATCTCGCCCATGGCCACGGTGTAGGCCAGGACCGTAATGCCATGCAGGGCAAGGAGTTTTTTGGCCACGGCCCCTGCTGCGACCCGCCCCGCGGTTTCACGGGCCGAGGCCCGGCCCCCGCCCCGGTGGTCGCGAAGGCCGTACTTTGCAAGATAGGTGATATCGCCATGTCCGGGCCGGAATATATCCTTGAGGTTGTCGTAGGATTTGCTGTGGGCATCCTTGTTGTAGATAGCCAATGCAATGGGGGTGCCGGTGGTTTTCCCTTCAAAGATTCCGGAGAGAATCTCCACCGAATCCGGTTCTTTTCTGGGGCTGGCGGCGGGCCCACCCTGGCCGGGGCGCCTGCGGTCAAGCTCCGCCTGGATATCCTGTGCGCTGAGGGGAAGGCCGGGAGGGCATCCGTCCAAGATGGCGCCCACTGCGGTGCCGTGGGATTCGCCCCAGGTGGTTACGCGAAAAACAGAGCCAAAGGTATTTCCTGCCATTGTCAGCACCTAACAGTATATGGGGTCTTTGGGGAGCGAGGCTTCGATCTTGCGCAGAAACTTGTCGTCGCCCAAGGCCTTTTCAATAATATGTACGATTTCTCTCGCACTCTTGTTGCCGGTGTCCACGGTGAGTTGCGAACCTTTTTTATAGAGCGGTTCCCGCTCCGCCAGCACCTGGGCCACCTCGGCATAGATGTCCGAGTCGGTGAGGCTTGGCCGCTGATTGGTACTTTTTTCGTCCTCGGCCAACCTGCGGCAGATGGTGTCGATATCCGCCGTGAGCCAAACGACAAGGCCGGTCTGCCGCAAGAGGTTCCAGACACCCTGATGCAGGATTGCCCCGCCGCCGGTGGAAATTACCACGTCGTTGCAACAGACCAGCTCAGCCAGCAGATCACGCTCCAGGAGGCGGAACTGTCCCCACCCCTGCTGGGCAACGATCTGACGGATGGGCTGTCCTGCCCTGGCCTCAAGCATCGGGTCCATGTCGAGGAATTCAAGGTCCAGATCCTGGGCCAGCATCTGACCCACCAGGGTCTTGCCGGTTGCCCGGTAGCCGGTCAGGATTATTTTTCTTTGCGGTGTGAACATATAGAGAATTTACGGGAAAGAGAGGGAGGGTGTCAAGCGCGGCTTCTGTTTCTTTTCCGAGATAGACCGCGAAGCAGGAAAAAGCACAAGGGTTTTGTCGGCTCCGGCAGCAGATTTTGCTCGGCGACGCAGTTTTATTTCCAGATAACACCTTGAAATACGAGAAGATTTTAAATTTCTCACCAAACAGGACAAAAAAGGTTTGACATCGTTTTTTTAAAATGATAATTTTTATCAACATCAGGTGTTTATTTGCTTATTCCTTTTTACAATGGAGATATATCATGGGTGAAAATTGTTGCAGTGTTTTACAGGTTGGCCAGAATGTCCCGGATTTTACCATGGAAACCTATGAGCCGACCGATTACGGGTTTGGCACGATTTCCCTGGAGCAGATGAAAAAACTCGGGAAATGGACGGTTCTGGTTTTCTATCCGGCGGATTTCACCTTTGTCTGCTCCACAGAGTTGGGCGATCTGGCGGATGAATATGCCGAGCTCAAGGCGGCCGGGGCCGAGGTGGTCACGGTGAGCACCGATACCGTATACACCCATCTGGCCTGGAAGCGGGAAGAGAAATTCCTGGAAAACGCCAAATACCCCATGGCGGCGGACCCAACCGGCACCGTCTCCAAGCTTTTCGGCGTCTATGATTACGGAACCGGCCTGGCTCTGCGCGGCACCTTTATCATCAATCCCGAAGGCAAGCTTGTCGCCTCGGAGGTGAATTTTTACAACGTCGGGCGCAATGCCAAGGAACTGGTAAGAAAACTCAAAGCCAGTGTCTATGTGGCGGCCCACCCCAACGAAGCCTGTCCGGCCCGCTGGGAAACCGGGGGCAAGACCCTGACCCCTGGCCCGAAATTGGTCGGCAATGTCTATGAGGCCTTGAAGTAACCCAAAGGCAATCGCGAGCAGTACGCTTGCCTGAATGCTCCATCTTTTTTCTTCCCCACCCTCTGAAACCCCTCTTTCCCCCCTCCCTGGGAAGGGGGGGTTTCTTTTTTCTCAGGGGCGATTATCCCCGTGCATGCCTGTCCAGAGACCCAGGAAAAAATGACGGGCGTTGGTGCCCAGCGAACGGGTCCGGTAGCCGCCCTCCTGCACGATCAGCGTGGGCAGCCGCAGAGCGCCGAGCATCCGGCCGTTTTCCTCAAAATCCGCCGCCGAGAGCGACCAGGTGCCGGTGGGGTCCTTTTTGGCCGGATCAAACCCCAGGGCCACCACCAGAAAATGCGGCTTAAAGGTGCGGATCCGCTTGAGAGCCCGGCCGAGTACGGTGCGATATCCCTGCCCATCCAGCTCTTCGGGCATGGGGTAGTTACGATTGAACCCTCTGCCCGCCCCCTCCCCCGCTTCTTCACTGAATCCGGAAAAATAAGGATAGGCAAAGCTGGGATGACCGTGGATCGAAAGGGTCAGCACATCGCTGCGCTGATAAAAGATATCCTGGGTGCCGTTGCCGTGGTGGTAATCGATATCAAGGACCGTCACCCTGCCCTCGCGGCTTAAATAATTGGCGGCGATGGCGGCCGAATTGAAATAACAGAAGCCGCCGAAAACCCGGCTTTCGGCATGATGCCCCGGCGGCCGGACCAGGGCGTAGGCCAGGCGATAGCCCTTCTCAAGGAGTTGGGCCGCGGTCAAGGCGCAGTCCACCGCCCCCTTGGCCGCCCTGTAAGCGTTGTGGTTCAAGGGAGTGAATGTGTCGATGCAGTAGTAGCCTGCCCGGACCGGCAGTTCCTTGGGCGGTCTGGCCGCGTTGCGGATGGGGAAGACATAGGGGTAAACCGATTTCCCGGGCTCAAGGCTGGTACAGACCTGATTGAGATAGTCGACGAATTTCGGGTCATGGACCTTTTTGATGTGCCGTTCGGAAAAATGGCGGGTCGGCATACGCTCGAACAACCCGGTGGGCTCTATCCCCTTGAGGATGGAGGCAATGCGCACCGGCGCCTCCACGTAGCCCCGCTCGCGGATATGGTGGATATCGTGCTTTTCGTTGACGATGAGACCGATCAATTTTTCCAGGGATTTGACGGGATGCACCTTGATCGGCTCTTTCTTGATGTAGCGGGGCGGGCGGCGCAGCACCGGATCGTCCCGGAAGGATGCCACCACCATCTCGATATAGCCCGCCGGACAATCCTTGCCGTACTTGCGGATGAGGATGGCGCGCACGACCTCACGGGCCGTGTCCCGGGCAAGGGGCTTGCCGCTGCCCAGATCGTCGTAGACCAGATAGGGAGGGCAATCAAACTCCGGCTTGAGGGGGGTTTCGTAAGCCGTATTGATGATGGGCAAGGCGCCGTAGCGCTCGTAGAACCTGAGCCGCGCCCGGCTTTGTTTTACCGTGGCCTGTTCCTGGCAGATATTCGGGTCATCGGGCAGACACTCCATGAAGATTCCCTTGTCACCGAGGGTGCGGGCCTCATCCCGGACCCGCTCGTAGAGGGCGCCGCCGACCCCGCCGGCGGCCGCTTTCGGGTCCACGGAGATGAAATCGAGAAAGCAAAAGGAAAGATCCGGGGCATGGTTGAGCAGGGCAAAGCCCTTGACCTGAAGCTTCATGTCGTCGGCGATGAAAAGAATAGTGCGAAAGCGGTATTTCAGGGGGTTGGACAGCTTCTGGGCAAGGCTGGTGATCTCGCTTTCCGAGACCGCGGAGAACTGGCTGCGCAGGATCTGCTGTACCTGATCGATTGCCTCGCGGTCGATGGCCAGGGTGTTGTCATAAATCCGGCGAATGCGAAACATGATGGCCTCGTCAAAAAGGGGAAAAAGTCACAGGGCCGCGAGATATATGCTGAGTTAAGAAGCTCGGATTTCCTTGAGGTAGATCACCTTGTCGTCGCCGTCCCGGTAAAAGTCTGGGAGAACGCAGGCCACCAGATAGCCGTTTTTTTCATAAAAGGCGCGAGCCGGATCATAGCCCGGCGTGGAAGAGGTGTCGACATAAACCTTGGCCGGGCCTTGGCCGCCAAGCTCATCCTCCATCTGCTTAAGGAGCAACCTGCCCACCCCCTGTCTCCCCATGGCGGGGTCCACCGCCACCCAGTAGAGATCGAAGCGGCGGTCGGTCATGGGAATCTCCCCATAGCAGATGAAGCCGACCACCCCCTGCCCCTCGGCCACGGCCACGAGGATGAAATAATCGTTCTTCGCCGGGTCCAGGGTGTCGTCGATGACCTCGATGGCCACCTCAACCTCCTGGGCATTGAAGTTATCCTGCCGCCGCACCAAGTCGAGAAGCTGATCGCGGTCTGTGGCGGCAATGGTCCGGATGGTGATCATAGGGCGACCCGCTGGGCGACCAACCGGATGAATTCATCGACCATCTCCGTATAGCCCATCGAGCTTTCAGCCACGGCGGCGGGAAAACCGGCGTCCGGGCTCAGGCAGGGGTTGGCGTTGATCTCAAGGATGGCAAGGCGACCCTGCGCATCAAGCCGCAGGTCGACCCTGGCGTAATCGCGCAGACCGAAGAGCTGGAAGCACTCCTGGGCCATGCAACGCATGGATTGTTGCAAGGTCTCGGGCAGATTGTCCGGAAAAATCCGTTGGGTGTGATGATACTCGAAAGAATCTTCGTCCCATTTGGCCTTGTAGCTGACAATACGGTGCAGATCGGAGGGAAAGCCGGAAAAATCAATCTCCGCCAGGGGCATGACCCGGGGTTGGGGATAGCCGAAGAGCGAGATATTGAACTCCCGACCGGCGATATACTCTTCCACCAGGATGGCGCCATACCGACCGTAAAGGTCTTCCAGTCGGTCCAGAAGGTCGGAGCTCTTTTCGACCACCGATTCCTGCTCGATGCCGATGGAGGCATCCTGGAAACGGGGCTTGAGGATCACCGGAAAGTCGAGGTTGGCAGGCCGCAGCATCTCACTGCCTTCGTAGATGAAAAAAGCGGGGGTACGGAGACCGGAAGCGGTGAGCAATCTTTTGACCGTGAGTTTGTCCGTGGAGAGGAGCAGCGCCATGGCCGAAGAGCCTGTGAAGGGAATGGAGAGCAGCTCAAGAACCGCGGCCGGATGACCGATGAGGAGCGGGTCTTCATCCACCGACTCGCAGAGGTTGAAGGCGATATCGATCCCGGCCGCCTCGACCTGACTGATAAAGCGACCCAACTCGCGGGTAAAGGGGATGCGCACATGGGGCTGGTCCAGCTCGCGGAGGGAGGCCTCGATACCCTCCACCTGGGCCAATACGTCCGCCGATGATTCCCAGTTCGGTTCGCCTTCAGGAATAGGCTCGTTATGGATGATGCCGACTTTCAGGTGTTTGCTCATGCTTCAAGCCCGAGTCTGGCAATAGCGGCGTTAACGATCTCGCTGATCAGATCCTGGTAGGATATCCCGTATTTGGTGGCGATGATGCAGAGGTCGGAATGTTCCGGATGCAGTCCGGCCAGGGGGTTGACCTCGATGAAGTTGGGGATGCCGTTGGCGTCGGATCGCAGGTCCACCCGGCCGCCGTCCCGACAATCCAAGGCGTGCCAGGCGGCCAGGGCGGTTGCTTCGGCCTGCTTCGCTTCCGCGTCGTCGACTTTGCGGTATTCCACCAGCTCTTCACAGAACTCCTTGTTGTGATACGAATAGACCTCCGGCTCGGAGTTTGGCAAAAGGACCACCTCCATCACCCCGATGCTTCGGGCGGTCGGGCCGTTGCCCACGATGCCTACGGTGAACTCCCTCCCCGGCAGATAGGCCTCCACCAACACCGGCTGATGATAGGCCTGCAGGAGTTCGGCGCAGATCACGTGCAATTCTTCACCATTACTGATTTTGGAAGCCGGAGTCACGCCCTTGCCAGTGCCCTCGGCCACCGGTTTGGCAAAGACCGGATAGGGGAGGGCCACCCCGGCCACATCCGTCATGCTTTTCACCACGCTGAACGCGGGTGTAGGGATGCCGAGATCCCGGACCACATGTTTACTCATCCCCTTGTGCAGGGTCAACCCCAGGACCAGAGAATCGGAAAAGACATAAGGAATCCGATGGGCCTCCAGCAGGGCGGGCACCAGGGCTTCCCGGCCAAAACCGTACAACCCTTCACAGATATTAAACACCAGATCCCAGCGCTCGCCGGCGAGCAGCCGGGGCATGAGGCTCATGAAATTGCCGATGGGCATCGTTTCGTGTCCCATGCCGCGCAGGGCGGTATCAATGGCCTTGATGGTTGATTCCCGGTCGAATTCAGCGGTTTCTTCTTCCCCGTAGCCCGCGGCCAGATAGTCGCTCCGCAGGTCGTATGTCATCCCGATCAGCATTGGTTGGTTCCTTGTCTCAGGGTTTTTTTGCAAAAAAGGAAAAAGTCCCCTCTCCCCTGGCGGAGGAGGGTCAGGAGGGGGGATTCAAGCTCTGCAACAATTTCATCAGCTTGCCCGGTTTGCCGCGCCGATGACATCGGGGTAGCGGTAGACCTTACCTTCGTAATTTCGGATCAAAAGGTCGTTGCCGTCACGGCCGACCACGGTTTCCGGAATGAGCGGAATCTTGCCGCCGCCGCCGGGGGCGTCGATCACATAATTGGGCACGGCATAGCCTGAGGTGTGGCCCCGCAGCCCTTGGTACATCTCCAACCCTTTGGAAACCGGGGTGCGGAAATGGGCCGAGCCGATAATGGGATCGCACTGATAGAGGTAATAGGGCTTGACCCGGATCTTGACCAATCCGTGCATGAGTTGCCGCATGGTCTCCACGGAATCGTTGATCCCGGAGAGGAGCACGGTCTGGCTGCCCAGGGGGATGCCACCGTCGGCAAGCATGGTGCAGGCCCTGGTCGCCTCCGGGGTCAGTTCGTCGGGGTGGGTGCAGTGGATGCTCAGCCAGAGTGGGTGATATTTTTTCAGCATCTCCACCAGTTCCGGAGTGATGCGCTGGGGCAGAACCATGGGGGCCTTGGTGCCGATGCGGATCATCTCCACATGCGGAATCCGGCGCAGACGGCCAAGCAGCCAGTCCAGCTGTTCGTCGGCCATGGTCAGCGGGTCGCCGCCGGAAAGCAGCACGTCGCGGATGGCGGGGTTGGCCGCGATGTAGGCGATGGCTTTTTGCCAGCGGGCCGGGCTGTGGCTCTTGCGGCGACCGACCATCCGGGAGCGGGTACAGTAACGGCAGTAGCTCGAACAGTAATCGGTGGTCAAAAAGAGGACCCGGTCGGGATAGCGGTGTATCAGGCCCGGAACCGGGCTGTGATTGTCCTCGCCCAAGGGGTCGTGTTCCTCGCCCTGGGAAACGAGCAACTCGTTCAAGGTGGGAACCATGGTGCGGCGGATCGGCTGCCCCGGATTGTCAGGAGAAATGAGGCCGGCGTAATAGGGGGTGATGGCCAGGGGCAGTGTGGCGCCGTTGAAGGCCATGGCCTGCCGTTCGCTGTCCGAGAGATCGATGATTTTGCCGAGTTTTTTAAGGCTGGTGATGCGATTGCGGAGCTGCCAGCGCCAGTCTTGCCAGTCATCATCAGTGGCGAGGGGAAAATGGCGTTGCCGGAAATCGAGGGAGGGGCGGTGGTCGGAAAATGGAAAGGGGGCGGGACTGGGGCAACACCCTGGAGGTTCCTCTTGCTCCTCAATGTGTACAACTTTTTGCTGCATCGCTCTTCTCCTTGCTGGATATTCGCTGAAAACCAAAAAAAGATCAAATAATTTCAGACCGATACCGCTGACATCCACACACGGTTCAGCGTTGTTGACTGAACCAGTTTATGCTTATTGCACAGGTAAGTGTCAAGAAAAAAAGCAGGGCGCAATCTTTTTTTAACTCATTGTTTTTACGTATATTTTTTGCACTTCAAGGGTTGTCTTGATTGTCGGCGGGGCGATTTTGACCGGAGAGATATGGCTAACCACCTAAAATCATGTGCAATAATTCAGAGAGATCCTGAAAGCTGCAGGGCGGCCTTTTCCGTCTCACCAGCCGTTGCGTCGGAAATATCCCGGGAGATGAGGACAAGTCCTGCGCCGATATTCCGGGTGACGATTTCGAGGATATCGCCGGAGAAAAAAAGGCCATCGGCTGTCGGGTGGAGGGGTAGCGTTTCACTCATCTGTTCGGCAAGCTTCAGATCGGTTAAGACAGGTGGCGCTTCGCTTACGGCATTAGATGAGCATGCTGCATGACACTGGAATATGCAGGAATGAAACAGAAAAAATGCGAATCGCTCCCAAACCCCGTTGCGGTTTTATGACCGCGCCGTGCACCATCTCCCGGCTTTCTCGCTTAAAAGCTCCAGGTCGCCTTTACGTAGAGGCTGCGCTCGATCTCGGCCGGAATGGAGTCCTCGGAGACATACTCCAGATGATGACTTTCCAGGAGGTTCTTGCCCA
>DUZW01000019.1 GCA_013349295.1 Deltaproteobacteria bacterium
TTTGGAAAAGGATATAAAGCGCAGCCGTAGCGAAAAAGGAACCTATAAGGGAGATGGCGGCATGCAGCAGGTTCTGGACGCTGACAGTGAGGAGCGACATCAGGATCAGCACGCCGGCCAGCCCGTAAAAGATGGTGTTTTCCATTATTCCTCCTTGCCGTACAGCACCAATTGCAGGTCGCTGCTGTCGTAGGCCGCCAGTTCAAAGTCCTGCGCCATGCGGATGGCGCCAAAGACACAGCTTTCGACGCACAAATTGCACAGAGTGCATTGTGAAAATCTGTAGAGATAGCGGCCAAGCACCTTGCGGTTGCCACTGTCGCGACGGGTAAGGACCGAGATGCTGCCGTTGGGGCACGCTTTTTCACACATGCCGCAGGCCGTGCACAGGGGGGCGCCGCCGGCCTCATCCATCACCAGGGCAAGCCTTCCCCGAAAACGGGGGAACATGACGAGGGTCTCCCGGTTCTCCGGATACTGCTGGGTGATGATCCGGCCGGGATGGGAAAAATACCCGAAGGTGAGACCCATTCCCTTGACCAGCGACAGACATCCGTTGACAAGATGCGTCAGATAACCGGCCAGGGACCAGTGGACCTGGCCGTCGGGAACAAATCCCCCCCGTTCCACGGGGTATCCCCTGCCCTGAATGTTCTTTGCCTGTGTTTTCATGCCCAACCCATTACCACGAAGAGACCGGCGATCAGCAGCAGAAGAAAGTTGGCCGGCACCAGCACCTTCCATTCCAGATTCATAAGCTGGTCCACCCGCGGCCGCGGGAAAGTCCAGCGAAACCACATGTAGATGAAGATCACGCTGTAGCTCTTAAGGAAAAACCAAAGAAAGCCTGGGATCGCATCCAGCATGCGGTCCAGGGAGGCGAGACCAAACTGCGGCGCCAGGAACCCCCCCAGAAAAAAGGTGGTGGTGAGCGATGCTGCCATGAACATGTTGACGAACTCGGCCAGGAAGAACATGGCAAAAGTGATGCCGGAATATTCCGTGGTAAAGCCGCCGGTCAGTTCCGATTCCGCCTCGGCCATGTCGAATGGAGCGCGGTTCAGTTCGGCGGTGGAGGAGATCAGGAAAAGGACGAAGGCGATAATGCCGAAGAACGGAAACTTAAAGATCCACCAGTCCAGCACCGTGCCGGTTTGGGAAAAGACGATCTCCCGGAGCGAGGCCGTGCCGCTCAAAAGAACGATGAGCAGCATCAGGAGGGCCAGAGAGATTTCATAGGAAATCATCTGGGCGCCGGAGCGCATGGCGCCGAGCAACGAATATTTATTGTTTGACGACCAACCGGCCAGCAGGACCCCCATGATGCCGAGGCCGGCAACAGCGATGACGTAGAGCACACCCCCGGCCGGATCGGTTACCTGGAGATGGTGGTCAAAGGGAATGACGGTCAGCACCATGAAGGACGCCGTGGCCGACAGGATCGGCGCCAGAAAAAAAACAAAGGTGTCGGCGCCCTCCGGTTTCATCACTTCCTTGAAGATCAGCTTGATGCCGTCGGCCAGGGGTTGCAGCAGGCCGTGGTAGCCGACCCGCATCGGCCCGAGACGGGCCTGGAAGTGGGCCGCCACCTTACGCTCCATCCAGATAAGGGCCACCGGCGTCAAGCCGACCACGGTCAGAATGGCGAGGACGGCCAGCACGATATTGGCCAGTTCAGCCACCGGGCCGGGGAGGATGGCCCGGATGAAATCGCCGATGGCGTTGGTGGCCGGAAAGCGGCTGGTGTCGATGATTGGTTCCATTTCTTTCACCTGTCAATGTCCGGAATCAAAACATCCAGGGTGGCGATAATCGGCACCAGATCGGCGAGCTTATGCCCGGCGGCCAGGTCGTTCAGGGCGCTCAGGTTGGCAAAACTCGGACTGCGGTATTTGATCCGGTACGGCTTGGGGCCGCCGTCCGCCTCGATGTAGACGCCTAGCAGGCCGCGGGCCGTTTCCACCTGGGAGTAATAACTGCCGGCCGGCAGATTGTAGGTGGCGTATTTTTTCGAGCGGTAAGGCCCGCCGGGGAAGGAAGCGGCCGCCTCCTCAATAATCCGCAAGGACTGGCGCATTTCCTCCATGCGGACCTTGTAGCGGTCGAAACAGTCGCCCACCGTGCCCACCGGTATGTCAAAGGAAAAGCGGTCATAGATGGAGTACGGATCGCTGCGGCGCACATCAAAGGCGACCCCGGAGCCGCGGAGCACCGGGCCGCTGCAGCCATGGGCGAGGGCGGTCTCCGCCGCGAGGACGCCGATGCCCTTGGTGCGCAGATGCATGATGACGTTGTTGGTCAGCAGGGTGTCGTACTCGTCGATGGCCGACTTCATCCTTTCGACTACCGCCCTGACCCGGGGGATGAAGGTGTCCGGCACATCGGCAAACGAGCCGCCGGGCCGGAAGAAATTCATGGTCAACCGGGCGCCGCACATCTCTTCGAAGATGTCGGTGATCAACTCCCGTTCCTTGAAACCGTAGAGAAACGAGGTGATGGCGCCGAGGTCCATGCCGAGAACCCCCCACCAGAGGAGATGGGACTGGATGCGCTGGAGCTCGCAAACCATGACCCGGATGTACTCGGCCCGCTCCGGCACCCCGATCCCCATGGCCTTTTCGATGGCCAGACAGAGGGCCAGGTTGTTTATGTGGCTGGAAAGATAGTCCAACCGATCGGTGAGGTGGATATTCTGCAGGTAGGTCTGATTTTCGCCGATTTTTTCCAGACCGCGGTGGATATAGCCCAGATGCGGCACCACTTCCAGGACGTTTTCGCCGTCCATGCGCAGCATCAGACGCAAGACGCCGTGGGTGCTGGGATGTTGCGGCCCCATGTTGAGAAAATATTCGTCGGTATGCCCTTCCCGTCGGTCGATGCTGAAACCGGGCGGCACGGTCATGGCCACGCCGTTTTCCATGATGTCGCCTGCCAGGCCTGCTTGCTGTTCCGTCATGGTTTCCACCTTCAGTAAGGCCGCCGCACGACCCGGCTTGGATCGTCAAAATCCTTGCGCAGCGGGTGGCCGGGAAAATTATCTTCCAAAAAAAGACGCCGCAGGTCCGGGTGATTGCTGAAACGAATGCCGAACAGGTCGAAGACCTCCCGCTCATGCCAGATCGCGCCGGCAAACAAAGGGGAAAGAGAGGGGATTTCCGGATACTGCCGGTCGAGAGCGCAACGAACGAGAATATTGTGTCCCCTGTCGGCGGAGAGCAGATGTGCCAGCACCTCGAAGCGGTCCAGGCGGTCAACGGCGGTGACGTGCAGCAGAAAATTCATGTCGAGCAGGGCTGAATTCTTTAAAAAGGCGACCATTTCGACGTAGCGGTGGAGGGGAACCGTGAGGTCGAGAAGGTATTCCGGACCCAGGGCGCGAACCTGCTCCACCGTGTGTTCGGACTGACGGGTCAGGGTGGTCTCGGGGAAATTTTCCAGAATGCAGGCGAAGATGGTTTCGTTGTCGAGCCGAGACGCCGATAATGGATTTCTCGCCACTTCGGGAAATTGTTCCGTGGCCGGCCGTTTGATGGGTTTGGGCCGGTCAGTCGCGATGTTTCCGCTGTCGGCATCGGAAATGGCAGGTGATGGTGCTGTCCGGGATTTTTCCAGGTCCGCCCACACTTTTTTAGCTTCGGAAAGGGGATCGCCAAATGGCGTCTGGTTGAGCGTTCCGATTTTCCATGGATTCCGGCGCCCTTCGGTGCGGATTTTTTCCTGTAGCTGCATGATGCCGTAAAGCAACGCTTCGGGCCGCGGTGGGCAGCCGGGGATGTACACGTCCACCGGGATGAGGCGATCGCCGCCCTTGATCACGGAATAAGAATCGTAGTAGAACGGGCCGCCGGAGATGGCGCAGGAGCCCATGGCAATGACATATTTGGGGCCGGGCATTTGTTCGTACAGAGTGACCAGACGGGAGCCCATTTTTTCGACAATGGTGCCGGCCAGGACGATGAGGTCGGCCTGGCGCGGGGTGGCGCGCGCCACCTCGACCCCGAAACGCGCCCAGTCGTGGCGGGATGAGCCGGTGGACATCATCTCCATGGCGCAGCAGGCAGTGCCGTAGATCAAGGGCCAGAGCGAATTGGCCCGCGCCCAGGCAACCACGAATTCGATGGCATCCACCGTCTTGGCGCCGCCTGGCAGCGGCTCAAGGAATTTGGGAATAGTGCGGGTTGCGTAACCGATATGTCTCATTCCCATCGCAACACCCCTTTTTTCCAAACGTAGAGAAGCCCTGAAAACAGGATGAAGACAAAGACGCTCAGTTCGCCAAGCAAAAAAGTTGGGGAGAGCGCTGTCGCCTGCGTGGCCACCGTCCGGAAAATCTTGACGCAGGGAAAAAGAAAGAGCGACTCGATGTCAAAAATCAAAAAAAGCAGGGCAAAGAGATAATAGCTCACCTTGAAGCGGATACGGGCATCGCCGACCGGGTCTTCGGCACACTCATAGGCCTGGACCTTGTTGCTGCAGTGGGGGGTCCGAAAAGCGAGGAGCATGGAGGCGAGAATCCCTCCTCCGACAAAGAGGGCGCCTAAAAAGATGGCAAAGCCGATGATGGTGTATGATGCCATGACATCGTCCCTTGGTGGGTGAAAACCTTGGATTAAGCAGTCCGCAATGCTGCTGTCTTTTAAAGAAGAAGCAGGCAGCGTCCTTATCGCCGCAGCCCAGCCTCTTCACCCGCTTGATTTTGTTGCACCCTCGGAGAGAGCTGAAATGCGCCACATCAATGGCCGGAAAACCTGTTCGTCCCCATAAAAACCCTGGCGCCTATCCTGTCACGCCAGGCGACCTTCCGCGTTGCCCTTCGTTGTCCTCCGTGCTTTCCTGTCAAAAGAAGAGAGCCCGGCTGACGCATAAACGGATTTGCCGCGTACCGTGTGTCACAGGCAATATACGAAAACAAAACGCCTCCCATGCAGATGTCGAGCACCATGACAACCCCTTGACGAAACACGCTCATATCTTCTGGCGCGGGGCGAACCGGGGAATTCCCCATGGGCATTTTCCCTTTTGGGTGATGTATATCTCTGGCCCAACCAGACGCGTGTACCGGAAAAAACGACTTTTCTCTGTTTCCCTCATCGCTCTGACTTGATCACAGTGCCACTGTAACGAACCAAAACAATAAATAAAAATGAATAATATAGATGTTTATAATGAATTTTACTTATGTTAGTTTTAACCAGAAAAGTGAGTACAGCCACCATCTCTTGTGCGAGGAGTTCCCCATGAGTATTACCCTGAGACAACTGGAAATCTTTGTTGCGGTAGCGGAAACCCAACAGGTGACCAAGGCGAGCGAAAAGCTGTTCCTGACCCAGTCGGCAGTGAGCATGGCCCTCAACGAGCTGCAAAATCAACTGGGCGGCCCTCTTTTTGACCGGCGGGGCCGCAGCCTGCTGATCAATGACCGTGGCCGCTACCTCCTGCCCTTTGGCAAAGATATCCTCTGCCAGATCAACAACATCGAGACCCTGATGACCGAAAAGAAGGACAAGGTTGTCGGCACCCTCAAAATCGTGGCCAGTTCCACCGTAGGCAATTATGTCCTGCCCTATCTGATCGGAGCATTCAAGCAGATGCACCCCTCGGTCGCCATCGACATGGATGTCTGCAACACCCGCCGAGCCGAGGAACTCATCGTAAACGGCAGCATGGATCTGGGTTTTGTGGAAGGCGAGGTCAGCAATGACCAGATTACCACGCTTCCCTGGCTCCAGGATGAACTGATGGTGATCGCCAGTCCGGCCAGCGAAATAGCGGCCCAAAAAAACTTCCGGGTGCCGGAGGATCTGGAGAGATGCGAGTGGATCATGCGGGAAAAAGGTTCGGGCACGGCCCAGATCTTCAAGAAAAAATTGGGCCGCCATGTAACCGGACTCAAGGTGGTCATGGAAATGGGCCACAGCGAAGCCATCAAAAAAGCGGTTGAATCGGGGGCCGGGGTCGCCTGCCTCTCAAAACTGGCAGTCTGCCGGGAGGTGGAACAAGGATGGCTGGCTGGGCTGCCCGTGGAGGGCGTCGACTTGAAACGGACCCTGCAGATCATTCAATACAAGAAAAAGGCCAGAACAAACCTGATGGAGGAGTTCTTCAACTTCTGCGACTTGCTCAACGAGTGCAGCCAGGGCTGCGCCTGCCTGTCCTCGCCCTGGAAGCTTCAGGATCTGCTGGCCAAATCCTACCCGCAACCGGGGGCTTGAGACCCTGATGTGAAATTCAATACCCACATCGAAAGAGCCTGCTGCGACAGCGAAACGTACATCTTCCTCCTTGTGTTTGAACTTGACACCGGCAGACAAGATATGCATACACCGAAGATCGCCCATGAGAACAACGCTGAATATCGAAGAAACCTTGCAGGAGAGCCCTCAGCCCTCCCCCCCGGTTGTCTTGCAAAACCCCTGGATCTCGGCAAGAAACTCAGCGCCGTAACGTTCGAGCTTGTGGGCGCCGACTCCGTGAATCCGCAAAAAAGTCTCGTTGTCGGTGGGCAGATGGGCTGCCATCTCAGCCAGGGAGACATCACTGAAAATAACAAACGGCGGAACCCCCCCTAAGTCGGCCAATCCCTTCCGCACTGCACGCAACCGGTCAAACAGCTCCTGATTATACTCAAGGTCACCGACCTTGCGCCGGACAGCCTTGGGAAGAGCAATGGCCTTCGCCCTTGGTTTCGCCATACTGAGTGTTTGATCCCCGCGCAACAAGGGACGGGCCGACTCGCTCAATTTGAGCACCGAATAATTGCCCACATCCTGCTCCAGATACCCCTGCTGCACCAGATGCCGCAGGATGCTGCCCCAGTACTCCTGACTTTTGTCCGCGCCGATGCCATAGGTGGAAAGCCGGTCGTGCCCCAGTTGCAGGAGACGCTCCTTTTTGGAACCGCGCAAAACCTCGATCACATGCCCCACCCCAAAACGCTGATCCACCCGAAAAACACAGGACAGGGCCTTGCGCGCGTCCTCCGTCACGTCGACAAGCTCCGGAGGATTGAGGCAGATATCGCAATTCCCACAGTCCTGCTCCAACCGGTCGCCGAAATAGCCGAGCAGCACCTGACGCCGACAGCTCAGGGCCTCGGCAAAGCCCACCATGGTGTTGAGCTTGTGGAGTTCGATCCGCTTCTGTTCCGGATTATCGCTGTTCTCGATCAGACTGCGAGCCAGGATGATATCTCCATAGCCGAACAGCAGCAGGGCTTCGGCGGCCAGGCCATCGCGGCCGGCACGGCCTGTTTCCTGATAATAGCTTTCGATATTCTTGGGGATGTCGTAATGCACCACATAGCGGATATTGGATTTGTCGATGCCCATGCCGAAGGCCACCGTGGCCACGATGATCCGGACATCGTCGCGCAGGAAATCCTCCTGCACCCGTTGGCGCTGCATGGCCGGTAGCCCGGCATGGTAGGAAGCCGCGGAAAACCCGGCATCGCGCAGCTGCTCCGTCACCTTCTCCACCCGTTTCCTGCTCAGGCAGTAGACGATCCCCGCCTCCTCCCGCCGCCCCTGCAAAAAGCTGGTGAGCTGGGCAAAAGGCTTTTGTTTTGCCACCACGGTATAACGGATATTGGGCCGATCAAACCCGGTGACATAACACTGGGAAAGACTGAGACCCAGACGCTCGAGGATATCCTTGCGAGTATGCGGCTCGGCCGTGGCAGTGAGGGCGATCAGGGGAATATCGGGAAACAATCGGCGCAGCTGGCCGAGTTTGCTGTATTCGGGGCGAAAGTCGTGCCCCCACTGGGAAATGCAGTGCGCTTCGTCGATGGCGAACAAGGCGATGGGAATCTCGCGGAGCCGCTCGACAAATCCATCGCTCATCAACCGTTCCGGCGCGACATAGAGCAAATCAAGCTCCTCCCGATGCAACAGGGCAAGAACCTGACGCGCCTCCTCACTCTTCAGGGAAGAATTGTAAAAGGCCGCCCGAACCCCGCAGGCAAGAAGGGCATCCACCTGATCCTTCATCAGGGAAATCAGGGGAGAAACCACAATTCCGACACCGGCGCGGTGCAGGGCCGGAATCTGATAGCACAGCGATTTGCCGCCGCCTGTCGGCATCAGGACAAAGGCGTTCTCGCCTCGGATAAGTCCTTCGATGATCTCCTGCTGCTGCGCCCGAAAGGTATCATAGCCAAATATTTTCTTGAGGCTTTCCAGGGGGGTGCCGTTCATGCGAGTCAAAAAATTTCCCCCTTGTTTTCATTAAGATTCATAGGCGACTCCCCCCGGTTTACAGAAAATCGTTTGCAAGATTCGCGACGTGCGGATCAGCCGGGAGGCAAATCCTTCCTCCCTTTCCGTCACACAGAAATTCAGAGAAGCCGATAGGGATAGGCACGCTTGGTCCATTCGCTGTCAGGAAAAGCAACGGTCAGCTTTTCGTAGGCCGCCTTCAGCGGCTTGGCATCATGGGACCGCTTGTAGCTGCAGACTCCGACCAAAAATATGGCCTCCGGAGCGCTGCCGCTTTGCCCATACTCCTCAAGCAGTTGCCCAAAACGGGCCAAGGCCTCGTCAAAACGGTCATTTTCATAATGATATTTGCCGAGTCCAAGCAGGAGCGAGGGGATCAACTCCTCGGGTCCGAGAAACCCCACGGTCCGGTGATGCTCCCGGCCTTCCGGACTCAAGGTTATCAGGGTGGGGGTCCATTTGACGTTAAACTTTTCCGAATGGGACTTACTGTCGGACGGAATGCGGAGCGGGATAAAATTTTCTTCGATGAATCGGACACTCTTGCTTTCGGGATACGTAACTGTATCCATCTGTTGACAGCCAATTCAATTGGGGTTGAAAAAATCGAGCAAAACCGGTTTGCTCGCCGACCGCCCCAGACTGAGGGCCTCATCCATTTCCGTTTGCCATTTAATTTCTGCCGCCATGGTTGTTCCTCCTCGTGTAGTTGGTGGATAATCACCTTTCTCAACAACCTGCCATTCAGGCCTTTTTTATTATAGGCCTTGCGAGAGAGAAAGCAAACAGGTGGCGACAATGAGGGGGGAGGAAATTCCGGCATCCAAGGCGGACAAACTCTTCCCCTACCGGACAGCCTGGGCAATATCCTGCTGCATTGCTTCAATGACCGCGATGGGATCAACGGCCTTGGAGATAGGCCGGCCCACGACCACCTGATCGGCGCCGCTTTTGATGGCACGACCTGCGGTCATGATCCGGGTCTGGTCATCGGCAGCGTCAAGCACATTGGCGCCCGGCCTGATCCCTGGCGTAACCAAGAGCAGCCGATCGCCAAGCCCATCACGCAAGCGGGCGGCTTCAAGACCGGAGGAGACCACGCCGTCGCAGCCCAGTTCCAGCGCCCGTTTGGCCCGGAAATAGACCAAATCTTCAATGGACTGGGTCATGCCCATGGCCCGCAGGTCCTCTTCGCCGAAACTGGTGAGCACCGTCACGGCCAGCAGCTTGATCCCGCCTTTTTCCTCCAGCGCCGCCCGGATGATCGAGTCATTGCCGTGGACGGTGGCCAGACTCACTCCGTGCTTTCTAAGTTGGGCCACGGCCAGCTTGACGGTTTCCGGGATATCGAAAAACTTAAGATCAAGCATCACCTTATGACCCCGATCAACCAGCCAGTCAACGGTCTGGAACCAGTCGGCCATGAACAGCTGCAATCCGACCTTGTAAAAGCCGAGATGGGATTCGGTTTTTTTCACCAGCTCCTTGGCCTGCTCCGGCGTTTCCACATCAAGGGCCAGGATGATCCGTTCTTTCAAGGGAATATCTTTCACGCGCCGCCTTTTTCCTTTTCTCTTTGTGCTCTTCTTTCGCCCTACCTGATATCCACCTTCACCCGACCGCGGATATCATAGGAATCATTCCGCATGTCATAATCCATCCCATTGCCGCGGATATCTATGTCTTTGTCGGAGATCCGCACCGGCATCTTGGTCGTGATCCTGTGGGTCTGGTCATCATAGCTGATGCTGTCGGACTGAACCAGAAACCCCTTCTCGGCCTGCACGTTGACTCGATTGCGCAGGATAAGATTTTTTTTCTTATTGTTGTATTCGCCTTCCTGACCGGTGATAACAAATCTGCGCTGGTCGTTTTTAAAAACCTGCGCCTCCACCGTTTCCAGTTGCATTATGTCCTGATCTTTTCCGGCATACAGCCGTTTGGCCTGGATCTGCCAGTCCCGCACCCCGTTTTTCAGCTGCGAGAACAAGATCCCCTCCATACTGAAACCCGCACCCGTGGTTGTTGTTTGGGGGGGGGCGGCAAGTTTGGCGGCCAGGTCGCCGCGCGGGGCCAGGAGGCGGGTAATTGCCCCGCCCCAAATCGGCCAGGAGAGTAAAAGGGCCACCGGCAACACCCAGAGGATATTACGAAAGCCGGTCATCATCGCAGGTACCGCCCAAGCAGTTCTTCACGCAGGTTCTTGGCTTCGATGATCAGATCGCACAACTCGCGCACCGCCCCTCGGCCGCCTTCACGCTTGCTCACATAATGGACAACCGCCTTGACCTCGGCCACGGCGTCGGCTGTGGTCACCGCCAGGCCGACCCGGCTGAGCAGGGGCAGATCAAGCCAATCATCCCCCATGTAAGCGACCTCCTTGGGGGAGAGCTTCTGCTCACCGATAATCCGGTCAAAGACCTCGATCTTGTTCCGCACCCCCTGATAGACATGGGCCAGCTTCAAATCCTGGGCCCGACGCTGCACCGCCTCGGAGCTGCGGGCCGTGATCAACCCAACCTCGACCCCGGCCTCCTGCAGAAGGCGAATGCCGAAGCCGTCCTTGGTGTTGAACGACTTCAGTTCGGTGCCCGACTGGGCATATACCACGGAACCGTCGGTAAGGACCCCGTCCACATCCAGAAGCAGCAGACGGATTTCCTTGGCCAACGGCAGGCAATTCCGCCAGACATAACCGCGCTCGTTCTGTTCCGTACGGGCCAGCGCCCGTTGCCGCAATCCCTCAAGAATCTCGCAGTCGGAAGGGTACTTGCCTCCAGGAATACCACAGGTACCGGAGTCGGTCATACCACTGACTCCGCTGTTTGACGCTGGATAAGGGTATGAATCTCTAAAAGATGGGTCAACAAGGTCTCCACCCCCTTAAGCGGCATGGAGTTGGGCCCGTCGCACAGGGCCTTGGCCGGATCGGGATGAATTTCCATGAACAGACCATCAATCCCGGCCGCCACCGCGGCCCGTGCCAGAGTCGGGATAAACTCACGCTGCCCGCCGGAGCTTCCCCCCGCCCCGCCGGGCAGCTGAACGCTGTGGGTCGCATCGTAGATGACCGGGCAGCCGAAAGAACGCATGACCGGCAGGGAACGCATGTCAACAACCAGATTGTTGTAGCCGAAGGTTGTGCCCCGCTCCATGAGCATCAATCGATTTTGGGCCACCGCGTTGATCTTGCTCACCGCGTGCCGCATATCCCAGGGCGAGACAAACTGACCTTTCTTCAGACTCACCACCTTGCCGCTTGTGGCCGCAGCCACCAAGAGATCAGTCTGGCGGCAGAGAAAAGCCGGAATCTGCAAAACGTCCAACACCTCGGCGGCCGGACTCACTTGGGCCACCTCATGCACATCGGAGACCACCGGTACGCCGAAATCCCGACGGATATCGGCCAGAATTTGCAGCCCCTCGGCAAGACCTGGGCCACGGAAGGAATCAAGCGAGGTCCGATTGGCCTTATCAAAAGAGGCCTTAAACATGTAGGAGATGCCCAACCTTGCGCAGATCTCTTTCAGCCCTGCGGCAACCTCGCGGCAGAGAGCGGCGGATTCGATAACGCACGGACCGCCGATCAATAAAAAAGGCCGGTTGGGACCGACCTCAAAAAAATCCGGGATACGAACAGACTCCACTTTCGCTCTCCTTCATAAAGATAGGTCAAAGGCTAAAGGTAAAGGCCCAAGACAAAGAAACCACGTGAAAATTTTACGCCTTTCTCCTTTAACCTTGAACCGTTCGCCTTAAATTCCGGCATTCGTGAGGGCTGCCTTGATAAAATCCTTAAACAGGGGATGCGGTTTCATTGGGCCGGATTTGAATTCCGGATGGAACTGACAGCCCAGAAACCACGGATGATCGGGCAGCTCAATAATCTCCACCAGCTTCTCATCCGGAGAAGTGCCGCTGATGATAAGCCCATGTTTCACCAGCTCGTCCTGAAAGGCGTTGTTGAATTCGTAGCGATGCCGATGCCGTTCCTGTATCTCGTCCGCGCCATAAGCGTTATGGGCAAAAGAGCCCTGCGTCATCTTGCAGGGATAAGCGCCAAGCCGCAAGGTGCCGCCCAGGTCGGTGGATTCATCACGGATCTGGAGTTTGCCGGTGCGGTAATCAAACCACTCCTTGATGAAATAGAAAACCGGATGCTTGGTGAACTGGTTGAACTCGGTG
The DNA here is from genome assembly GCA_013349295.1 of Deltaproteobacteria bacterium. GTDB lineage: Bacteria > Desulfobacterota > Desulfobulbia > Desulfobulbales > Desulfurivibrionaceae > Thiovibrio. Next base: position 12,402 of record DUZW01000019.1, read on the forward strand.
CTGTCGGCGTCTTTCATCCCGGCGATATTTCTGGCAAACTCGATCACCGCCAGCTGCATGCCGAGACAGATGCCGAAATAAGGCACCTTCTTCTCCCGGGCAAAGGTCACGGCTTGGATCTTGCCCGCCACCCCACGACTGCCGAACCCGCCCGGAACCAACACCCCGTGGCATCCGGCCAGCAGAACGTCGGCGCCCTTGTCTTCAATCTCCTCGGCACTCACATAACGGAGCCGCACCTTGGCCTCATTGGCCACGGCTCCATGCACCAAGGCTTCATGCAGGCTCTTGTACGATTCGGTCAGATCGACGTATTTGCCGATAATCCCGATCTCCACCTCGCGTTTCGGGTGCTTGACCTTCCGGACCAGATCCTGCCAGGCGTCCAAGCGCGGCGCCCCGGTCCAGATATTGAGCTTGTTGAGAATGATGTCGTCAAGCCCCTCGTCATGAAAACAGAGCGGCACCTCGTAGATATTGTCCACATCGCGGGCCGTGATCACCGCCTCTTTCTCCACGTTGCAGAACAGGGAGATCTTGGCCTTCAGTTCATTGGAAAGCAGACTTTCCGTACGACAGAGCAGGATGTCCGGCTGGATGCCGATGGCCCGCAGTTCCTTGACGCTGTGCTGAGTGGGCTTGGTTTTCACCTCGCCTGCAGTCTTGATGTAGGGAACCCAGGTAACATGGATGTACAGAGAGTTTTCCCGCCCCACGTCGGTACGGAACTGACGGATCGCCTCCAGAAATGGCAGACCTTCGATATCGCCTATGGTGCCGCCGATCTCGATGATGGCCACGTCCACCTCACCTTCAAACTGAAGGATGGCTCGCTTGATTTCATCGGTGACATGAGGGATCACCTGCACGGTGCCGCCCATGTACTCCCCGCGCCGCTCCTTGCTGATCACCGAATGATAGATGCGGCCGGAGGTGTAGTTGTTGCGCTGGCCCAAAACCACTGAGGTGTAACGCTCGTAATGTCCGAGATCAAGGTCGGTTTCCGCCCCGTCGTCGGTAACATAGACCTCGCCATGCTGAAAAGGGTTCATGGTGCCGGGGTCCACGTTGATATACGGGTCCAGCTTCTGAAAGGTGATGGACAACCCGCGGCTCTCGAGTAGAGCGCCGATGGAAGCAGCGGCCAACCCTTTTCCCAGGGAAGAGAGAACGCCTCCGGTGATAAAAATAAACTTGGTCCGATGGGTTTGATTTGTAGTTTTCATGAAGTGAGGTCGGTCTCGTAAAATAAGGAAAAATTAGAATGGATGATTTCCAGCGTAAGCAACGCACCCCAACGCAGTGATGCGTCACCGGGGAAGCAGGCCTCTACGCCGGATTCCACCAAGCAATCGACAAACAGCAGGGGCAAGGACGACAGCCCAACATAATCGAGCCGGGTCACATTTTCATCAAAATACCGCATCCCGCTCTCTTTTGTCCAAGGGAAAATACCCCTCCCGGCACGAGAAATTACCGTCGGGCTTGGAGCAAGGCAGGCACGCGGAGGACGGATTCATGGAGGCCGTCCGGCAAACTCCGGCGAGGCAGTTCATGGGATCGAGGTCATGGCGGCGGTCATCTGATTATTGCAGATGACCGCCGCCGGAGTCCTGCCTGGGCCCCACATCAGATTCTGGCCGGACACCAACGGAAACTGTACAATCACTTCTGTCCCAGGCCGCCCCCATGCTATCGCAAGGCGTGGAGCAGTACCAGGGCGGTGTCGCCGTTGTCCGGGAAGGTGGCGATCTTGACCCGCAGGGAGAGATCGCTCCCGAGTGCGACGATGGCGGCGTTGACGGTTTGCGGCGCCTCCATGCTGTCGAGCATGGGCAGAATCACCGCCACGGTATGAACCCCGATACGGCAGCATTCATGCACCACGGCGAGATTGACCGACAGCCCCTTGGCCAGTTCCTGCACCGCCTGCGAAGCCGCCTCCGCACCTCGCTCCCGGCAGAGATCGCTATAGTTATTGACACTCACCAGCACCAATGACAGCGAGCCGTAATATTCCCGCACCTTGGCGATCTCGCTTTCAACCATGACAATGAAGGCGTTGAAGGGGCTTTCCTGCATCTCCTGCTTTTCGGCCCGGGCCAGGCCGATCTGGAAATGCGGTGCCAGCGACGTGGCGATGATGGCAAAGGATTTCCGCAACTCGTCATCGGTGATTTCCATGCCAGAAACTTCGTGCACGGTGATGACCCCGACGATGTTGCCGGAAGACTTGATGGGCACGGCCAGGAAATCAGCCACCCCTTCACAACCGCTGGCCAGGAAGGTCTTGCCGACGTCGACCATCTCGTAGAGTTCCGGATCGGCAAGCGCGGCGATCACCGCGTTGATCTTGTCGGCGTCCATGCCGCATGCCCCACGCTCCACCAGGCCGCCCGCCCCGTTGACTGTGAGAACGGCGCACTGGCGGACATGAAAACCGATGCTCAGGGCCTTGAGGATCAGATTGATGTTATCATCAATGGAGTCGCTCTTGTTGAGGATCTCGCTGACGTTAAACAGGGCGAGCATCTCCTCCATCTGCTGGTTGATCCGTTGGTTGCGGGCCTCGAGGGTCTGCATCAGCGAATCATAGGTTTCGTCGAGAATGGCGATTTCGTCATCGCCGCTGATGGCGCCCAAGGCATCGGCTTCCCCGTTGTCGGCGAATTTCATCTTCAGCAACAGATTGCGCAACGGCCGCTTGACCAGAACGGCGGCGAGCAGGAAACAGAGCAGAGTGGAGGAGAGCAGGATGGCTATCGCCGAGAAGATGAGAAGCTTGCGGTTTTCCATGACCATCCAGTCGATGTCCTCGGTGGTGAAATCCACCAGCAGCTTGCCGAGCACCTCTGGATCGTCTGCGTGGCAAGAGTGGCATCGCTCTTCGTTGTGGATGGGGTTTACATTGCGCAGGATGCGATGGCCATCCGCATCGGTGAAGAGTACGGTCAGATTATCTCCGGTGACCGTGGCCTTGTCGTGGCAAAGGGCGCAGCTCTTGACCGATTGGTCGAGCCGAAGGCCGATTTCCCCCGGATTTTTGGCATATTTAACCTCGGCATCCCGATTGATCAGCTTGACGTCGTGGACCATACTTTCCCGACCCACCGCGTCGATGACCTTCTGAACGCTGCCCTCTCCCTCAGCGCACATGGCGTTGTCGAGGCTGCCCTTGATGGCGGCGCTGATCTTGGAGGCTTCTTTCTCGGCCATGGCCAGCAGCCTCTTTTCGGAAAGCTTGACGCTGGTATGGGAAAAGAGGCTGATCACGACAAAAAGGCCCACGGTCATGGCCACGGCCATCTTGAACCCGATGCTTCGTTTCAGTTTCATCTTCATCTTCAGTTTCTCCCGGCCGTCGGCCAGCCCCGGCTGTTATCCAAAGGGTGCCGCCTCCACCCGCATGTTCCGGACAAAAAAGGCGGTTTTAGTTACTGGTTCGTCGAGAATCAAGCTGCAATTCTCAATGGTAATCCAGGTCTTGGCCAGGGCCTCCCTGCGGATGATGATCCTGCTGGTGGCCAACGCCTCGGCGATCTCCTTCTTGATCTGTTCCTTTCGCTCCTGGCCAGCCTTGATCTCTTCGCTCACCTCTTGAAAACGCTTGATGTCAGTGGCAATCTCGACCTTGTTTTCGTAGGGCATCCGCTCGATGTCCTTGCCGAGTTTTTTGACCAGTTCGATGGTGTTCTGCAACCGCTGCCGCTCCTGTTCGAAAGCGGTATTCTGCTTATCGAAGCCCAGAAGTTTCTGAAAGAGCGGCCCACATTCCAGGGGCTTGACCAACAGGTGGCATGGGTCGGTGTTGTTGCCGCAGTTTTCGACCATAATACGGGCCTGGCTGTAAATCTTCGACCGGACGACGGAGCCGTCGATACGCAGCCGCCCCTTGGCGGCCACCGTGCTGTCGCTGATATCGCCGCTGATGGCGACCTCGCCCAAGGCTCTGATGTCCAGGCCGCAGAGTTGTGTGGTGGAGGTGATGGCGACCCGCTTGGCTGCGCAGATGACGATATGCTTGTCAACGGCGCCTGCCAGAGTACCGGTGATGACGACATCGCCGTTGGCGCTTCTGACGTTGCAGCCCGGCCCCACTGTACCGTTGATAATTATATCCTCGCCGGCCTCGATCTTTGTTTCCGGAGGCAGATCGCAGTTGAGCTCCACGGCGCCGTCAAAAAGGATATTCCCGGTCACCTCGGTGGGGGCCAGGATCTCGCCCGGCGCTCCCCGGTAGTCGGGAGGGGTGACGATAATCAGCTCAATGAATCCCCGGCCTCTGAGTTTGCTGATGATGGGATCAGAGAGCTCCACCCCCCGGCAGATGAGCGGCAGATCGCCGTCAAAATCCTGACCAAAGATATCAGCTGCGACCACCATACCCGCAGTGGCGTTATCAAGGGTAATTTTTCTCATACCGACTGAAACAGGCTCCTGTTGTCATCCCCCGGAACGCGCGGGCTGTGAGACGTCGAACATCTCGGCTGGTTTGCAAGAGGCTTGAGATGACCGTTTCCTGCCGACGGATAGCAGACAGGACGTACCCCGAGCAATTGCCCTGGAATCAGACTCCATACTTTCCCCGCCAAACTAACGAGTGGAAGCACCTATTGCAACATTTTTCCCGTTCCCTTCCCTCAACAATTCCGGATGGCCGCATGTGGTGCACTTGCGGCTTGTTGCCATTGCCGCAAAATAAGGTAGTATGGCGGGAACATTCATCAATCAGCCCCGAGGATACCCCGTCCGCCATGCCTTTTCGCCGCAACAAAAAAAACCGCGCCATCCTGCCGCTACTCTGTCTGCTTGCCTTGGCCTTTTCCAGCTGCAGGCAAGACAATGCTCCGGAAAAGCCCGCCATTCAGGAAATTCCGTCCCGCCCGCCCGGCTGCCAGGGCTGCCACCCGGAGGTCCGTCTCGACCCCGGCCACGAGATCGCCTGCACCGGCTGCCACGGAGGAAATCCGGCAGGCGCAACGCAGGAGCAGGCCCATGCCGGGCTCATCACCCAGCCCGCCCATCCGGACCAGATGCAGAAGTCCTGCGGCACATGCCATGCCCTCCAGGTGACCCAGACCGCCGCTTCGCTGCATTTCACCGCAAGAAACGAGATAAACCTTGTCCGGGCTGCCTTTGGCGCCCAAGCCCCCCTTGCTTCGCTTGCGGAAATCCCGGCCCACGCCCCAATCGCCTCCCCCCTCGACCTGGTCGATGACCTGCTGCGCCGCCGCTGCCTGCGTTGCCATGTGTACAGTGGTGGTGACGGCTATCCTGAAACGGTACGCGGCACCGGCTGCGCTGCCTGCCATCTGGCACACACCAACGGCAAAATGACCGGCCATGCCTTCCACAAATCCCCGACGGACAACCAGTGCCTGCACTGCCATTACGGCAACTTCGTGGGCGGCGACTATTATGGCCGCTTTGAGCACGACTTCAATCTGGAGTACCGAACCCCCTACCGCACCGATGGCACTGAAGCCCGGCCTTATGGCATCGAATTCCACCAGCTGGCCCCGGATATCCACCAGCAGAAAGGCATGGCCTGCATTGATTGCCACAGCGGAGCGGAACTCATGGGGAAACACGGCGGGACTCAAGAAAAAGGCAAAAAGGTGACCTGTCTCAGCTGCCACGGCTGGCGTACCGGTCTGCCCATTGCCTTGAACAATCTGCATGTCGAGGCGGACCGACTGGTGCTCACCACCCGGCTGACCGGCAAGAAACACGTGGTGCCCCAGCCTGTCCATCCGGCCCACAGGCAGTACGAGAAAAAGGTGCATTGCACCGTGTGCCACAGCCAGTGGTCCTTTAACGACCAAGGCACCCATCTGCTCCGAACCGAGCATCCCGATCATCCCGCCTGGTCTCGGCTCAGTGTGCAGGGCAGCCGCGAGGTGGAGGCCCAACTGGACAACCCCGCCCCGGAAGGTCTTTCCCAGCGGGACAAAATCACGGGAGTGCCAAGCCGAGGCCTTTGGCTCAAGGGCTATGAGCTGCGCCGCTGGGAAAGCCCCCTGATCGGCGTTGGTCCGGACGGCAGGCTCCATATCTTCCGGCCCATCCTGGATCTGCATCTCTCCATGGTTGACACAGACAAAAAAGTTATCTTCGACAATCTGAGGGTGAAGCCTGCGCACCAGCGCTATCTCCCCTACACTCCGCACACCGTTGGCAAGGCCGGGGCGTTCTACACCGAACGGCTAAAACCCAACCTCCCCATCGAGACGAAACCATGATTTTTTTCAAACCTTCCTTACGAGTTTTCCGCCCTGCCATCCTGCTCCTGTGTGCCGCAGCCTTTTCCGGCTGCACGACAGTGCTTACCAGCACCCCGCCGGCACAGACTGCCCCCCCATCCAGGCCAGCGGCGGCCAAAGCGGGCCGCATCCCCGCAACGCAAAAGCCCTACCAGATTGACGGGAAGACCTACTATCCGCTGCCCTCGGCCGAGGGATACACCGAGACCGGCACGGCCTCCTGGTATGGCAACCCATTCCACGGCCGCAAGACCTCAAACGGCGAAACCTACAACATGTACGACTGGACCGCGGCCCACAAAACCCTGCCCATGAACACCCGACTCCTGGTGGAAAACCTTGGCAACGGCCGCTCCACCACGGTGCGGATCAATGACCGCGGCCCTTTCGTGGGAACCAGGATCATCGATCTCTCCTATAATGTTGCCAGGGATCTCGGCATCATAAAAGAAGGAACCGGCCAGGTCCGGATCACCGCCCTGGGCGAGGCGGAAACCGTCCAACTCGCCGACAACAAAACCGAAGCCCATTTCCTGCCCCACGAGGATTTCCAAAAGGGTGACTTTTATGTCCAGATCGGCGCCTTCACCGTCCAGGAGAATGCCGAGCGGCTGAAGAACAAGATGAATAAAGGAGGCAGGGAGACCGAGACCTTCCGCCATGAACGGGGCGATCAGATTTTCTACCGCGTCCAGGTCAAAGCCGGAAACACCCTGACCACGGCCAAGCAAATGGCTCAGACCATGGCCGGTTCCGGATTCCCCGAGGCATTTGTGGTGGCACGATAAAATCAAATACAATTTCTTGACAGCCGAAGGCCAATCGTTATATCCCATATAATTATGGGCAATTTTTCAAAACGAAACGCATGTCGTTCACCACTCTGCCAAGGAGGGCTGTCATGATCTTCAAGGTCTTCAAAAAAGAGGAGCTCGCCCGCCTCCATGAGCTGCTGGCCGTTAACATTATTGTCGGCCCCGTCTCCAAAGGGAACGACCGTAACGGCAAGCCCCTCTACGATTTCGATGTGACCTACGACTTCAACGAACTTGCCCTTGATTACACCCAGACGGTGCATTCGCCCAAACGCTTTGTCCTTCCCTACCATGAAACATTGTCCACCTTTTCCATAACCCGTGACGGGTGGAAAAAACATGTCGACCTCAATGTCTACCGGCCCCTGGTCTTCTTCGGCATGCATGCCTGCGATATCAATGCCCTGAACAAGCTGGACCTGGTCCTGGCGCAAAGCACCTATCCAAACCCTTATTATATGGGCAAACGAAAAAACCTCTTCATCATCGGGATGGGCTGTAACCCGGAGCCCCAATGTTTCTGCCGCTCCATGGGCACCGACTCCGTACTCCACGGCTTCGACCTGTTCCTCACCGATCTGGGAGGCAAATATTTTGCGGAAATCCTCTCCGCCACGGCTTTTGATCTGCTGACCCAGCTCACCTGCCAGGATCCGAGCGCCAAAGACCTCGCCCTCTACAAGCATGCAACCAAGGAAAAAAGCAAGCGCTACACCGCCACCGTGGACACCTCGGATCTCACCAAGATCCTCGACCTTGAATTTGAGTCAACCGCCTGGGATGCCTGGGGCGAAAAATGTCTTTCCTGCGGAACCTGCGCCAACGTCTGCCCCACATGTTACTGCTATGGCGTCGATGAGCACGTCGACCCTGACCTGAAACACGCCAGCAAGATTAAATCCCTGCACTCGTGCAACCTCATCGACTTTGCCAAGGTGGCCGGAGGCCACAACTTCCGCCCTACCAGCGCCAGTCGTCTGAAATACAGGTATTACCACAAACACCGCGGCTTCGTGGAAGCCTTTGAGGAGTCCCTCTGCGTTGGTTGCGGCCGCTGCGGGGCAGCCTGCCTTGCCGACATCACCCCCCCCGAGGTCATCGCCAGCGTCCGGGGCAAGGAGTAAGACATGCAGAACAAACTCAATTTCATCGACATTCTCGACCAGACCTCAGGCGCGCGCGGCGGCAAGGAAGACCCGGGCAGTTTCGAGTATACCCTGTCGGCCGAGATCACCAGCATCTACCCGCTCACCGCCACCGAAAAGCTCTACCAGATCCAGATCATCGATCCCGACCAGCGGAAGCGCTTTTCCTTCCGGCCAGGTCAGTTCGTCATGCTGGAGCTGCCGGGAATCGGCGAAGCGCCCTTCTCCATTTCCTCTTCCCCCATACGGCATGGCGATATTGAACTGTGCATCCGGGCAGTGGGCAATCTCACCAATTTTCTGGCCCGAGTGGAGCGAGGCACCAGGGTGGGGATAAGCGGTCCGTTCGGCACCCATTTCCCTCTGGAAAAAATGCAGGGGCAAGACATCCTGCTCATCGGCGGGGGATTGGGCATCGTGCCCCTGCGCTCTCCCCTTTTAGCCGTGCTGGAAAACCGGAGCAGATACGGACGGGTGGACATCATGTACGGCGCCAAGACCCCGGCGGAACTGCTCTTCACCTACCAGTACGAAGAATGGCGCCGTTTCGACATCGAACTCGGCATCACCGTGGATCAAGCGGACAAGAGCTGGCACGGCCGCACCGGCCTGATCACCGAACTGTTGCAGGAACGGATCAGCCAGACACCAAACCTGCGGGAGAACACCTATGCCATCGTCTGCGGGCCTCCGGTCATGTTCCATTTCGTTTGCAAGATGCTGACCGAGGCTGGACTGCCCATGCAGAAGATGTTCGTTTCCCTGGAACGCCGCATGCATTGCGGTCGGGGGAAATGCTGCCGCTGCAACATCGGTTCGACCTACACCTGCCTGGACGGCCCGGTCTTTGACTACTGGTCGGTGATGAACCTCAAGGAGGCGATCTGACATGAGCGGACAACTCTCATACCTTGGCGTCCCCCTTACCCGGCCCAAAGTCGGATTCTTTGAACTCAGCTCCTGCGAAGGCTGCCAGTTGCAGCTCCTGAACAACGAAGCCACCCTTCTGGACTTTCTCAATCTGGTGGAGATCGTCAATTTCCGCGAAGGAATGAGCGAGCGCTCCGACACCTATGACATCGCCTTTGTCGAAGGCAGCGTCACCCGGCAGGATGAAATTACCCGTCTCACCGAGATCCGTAAAAATGCAAAAATCCTGGTGGCCCTTGGCTCCTGCGCCTGCTTTGGCGGGGTCAACCAGCTGAAAAACCGCTTCCGCGATCTGGAGTGGGTCAAAAAAGAGGTGTACGGCGACTTTCCCATCGACACCATGGAGGTTCATCCTCTCGCGGATTTTGTCCAAGTGGACCTCTCGATCTTCGGTTGCCCGATAAAAAAAGAAGAGGTCGAGAGAATCGTCACCGATCTGGTGTTGGGCAAGGCGGTGCACCATCCTGAATATCCGGTGTGCGTGGAGTGCAAGGCCAATCAGAACATCTGCCTGTTCGAGCTCGGCGAACCCTGTCTCGGTCCTGTCACCCGAGCCGGCTGCGATGCCTGGTGCACCAGTAACCGCAGGGGCTGCTGGGGGTGCCGTGGTCCGGCGGAAGCGGCAAACCTCAAGCAGCTGGAAGAGATCATGCACACTTATGGCTTTAACAAGGAGGCGGTCATCGACCGCTTGGAATGTTTTGGCGGATTCGCCTCTTACGCCCACACAACCCTTCCCCAAAACAAAAAGACCCCGATCAAGAGGAAAAAATCATGAAGCTCTCCTGCGAGGTCAATGTCCACCACCTGACCAGGGTGGAAGGCCACGGCAACATCAAAATCAGCATCAAAAACGGGGTGGTCAAAAAGGCGCAATGGGAGGTCGTTGAAACCCCCCGCTTTTTCGAAGCCATGCTGGTGGGCAAGCACTGGGAGAACGCGCCCTATATCAGCGGACGGATCTGCGGGATCTGCTCCATCGGCCACACCCTGGCCAGCATCCGGGCCGTGGAAAACGCCTTCGGCATCACCCCCTCACCCCAGACCGCTGCCCTCAGGCTCCTGCTCAAACACATGGAAACCCTGCAAAGCCATATCCTGCATCTCTATTTTCTGGCCGCCCCGGATTTTCTCGGCACAGGCAGCGTACTTCCCTTGGCCAAAACCCATCCGGAGGTGGTACAGCGAGCCCTGCGCCTCAAACTGCTGGCCAACGATGCCTGCGACATTATCGGCGGCAGACGGTTGCACCCGACCCGGACCGTGGTGGGCGGCTTCACCATGCTGCCGGAAAAAGGCCAGCTGGAAAAAATCCGCCAGCGGCTGATGGCCTCGGTCCCCGACCTGCTGGCTTCGGCGGAATTGTTTAAAACCTTTACCATTCCTGATTTCAGCCGGGAAACGGAATTTGTCTCCCTCAAGGGCGACACCCGCTACCCCTTTATCGGCGGAGGACTTGTGTCAACAGACGGGGTGCTCAAAAAGGAACATGAATACCGGGCCATGACCAATGAATACTGCGCAGAGGGATTCACCTCCAAGCTGAGCAAACTCTCGCGCGCCTCCTTCGCCGTCGGCGCCCTGGCCCGCCTGAACAACAACTTTCCGCAGCTCCACCCCGCCGCCAGAGAGATATCCGAATCCCTGGGCCTTATCCCGACAAACCATAACCCTTACATGGCCAATGTAGCCCAGCTGGTGGAATGCGTTCATGTGGTGCTCGATTCCCTGCGGCTCATCGACACCCTGCTTGGCAGCCCTTGGCAGGAACCACGCCAACCGGTCCACGCAAAAAAAGGGGAAGGCGTCGGCGCGGTGGAGGTTCCCCGAGGCATCCTCTATCATTATTACAAATTCGACAAAAACGGCAAGGTCAGCAAGGCGGATTGCGTTATCCCCACCAGCCAGAACCACGCCAACATCCTGCACGACATCGAGGCGCTGGCTGGCCAGTATGCCAAAACCGGAAAAAAAGACCGGGAAATCGAGCTATTGGCCGAGATGCTGGTGCGCGCTTACGACCCCTGTATCTCCTGCTCGGTGCACTAACCCTCCCTATTTTCCATAACGCCCTGGCCCCAGCGCAAAACAACGGCGAGCCACGCGCAAAAAAATAATTCAAAATTTCCCGCGACAGGGTATGATATCCAGTATTTTATAGGGGAATTATACGCATGCCATCTGACAACGCTGCAAACACCAACGACCAGAATCGCCGGGAAAATTTCCGAATTGATGATCTGCTGGCAACATCGGTGCAAAAAATCGAAAACGGCGTCCTGCCCGTACCCAGGATTATTCCCGTTTCCCTCTCCGAATCAGGCCGGCTCGGCGCAAGCCTGAGACCTCTGCCCCATGAAATCGACCCATGTTTTGCCCTGATGCTGCTTGAGGCCAACGCCAAGCTTGATCTATTGTTTGATTTCTACAAGCTGCCACGCTTCAACGAGGAGAAAAATCTCCGTCCCTCAATGACCCAGCTGCTCCTTTTGATCAACACCAAGCTGGACTCCATCCTTGATTCTCATCTTATTGCCAGACAAGAAGAAACAACAAGGGTTGAAGAGGTAAGCCTGAGCGCCAGCGGAATCAAGCTTACGGCCACTGAGACCTTTGCTGCCGGGGATCTAGTTGAAGTCCACATGCTCCTCTCCTCGGACCAACCCTCCTGGGTCGTCGTCGGTGGGCAGGTTGCACGGGCAAACCCGCTCCCGGAGGGCGGCTGCCTGGTGGCCATCCAGTTTACCGCGACCAACGGGGCCATCCAGGACGCCATTGCCACCTATGCGCTTCGGAAACAAAAAGAACAACTCATCAGTCAGCGCTGGCTTGAGCCCTGATCTTTCCGGTTTCAGCGGAATAATTTCCGCGCCGGCTGTACAACATCAATACATTATGTATTTCATGGGGAAACAAATACCAACATGCTCACAATCATCGGCATAGCAATTGTTTTAGGATCAGTCATCATCGGCTACGCCATGGGGAAAGGCAATTTCCACATCCTGTTCCAGCCGGCGGAGGTAATCATCATCTTCGGCGCCGCCATCGGCGGCCTGATCATTTCCTCGCCGGCAAAGTCGCTGAAGGTCATTATCTCACACCTTGGCAGTATTTTTTCCGAATCCCACCTGAACAAGGCCCATTATCTGGAACTGCTGCTGCTCATGAACGCCGTATTTTTCAAGATCAAGAAGGAAGGCCTGGTCGCCATCGAGTCCGATATCGAAAACCATGCACAAAGCCCCCTGTTTCAAAAATATGGCAACATCATGAAGGACCACGAGGCGGCGGACTTCATCTGCGACACGGTCCGAACCATGCTCAGCGCCAATTACCCCGCTTACGAGCTGGACAACCTCATGGAGATCGACCTGGAAGCCAACCAGCATGAGCGGATGCTCCCGGCCCACAGCATCACCAAGATAGGTGATGCCCTGCCTGGCCTGGGTATTGTCGCGGCGGTTTTGGGCATTGTTATCACCATGGGATACATCAACGAGTCGGCCGAGGTTCTGGGCCATCATATCGGCGCGGCCTTGGTCGGAACATTTTTCGGCGTACTTGCCTGTTACGGCTTTGTGGGTCCCATGGGAACCAAGCTTGAGCACCACGCCCATGAACGCGAAACCTATCTGCGGGTAATCAAAACCTCCCTGCTCGCCGCCTATTCCACCAGCTTCATGGTGCAGTTCGCCGTTGAAGCAGGCCGCCGCGCCATCCCTGGAGACGATCGTCCCTCTTTTGCCGAGGTTGAGGAGGCCATCAAGAAATGGAAGACAAAAACATAATCATAAAAAAGATCAAGAAGGTCCAGGCCGGCGGCCACGGCGGCAGCTGGAAGGTTGCCTTTGCCGACTTCATGACGGGGATGATGGCGTTCTTTCTCCTCATGTGGCTGGTGAACATGACCCCCCAAAAAAAGAAAGAAGAGCTTGCCCGACATTTTAAGGAATACAGCCTCTTTTCCGAGGGCGGCTCTGGCAGCGGTGCAGAGATTATCGCCAAGGAGCAAGTCGCCTCCGAGGCCCAAATCACCGTTACCCAAGCCCCGGCTGCCACCGGAGAGGATGAGGGCGAGGCAAGCACCGCCGGTCTGGAACAATTCAAAAACAAGCTCCAGCAGGAGATCGAGGAGCGGCTTGCCGATCTCAAGGATCAGGTACGTATCGAGGTCTTTGAAGGCGGGGTCAAGGTGGACATCATGGACAAGGAGGGGAACCCCATGTTTCCCTTGGGCAGCACGGCGTTGACCGAAAGCGGCCAGAAAATTCTCAAGGTGCTCTGCGACAACATTAAGAGCACCTCAAGCCGCATAGAAATCGAAGGCCATACCGATGCGGTCAGTTATGCGAGCAAGGAATTCGGCAACTGGGAACTTTCCACGGCTAGGGCCTCCGCCGCCCGTGTCGAGGTGGAAAAAAACGGCATTCCCTCCACTCGCCTGCGACGGGTCTCCGGCTATGCGGCCACGGAACCGATCATCAAGGAAAACCCCTTTGACCCCCGCAACCGGAGAATAAGCCTGCGCCTCTACCCGGAAAAAAAGAGCAAGGGTCCAACGCAGACTCAGCCCCAGAATCAGCCGCAACCTGAGCCGCAGACCCCGACTCAGATTACCCCCCAGACCACGCCCCAGGTTCACCCGGAACGGATGAAGTAATCGCGGCAAAAATCTCCCCCGGCAAACCGATCAATAGATCCATCATTCTCCTGTTTGCCGGGAAACACCATTGGCAACAGAAGCCTCAGCCGGATTTCCCCTCAGCGGCACAGCAGGCTGTGCCGCCACGTCCCAGTATGGCATTGAATACCGCCTGGGCGCACCCCACCCCGCTTTGCACCCAAACCGCCCCAACCGGACAATTCATCATGCAGGCCCCGCACTCCATGCAGGCGTCATGTTCGATGATCCGCGCCTTGCCGAGCTTCAGGGCGAAAACCTCCTGTGGACAGACCTCCAGACACATGCCGCAGCCGATGCAGGCATCCTGCTCAAGCCGCAAGGTGGCAACTCCCCGGAGATACAACCCCTTTCCCGCCATTACAACCTCCTTGCCCAAAACAGCAGAAACAACCCGCACAGTGCCGCGCCGATTTGGAGCGGCACGGCAAAGCGCATCTCCTTCTTCACCCCGGAAAGCGAGGTATAGGTTGAGGCCCCGGTAAATTCCAGCCCGAGAAAAGAAGAAATAGCCGAAATGAGCAGCAGCCATGCCAAAGCGGTGTAGCCGTTGCCCGCCCCCCCTGACTGGAAGAAAAAAATCGCCCCCGGCAAGGCTGACATGCAGCCGGCCACCATCCCCTTAAAGGAAAAGGCCCGACCAGGCAGCAGCGGCAGCAAAATGGGGGTCAACACAGTTCCGGCAACGATTCCGTTCCACAGACCAGCGACCATCCAACCGCCAGGCCCCCGCACATTCTCCCAAAATAACGCCGGGCCGAACAGGCCGCTCACCGCAAGCAAGACGATGGACAGGGGTAAAGCCCATTTAGAGGCGACAACAACTTCCACCGGAATCAAGACAGCCCTTTCCGATAAAAAAAAGGTCTTGCGTCGCATTGCCGGGCCGGCCTGCATCCCAGAGCCAAAAAATTCCGGAAGATCATGGGCCGACACCGGTCCGTACACCACGGAAAAACCGCTTTGTCGCCTCACCGCATGCGCCGCAATACCCGGTGCACCGAGCTGGGGAACAACAAGGCTGCGATGTCTGACCAGTTGGGCAAGTTTGCACGCGACCACTTGGGCACAGAGCGCGGCAGTGCCGAAGGTCCCCTTACCCGCCGCACACCAGACATTGATCCCGTTGGTGTCAAGAACCAGAACCCAGGCGTCTTGCCCGGCCAGGGCCGCACGCAGATGGTCGAAACTCAATTTATAATTGGCCGTTACCAGGAGAGGCGAATCTTCCTTGGGGAGGCCAACGCCATACAGGCCAGGCTCAACGGTATATCGCATCCGTCCGAGACCAAGCCGAACCCGGAATCCACCCCAACGATCCCGCCAGGAAAGTGCGGTGGCGACCTGCGGTACTGAACCGACCGACGTTGCAAGCACTCCGGTCACAAAGGCTTGCTCAGCTATGATAACTCCTGCCCGAGGAGGAATCTTCGGGCCTCAACAACTTTGCCGACCACCTGCCAAATCGCTTTCAGTCTGTGCCATCCGCCTTACCCCCACACATGTGTCCGTGTTCTTGCCGCTTCAGCCTAACTCCCAGGAGATCGCCCGTCAATAATACTGCTTGTGACGCCTCATGCCTATCAATTCCGGATCATGCGCCACCAGAAAAACCACTTGACACAGACTCGGCACTTTTATAATGTGAACGAGCATTCACATAGAGGATTTATTATGCCCCCTAAAAAAAGCACCCATATTCGCAGGAAAGAGATTGTCCAAGCCGCGCTGCAGGTTATCGGCGAAAAGGGTGTCCAGGGCCTCACGATCACCGAGATAGCCGGACGGGCAGGGATGAGCGATGCAAATATCTATCGCCATTTCAAGGGCAAGCAGGAAATTCTCGGCGCCCTTGCCGATTTCATTGGTGAGGCGGTGATGGCCAAGGCTGCGGCAATTGCGACAGGGACAGAAGCGACCCTGAAAAAACTGAACCTCATTTTCCGCTCCCACATCAGCTTGATTGCCGCAAACCCCGGACTGCCCCGTTTCATTTTTTCCGAAGAGATCCACCTCGGAGACCCGCATCTGGCCAAAACCATAGCAGGCAATATGACGGGGTATATCGAAACGCTCAACAATCTCATTGGTGCAGGAATCAAAAGCGGCGAAATTCGCTCCCTCTCCCCGCGGGAAACTGCAATCACCCTGCTTGGCATGATCCAGTTCACCGCCTTGCGCTGGTCCATCTCCCGAGGCGATTTCAGCCTGGACGCCGAGGCCGAACGGCTGTGGAGCAATTTTTTGCGTCTTATTCAAGCGGACTCTTCAGCAACGATACCACCAACCAACACCCGGGAACCCGTATGAAAAAAATGCTCTTTTTTTTAATGCTGTCCGTCTTTTTCCCCGGCGCGGCAAGGGCGACAGAACCGCTTACCCTGGCAGAGGCCCTGACAACCGCCGACAAAAATCATCCCCAGATAGAAGAAGCGGCTTCCAATCTCTCGGCCACGGAGGCCAGACTCGGCCAGGCCAAGGCCAATTACTGGCCCCAAATCAATCTCACCGCCGATTGGAACAAGGGAGATACCTTTCTGACCGCCCTTGGCTCCATCAAGGAAACCGAGGTTGCAAGCACCTCGGTGATAGTCAGGCAGAATCTCTATGATTTTGGCCGTACCGCCGGGGCCACCGCTACTGCGCGAGGGGCCAAGACCGCAGCAATGGAAGGCCTGACGGCCAGTCGACAGGATGTGGCCTTCCGGGTTAAAAGTGCCTGGTATCTTGTCCTGGCCACGGAAAAACAGGTGGCGGCCAGCCGGAAAACCGTGGCTGCCCGAGAAGGGTTGGCTCATCAAGCCAGTGAATTTTTCCGGCATGGAATCCGGTCCAAGGTAGATGTGGCCCGAACCGAAGCCTCTCTCTTTGCAGGAAAAAGTTTACTGATCAGGGCCGAGAACAACCGCGATCTGGCGAGACTGGAACTTGCCAATGCCATGGGCCTGAACACTCTTGAAGACCGGCCCTTGGCCGAACCTGAAACCGTCACGGACTCCGCACCGGAAGATCTTGCCAGCCTGCGGGAGGAGGCCTTGCACAGCAGAAGCGAACTCAAACGGCTCGCCTCCCTCAAGGATGCGGCCACTGGTTCCCTATACTCCGCCCGCAGCGGATACCTGCCCATTCTTTCCGGCACGGCAAGCTATGGCGAGGCTGCACAGAGCATGCTCCCGGAAGGCCAAGTCTGGGCTCTGGGAGTCAATCTTACCCTGCCGATTTTTTCAGGATTCGCCACCCAGGAACATGTACGCGAGGCCGATGCAGCAATCCGTGGGCTGGAGGCGCAGCATAAATATCTGCGGATGCAAGTCAGCAAAGAGGTGGAAAGTGCTTGGCTGGGAATCAACGAAGCCCAGGCCCGCCTCGCGGCAAGCAACAAAGAAGCGGTGGCGGCTCAGGAAAGCCAACACCTGGCCATCGAACGCTATCGGGAAGGGTTGGGGACAATGGTTGAAGCCATCGACGCCCAAGCTCAAGCCCTAAACGCAGAAACCGCGCAGATTCAAGCGGGATATGACCAAAGAATTGCCAGGGCACGGCTGGACCGCGCCTTGGGAAAACAATAGGTAACCATTCAACAGTTGAACCACGTTCTTGCGTTCATAGTGAACGATTACGGCAATGGAGCCGGAATTAGGAGAAAAATCATGCGTCCTCCGACCATGCTGAAAATACAGAAAAAACATCTCCTGGCCCTGGCCGTGATCCTGGCATTGGGCCTTTTCCTGCGCCTCATTGTTTTTGGGCCGCCCAAGGTCCAGGTGGTACGGCTTACTCCGCAGGATCTGGTCACCCAAATCTATGGCAACGGCACGGTAGAGGCCAAAGTCATGATAAACATAGCCGGCAAGATTACCGCTCGCCTTGCCGAGGTCAGCGTTGATCAGGGGGATCTGGTCAAGCGCGGCCAGGTATTGGCGAAACTGGACGCCACTGAGTTACAGGCCCAGGCCAAACAAGCAGCAGCCACGGCGGAAAAAGCTGCCGCCACAATAGCCATGGAACAGGCCAATCTGCAAAAGGCCCAGGCCGGCCTGCTTCTTGCCGAAAAAAACAGCAAACGTTTCAACGCCCTGGCAGCCAAGGAACTGGTTTCAGCCCAAGAGGCGGAGCAGTATGAAACCGCCTTCCTGGTTGCCAGGGAAGAGGCGGCCCGCGCCGCTGCCGCCTTGAACTCCGCCGGAAGAGAAAAAAACGCCGCC
This sequence comes from Deltaproteobacteria bacterium, assembly GCA_013349295.1. Taxonomy (GTDB): domain Bacteria; phylum Desulfobacterota; class Desulfobulbia; order Desulfobulbales; family Desulfurivibrionaceae; genus Thiovibrio. The sequence continues at coordinate 30,444 of DUZW01000019.1, forward strand.
ACAGCCGCCCTTGCCGCCAGCCGCTCACGTCTGGACGATACCCTTATTGTAGCGCCGGAGGAGGGAGTCATTATCCGACGGGAACTTGAGCCGGGAGCCACGGTAACCGCAGGGCTGCCGATCTTCCTGCTTGCCAATCCGGAGACGGTCTGGGTAAAGGCCAACGTTGATGAATCGCTGCTGACAGGGGTAACGCCTGGACAGCCGGCGACCATCAGCCTCCGTTCCGCCCCCGGAGAAAAATTTCCAGGCAGGGTAGCGCGTCTTGCCTGGGAAAGCGACCGGGTCACCGAGTCGCTGGAGGTGGATGTGGCCTTTACGCCGGCCCTTAAAAATTTTCACCTCGGTGAGCAGGCAGAGGTCCTGATCACAGCCAACGCCAAACAAGGAGCCATGTCCCTGCCGACCTCAGTACTGGTCACCAAAGGAAACCAGCGCGGGGTCTGGACGGTGATCGGCAACCGTCTGCAATTCCGGAAGGTTGTCACCGGCCTTGAAAACAACCATTTTGTCGAAATCACCAGCGGCCTTACCGATCAGGATGCCATCGCCATTGCCGCACCCGAACGGCTGCAGAAGTTCAGCGAAGGCCAGAAAGTTCGGGTGAGCAAATGAATCTGGCGCTTCGCGACATACGCCACAATCGGAGCCGTTTCGTCCAGACCTGCCTCGGCCTCGGCATGCTCCTCGGAGTGGTGATGAGCATGAGCGGTATCTACCGGGGGTTGTTCGCCGACGCCACCGGCATCCTGACCACTACGGCGGCGGATCTCTGGGTGGTGCAGCAAGACACGAGCGGCCCCTTTGCCACCACCTCCCGGATTCCGGAGGATATCAAATACCGGATCCGGGCGGTTCCCGGTATCGTGCAGGCCTCGGCCTTGTCCTTCCAAAATATCCAAAGCGAGCGCCAGGGTAAACCCTTCCGCTTTTTCCTAATCGGCTATGAGCAGGGCGGTCTTGGCGGACCACCGGAGATCATTGCCGGACGCGCCATCCGGCAGAGTCATTATGAAATCGTAGTAGACCGCGCCATGAAGATTCCGGTTGGCGAAAAACTGCGGTTGGCCGGAGATGACTATACCGTGGTTGGACACACCGCGAAGATGGTCTCCTCGGCAGGCGATCCGGTCGCCTATGTCACCCTGGCCGACGCACAAAAAATCCAGTTCCAGGATGACGACAATGCCATTCGCAACAACCGGAGCAGATTGAGCGCGCAAATAACCCGCTTGCCCCTCCTTTCGCCGGGCCAGGCCAAACAGCTGACCCCACGGATCTCCGAGATTACCGGCTCGACCCATATCGCCAACACCGTGGTCGCTCGCCTGGCGCCGGGGACAAATCTCGCGGAAGTCCAGGAACGGATCAGTCGCTGGAATCACTTCCGCCCCCTGACCGTTGCCGACCAGAAACGAATTCTTACCGAAGGCATGATCAAGAAGGCCAAAATGCAACTCGGCCTGTTCCGGGCCATCCTGCTCATCATCTCCGGGGTCATTATCTCCCTCATCATCTACACCATGACCCTGGACAAGCTGCGGGTGATCGCCACCCTGAAACTGATCGGCACCAGAAACCGGGTCATCGTCGGCCTGATCCTCCAGCAGTCGCTCCTGATGGGGGTGGTTGCCTACGGTATCGGCTTTACTCTGATCAACCTGACCCACGATAAGTTTCCGCGCCGGGTGGATCTGGTACCTGCGGACATGCAACTCCTGTTCGGCATTGTGATACTGATCTGTGTGGCGGCAAGCCTGGTGGGCATCCGGAAGGCCATGCGGGTCGAAGCGGCGGAAGCCCTGGGAGGATGACGATGTACGCGGTGCAGATTGAAGGATTGACCAAGATTTACGGCCACGGCGACACCGAGGTAGTGGCCCTGGCCGACGCCACCTTCGCCGTGGCGCCCGGAGAGCTGGTGGCCATCCTCGGCCCATCCGGCTCCGGCAAAACCACGTTGTTGACCACCATCGGTCTGGTCACCGAACCGACCCGCGGAAAGGTGGTGCTGGACGGGGAACTGATCGCCGAAGACGGCTGGCCGCCCGGGCTCGACCTAAAGCGGGTCCGGCGGGAAAAGCTGGGCTTCATCTTCCAGTCCCATAACCTGATCCCCTTTCTCACCACCGTGGAAAATGTGATGATCGCCCTGGAAAACAACGGTATAGCGCCGAAGGAGGCGCGGCGGCAAAGCATTGCCCTGCTCGAAAGCCTCGGTCTCGGCCACCGCCTCGACCATTATCCGGCCCTGCTTTCCGGCGGCGAGTCCCAGCGCACCGCCATCGCCCGCGCCCTGGCCAACCAGCCCCGGGTGATCCTGGCCGACGAGCCCACCGCCGCTCTGGACACGGAAAACGGCAAACACGTCATGGCCCTGCTTAAAAAACTGGCCGTGGAGAACAACTCCGCCATTTTGGTGGTGACCCACGACCAGCGAATGGTGGAAGGATTTGACCGAATCTTTACCTTCAGCGATGGCCGCATCGTTAACGAGCAACGCAACTGAAGCAGCCTGCTCAACAAAAAAGCCCGACCTGAAAAGGCCGGGCTTTTTTGTTGCAATGAACCTTATGGAATCAATGCTTGAAGGAGCGTTGCCCCGTGAACTTCATAGCCACCTGCGGCTTGGCCTCGTTGCACGCCTGGATGGTCTCGAAATCGCGCATGGAGCCGCCCGCCTGAAGAATGGCGGAAACCCCCTGGCGGATGCCGACATCGGCGCCGTCGCGGTAGGGGAAGAAGGCGTCGGAGATCATCACCGAGCCGGGCAGCCCGGCCTTGTCCGCCTTGGTCTGCTCGTCGATCTTTTCCTGATCCGCTTTGTTCCGCTTGCCCTGCTCGATCTCCAGCACCATATCCGCATAGGGAAGACCAAAGGTGTCGAAACAGAGCATGTCGGCATACTTGGTGTAAGCCTTGTACACCGCAATATCGGCCACACCCACCCGATCCTGCTCGCCGGTGCCGATGCCCACCGTACAACCGTCCTTGACATAGATAACCGAGTTGGAGGTTACCCCGTGCTCCACGGCCCAGCCGAAGATCATGTCGTCGATCTCCCGCTGGGTGGGCTCCCGCTCCACCTTGTATTCCTGCCCCTTTACGGTACTCACCGCAGGCTTGAGGTCAGCCAGGGAACGGATGGAATTCACCGCCGACTGCTGGACAATGAGACCCCCGTCGATCAGGCTCTTAAAATCAACAAAGCGGTATTTCTCGTACTCGGCGAGACGGTCGATCCGACTGATCCGCACCACCCGCAGATTTTTACGGGCCGCGAGGATTTCCAGCGTCCCCGGCTCGAACTCCGGAGCGCAGACCACTTCCAGGTAATTCGCACTCAAGAGCTCGGCGGTTTCCTTGTCGCAGGGCCGGTTAAGGATAACGGCTCCACCGAAGGCCGCGATGCGATCGGCCCGGTTGGCCCGGTCATAGGCCTGGGCCAAAGTCTCACTGCAGGCGGCACCGCAGGGGTTGTTGTGCTTGAGAATCACCGCGGCAGGCTTGCCCATCAGGTACTTGATGATGTTCAGACCGTTGTCGATGTCTGTCAGGTTGATCTTGCCGGGATGCTTGCCCACCTGGAGCATGTCCTCCACCTTGATTCCGCTCACCAGCCCCTTGCCCGGCTCGATGAAGCGGCAATCGCCCAGCACCAGATTCCCGTTGATCAGCTCGTAGAGGGCCGCCTCTTGATCCGGGTTCTCGCCATAGCGCACGCCGCGTTCGTCAACGCTCCCATCCTCAGCCACGATCTTCCAGGTCTTTTTCCGGTAGACCAGCTCCTGATCGCCAAAGGTGATTTTCATGTCCATGGGAAAGTGATCACCAAGAATGGTGGTGTACATTTTCTTCAGATCTGCCATTGGGTTCATCCCTCCTTCCATACTTATGGTTACGCGTATCGTTCAGGCAGCCTGCTGCCTGTCTCCCTTTGCTTGAAAAACAGCATCCCAATCCTTGCGGACCGGGTCAAAACCTTTCTGCTGAATTGCGGCGCATACCTCGGCGAGACTCCGGTTATCGCCGACCTCAAACTGCTCCACCCCCGCATCGGCCTGACCGTAGCCTCCCGGAGCAGTGCACGAACCAGCCGAATAACGGGTCGGGCCAAGGCCAATCATGCCGTCGCGGTAGCGGGCCTCCTCCCTGGTCGAGAGATACAACCCGACATCCGGATCAAAAATCCGCAGGGCAAAGATCATCTGGCTGAGATTTCTCTCACTCACCGAATGCAGCGGCTTAAATTCCCCTTGCGCCGGACGCAGCCGCGGAAAAGAAACGGTGAGCCCGGTTCGCCAGTAATGACGCCGCAGCCAGGCAAGATGGAGGCCCAAGGCAAGCCCTTCCGCCCGCCAGTCGGAAAGACCCAGCAAGGCGCCGATCCCCACCTCCCGCATGCCGGCAGCCGCAACCCTGGCCGGACTTTCCAGGCGATAGTCGAAATCAGCCTTCGGCCCACCCAGATGCACCTGTTCGTACACGGCCCGGTCATAGGTTTCCTGATACACGGCCACAGAGGTTATCCCAGCGCGAAAAAGCCTGGCATACTCTTCTGTTGCCAGGGGCTGCACCTCAATGGAGAGGGCGGCAAACCGATCGCGCAGCCGCAGGGCCAGTTCTTCAAGATAATCTACACCAAGCTTGGCAGGAGCCTCACCGGAAACAAGAAGAAGATGACTGAATCCGCGCTGATGCAGGATCATTGCCTCGTTTTCCGCCTCGGCAAAAGTCAACACCCTTCTGTCAATAACGTTATCCGCCGAAAAACCGCAATAGGCGCAACGATTGGCGCAATAACTGGAAAGATAGAGCGGCGCATACACCTGAATGGTTTTGCCGAAACGCTGGCTGGTGATGATGGCGGAACGCTTAGCCATGGCGCGGAGATGCGGCTCCGCTAGAGGCGACAAGAGCGCGGCCAATCCTGCCATCCCCGGAAGATCGGCATTGAGAGCCTGCAGAACCTCTGCCTCGGTGACACGGCTGATCGCATCTTGTAATGCGGAAAATTCCGGGATAACGAACATGGGTTAGCGCAAAAATCCAAGCCCATCCTCGGGCGATGAAGGGGCGGCATCCTTACTCACCGCGCCAAGGCCTGCTTCATAGGCGATACGGCCCGCCTCCACAGCCATGGCAAAGGCCCGGGCCATCCTGACCGGATCACCGGCCACGGCTATGGCCGTGTTGACCAGCACTGCGTCGGCCCCCATCTCCATGGCCTCGGCCACGTGCGAGGGCGCGCCAAGGCCGGCATCGACGATAACCGGCACCTGGGCCTGGGCAATGATAATCTCGATCTGAAACCGGGTCAGCACCCCCTGATTGGTGCCGATGGGAGAACCAAGAGGCATGACGGCAACGGCACCTGCATCCTGAAGGCGCAGGGCCAGGATCGGGTCGGCGTTCATATAGGGCAGCACCTTGAACCCTTCCTTGACCAGTAGCTCGGTGGCCTTCAAAGTCTCGATGGGATCGGGCAGCAGGGTTCTCGGGTCGGGCGTCACCTCAAGCTTGAGCCATTCTCCACCGCCGGAGGCCCTGGCCAACCGGGCAAGACGGATCGCCTCATCGGCATCCCTCGCCCCTGAAGTATTGGGCAAAAAAAGATAGCGATCACGATCCAGCACGCTCATGATATCATCGGCCGGGTTGTTGAGATCAATGCGACGCAAAGCCACGGTGACCATTTCACAGCCCGAGGCGGCAAGCGCCTCTTTCATGACCTCCGGAGAAGAAAACTTCCCCGTACCGCCAAAAAGACGTGAACGAAATTTTCTCCCTGCAATGGTCAACATCTCAACCGCCTCCCACAAACCGTATCAATTCAAGAACAGAACCATCCTGCAATTCGTGGCTCCCATATTCTTCCCGGGTCAAAATCCTGCCGTCACACTCGACCACCACCGAATAGATATCCAGACCGAGCTGCCTGATATAATCAGCCACCCGAGTCCCGGATGCTATTTCCTGTGCTTCGCCATTGCAGAGAACCTTCATTTACCCCGCCTCATTTTCAACGTCCAGCAAAAGCCGAACCACCTGGTTTGCCTGTTGATGGGCCGCAATACCAACCCGGGCCGCCATGAGTCCCTGTCCAGGTGCCGCAGCGCTTAACTCATCACCGACAAGATATATGCCGGGATACAGACGTCTGGTCCTGATCGTGTTGTTCTCCCCATAACCGGCAAGTCCAGAGGCACAGACATAAAAAACCCCCGGAAGAGAGTGCAAGGCGGCTCTGAGGCCGGCAGCCTTCATGGCAGGGTCATCAAAACACTCCACCAAGGCATGAACGTTCTGGAACAAAACTCCAATATCGTCCTCGACCAACCGTCGGTCAATGATTGTCACGGACACATGGGGATTGACCCTTTGCAGGATGTCCCGAAGCGCCGATGTTTTTTTTTGGCCGATCTGATCAACAAAATACTGCTGACGATTGAGGTTGGTGGGCTCTACCACATCATAATCAGCAAGGAGCAGTGAACCGATGCCCATGCGGGCAAGAGCAATAGCCACCAAAGAACCTAAACCTCCAAGGCCCATGATCCCGACCACCCTTTCCTGCAGGCGGGACTGCACACCCGGGCTGTGCCGAGCATACAACAAATGCCGCATCTCTTCCGCAGAAGGGACTTTCCCTCGCCGCCACAAACAGCATCGGTCTCCGTCTGACAACGCAGTGTCCAATGTTGCCGGGTAGCCGTTCACCAACAGAATGTCGGCATCACCACCTTGTTCCTTCACAAGGTCGGCGAGGGTCATCCCTGAATTAAAGGGAAACGCTCTCTCATTTACCAGCAACATGCCATGACGCCCTTTTGCTTAAGCCTTGCAAAAGGGTCATACTACCCGACAGACACCGACGATGGTATATTTTTTTGCCTCATCCCCCCATCATCACAGCCCAAAAACTCCTGAACACTGCTGTTCCGAGTCCGGGCGCCGACATATTCGGCAAGCTCGCAAATCCGTGCGCAGTAGGCGCATTCATTGTCATGCCAGGCTAAAATCCTGAGCAGATCCCCATGAAAGCCGGAAAATTCCGCATCAACAATACAGGAATGCCCGGAGCCCCTTAAATCCGTGCTGACCAACGGTTCGTGACTGACAGCCAGAATATTTTTCATGGATCCCCGTGCGGCGTTTTCCAACAGGTGCAGCAATCCCTCCTTGTCCTCTTTGCGCTGCAGCTTCGCCACAAAATCAACCGCGTGCACGACCGGTGTCGGCACGCGCAGGGCCAAGCCGTCAATCTTTCCGTAAAGGGCGGGGAAAACCGTACCCAGTTGTTCAATGGCGCTGGTGGTGGTCGGAATGATGCTTCGGGTGGCTGATCGCCTCCGGCGAAGGTCAGGGTGGGCATCATCCAGCAAACTCTGTTCCTTGGTGTAGGAGTGGAGAAAGGTCACCATTCCCCACTCGATTGCCAACGCATCATCCAGAACCTTCACCAATGGAGCAAGGCTGTTGGCCGTGCAACTGCCCCCGCAAATGATCCGATGCCGGAAGGGGTCAAACCCCTCGTGATTCACCCCCATGCAAACGGTAATATCGGACTGTCCGGCCGACCCGGCCACGATTACCCTGGCGGCGCCCGCCTCTAAATGAACCCGGCCGTTCTCCGCATGCTTGCCGGTACATTCAATAACAAGATCAATTCCCAGCTCACCCCAGCACAGTTTGACAGGGTCTTCCTGCTCGAAATAGGACACCCGCCTGCCGGCAATAACGAGGGCGTTCTCGCCATCCGCTTCCACCGGCAAGGGGCTCCTGCCGGAGATGCTGTCGTATTGAAAAAGATGCGCACTCTGGGCCGTGCTAGCCAAGGTGTTGATGGCGACAAGCGCAAGCGTCTCGCTGTGCCTTAAAAAAATATGGCGGGCAAGCTGACGGCCAATTCGCCCAAAACCATTTATCGCGACCCTGACCGGCATGATTGACTGTGCGTCCTCCAGGCAGGCATGGTCGCCCGCAGTATGAAAAAATCCGAAGTTACCGCCTGTTCATAAAGCAGTAACTCCGGATGCGAAAGTTTTTTCTACAAAAACAATTATTGTTGAAATCGCAACAAGCCGCGATTTCAACGGTTATCGCTTTGCAACTTGTTGAGTTTGTGTTGCGGACCTGTGGCCTTTTTCCTTTTTTACGAGTCCCTCATTATTGACCGGGCTCAAGGCTCTTTTCCCGACCCGTCAAAAAATTCCAGCCCTTGTCCACGTCTTTCTGGGCCAGCCCCATCAACTCGTCAAACATCCCGGGATTGGTGAGCTTCAAGGCCCGATACCTGTTTTCATTCATGGCATAGTCGGCAAAAGGGATTGCCGGGGCTTTGGAATCAATGCTCAGCGGATTGCCGCCTGCCTCCTCAACCTGGGGATTATAGCGATACAGCGGCCAATGCCCGCATTCCACCGCTTTTTTCTGCTGCTCAAGCCCCTTCGCCATGTTGATCCCATGGTTTATGCAATGCGAATAGGCGATGATCAGCGATGGCCCGTTATACGCCTCCGCCTCGTTGAACGCCTTGACCACCTGAGCAGGATTGGCCCCCATGGCCACCTTGGCCACATAGACATTCCCATAGGTGGCAAAGATCATGCCGATATCCTTTTTGGCCATGCGCTTGCCGCCGGCGGCGAACTGGGCCGTGGCCGCCCGAGGGGTGGACTTTGACATCTGCCCGCCGGTGTTGGAATAGACCTCGGTATCCATCACCAGAACGTTGACGTTTTCACCCGAGGCCAGGACATGGTCCAGGCCGCCGTAGCCGATATCATACGCCCAGCCGTCGCCACCGAAGATCCAAACCGATTTCTTGACCAGGAAGTCGGCCACGTGCAGCAATTGCCCGGCCTTGGCAAAAGTGCTCCCTTCCAGTATTTTTTTCAATTCGGCCACTCGCCCCCGTTGGGTCTCAATCTCCACTTGGCTGCCCTGGGGAGCGTTGAGCAACTCATCCACCATGGCCTGCGTGACAACCCCGGCGATCACCCCCTCCGCTAAGAGTTCAACGGCCTGGGAAGCCATTTTGTTGACGGTCTGGCGCATGCCGAGGCCGAACTCGGCATTGTCTTCAAACAGGGAGTTGGCCCAAATCGGCCCCCGGCCATCATCCCGCTTGCAATATGGAGTGGTGGGCAGGTTGCCGCCGTAGATGGAGGAGCAGCCGGTGGCGTTGGCGATCATCATCCGGTCGCCGAAAAGCTGGGTGGCCAGTTTGATGTACGGCGTCTCGCCGCAGCCCACACAGGCGCCAGGATACTCAAACAGGGGGCGGAGCAGCTGGCTGCCCTTGATGGTGGTCGGATTGACCTCGTTATAGTCAAGCTCCGGCAGAGTGAGAAAAAAGGCGTAATTGCCTGATTCCCGTTTCCGGATCTCTTCGCTGTTAACTGCCATGGCCAAGGCCCGATTCTCGCTCTTTTTGCCGTCCGCATCCTTCTTGCGGGCCGGACATACGGAGACGCAATGACTACAGCCGTTGCAATCCTCGGTGGACACGGAGATGACAAATTTACGCCCCTTGAACTCCTTGCCCACGGCGTCGGCGCATTGCAGGGTGTCCGGCGCACCGGCCAGGGCATTCTTGTCGACGATTTTCATGCGGATTGAGGCGTGGGGACAGACCAGAGAGCACTGCCCGCACTGAATACAGGTGTTCGCATCCCACAGGGGAACCTCCACCGCGATATTCCGCTTCTCATACTGGGTGGTGGCGGTGGGCCAGGTGCCGTCACAGGGCATCTGGGAAACCGTGATGGTGTTTCCCTTGCCCTCGATCATCTTTGCCGTCACCTCTTTGACAAAGGCCGGCGCGCTGTCCGGTACGGTCGGCGGCAGTTCGTGACCGGTGATGGCGCTTGGCAGAGCAACGGCAACGATATTGTTCACCGCTGCGTCCACGGCGTCATAGTTCATCTTGACCACCTTTTCACCCTTGTTGCCGTAGGTCTTCTTGATGGCGGTCTTGATGGAGTGAATGGCCTCTTCCTTGGTGATGATGTCGGAAATCAGAAAAAAGGCGGTCTGCATGATCATATTGATACGGGCGCCAAGGCCGAGGGCCGCGGCAAGGCTCAGGGCGTCGATGATGTAAAATTTCAGTTTCTTGTCGATCATCTGCTTTTGGACCTTGGCCGGCATATGATTCCAGACCTCGTCCTTGCCAAAGGACGTGGTGAGCAGAAAGGTGCCGTTTTCCTCGATGTTGGCCAGCATGTCGTACTGATCAAGAAAGGTGAACTTATGGCAGGCGATGAAACTGGCCTTGTTGATAAGATAGGGGGCCATGATCTTGTTCTTGCCGAAGCGCAGATGGCTGGTGGTGATGGACCCTGATTTTTTGGAATCGTAGACAAAATAGCCCTGGGCGTTGTTGTCGGTCTCGGTGCCGATGATCTTGATGCTGTTTTTATTGGCGCCCACGGTGCCGTCGGCGCCCAGGCCGTAGAACATGGCCCGGTGGACATCCTTGCCTTCGATATCATAGGACTTGTCGTAATCAAGACTGGTAAAGGCCACATCATCATGGGGCCCGACGCAGAAATGGTTCTTGGGGCTTTTGGCAACCATATTGTCAAACACTGCCTTGACCATGGCCGGAGTAAATTCAGCGGAACCTAGGCCATAGCGACCACCGAGAACGATTGGCACCACCGACAGCACACCTGCGTCCTGGGCCTCGCCGACAACGGTGCGAACATCCTGATACAGGGGCTCGCCGGCCGCACCATTCTCCTTGGTGCGGTCGAGCACGGTGATGCGCTTGACACTGTCCGGCAGAGCGCCGATAAGAGCGCTTGCGTTAAAGGGTCTGAAGAGCCTTACCACGACAAGGCCGACTTTTTGTCCCTGGGCCACGAGATATTCCACCGTGGCGCGCACCGTCTCGGCTCCGGAAGCCATGACCACAATGACATCCTCGGCATCAGGGGCGCCGAAATAATCAAAAAGATGGTATTTACGGCCGGTGAGTGCGGCGAATTTGTCCATGGTCTCCTGGACAATATCTGGTACTGCCTCATAGAATTTGTTCACTGTTTCGCGGCCGGTGAAATTAACATCCGGGTTCTGGGCCGTCCCTCGCATCATCGGTCGATCCGGAGAAAGACCGCGCATACGATGGGCGATAATCAGATCTTCGTCGATCATGGTCCGCATGTCATCTTCAGAAAGCTGCTCGATTTTCTGGATTTCATGGGAGGTGCGGAAGCCATCAAAAAAATGCATGAAGGGGATGCGTGACTTGAGCGTTGACTGGGTGGCGATGAGCGCCATGTCCTGGGCTTCCTGGACATTCTGAGCGCCGAGCATGGCCCAACCGGTCTGCCGGGCTGCCATGATATCACTGTGATCTCCGAAGATGGACAATCCCTGGTAGGCCAGGGCACGGGCTGATATATGAAAAACCGTGGGGGTCAACTCGCCGGCAATCTTGTTCATATTGGGCAAAAGAAGCATCAAACCCTGGGATGCGGAAAAGGTGGTGCACAGGGAGCCGGTGGTAAGGGCGCCGTGCAGGGCACCTGCCACCCCGGCCTCGGACTGCATCTGGCTTACGGTGGGAACCGAGCCCCAGATGTTCTTCTGACCCGCATTGGCCTTGGTGTCGGACTCCGCCGCCATGGAGGTGGAAGGGGTGATGGGGTAGATGGTAATGATCTCACTGGTGGCGTACGCCACATGGGTGCAAGCCTGATTGCCGTCGATGGTGACCATTTTTCGGGACATGTGTCTGTTTCTCCTGTTTTTTTGTTATTGCTTCAAAAAATTTTAAAAAATATTGTTCTTCCCTGTTTTTCCACTCAAGCGCTGGCCGCAAGCGCCGCCACAATCTTCTTGGGCAGCTTGGCTAATGAATCGGACCTGTGCGCAAACATCTTTTTTACAACCGTTGTTGTCGGAACGAAGTCACTCCCGCCATCCACCCTTTGCCCTGCACTGACGGGCAGATGCGTCATCAATGGACATATCCCGCATGCCTTGCGCTTGGTCATGCCATGGGTCAGGGCAATGATTTTCCGCAGAGCCATTTCTTCCCCGGCGAAAATCATCTCTCTGCCGATCTTGTCCGCAAGCCCGGTCCGTTCAATGACCGCCATCACGTCCCCCTTAACCCGGCACATGGCAAAACCCACCCCGGCGCGACGAACCCTGTCCACCAGCAAGGACAAGGCCTCTTCCCCGGAAGCATCAATGTCATTGATGCCATCCGCGGCCAGGAGAATGAATTTCAACTCCGGATTGGCGGCCCTGATCCGGAATACCTGTTCGTCCAGATAACTGGCATTGGCAAAAAAAAGCGTGCCGTCAAAACGAACCACCGCGATATGGCTGCAAACCTGGAGCCCATGATCGATGACACACCCCAAAACACCATCGTGCCGCATGGCCAGGGTCGAAACATTGGGGTACATCCTCCGGTACAAAAAGACGGCCACGGAGAGAAAAACGCCCAGCAGAATGCCCTTGTCCAGGTGCGGGGCAAAACCGAGAGTGACACAGAAACAGGTCACGGCAATGACCCCATCCGCCCGCTGCGCCTTCCAGGCGTGAACAAACCCTTTCACCTGCACAAGACCGATCACCGCCATCATGATCACCACGGCGAGAACAGCCTGGGGCAGATGGTACAAAAGGGGCGTCAGGAACAACAAGGTCGCGATGACCACGATGGCACTGTAGACATTTGCCAAACCGGTTTTGCCCCCGGCTTGCAGATTGACGGCTGATCTCGAGAACGAGCCGGACACAGGATACGACCCGCTGAGAGAACCGATAATATTGGCCAGTCCCTGTCCCATCAGCTCCTGATTGGCATCAAGCTTTTGCCCCGTTTTCGCGGCGATTGCCTTGGCGATGGAAATAGCCTCCATGAAGCCGAGCAGGGAAATAATCGCGGCATAGGAAAAAAGCTGCAAAAATACCGAAAGATTGAATTCCGGAAAGCCGAGGGAGGGAAGGCCCTGGGGGATATTTCCCAGCACCGCTCCACCTCCATTCAGGACTAAACGATTTTCCGGCAAGGGGGCGTTGCCGACCTTGAGCCGCCATGTCCGCCCTTCCCCTTGCATTTCCCGAGGGAGTTCTCCTTTTTTGTATAAAACAACCCCGCCTGGTGTCTCAAGCGCGACAAACTGCATGGCCCGCAAGGCGGTTCTGCTTGTCTGCATCCTTTCCTTTGCTTCCGAAAGCATGAGGCCATGCACAGCCTTGGCGTGCTCAATTTCTAAAAGCGACACGGCATCCCCGGCGCTCCTGTTCCTTGCTCCGGTGATTGCACCGCTCGCCGCCGAACGCTGTGCGCCATACTCTTGAATTTTTTCCACCTCGCGGTTGAACTCCTTAACCAACCCTTGGAATTCCGGAGAACGAAAATCGGCCAGGGTGACGGTCCGGTGACGTTCAAAGCCGGTGAACCAGGAGAGCAAGGTGGTGATCACGACCGCGACCAGAATTGCCGGTGCTTTCGGGCTGATTTTTTTCAGCCCCACCATGATGGCCATGGCCAACGCAGCCATGCCGAACGTCGGCCAATGGATATATTGTGTGGCCGTCTGCAAGACAAGCAACATGGTTTCATAGTGGTATCCACCCTTGTCGACCTCGATCCCGAATATTTTTGACAACTGGGCAGTGGCGATAATTATGGCGGCAGCGTTGGTAAAACCCGTGACCACGGGATGGGAAAGAAGATTGACCACGAGGCCAAGCCTGAATACCCCCAGAAAAAACTGAAAAAAACCAACCGTCAGCGCCAGCATGATGGCGTAGGCGATAAACTCTTCACTGCCCGCGGTGGCAATGGATTCCAGGGAGGCGGCGGTCATCAGGGAAACCACCGCCACCGGGCCCGTGGCGAGTTGCCGACTGGAACCGAAGAGAGCCGCCACCACGGGGGGAAGGAAAGAAGCATACAATCCGTAATAGGCCGGCAAGCCGGCAAGTTGGGCGTATGCCATGGACTGAGGGATCAGGACCAATGCCACGGTAATGCCGGCCACCGCATCCGCCTTGAACTTTTCTTTGTCGTATTCCCTGAACCAGGGCAAAAATGGACATAATTTTTGCAGCAAAAGAAAATTCCCCCTTATGATCCTGCGGTTACCACTGTGTAAGGACGTTGCTATGCCTTGCCTTTCTTGAGTTCGACGGACTTTTGCAGCAGGCTTTCCCTGGTTTTCTCCCGGAACGCCTCTAATTGCGCGGCGATTTCAGGATACTTAATCGACAGTATTTCACAGGCGAGATAGGCCGCATTTTTAGCGCCATCGATCGCCACGGTTGCCACCGGAATACCCGGAGGCATCTGCACCGTGGCGTACAGCGCGTCAACCCCCTGCAAGGCGCCGGAAGCAAGCGGCACCCCGATAACCGGCAAAGTGGTGTGGGCGGCAATTACCCCGGCGAGATGGGCAGCCATTCCCGCGCCCGCTACGAGTACTTCAAGACCGCGCGCCCTGGCCGTCAGGGCATATTCAGCTGTCTTATCCGGAAGACGGTGCGCGGAACTGATGTCCATTTCATAGGGAACACCCATTTCCGCTAGCACCGCGCCCGCCTTTTCCATAACCGGAAGATCCGAGTCGCTGCCCATCAAAATTCCAACAAGTGGTTTGTGTTGCATGTCTATCTCCTTGGTGCTGGTTGCCTTATTGGTGCTGTGCTGCACCCGCCTTTTGATTCAAAATCAACCGCCGCCGTGGCCCGGATCATGGCGCCTGTTGTATCTTGCCCACGGTCGCGATAATTCGTAATAATGCCCTGGCCGCTTTTTCAGGACCGGAGGTCTCATAACCGGGAATACCAAGCCTTGTCCGGAGTTGCCCGACCTGTACCCCGGATCGAAATGCCGCCGCGAAAACCCTTTCCGCCAAAGACTCATGAACCTCTTTATACTGGGGCGGGCCGAATATGTTGGCGAAGTATGAATGGACAAGGCCGGTGGATGTTGTCGTCCCCTTGGCCATCACCGCCCCTTCCCGGAATACATTCAGAGCCTGGGCAGGGTTTGCAACTTGCTCAAGGATTGGGTGCTCCTTATCAACCTCCTCATAATTGTTGACGTACAACAGATAATCAATGGCATACCCCTTCAGGACATCTTCAATCGTCGTCACCGGCAGAACAACGCGGGCGTTCACCTTCTGCGGACTCATGATAATCGCTCGATCAATCTGCCCAAAGGCATAGCCTTGCTGCAGATCATCAAGACGGATAAAGGCGCCGATTTCCGTTCCATATGCCATGAGCCTGCCTGCCGCATCAATTTCGATCGAGCCCATGTCATCGGCGACAATACGCATTTCCCGGATGAAGGTTTCCCCAAGAATGCGAAAGGCTTCCAGGGTTTCCGATTTCCCGGCGGCAGTGTCCCCGATCAGGAGAATGTTGGCCTCAAGACCGCTTTTGACAAACCCTCCCTTAAGGGAGATATGGACCATGGCGCCGTGAAACGGGAGGCGACCCCGCTTCATCATGATCACATTGTGCAGGGTTAGGGTCATCTTCTTGAGATACCCGAAGTAGCCGAAGCGCTCTTCAAGCGGCACGGCAGCGACCAGCACACCATGCTCCTCATCATCAAAAAATACCGTGGGCAAATCTCCGAATTGAAACATCTGTTCCGGCGGGGCGCCAAAGACATAAACCGCATCAGGTCCGGCGCAAATCTGATCATCCGTGGCCAATTCAAAAAGGTTGGCCAAGGATGAGCCCAACCCGATGAATCGCAGGTGGAAGTAGACAAATACAACGAGCGCTCCTACCTGGGCCGGATAACAGAGAAACTCCCCCTCTGCCAAGATAAGATCGGCAAGAGGATTATCCTGTGTCCGCTTGAACTGCCCGCTCCTTGTATTGGTGGGAGGGTCGATGATCAGGGGAGGAGCAATCCATACCTGGCGGATAAACGGGATTTCCCCCAAAACCTTGGCATAACAGGGCGGCAAACCGGAACGCTTAGGGACAGCGATAATCCCGACCTTGCAACCGGCCGCGACGTGGCGATACACCCGAGGATGACTGCCCGTGATATTCTCACAAATGTTGCGATACAACGAGCGAACCTGATGCGCCAAGGCTACGAGCGTCTCGTTAAAGGCGCGATGGGGGCGCTGGTCCATACAATTCGGTCCAGGCTCTGAATAGAGCACCATATAGCGGTCAAAGGCGCGCCAGTAATCATAAAGCCGTTCCACGAATTCATGAAATGCTTGGCAACGCAGCGGATCAACCAAGAATCCCGCCGCAGGCAACAGAGAAACAACCTGGTCTACCGAATGTTCGCTCAGGGCCTTTAAGATATTGAGAAACAGACGCTTTTCCCGATCACTCTCAAGACTCAGCCCTAATTCTGCAAGTAACGGCGAATCATCGCGTCGTAACTCAATGAGATACAGGTTAAGCAACTCATCAAATATTTCACTGTGGAGAATTTCTCTCTGCGACTCGCAGATCTTGCCATCGGTGGTGATGATAATTTGCCGCCCTTGCCGAAGGATTTGTTTTGCCGCCATGATAACCTGCCCCACCAAATTGATTACCAACTCACAAAAAAAAAGGTCGAGGAATCCTTTAGCCAGGAAGCCACGACCTTCATTCCAAGAACCGCTCTCAACCCTGAGCCCGGCTGGACATAAATATCTAGTTATGTTTTAGGCAAAAAAAAACCGCACAATATCAATAAACAAGATATTGTACGGTCCTTTCTTGACAGGCGTTTTGTCGCCCCCCAAGTCTCAACCTAATTATTTTAAATTTACCTTCTAAATCGAAATTGTCAAAGAAAAAATATTCCCGCAGCGATTCCGTTGAATTACCTCAAAAAGAATGTAACCGAACACGACGGCGGCGAGTGGAAAAAAGATTACTGGAGATCGTCGAGGAACTTCATGACCGGAAGGCAACCGTTATTACAAGTCAGCTACCCGTAAAAGACTGACACGATACAATGCATGATCCGACTCGGGCCGACGGTATACTGGACAGGCTGGTCCTCCCTGATCCAAAGTCAGGCATAATTCAGATGAAAAGCCACTTTTTGTTGAGGCATAGCGTCCGGGAATATCTGAAAATGCTCAAGACAAACCTGGAGCTGAATTGAGAGTGAACAGGATTATTCTCTCGCCGGTAACTGTACTGATATCCGTATGCAGGCTTTTTACCTTCTCGCCGGTTATGGCCTCAATGACCGCCTCCAACAAAGGACGCCCTTTTTCAAGCAAAGTGCAGCGCACCTGTTTGATCAACTCTCTACCGTTTGTAACATCTGCAGCACCGGCTAATTGGTGCTCTGCTTTGGTCAGTACCCCTTTCAAGCGAACAAGAACCATGTCATCAACAATGTAGGTTTTGGTTTCAAGAGGACCACGTCCCATATACTCCTTCTCAAACCTTATTATCGCCTCGCTTATCTCTGCTTCTATCATTCCCAGGCTCTTCATTCTCTTCCCCTGTTAGATGAGGCTCTTGAAACATAACTAACAGCCGGCGCACCTAAAAAAAAAGCTGACTTGAACAATTATATTCAAGTCAGCTTTGATTTTTATAAAAACAAACAAAAAACTAATTATCCTCTTTCTCGCCTTTCACTTCACTATAATTCACCAACTCAAGGATAGCCATTTCAGCAGCATCACCAAGACGGTTACCAGTTCTGATTATCCTGGTATAACCACCGTTACGACTCATGTACTCATCCTTGAGCACATCAAACAACTTGGCCACAACCTTTTTATCCTGGACGAAAGATAAGGCCTGACGTCGGGCGTGTAAATCACCACGCTTGGCCAAGGTAATCATCTGATCAACAACCTTACGAACTTCCTTGGCCTTGGGCGTCGTGGTAATAATCCTCTCATGCTCCAAGAGAGAAGTTACCATATTGCGAACCATTGCCTGACGGTTGGAGGTGGTCCTTCCGAGTCTCTTGCCTGCTTTTCTATGTCTCATAACTTCCTCTTCCCAGATTTATGACTGCTCTTCAGACACTTTGTCTGACACGGCAGGAGGCTCCCAGCCTTCTAATTTCATGCCCAACGACAGGTCCATCTCAGAGAGCAGCTGTTTGATCTCATTAAGAGATTTACGACCAAAATTTTTGGTCTTCAGCATCTCCGCCTCTGATTTCTGGACCAACTCGCCGATATGACAGATGTCAGCGTTACGCAAACAATTCGCTGAACGGACTGAAAGTTCCAGATCCTCTACACTGCGATAGAGATTCTCGTTGACAGGCGAACGACTGTCCTCGCGGGCATCAACAACAGCTGGTTCAACCAACTCTTCATCAAAAGCTATAAAAACCTGCAATTGCTCTTTCATTATTTTGGCGGCATACGCCAAAGCATCTTCAGGCCTTACACTACCATCCGTGGTGATTTCCAGAATCAGTTTGTCATAATCGGTTTGCTGACCAACACGTGCTTGGCTGACAATGGATTTCACATTAACAATGGGGGTAAAAATAGCATCAATGGGTATTACCCCGATTACCTGCTCTTCCGCCTTATTTTTTTCAGCGGTGACATAGCCCTTACCCCATTTCACCTCAAATTCGGCCTTAAAAACACCCTCGCCGGTAATGGTGCAAATCTCCTTGTCAGGATTCATCACCTCCACCTTGCCACCCGAGGTTATATCCGCTGCGGTAACAATGCCGATCTTATTCTTTTCAATCCTGACAATCTGCGAACCGGGAGTATTCAACTTAAGGCGCACTTCTTTAAGATTAAGGATAATCTGAGTTACATCCTCCTTAACCCCAGGAATGGTTGAAAGCTCGTGGAGCGCTCCATCAATTTTCACTGAAGTAATAGCAGCACCCTGGATGGAAGACAAAAGAATCCTCCGCAGGGAATTGCCGATAGTCGTGGCAAAACCTCTCTCCAATGGCTGACAGGTAAATTTGCCGTAACTTTTAGTATGGCTGTCCTGGTCTACTTCCAGTCTTTCAGGAATGATAAGCTCATGCCAATTTCTGTAAAACGGATCAGACTCAAGTGTCATGGTTTCCTATTGCTCCACGGTTGGCTAATTATTTGGAGTAAAGCTCTACAATCAACTGTTCCTGAATCGGCATGGTAATTTCCTGCCGACCGGGCAATGCTTTAACAGTTCCCTTGTAGTTATCTTTATCAAGCTCCAACCAGCTTGGCACACCTCGACGCACAACGGCATCCAAGCTCTCGTTGATGGCGCCAACCTTGCGACTTTTTTCCTTCACGGTAATTACGTCATTCACGGAAACCCGAAAAGAAGGGATGTTAACCTTCCTGCCGTTCACCTGAATATGATCGTGACGCACTAACTGACGCCCCTGATTCCGTGAGTTTGCATAACCGAGTCGGTAAATAACATTATCAAGCCGGCTTTCCAGGAGCATCAACAGATTTTCACCCGTAACGCCTTTGATCCGCTCAGCAATTTCAAAATATTTACGAAATTGGCCTTCGAGCATTCCATAAATACGCCGAACTTTTTGCTTTTCACGCAACTGAATGGCATAGTCGGAAACCTTGCGCACCCGAGCCTGACCATGCTGGCCAGGGGCAAAAGAACGCCTCTCAAAGGCACACTTGTCTGAATAGCATCTGTCGCCCTTCAAAAACAACTTGAGTTTTTCGCGCCGACACTGCCGGCATTCTGCGCCTCTATATCTGGCCAATTTGGACCTCCACTCAATCTCACTCAATCATACTTTAATTATCAAACGCCCTGCGACCCACCTTGCTTTATTACACCCTTCTTCTCTTGGGTGGCTTACAGCCATTATGCGGAACTGGGGTCACATCGCGGATAACGCTCACATCAAAACCATTGGTCTGCAATGCACGAATTGCAGATTCACGACCTGGTCCAGGACCATTTACTCTAACCTCAACCTTGCGCATGCCATGCTCCTGCGCTTTTTTAGCAGCAGCATCGACCGTGTTTTGCGCAGCAAATGGAGTGCTTTTGCGTGACCCCTTAAAGCCCAAACATCCTGCACTGGACCAAGAAATCACGTTCCCTTGCCTGTCTGCAAAAGTTACAAGGGTGTTGTTAAAGGTTGAGTGAATAAAACATATTCCCTCAGGTACGTTTTTCTTTTCCTTGCGTTTCGGACGACTCGCTTTCGGACTAGCCATTATAACTCCTATAAACAATCCAGAATGATTATTTAATTATCTACTTTTTGCTTTTAATCGCTGACCGCCTCGGGCCTTTTCTCGTCCGGGCATTGGTTTTGGTGCGCTGTCCACGACAAGGCAACCCCTTACGATGACGTATTCCGCGGTAACAGCCCGCATCAGTCAACCGTTTTACATCCATGGCAACTTCCCGCCGACGATCGCCCTCGACTACAAAGTGATCATCCATGATTTTTCTGATGTTGGTGACATCACCTTCAGATAAATCATCACTGTTCGTTGTATGCGGCAATCCAACCAAATCCAGAATTTTACGGGCAGAAGTTCTGCCAATCCCATGGATGTAGGTTAAAGCAATAACCATGTGCTTATTTCTTGGTAAATCAACACCAGCTAAACGTGCCAAGGCATGCCTCCCTTGATAGTCAAAATATATGAAAAAATTATCCCTGCCGTTGTTTGTGCTTTTTTATCTTACATGAAACACGCAAGACGCCTTTCCGTTTGAACACCCGGCAGTCACTACAAATTTTCTTCACAGAAGATCTTACTTTCATTACGCAACCCTTTTGTTATGCGGCAATAAAAACTACTTTTTCTTTGCCCTGAATGTCACTCTTCCCCGTGTGAGATCATAAGGAGATAATTCAACAGTGACACGATCACCCGGGAGAATCTTAATAAAATGCATCCTCATTTTTCCGGAAATATGGGCTAAAATCCGATGCCCATTATCGAGCTCAACCCGGAACATTGCATTGGGGAGAGGCTCAACTATGGTCCCTTCAACCTGAATGGCTTCTTCTTTGGACATAAACCCCTTGTTTCCTACAATGCAGTTCTCAATGCCAAAACTCTAGAATGAAATATTCTGACTATCAGAAAGCAGAGGATATTACCTTATTTATTTTTTTTTGCCTTATTTATTTTCACAAAGACAAAAAAACTACACAGACAACTCACTCAAAATTATGGGTTGATCATCTGTTACAGCAATTGAATGCTCAAAATGAGCGGAAATTTTTCTATCTCTTGTCACTACCGTCCAACCATCACGCAAGACATCAACCGCATGTGTCCCAAGGTTTACCATGGGCTCTATGGCAAGAACCATACCAGGCATCAGCTTTGGTGTACGTTCGGACCTGACATAATTTGGTATTTCCGGAGCCTCATGCAACTGACTTCCAATTCCATGACCAACAAACTGACGGACCACAGAAAAACCGTGCTTTTCAACATGCTCCTGCACAGCTTGGGATATGTCGTTTATGCGATTCCCCGGGATTGCCTGGGCAATCCCCTTATACAGGGCTGCACGCGTCACCTCAAGCAAGGAAAGGCGTTCTGAAACCACCTCACCCACAGGAATACTCACTGCCGCATCCCCGTAATACCCTTTATATTTCACACCAAAATCAATACTGACTATATCGCCATCCTTAACAATAACCTTCTTGGATGGAATACCATGCACTACTTGTTCATTAATGGAGACGCACAAACTACCTGGAAAACCACGATACCCCTTAAATGCCGGTTCGGCTCCACTATTGCGACAATATTTTTCAGCAAGTGCATCCAGATGATACGTAGAACAACCAATCTCAATTTTCTCGGTCAGCAAAGACAATGTCTCGGCAACAATCTGATTTGCATCCCGTAACAGCTCTATTTCTCGAGGGGACTTCAGAATAATTGCCGTTTTCATGTCATAAAAACGCTATCAACGCCCCTTAAAGCCACCGGATTTCATGAAACCATCATAATTGCGCATAACCGTGTGTGACTCAATCTGGGCAATTGTATCAATTGCAACACCAACAACAATCAACAACGCAGTACCTCCAAAATAAAAAGGCACATGCAGCTTGTTTATCAAAATGGTCGGCAAAACACAGATAACGCTTATATATAGGGCGCCTATTACTGTTATCCGCACAACAATTTTATCAATAAAATCAGAAGTCTTTTTCCCAGGCCTAATCCCAGGAACAAAACCGCCATGTTTTTTTAAGTTTTCGGCAATGTCAACCGGGTTAAAGGTAACAGCCGTATAAAAAAAGCAGAAAAAGACAATAAATCCGATAAATAGCAAAGTGTGAGGAAGGCTCCCCCAGCTGAGAGCAGCACTCATCTTCTGGACCCAATCTATCTGGATAAACTGTCCAATAGTAGCCGGAAACATCATAATTGAAGAAGCAAAAATCGGCGGAATCACCCCGGACATATTGATTTTAAGGGGAAGATGTGATTGTTGCCCACCGTACATTTGTCGACCAACCATCCGTTTAGCATACTGAATGGGGATACGACGCTGTGCCGTTTCAAAAAATATTACAAATGCAATAACAGCTGCAATCATAGTCAAGATAACCGGCAACATAACATAAGCAATTTCGCCGGCGCTGGCCATCTTGAAGGTATTTACAAGTGCTGCAGGCATTCTCGCAACGATTCCCGCAAAAATTATCAGCGATATACCGTTGCCTATGCCACGCTCGGTCATCTGTTCGCCGAGCCACATGATGAAAGCTGTACCGGAAGTAAGTGTCAACATGGTCATCAACCGAAAATGCCAACCAGCGGCAATGACAATCATCTCACCTGTCCCGGGGGCGCTCATGCTTTCCAAACCAATACTTATAAACAGTCCTTGGATCAGACTCAACGCAACCGTGGCATATCGAGTGTATTGTGTTATTTTGCGACGCCCTGCCTCACCCTCTTTTGATAGGGCTTCAAGCTGAGGAATAACCACGGTCAACAATTGAAAAATGATCGATGCACTGATATAGGGCATGATTCCAAGAGCGAAGATGGAAAAATTTTCCAAAGCTCCACCGGAAAACATGTTAAACATGTCAAAAAGAGAGCCTGCGCTTTTTTGAAAAAATTGATTCAGTGCCTCGCCATTGATGCCTGGAGTCGGTATCTGTACTCCTGCTCTGTAAACGGCGAGCATTATTACCGTAAATAAAATCCGGCGTCTTAATTCCGGTATATTCGCAGCATTCTGAACCCCAGCGCGCATTTAATTATTCCTCAATCTTGCCGCCAACAGCTTCAATCTTCTGACGCGCAGAGTCACTCACTTTATCAACAACAACAGTTAAGGCATTTTTTAAATCGCCGTTTCCAAGAATCTTAATGAGATTATCATTCTTATTGACAAGTCCAGCCTCAACCAAAGCCTTTTTGTCAACCCTTGTTTCAGCGGCAAAACGCTCAAGGTCCTGAATGTTAACAATGGCGAAAACCTTTTTGAAAATATTGTTGAAACCACGCTTAGGCAAACGACGCTGAAGGGGCATCTGACCGCCTTCAAAACCAACTTTAATGCCACCACCGGAACGAGCCTTATGCCCTTTATGACCCCGTGTAGCTGTCTTGCCATGACCGGAACCAAGGCCACGACCGACTCTTTTCCTAGGCTTTCTTGAACCAGGTTGCGGCGACAAATTACTTAACGTCAACATATTAATCCTCCACCTCAACCAGATGTTCGACTTTTTTTATCATCCCACGAATTTCAGGGGTGTCCTGCCGAATAACAGTTTTATTGATCTTTGTCAGCCCTAGGCCGATCAACGTCGCACGTATTTTTTCAGTGCTCCCGATCTTGCTTTTTTTCAGGGTCACTTTGAGCTGATTTGCCATAAAAATACCTATTCATTCTTCTTTAAATGTCATGCTGTTTTCAGCATGACAAATCAAACCTGAATCTATCCCCAAACGATAATCGCATTACAAAAATGGGGCAAAAACCTGCTCAGGCGGAAATTTCCTCAACGGATTTACCACGACTAAGCGCGATCTGTTGCGGAGTACGCAGTCTCCGCAAACCGTCCATGGTAGCTTTGACCAAATTATGCGGGTTATGTGAACCAATACACTTTGTAAGAATATTATGGACACCTGCCGCTTCAAGAACGGCACGAACAGCACCGCCGGCAATAAGACCGGTACCTTCAACCGCAGGTTTCAACATTACATTCCCTGCACCAAATTTACCGAAAACTTCATGCGGAATGCTCATTTCCGTTATAGAAACACGCTTCATGTCTTTACGCGCCTGATCAACTCCCTTCCTGATCGCATCGGGAACTTGATTAGCCTTGCCAAGACCGCAACCAACTTTTCCTTTACCATCACCCACAACTACAATGGCGCTGAAGCTAAAACGTCGGCCACCCTTGACTACTTTCGCAGTCCTATTGATATGCACGATCTTTTCAATAAACTGGTCATCGCTACTTATGTTCTTATTAAAATCTGCCAAGGTTCACCCCCAAATCGCTTTGGAATTTTTTACAGGGATAGGTACTTTTTCGCGTAGATAAATTAGAAATCAAGACCGCCTTCACGAGCTCCATCAGACAGAGCCTTGACCCGGCCATGATAAATATAGCCACCACGGTCAAATACAACCTTTTCAATACCTTTGCCTTTGGCAAGTTCGGCAATCCTCAACCCGACCTGACGCGCCTTTTCGGCTTTGCCCTTGATATCAGCAGCAATCATACCTTTATCAACGGTAGACATGGCAGCCAGGGTATTACCGCCGACATCGTCTATAATCTGGCAATAAATATGTTTTGCGCTTTTAAAAACACGCAAACGAGGTCTCTCGGGAGTACCAGAAATATTTTTTCTGATTCGTTTAACCCGCTTTTCACGAGCGCTCTCTTTCGGATTTATCTTACCCATTGTTTTGCCTTATAAATATTTTCTCTTGCAAGAAGCGAAAAGACGATACGTCCCTACTACTTCTTAGATGCAGACTTACCAGCCTTACGGGCTATGTATTCATCTGTGTAGCGAATTCCTTTCCCTTTATAAGGCTCGGGAGGACGCACAGCACGAATTTTTGCAGCAGTTTCACCAAGCAACTCTTTATCAATACAATCCAAGGTGACATTATTCGCTTTGTCTACCTCGGCTGACACACCTTTTGGAAGGTCAAACTCAACCGGATTTGAATAGCCAACGCTGAGGTTGAGAACGGTACCTTTCACTTCGGCCCGGTAACCAACACCTTCTATGGACAATTTTTTCTGAAAGCCTTTATCCACACCAACAATCATATTGCTGACCAAGGTGCGGGTGAGGCCGGAAAAAGCCCTGGTCCTCTTGCTATTGTCCTTTCGAACAACGATCAAATTGTCGCCTTCTTCCTGTAAAGCAATCTCTGGGCGAATATTCCGCTCGAGCGTGCCTTTAGGGCCGACAACTTTAACGTACGTTCCATTTATATCAAGCTTAACCCCTTTAGGAACAGGGATAGGTTGATTGCCAATCCTCGACATGGCGACTCTCCACTCGTTACGAAATACTCAATAGTTAGCAATTAAATTTTCGAACTACCAAACTTCACAGAGCAGCTCACCACCAATTTTCATGGTTCGAGCTTCTTTATCCGTAAATATTCCTTTGGATGTCGAAATAATCGCGATACCAAGGCCACTCATTACCTTGGGGATCTGGTCATGCTTTACATATACCCGTCGGCCAGGTTTACTGACTCGCTTCAGGTTGGTGATAATCCGCTCATTGTTCTGATCGTATTTCATTTCAATACGCAAAACACCTTGCGTGTTTGTATCAACAATCTGAAAGTCATTGATAAAACCTTCCTTCTTCAGGATCGCTGCAACACCGGTTTTCACTTTCGAAAGCGGCATTTCAACAGTCTCGAACTTGACCATACCGGCATTTCTTATCCTGGTCAGCATATCAGCCAGGGGGTCAGTCATGCACATAGTCCTTGCTCCCTATGATGGTTTTTAAAACAAGCAGTTAACATATCTAAGGCGATCGAAATCAAAACTGTTACCAACTTGATTTGGTAACACCGGTAATCTCACCACGATTAGCCAAGTTACGGAAACAGATACGACAAACACCAAATTTCCGATAAACGGCTTTCGACCTACCGCACAATCCGCAACGGTTATAAGCCCTTACTGCAAACTTCGGCGTACGGTTGCACTTTGCTATCAATGACTTTTTAGCCAACTTCTTCCTCCTTACCCTGTGCTATTTCCTAAAGGGCATTCCCATTGCTTTCAAAAGAAACCTGCCTTCATCATCAGTTTCGGCGGTCGTTGTAATCGCAATATTCAGTCCCTTGATCTTGTCGATTTTGTCATAGTCAATTTCAGGGAAAATAATATGCTCCTTGATGCCCATGGCATAATTCCCACGCTCATCAAAAGACTTCGTCGATAAACCTCGAAAATCGCGAACACGAGGCAAGGCAATGTGAACCAGTTTGGCAAAAAAGTCATACATACGGTCACCACGGAGTGTAACCCGACAACCAATTGGTACCCCAGCCCGCAATTTAAATCCGGCAATGGACTTCTTTGCTTTGGTAACAACGGCCTTCTGCCCAGCAATCAAGGTCAACTCCTGAACCGCACTGTCAATTATTTTTGGATTCTGCACAGCTTCGCCCAAACCCATATTCAGTACGATCTTGGTGATCTTCGGCACCTGCATGATGTTCTGATAGCCGAATTCCTTCATGAGCTGCGGGACACACTCACTCTGATATATCTCTTTTACCCCAGCCATTCTTGCCTCCAAAAAAAATCAGGATCTATTAGGATTTCGCCTCTAAAGATTCATTGCATTTCTTACAAACGCGAACCTTAGATCCATCTTCAAGTATTTTTTTGCCTACACGTGAAGTCTTTGAACATTTAGGACAAATCACCATGAGGTTGGAAGCATCAAGCGCAGCCTCCTTCTCAATAATCCCGCCCTGCTGGTTCATTTGACTGGGTTTAGTGTGTCGTTTGATCATGTTGATCTTTTCAACTATGGCTTTGCCATCGGTTGCGTTGACCATTATAACCTTTCCGACCCGGCCCTTATCCTTGCCGGCGATCACCTCAACCTGATCATTAATTTTCAGATGTATTTTAGTTCTCATACCTTCAGCCT
Source organism: Deltaproteobacteria bacterium (assembly GCA_013349295.1). Lineage (GTDB taxonomy): Bacteria > Desulfobacterota > Desulfobulbia > Desulfobulbales > Desulfurivibrionaceae > Thiovibrio. The sequence continues at coordinate 57,539 of DUZW01000019.1, forward strand.
CTCAACCGCCCACATGTGTGAACAGGGGAACTCTTTAAATACCCAATTCTTCGTTTCTACAAAATTAAAGAACTTCTGGGGCCAAAGAAATAATTTTCATATAGCCCTTCGGACGCAATTCTCTCGCAACAGGCCCAAAAATACGAGTTCCAATCGGTTCCCCTGAATTTGCAAGTAACACTGCGGAATTATCATCAAACCGAACAATAGTATCATCAGTGCGACGAATCTCCTTAACTGTCCTTACCACGACGGCCCGGAGTACATCGCCCTTCTTAACTTTCGCGTTCGGGATCGCCTCTTTAACGGTGACGACAATAACATCACCAACAGAGGCATAACGCCGCCGTGTTCCACCCAAAACTCTGATGCAAAGAACCTTTTTGGCGCCTGAATTATCTGCAACATTAAGTACGGTTTCTGTTTGTATCATTTATTCACCAACCGCAGAACACTTTACAAGTACCCAAACAAAACGCCCAGGGACTTAGTTATCAAAAACCGCAGTCTACACGGCCTTCTCGATGACTTCCATAATCCGCCACCGTTTATTCTTGCTCAACGGACGGCACTCCTCAATCATAACCCTGTCGCCGACATTGCAGCTGTTTTCCGGGTCATGAACCATACACTTGTCATGCCGACGCATGAACTTCCCATACAGTTTATGGGGAACAAGGCGCTCACTCTGCACGATAGCACTTTTATCCATCTTTGTGCTGACCACAAAACCAACCCTTGTTTTTTTATTCGATTTTCCATCAACCATGAATGTATCCTACGATAATCGTTATCAATCGACGCAAGCACTAATGAAAAGTCAGTAAACTTGGCCAGAAACAATCTGTTACGCAGTATGCGCAGTAATAGCTGTTTGCATCCGGGCAATCTCTTTACGCAACTGGCGAAGTTTTGCCGTATTTTCCAGGGGTCGAATTCCATGCTGGAATTTCAACTTAAAATGCTCTTCCGACAAATCCTTTACCTTGACAAGAAGCTCTTCCAGCCCAAGTTCTCGAATATCTTTCATCTTCATAAAGTCGTCCCCACATAAATCACTTTAGTCGGGAAAGGCAGCTTATTGGCGGCCAACTCCAAAGCCTCCCGCGCCAGATCATCGTCAACCCCGGATAATTCATAGAGTATCCGACCCGGCTTCACTTGGGCGACCCAATACTCTGGACTGCCCTTGCCTTTTCCCATCCTGGTTTCCGCAGGTTTCTTGGTAATTGGCTTATCAGGAAAAACACGAATCCAAAGCTGTCCGGTTCGCTTGATTTTTCTATTAATTGCAATACGGGCTGCCTCAATCTGCTGGGCGGTCATCTTGCCGCAACCAACTGCCTTAAGAGCATATTCACCGAAAGAGAATCCAGACCCGCGATACGCTGCGCCAGTCAGGCGGCCTTTAAACATCTTTCTATGTTTTACTTTTTTTGGACTTAACATCTGTATATCCTATCTGTGACTGACTTTTTTAAAGCCGTTTCGCCCGACAACGAGTTATTCGGCAATCTGGTCGGCAGCGCTCAGAACTTCACCCTTGAAGATCCAAACCTTGACACCGATTTTGCCATAGGTAGTATTCGCTTCTGCTATACCATAATCAATGTCAGCACGGAGTGTATGAAGAGGTACACGGCCCTCACGGACCCATTCCTGCCGAGCTATTTCCGCCCCACCCAACCGGCCAGAACATGCAATTTTAACACCTTTTGCACCAAACTTCAAGGCCATATTTACTGACTTCTTCATGGCGCGACGGAATGCAACACGTCTTTCAAGTTGCAAAGCGATATTTTCAGCAACCAATTGCGCATCTGCCTCAGGTCGCCGAACTTCCTGAATATCAAGAACACACTCTTTACCTGACAACTTGTCAATTTCAGCCTTCAGGACTTCGATCTCTGTCCCTTTTTTGCCAATAACAATACCAGGCCGGGCGGTGTGAAGTTTAATCCGGAGTTTATCACCGGTTCTGGCTATCTGAATTTTGGAAATGCCAGCATGGAAAAGCCGCTTTTTGAGAAACTTCCGCAGGCTCATATCCTCAAGAAATTTTTTGGCATAATCCCTGTCTGCGTACCAGATGGAGTCCCAGGTACGTATAATATTCAGTCGTAAACCTATCGGATTAACTTTCTGGCCCAAAACCTTCCTCCATTCTCTTTAATATGCAACTCAAGGAGACAAACGAATACGTTATTGTTTCCGTATTCAATTATTGTTCGTCCAATACAACAGTTATATGACTGGTTCTCTTAAGAATCCGATTCGCACGCCCTTGAGCCCGCGGCATGGTTCTCTTCAACATGGGGCCACCGTCTATGAAAATAGACTTAACATAAAGGGTATCAACATCAATACTCTCATTCTGACTGGCATTGGCAACAGCAGATTCAATTACCTTTTTCAGCAGACGTGCGCCCTTTTTAGGCAAAAAACGAAGTGCGTTCAGTGCGTGATCAACACTTTTTCCGCGCACCAAATCCGCAACCAGCCTGGCCTTTTGCGGGGAAATCCTTATATAACGAGCAAGCGCTTTTGCTTCCATCGAATAAACTCCTTTCTTTACCTGATGACCGTGTGCGGCTTAGCAGCTTTTATTTCTTTTTCTTCCTGTCCGCTGCGTGACCATGGAAGGTGCGCGTCGGAGAAAACTCACCGAGTTTATGCCCTACCATATTTTCGGTCACGAAAACCGGGATGAACTTTTTGCCATTATGCACAGCAAAGGTAAGCCCAACCATGTCCGGAATTACATCAGAACGACGAGACCAGGTCTGAATTACCTTTCTGGATCCCTCGTCTTTGGCCTTCATGACCTTTGACATCAAATGGTCATCTACAAATGGACCTTTTTTAACTGAACGTCCCACTTGTATACCCCCTAATTATGATCTTTTCTTAACAATGAATTTGTCGGATGACTTCTTGCCACGTGTTTTATAGCCCTTGGTGGGAACACCCCACGGGGTACAAGGATGGCGACCGCCTGAGCTTTTACCCTCACCACCACCCATTGGATGATCAAGCGGGTTCATGGCAACACCACGAACCTTGGGACGATTACCTTTCCAGCGACTACGACCAGCCTTACCCAGCTTCTGGCTTTCGTGCTCATTATTTCCAACCTGACCAATACAGGCTCTGCACTTGCGATGAAACTTACGCACCTCGCCGGAAGGTAATTTTACCGTGACATAATCACCCTCCTTAGCCATAAGCTGCGCGGAAACACCTGCGCTTCTCACAAGCTGTGCACCCTTGCCGATTTTCATCTCAAGATTGTGGATAATGCTGCCCAACGGCATGTTACCCATCGGTAAACAATTACCAGGCTTGATATCCACAGACTCACCAGCGACAACTGTGTCACCGATCTTGATACCAAGAGGTGAAAGGATATAGCACTTTTCACCATCAACGTAATTCAGCAAGGCCAAATTAGCAGAACGGTTGGGATCATACTCTATGGCTGCTACTTTTGCAGGGATATCTACTTTATCCCGCTTAAAATCGATCAGCCGATATTTTCGCTTGTGGCCCCCACCAATGTGTCTGGATGTAATGCGGCCATTGTTGTTCCGCCCACCTGTCTTACTAAGGGGTCGTACCAACGCTTTCTGCGGCTTATCCTTGGACAACTCGGGATTGATAACTGTAACAAGTGATCTTCTGCCCGGTGATGTAGGTTTATAGGTCTTTAATGCCATTTCAAACCCCGATGATATTTAAACGTATTCGTAACAAATTGATAGCTCTTGCCAAAGAGAAATCACCTTAAATCTTCTCAAGGAAATCAATCTTATTCCCTTCTTCAAGAGTAACTATGGCTTTCTTCCAGTCAGACTGCTGCCCGAAATTCTTGCCCACACGTTTTTTCTTGCCGTGCATATTAGCGGTTCGCACCTTGGCGACCTTAACGCTGAAAAGCCTTTCAACAGCATCTTTAATCTCAATTTTATTGGCGCGGGGATCAACCTTAACAACAACCTGATTGTTAATCTCCTGTAGGCCAAGAGCCTTTTCTGTCAAACAGGGCTTCTTGATAATACTGAAAATATCTTTCATGACAACAACCTCTCTTCCAGCTGGCCAATACAAGGCTGCAGTAAAACAATATGCTTGTGAAGCAAAATGTCGTAAACATTCAGCCCGGCCGTAGGAATAACCTTAAAGCCCTGCACATTGCGAGACGAACGCTCAAGATGATCATCGCGCTCAGGAACCACGATCAAGGCATTTTCGATATTCAGGGTGTTCATTACCCCGATAAACCTTTTTGTCTTGATTTCTTCAATTTTAAAATTATCAAGAACCAACACCAGCTTGTCACTAAAACGTGAACTCAAAGCCATGCGGATACCAAGTTTTTTAACTTTTTTGGGCAACTTGAAAGAATAATCCCGTGGCTTGGGTCCAAATGCGACACCACCACCTCGCCAAAGAGGAGAGGTCGTACTTCCTGCACGAGCGCGGCCGGTACCTTTCTGCTTCCAAGGTTTTTTGCCACCGCCCCGCACCTCGACACGAGTTTTAGTGCAAGCTGTGCCAGCCCGACGGGCAGCTCGCTGCATTCTCACAATTTCATGAATGATATGAGGATTGACAGGAACGGCAAACAGGTTGTCGTTCAACTCAAGATCACCCACTTTAACATTATCAACATTGTATATTTCAGTAACCGCCATTTCCGGCACCCCCAAAATAAATCTTAAGATAACTAAGACTCATTATTTTGTGTAAATATGTAGCAAACCCTGCTTTGCGCCAGGCACGCCGCCTTTGACGACAAGCACATTTTGCTCAGGCCGGATATCCATAATGGTCACACTTTTCTTGGTGATCATATTCGTGCCCATATGCCCAGGCATCTTCTTCCCTTTAATAACCCGACTTGGCCAAGCGCTACATCCTATGGAGCCTGGAGCCCGATGAAACATGGAGCCATGGCCGGAAGGACCACCTTTAAAACCATGCCTACGTATAACACCCTGAAAACCACGCCCCTTAACGGAACCGCTCACATCAATAATGTCACCAACTTTAAAAATATCCGTGACTAAAATTTCCTGCCCCACTTCATACTGGCTGGGATCCGCAACCCGAAACTCTTTGATGTGATAAAAGCCTGGTTTCCCAGAAGCTTTGGCATGACCGGCGTCCGGCTTGTTCACGCGAGACTCTTTCTTGGCGCCAAAACCAATCTGAATTGCATCATAGCCTTCATTGGCAACAGATTTTTTCTGAAGCACAACACATGGACCAGTTTCAATGACCGTCACCGCAACAGCTGAGCCATTTTCGGAATAGATCCGGGTCATGCCAATCTTCTTACCCAGTAATCCTAGTTTTTTAGGCATTGTTCCTACCTGTTATTTTCTTCTCAGTCAGCAACTGCACCGAAAACCGGTACAACCGTTTCATAATCCTAAAGCTTAATTTCTACGTCAACTCCGGCAGAAAGCTCGAGCTTCATAAGCGCATCAATCGTCTGCTGTGTTGGCTCAAGAATATCCAACAGCCGCCTGTGGGTGCGCATCTCAAACTGCTCACGGGACTTTTTATCCACATGCGGAGAGCGCAACACACAAAACTTGTTGATGCTGGTCGGCAGAGGAATTGGCCCAGCAACAGTTGCACCAGTACGCTTTGCAGTATCGACAATCTCAGAGGTGGATTGATCGATAAGCTTATGGTCGTACCCCTTAAGCCTGATGCGTATTTTCTGTGTCTGAATCATGCTCACTCCACCTTATTCGATAATTTTATTGATAACACCGGCGCCAACTGTACGGCCGCCTTCACGAATCGCGAAGCGAAGACCCTCTTCCATCGCAATCGGGGTAATCAACTGACCTTCGATGGTCACGTTGTCTCCTGGCATTACCATCTCAACACCTTCCTGCAGCTTAACTACACCGGTAACGTCAGTGGTCCGGAAGTAAAACTGAGGACGATACCCGTTGAAAAACGGGGTGTGACGGCCCCCCTCATCCTTGGACAGGATGTAGGCTTCAGCCATGAATTTCGTATGGGGGGTAATGGAACCCGGCTTGGCAAGTACCTGACCGCGCTCGATATCCTCCCGCTTCAAGCCACGCAACAG
>DUZW01000020.1 GCA_013349295.1 Deltaproteobacteria bacterium
CTTCCGGCAGGGTCGCACCCCAGGCCCGCTCGAACTTCTCCCGGTAATCCTGGTTGTTCACCGTCTGGTAGCTGGGCAGCATATTGGGCAGCGCCCCCATGTCGCAGGCGCCCTGAACATTGTTCTGACCCCGCAGCGGATCGACCCCGGTGTCTTCCTTTTCCACCTGCCCGGCCAGCATGGCCAGGTTGGCGATGCTCTGTACGTTCTCGGTGCCGCAGACATGCTGGGTGACGCCCAGGCAGTAGCAGATCACCGCCTTGCGGGCTCGGCCATAGAGTCGGGCCGCCTGGCTGATCAGGGGCAGCGGCACGCCGGTGAGGGCGGCGCTCTCCTCCAGGTCGAGGCGGTGGAGCATGTCGCGCAGGGCAAGGAAGTTTTCGGTGCGCATCTCGATGAACAGGTCGTCGGCCAATCCTTCGTCCAGCAGTACCCGCATCATCGCGTTAAGCAGGGGGATATCGGTGCCGGGCCGAAGGGCCAGGTGAAGATGGGCGCACTCGGCCAGCCGGGTCCGGCGCGGATCGATGACGATCAGCCGGGCGCCGCGATCAACCGCGTCCAGCATGCGGCGGGCAACTTGGGGGTGGGCCTCGGTGGTGTTGGAGCCGGAAACCAGGATCACCTCGGCGTTTTCAATCTCGTTGATGGAGTTGGTCATGGCGCCGCTGCCGAAGGTGGTGGCAAGACCTGCCACCGTGGGGGCGTGTCAGAGTCGGGCGCAATGGTCCACGTTGTTGGTGCCGAGCGCCGTGCGGGCGAACTTTTGCAGCAGGTAGTTTTCCTCGTTGGTGCACTTGGCCGAGGCCAGCACGCCGATGGCCGCGCCGCCGTGGCTGTCGCGGATATGGCCGAGCTGACAGGCGGTGAATGTCAGGGCCTCCTCCCAGCCGACCGGGGTGAGTTTTCCGTTTTTGCGGATGAGCGGGGTGGTGAGGCGGTCGGGATGGTTGATGGATTCGTGGATGTGCCAGCCCTTGACGCAGAGGTTTCCCCGGGAGACCGGATGGTGCCGGCTGGGCTGCGCGCCGCAAACCCGGCCATCCTCGACGTGCAGATAGAGGCCGCAACCGCAGCCGCAGTAAACACAGGTGGTAAGCACATCATGCATCGGCGTTTCTCCTGTTCAGTCGGGGACACGGATTCGTCCGGGACAAATGGCCTGCAACAATTGTAGCAGAGAAGCCAGGGAAAATGCAAAGTAACTATCGCGGGCAGCACGACATCTGCTTTGTTTTCGGCCTGTTCATGTGGCACAGCACAATTCGCGGACCTGTGCTCGGCACTGCTGCCGACAATTGACACGCGCATCCGGTGTATTGTTGAAAAAATTTACGATACAAATTGCTGTTTGGTAAAAATGGCGATCCGTTGGGTCAGGGCGCTGCGGGGATGAGAGCGTCGATGGCCTCCTGTGCGAGCTCGGTGGTGGAAACCTGGGTGAATCGGCCATCCGCGAAGAGGATGAAGGAGGAGGAGTCGTTCAGGAGGCGGCGGATTGCCGGGGCTGCATCGCAGACTCCCAGCAGGCCCAGGGCGCGGGCGGCCAAGGCGCGGACCACCGGGTCGTCCGAGTCGAGATAGGGGAGCAGGTAGCGCGGGGCGTTCCAGAAGTGCAACAGGTCGGGGTGAACCGGGGCCAGTCTGGCCACTCCCCACATGAGGCCCTGCTGGAGGGCCGGGAGTTCGAGGTAAAAGCCGTCTTCCCGCATGAAGGAGACCAGGATTTTGGTGTATTCGTCGGCAAGCCCGGCGTGGCAGGCAAGGCATTCGGCCATGGCCTCGGGGGCGCCCCAACCGATGCCGCCGGATTCATCATTGAGGCTCCACATAAAGCGGCGCATGACAATGCGGGCCGTTTCCATGTCCTGATCCGCGAGGCGGCTCACGGTGGCGCCCATGGCGGTGACCGCGTGCCAGCGGGTTTGCAGGTCTGCGTGGCATATCCCGGAGAATAAGGCGTTGAGCAGTGCCTCGGGCGGGTGGCCTGCCAGCTCCGCGAGAATTCGGCCGACGTCCGGTTCGGAAAGCAGGGTGAGGAGGTGTTTTTTTAGACTTCTCTGGCTGACCATGGCGGATTTCCTGTCCAGAGAGACACCCCTTTGCCGAGCCCCAGGGATCGGCAAAGGGGCATAAAAGAAGAGCTATTTTTGCATCGCCGCAGCCACGGCGCTGCCCAGTTCCGAGCAATGCTCCAGTGCTTCATGGGTCGGGACGTTCTTGATCTTGACGCCTTCGCCCACGATTTCAAAGCCCATGTCGGTCATGTGTCCGGTGAGATGCTTAACCGCCTCGCCGCTCCAGCCAAACGAGCCGAAGGCCGCGCCGATCTTGTCTTTCGGACGCAATCCCTTCATGTAGGTGATGATGTCGGCCATGGCCGGCATGATGTTGTTGTTCAGGGTTGGTGAGCCGAGGATAACCGCCTTGGCGTCGAGCACCTCGCTGATGATGTCGCTGCGGTGGTTTTTTCTGGCATGCAGCATCTTTACATTGGTGATCCCGGCGCGGAGCAGGCTGTTCATTACGACCTTGGCCATCTTCTCGGTGCTGTGCCACATGGTGTCGTAGATGATGACGGCCTTGTTCTTTGTTTCGGCACGACTCCAGCGGTCGTAGGCAGCAATGATGGCTTGCGGCGAGGTGCGCCAGATCACGCCATGGTCCGGGGCGATCATCTCGATTTCCAGCCCCATCTCCGTGACCTGGGCAAGCAGTTTCTGGACGAGGGGCGAGAAGATCATGAGGATGTTGGCATAGTACTTGGCCGCATGCACCATGAGTTCATGGGGGTCCACCTCATCGTCGAAGCGTTCCGAGGTGGCCCAGTGATGCCCGAAGGCATCGCTGGAAATAAGCAGCTTGTCCTCGGGGATATACGAGAACATACTATCCGGCCAGTGCAGCATCTTGGTTTCGAGGAATTGCACCGTTTTCTTGCCGAGGTTGATGGAATCCCCGGTGGCCACGACTTCATAAGGCCAATCTTCCCGGTGAAAATGCTCGATCAGGGCTTTTTTGCCCATGGGCGAGCAGAAGATTTTTTCCGGTTTGATCAGGTCGATCATTTCCGGCAGAGCACCGGAATGGTCCATTTCCACATGGTTGACGATGATATAATCAATCTTGCTCGGGTCACCCAGGACCTGGCGAAGGTGGTGGATCAGGTCGCCCTTGACCTCTTTCTTTACGGTGTCAAACAGGGCGATCTTCTCATCCTTGATCAGATACGCATTGTAGCTTGTTCCGTTTTCCGTGGAGTAGCCGTGGAAGTCGCGGATGTTCCAGTCCACGGCGCCAACCCAGTAGATATCTTTTTTAATTTCTATCGCAGCCATGTCGTCCTCATTTGTTAAAAAAACTGCCGACCGTTTCCGGTCGGCAGGGGAGTATTTTTTTAACCATCTTTGGGCGTTTTGTAAAAGACTTATTTGGAGTTCGACGGACTCGGCGAGCAGAGTCGAGGGACTTTTATCTTGATTGAAGCGCCGCGGAGCCGTTACTCCCCCTTTGCCGGAGGCGGAGTGAAGACACGTTGCCCCAGCGTCGCGTCCAGGGAGAACAGAGCGGTGGTGTCCTTGCCGATGAGCTTGAGCTTGTCGAGCACCGCCCCGACATTGGCCTCCTCCTCCACCTGCTCCGAGACAAACCATTGCAGGAAGATGTTGGTGGCATGGTCTTTTTCCGCAAGGGCCAGGTCGACCAGATTATTGATCAGCCCTGTTACCTTGTGTTCGTGGCTGAGAACCTCCTGAAAGACCTGCAGGGTCGATTTCCAGTCGGTGGGCGGCTGTTTGATGGCCTTTAAGGCCACGCGGCCACCCCGTTCATTGACATAACGAAAGAACTTCATACCGTGGAACCATTCTTCCTGGGTCTGGGCCTGCATCCATTGGGCCGCGCCGGGCAATCCGACGGAGTCGAAATAGGTACTCATGGACAGGTACATGTAGGAGGAATAAAATTCCGCGTTTATCTGCTCGTTAAGAGCTTTTTCCATGCTTTTGCTCAGCATCTTATGCCTTCCAGAGTCCGTGGAGATTGCAGAATTCGCGGGCGCTGACGGCGCTTGCGTCCACGGCGAAAAAGGCTTCCGGGGCATCGCCGGGCTTGAGGAACTGCCGGTAGGCCTTGTCTCCGGCGATGAGCTCGATCCATTCGATATTGTGCTTCTCCTCCATGGGGTGGGCAACGGCTCCGACCTTCACCTTGTAGCCGCCCGCCACCTTTTCGATCACCGGCACATGCTTTTCCTTTGCGGCATCGACGGTGTTTTCGGTGAGCAGGCTCATGGGCTGGCCGCAGCAGACCAGCTCGCCGACTCCGCCGTGCAGTACCTCGACCATGTTGCCGCACAATTCACATTTGTACACTTGCATTTTCTCAGCCATAATAGGTCTCCTTGATTACCAGTTTTCGCCATTCAGTTCAAAATGATCACGGGGATGCGAGCAAGCCAGGCATTTCTCCGGGGCTTCTGCACCCTGGTGGAGGTAGCCGCAGTTACGACAGCGCCAGGTAACCTTGGCGTCTCTTTTGAAAACCCGGCCTTTTTCGATATTGGTCATGAGGTCCAGATAGCGTTTTTCATGCTGCTTTTCCGCCACGGCAATGGCCAGGAATACCCCGGCAAGATCCGGAAAGCCCTCTTCCCTGGCGATCTTGGCAAACTCCGGGTACATGACCGTGTGTTCATGGTTTTCTCCGGCTGCGGCTTCCCTGAGGTTTTCCAGGGTGGTGCCGACAACGCCGGCGGGAAAGGTAGCGGTAATCTGCACCTCGCCGCCCTCCAGCATTTTGAACAGCCGTTTGGCGTGTTCTTTTTCCTGGTTGGCGGTTTCGGTGAAGATCTCGGAAATCTGGACATATCCATCCTTCTTGGCCTGGGAGGCAAAAAAGGTGTAGCGGTTGCGGGCCTGGGACTCACCGGCAAAGGCGGTGAGGATGTTTTTTTCTGTTTGGGTGCCTTTCAAAGAGCCCATGGGGATAACCTCCTGCGTGGAATGCGCTAAGTATAATGGGAAAGTGCTTTGATTTTTTTTGTATTGTATATGTTTCTCGCTGCTCTGTGTGGAAAAAAAACAGGCCGGGAGAAAATCAGGACTGGCATTGCGGACAGATGCCGGTGAACTCCAGGCGGTGCCGGAGAATCTTGAAAGATGTCAGCTTGCCCGCAGCCTTTTCCACATTGAAATCCGGGGGAAGATCAAGGTCGTCGACCCGGCCGCACTGGTTGCAGCGCACATGGTAATGGAGATGGGCCGCGCCGTCGAAACGCTTCTGGGTGCCGCCGATATCCAGTTTTTGAATGATCCCGCAGTCGGACATGATTTCGAGATTGCGGTAAACCGTGCCCAGGCTGATTTTCGGCAACCGCTTCCGCACCATTTGGTAGAGCATGTCGGCGGTGGGATGCGAGGTAACGCTGCACAGCTCATCAAGAATGATCTGGCGTTGCTTGGTTATCCGCAGGCTGTGGTTGTTGAGCTGAGACATATGTATCCTCCTCGGATTGATAATAATTCTTATTACAGGAGGATCAAGGGTACCGCAAGAATTTTTTTGGCTTCTTTTTTGGTGGTGTGTGGGGTGTATTGTCATAGAGCCTCTGTTTGTCAGGGCTTGGGGAGAAAAATAGAGGGGTGAATTCTTGACAAGTTTTTTTGGACCTGCAGATGGCATGCACCTATCGGGTATTTGAAGAGTAACCGTGAAAAAGAAAAGATCCTCATGGATGGCCTTGCCCTGCACCCGGTGAATACCCCTGGTTCAGGAATTCTTGACTTTTGACTGCATATCTGATGACAATAATATCACATATCATTGCACAGGCGGGACTTGCCGGGATGACCATCTTGCTGCACCTGTGCGGAATTGTTTCGCTGTGAGGCTTCCCTGCGACGCCGCGGCAGGCTTTTATGGGAGTGGATATCACCTCTCGCCCGAAGGACATGCTTTGAACTACAAGGACTACACCTGTCTGGTTGTCGAAGACAATCTTTCCACGCTCACCATGATCGTGAACATGGTGGCCAATATTGGTTGTCAGAACGTCATCACGGCCAGAAACGGCAGGGAAGCGTGGGAAAAAATTCAGTCCCCCGAAGCCGGGATCGACATCGTTCTTTCGGATATGGTTATGCCGGAGGAGGATGGACTGAAACTGCTCCAGCATATCAGGAATTCGGAAAAGTACTGGCATCTGCCGTTTATCATGATCACCTGCGTCGACGACATGGACCGAATCATGTCCGTGACCGAGGAGCACATCGACGCTTATCTGGTCAAGCCCGTCACCGAGGCGGTTCTTCGGGCGAAAATCTACTCGGCCATCAAAAAAACCTACGATCCAGACCCGTACCACCGCGCCTTGTTCCTAGGCAAAAAACACCTGCGCGAGGGGCAATACGAGATGGCCATCCAATGCCTGGAGGAGGCCAGAGACCTGCAGCCAGGGCAGTCCGCCACCTATTTCAATCTTGCCCAGGCGAAGGAAAAAATCGGCAAGATGGACGAGGCCGAGGCATACTACAAGCGCTGCAAGGATTGCAGCAACGATCTCTATGTCAGGTCGCTGGACGGTCTTGCCCGGATCTATCATCACAAGGGCGATCACGCCAATGCCTTGGCCGTGCTCAATACCGCGATCGAAATCTCACCCAACACCCCGGACCGTCATATGGATCTTGCCCTCGAGCGCAAGACCGTGGGCGATGTCGCGGGCGCTAAAGCCTCCCTGGCCAAGGCGCTGAGACTCTCGAGAAAGGAGGCGCAGCTGCCCCATAGGTATATAGAGGCTTGCCTGGACTTGGGCATGGATACCGAGGCCGAGGCGATCATGCACCGGAGTATGGGCGGCGGCGACAAGGAAGATATTGTCCTTTTAAACCAGATGGGTATTGTTTGCCGGCGGCGCAAGGAGTATGAGCGGGCCAAGAAATACTATCTGCGCGCCTTGAAGATTGCGCCAGATGACGAATCGCTCAACTATAACTATGCGGTGCTGCTTGTGGATCTCAAAGATTACCAAACAGCCCGCGGCTATCTGTACCAAGTCCTCCGGAAAAATCCTGATTTTGAGAAAGCCCTCTCCCTCATCATAGAGCTGGATAAACGTGAGGACGCCTGAAACGCCTGATTTCTCTCTTGCTCTTGGAGTTGCGGCTGTCCGGGGCTGTGGTCGGGCGATATCGTGCCGGGGGATCCGATGAGTATCTTTGAAACCGTCATGTTGCTCTGTTTCGGTGCTGCCTGGCCTTTTTCCCTGTACCGTTCTTACCGATCCCGCACCAATGCGGGCAAAAGCCTGATGTATCTCTGTGTGGTGTTTGCAGGATACCTCTCCGGCATCCTGCACAAGGTCTTCTTCAATCCGGACCCGATTATTTTTCTTTATATCACCAACGGGCTGATGGTCGCCGGAGATATTCTCCTGTATTTGCGCAATCGCAGGCTTGCCGGAGTTGTCTGAGATGACTTCCGCCCCAGGCTATCTTGCCCTCCACGCCGGTGGCGAGTTGTCGAGGCGGAGGGATGCGGCCCTGGAACGTCTGTCCTGTTGTCGTCTCTGCCCGAGGCGCTGCGGGGTGAACCGCTTGGCCGGGGAGCAGGGTTTCTGCCGCACCGGCAGGCAGGCCGTGGTGTCGGCCTCTCACCCTCATTTCGGCGAGGAAGCGGTCCTGGTCGGGCGGGGCGGCTCCGGCACTATTTTTTTTGCCGACTGCAACCTTGGCTGCATCTTCTGCCAGAACTACGAGATAAGCCATTTGGGAGAGGGGGAGGAGGTCGCTGCTCCGGAACTGGCCGCGATGATGGTGCGTCTCGACCGGCAGGGCTGCCACAACATCAATCTGGTGACGCCCAGCCATGTGGTGGCGCAGATCCTGGAGGCATTGCCCCTTGCCATAGAGGGAGGGCTCTCCGTGCCCTTGGTGTACAACAGCAGCGGCTATGACGAGGTGGATACCCTCCGGCTGCTTGACGGGATAGTCGATATTTACATGCCGGATTTCAAGTTTTGGTCAAGTGACAGCGGGCACCGTTTTGCCAAGGCTGCAAATTACCCGGACAAGGCCCGACAGGCCATCCGCGAGATGCACCGCCAGGTGGGGGATCTGCTGGTCAATGCTGAGGGTCTTGCAGAGCATGGCCTTTTGGTGCGCCATCTGGTCATGCCGGAGGGGCTGGCCGAGACCAGGGAGATCCTGGGTTTTCTGGCCGGGGATATCTCGCCTGCCACCTATGTCAATGTCATGGATCAGTACCGTCCCTGCGGCCAGGCCATGAACTTCCCGCCCCTTGACCGCATGCTGCGGCCGGAGGAATACGGTCAAGCGCTGGAATTGGCCAGGCAGGCGGGGTTGACCCGGCTTGATCAGCGAGATTTCGGCGCCATGCTGCGGGCTTTGGGGATTGTTTGAGCATGGGTCCGGTGTAACAGGTGGACGGCAGGTCAGTCTCTGAAAGGCTACGGGGAAAATGTCTGGGGGCAAGGGTGCTAAAAGGTGCTGATCACTGCGGCATCCGTGGCAATATCCGCAGGCTCCTGAAAAGGGCCGAGGGGGTTCTTTCTGTATATCTCTCCTTCAATGCGAGGCTGGCCGTCCCAGAGTTTGTAGACCACCAGATCGTCAACCAGGACAATAAAGGCGGAAAAGCGCCAGCCGGTCTGGTGGGCCTGGCGTTTGAAGCGCAGAAGGTCGAGGAAAAGGTTGCCCTGCCGCTGACTCTTGATGTTCTGGATATTCATCTCATAGGCGACGCAGGCATTCTTTGCTTCCACGCAACCTCGAAGTCCGGGGGGGAGATCGGCCATGGTGATGTTGGTGTTGGGCATGAATTTTTTGATAATAGCCAGGTAATTGAGAATCTGGATATTAGAGGTTTGGTACGGGTCGAAACCAAGCTGCCGGAGATCTGTCTGGGTGGTTGTAAAGGGGATTATCAGGTCAAAGGAGGCCTTGGCCTGCTCAAAATTATCCCAGCGGGATTCGTCCTTGGTTTTTGCCACGGGCAGCATGCCAGAACAGCCCGAGGTCAGGCAGAGGACTAGAGCCAGGAGGATGGTCGAATGCAGACGCATGGCGAACCCTTGTTGCAACGGCGGAAGTAAACAGGAGGTCAGGCATCAAGATTGAGGACAACTCGCCCCTTCTGCTTTCCTTGTAGAATAGTTTCGATATGGCGGTCAAGTTCTTTGAGAGAAATTTCCATGGCAAGGCTCTCCAGGTTCGGCAACCGCCAGGTGGTGGCGATCTTGCGCCAGATGGGAATCCGCACCGACATGGGGCATTCGGCGCTGTCAATGCCGATAAGGCTGATCCCTCGCAAGATAAAGGGGTAGACGTTCAGGGGCAGGTCCGGGGAGGCGGCATTGCCGCAACAGGTGACCGCACCGCCATAACGGGTGGACTTGATGGCGGTGGCCAGGATTTCGCCGCCCACCGTATCGATGACCCCGGCCCATTTCCCCTTGAGGAGCATGCGGTTGCTGCGGTCGATGCTGTTTTCCCGAGGGACGATGTCCTGGGCGCCCAGATCGCGTAAAAATTGTTCTTGTTCCGGTTTTCCGGTAACGGCGGCAACGGAAAAGCCGCTCATGGCAAGCATGGCCACGGCCATGCTGCCCACGCCGCCGGTGGCGCCGGTGACCAGGATCTTGCCCTGTTCCGGCAAAACCGGGTGGCGCTGTAACCGGTCAACGGATTGGGCCGCAGTAAAACCGGCAGTGCCGTAAATCATGCTTTCCCGCAGGGTGAGCCCGGCGGGCAGGGGCATGACCCACTTGGCTGGAACCCGGATCCTCTGGGCAAAGCCGCCCGGCGTATTCATGCCGAAATCATAGCAGGAGACAATCACTGCGTCCCCGGGGGAAAAATCGGGCGAAGCGCTTTCAAGTACCTCGCCGGCAGCATCGATTCCTGGGGTGTGCGGGTAGCGTCGGGTTACCCCGCGGTTGCCCGAGGCGGACAGTGCATCCTTGTAGTTCAGCGAAGAGTATCGGACCCGGATCAGCACCTCGCCGGCAGGCAGGTCGCTTAAATTTCTGGTGACGATGGCCCGCTGGAATTGACCGGGGGTGGTTTCCGTGACGATCATGGCCTGGAAGGTGGTAGACAACAGGATGCTCCTTTGTACTATTTTGCACGAATAAAGGTAAGTCAAGGGTGTTTGTGAAAAGCGCACTATACCATGAGGCGGCGGGGAAGGGCAACATTCGCCATCATCTCCGGCCAGCCTGGAAAAAACTGACTGTTTTCTGGAAAAAAGTCTGCTGATATCCCTTCTTTTTTGTTATCGTGAATCTTATGCAATCCCCCCCCTGGCCCATGATGGGCCGGATGGTAATAATATTGACCAAGAGAGGTGGCGCCGCATGAAAGTTTATGACGATAAGCACATCAAGAACATCGTTTTGCTGGGCAGTGTCAAATCCGGCAAGACAACCCTGGCCGAGACCATGGTTTTTGAGGCGGGGCTTACCAAGAGACGCGGCGCGGTCGAGGATAAAAACACCATTTCCGATTATCATCAGGTGGAGCACGAACGCGGCAACTCCGTCTACGCCACCTCCCTGCACACCGAATGGCGGGATTACAAGATCAACATCATCGATACCCCCGGGCTTGACGATTTTGTAGGCGAGATTGTTTCCGCCCTGCGGGTGGCCGATACCTGCGTCATGCTGATCAACGCCCAGTACGGGGTGGAGGTGGGTACGGAACTGGTCTGGAACTCGGTGGAACGATTCGCCAAACCCGTTATCTTTGCGATCAACCAGGCGGATCATCCCAAGGCGGCCTACGATGAGGCGGTGGTTTCCCTGCAGGAGCGGTTCGGCACGTCGGCGGTGCTCATGCAGTATCCGGTCAACCAGGGCGCGGGGTTCAACGAAATCATCGATCTGCTCAAGATGACCATGTACCGTTTCCCGCCCGAGGGCGGCAAGCCGGAGAAGCTGCCCATCCCCGAGTCCGAGAAGGCGCGGGCCGACAAGCTCCACAACGAGCTGGTGGAAAAGGCGGCGGAAAACGACGAAGCACTCATGGAGCTCTATTTTGAAAAGGGGAGCCTGGACGAGGACGAGATGCGCATGGGGCTCAAGATCGGGATGCGCAACCGGTCGCTCTTCCCGATTTTTTGCCTCTCGGCCAAGCAGAACATGGGCAGCGGTAGGATGATGGGGTTCATTGACAACGTGGCGCCCTCGGCCCATGAAATGCTGCCCGAACAGACCCTGGACGGCGGGGAACTCGCCTGCGATCCGGCTGGGCCTCCGGTGCTTTTTGTTTTCAAAACCCTGGTGGAGCCGTATCTCGGCAAGATCACCTTTTTCAAGGTCTGTTCCGGCGAGGTGAGCGAAGGACAGGATCTGGTCAATTACCAGACCGGCGATACCGAACGTCTGACTCAGCTGTTCATCATGGATGGCAAGGAGCGCAATCAGGTGAAGAAGCTCTCCGCCGGCGATATCGGCGCGACCTTGAAGATGAAAACCACCGCCACCAACCATACCCTGCATGCCAAGGATAAAAAAGTGGGGGTGGCGCCCATCGAATTTCCCGAGCCGCGCATCCGTTCGGCCATTGTGGCCAAGGAGAAAAAGGACGACGAAAAGCTGGGCGAAGCGCTGCGGGACATGCAGACCGAGGACCAGACCATCAAGGCCGAGTTTTCCACGGAGGGCAAGCAGTTGATCCTCTGGGGCCAGGGCGAGTTGCACCTGCAGGTTGCCCGCTGGCGGTTGGAGCATGTCTACGGAATCAAGACCGAATTCGAGGAACCCAAGATCCCTTACCGGGAGACGATCCAGAAACCGGCCACCGCCATGTACCGCCACAAGAAACAGTCCGGCGGCTCGGGCCAGTTCGCCGAGGTGCATCTGCGCATTGAGCCCCATGCGGACGGGGCGCCGGACCCCACCGATCTCAATGTGCGCGGCAAGGAGGAGATCGATCTGCCCTGGGGCGGCAAGCTTGTTTTTTATAACTGTATCGTGGGCGGGGCCATCGACGCCAAGTATCTGCCCTCCATCCAGAGAGGGGTCATGGAAAAAATGCAGGAAGGCCCCATGACCGGCTCCCATGTGCGGGATGTGCGGGTCATGGTTTTTGACGGCAAGATGCACGCGGTGGATTCCAACGACATCTCCTTCAAGATCGCGGGGGCCCAGGCGTTCAAGGACGCCTTCAAGCAGGCCGACCCCCTCATTCTTGAGCCCATTTACGAGATGGAGATCATGGTCCCGGAAGAGGTGATGGGTGAGGTAATGGGCGATCTCCAGACCCGGCGGTCGATTATCGGCGGCATGGAATCCCAGGGACGGTATCAGGTGATCAAGGCCCTGACTCCGCTGGCCGAACAGTATAAATATACCACCGCCCTCAAATCCCTTACCCAGGGGAGGGCCAGTTTCACGCGACGGTTCAAGGAGTACGCCCCGGTGCCTTTTGAGGTCCAGAAGGCACTGGCCGCCAAAAACGCTGATTGATCGGGAAGGGCGGCGAGGCGGCAATAAAAAAGCCGCCGGACTTGCGTCCGGCGGCTTCTCTCAAGGGGAGGAGAGAGATTTGCCTGTTATGGTGCAAGGGGGCAACTACGGCGGCTGACGACAGGCGGCGTCAAGCGTTTAGGGATTCTATTGAATACTTAATATATCTATTTTAGTATTTTTGCAACTATTTTTTTGCGCGTATTTTTAAGGGGTTGGTTGCAGGAAGAGTGGGGGCGGTGCGGGGAGTTGTTGGTGCAGGGCGTCATCCGTCGAGGATAACGCCCTGTTTTTTTTAGGTGGAAGGATCAGACTTCCTGCATGGAAACCAGTTTCAAGGCGTGGGTGGTGCATTTGGTCACACAGGCCGGTTGCAACCCCGCATCAAGGCGGTCCATGCAATAATCGCATTTCACCGCCTTGTTGGTTTCCGGATTGTGCTGGGGGATGCCCCAGGGGCAGGCACCGGCGCAGGCCATGCAGCCGATGCATTTCGCCGTTTCAACATAGACTATGCCGTCTTCACGTTTTTTCATCGCCCCGGTGGGGCAGATGGTGACGCAAAATGGATCCTCGCAGTGGTAGCAGGAGCGGAACTTGAACTCGGTCTTGGGGACTCCCCGTACGGATTTGAGCGGTTCATGGCTTATCTCGCAGAGGATCGGCCCCACCGGCAGGTTCTTGTTGGCCTTGCAATGGACCACGCAGCCGTGACAGCCTATGCACCGTTTGCTGTTGAGATACAGGGTGTAGGTGTTCATAATTCCACCTTCCGTTGATGATTTTTAGAGCTTTTCCGCACCGTGACAAAGGTTTCGCAAAGGTTGAGGCCGCCGCCCACCGGGTCCATGTTCTGCAGCTGACCTTTCATGAGTTTTTGGTCGCTCATGCCCGCATGGTAGGCTCTGGTTTGAAGAGGAATCTGGCGGCCGAAGCCGTGCACGGTATAGACCGCCTCGGGATGGATGAAATCCGTCAGCTTGGCCGTGATCACGCTGGTGACATCTCCGGAGATGACATCGACGAAATCCCCTTCGGCAACCCCCATCTTGCCGGCCTCACGGGTGTTGATCCACAGGGTGTTCTCCGGCATCATCTCGTTGAGCAGCGGGTTGTTGATGGTCTGACTGTGGGCATGCAGCGGCGAGCGGCCGAATACCAGGCGATACTTGCCTTTCGGCGGCTTGGCCGGGCTCTCGTAGGGCTTCCAGGAGGGGAAGCCCCATTCTGTAAGCTTCTGGCTGATGATCTCTATTTTGCCGGAGGGAGTCTTGAACTTGCCCTCCAGCTTGTCACGGTCGTACATCACAGGTTTGTCGGCATATTCGACAAATCCCTTTTTCTCGAAATCGGTCAGGGAAAAGCCGGTGGGTTCCAGCTGCCAACCCCAGAGTTCCTGCATGGTGCTGTGCGGGAAGTACTGGTCAAGGCCGAGCCGGGTGGCCAACCCCTTGATAATGCTGTAAAGATCAAGGGTGTCGGCCTGGGGCTCAATGACCTTGTTGCGCATAATCATCCGGGGCTTCATCCCTTTCTGCAGGGCGATCATGCTGTCGCGCTCAAGGTAGGTCGATTCGGGCAGGATCACGTCGGCATACCAGCCGAATTCGCTGTAGTGGGTATCGACGGAAACGATCAGGTCGCAGTTGTCCAGGGCCTCCTTCTGCGCCTGCGGATCGGGGAAACAGGAGAAGGGATCGTGACGGACGCAGATGATGCCCTTGATCGGATACGGTTTGGCTGTAGCCATGGCCTGGTAGAAAAGATGGAACAGGCCGGTTCCTTTTTCGAATTGCTTATAAACCTCTCCCACCCCGTCGGCCCTTTTAGCGGCAGGCTTGGGGGAAAGTTCGGTGAGGCTGCGCGGACCTTTGCCGCCGCAGTCTCCGGCGCCCTTGGCAAAAACAAGTCCGCCTTCGACCTCAATGTTGCCCATCAGGGCGTTGAGGCAGTTCAAGGCCCGGCTGGCGTAGAAAGAATCGTTGTACCGGGAAAGCATCCAGCCCGGGTGAAAGATGACCTTGGGCCGGTCTCCAATGAGCTGGTCGACAAGTTCGTGGATGTCCTTGGCTTTGATGCCGCACTCCTTGGCCGCCCATTCCGCCGAGTAGTTTTCCACGAAGTAGGCCAATTCGTCAAAGCCGGAGGTGTAGTGTTCGACAAAGTCGGCGTCATACCCCTCGGCCTTGATGATTTCGTGGATCAGGGCCAGGGCCAAGGCGTAATCCGTACCGGGCCGCACCTGGAAGAAATTGGTGGCCTTGATCCCGGTCAGGGTCTGGCGCACGTCCACGTAGGTGAGCTTGCCGCCCTTGTCCAGCATGTCCATGACCTGGTTGACCTCGGCCGGACGCAGAGAAGAAAGGATATTGCGTCCGAAGAGCACCAAGTGCTTGGCGTTTTTGATGTCGTAGATAAAGCCCTTGCGGCCCAGGCCGAACAAAGAGAGGCTGGCATGGTGTACATTCCGGCCGCAGGCGCTGTCGTGATCGGTGTAGTTTGGGGAGCCCAGGGCGTGGGTAAAGGCCTTGACCACATCATGGAAGGGGCCGCCCCTGGAGCTGGCCATGATCGCCTCCGGGCCGTGGTGCTCGATGATGGTTTTGAGTTTGTCCGCTACGTAGTCAAGGGCGAATTCCCAACTCACCGCTTCCCAGCGTCCGGCCCCGCGGCCGCCTTTTCTGATCAATGGCTGCTGGGGCCGCTCCTTGTCGGCTACCAGGGCCGGACCGGCCGAGCCCTTGGCGCACAGGGCGCCTTTCAGGATATGCTGGTTGCCTTCGAGCCAGGTCACGGTGTTGTCCTCGACTTCTACCCGGATGGGGCAACGGACGGTACATATGCCGCACATGCTCCAGATTGATTTTTTCATGGTGATGACTCCTGTGGATGTGTCGTGCCGTGCGTGGGTTGATTGTCCAGCGCGGCGGAAACCTTCTGTTCCAGCTCGCTTTTGTCGATGGGTTTTACGCAGTAGTCCGCCGCGCCGAGGCGCATGGCCTGCCGGGCTGTCTCAATGGTCGGATATCCGGTAAGCATGATGACCCGGATCATTGGGTCCGCGCGTCTGAGTTTTTCCAGCACGTTGATCCCGTTGGTTTTTTTCAGGTTGATGTCCAGGATTGCGAGATCCACCTGGTTTTCCATGGCATACTGCAATGCTTCCTGTTCGTCGGTGAAGATTGTTACCTGGTGCCCTTTTTTGGTAAGGATTCGTTGGGTCAGTACGGCGGCATCCAGGACATCATCCAAGACGAAAATGTGGGCCATACATTACCCTCTGTCTGTTCCGCAGGGTGTGACCAAGGGTGTATCCCGAGGCCGGAGCCAAGTCCGGTTTCGCGGCGAAGAATGGGAGAAGTGCGCCGCAGAAACCGGACTTGGACGGTTTCCTAATAAAGGCCTAACAGCTTAAGGCCGAGCAGAATCAGTCCCACGCAGGCAACGCGCTTCACTACCAACGGGCTCAAACGTTTGGCGATCTGCGGGCCGAGGTAGCCTCCCAGCAAGGCTGCGGGAAACATGGCGAGAAAAAGCAGCAGGTCGAAGTTGCCGAACTGCATGTGCCGCATGGTGCCCATGGCAGTGTTGAAGAAAATGGCCAAGAGCGAGCTGCCGACCACGATGTACATGGGCAGCCCGAGGGCGACGGTCATCAGCGGCACCATGAACGGGCCGCCGCCGAAGCCGAACATCGAGGACATGATGGCGATGAGAAAGCCGCCGATGCAGCCGACCACCATGTTTACTTCAAATTCATGACCCCAGAAATCTACTTTCATAACGGATTCCTCCTGATGATGTTATTATTTTTGCTCCGTGGGACATGATTTGGTGCCTTCCTCTCCTCGCTTGGCACATTCCTCCGCTCGCTTCTTGAACTCTTTCAAGATGGCTTGTTCCTTCTTGTTCTTCTCAAGATAGCCGGGGGTGGTCTGCCAGTACATCAGGCCGGAGAGCACCAGCAGAATCCAGCCGAATGCGAATTTGAACTGGTCCAGGGTGATCAGCTCGGTGAGCTTGGGGCCGATGAAACCGCCCAGCAGCATGGCGCAGCCGATGCCGATGCCGAGTTTCCAGTTGATAAACTTGATTTTTGAGTAGTTGTAGATGCCGCTGCCCTGGGCGAACAGCACGGTTGGCATGACGGTGCCGGCCACGATGGTGTGGGGCAGGGCCGGGAAGATGGAGACCAGGATAGGGTTAAGGATAAAGCCGCCGCCCGCGCCCATGAGCACGCCAAAGATGGCGATGACCAGGGTGAGGAGGAAGGGCCAGAGGAGGTTGATGCTGGTGCCGGCGGTGCTGAGGTAGACGGTGGGGAAGGAAACGTTGTTCTCAAATGAAGCGACTTCGCTCTTGACCTTTTTGACGGTCTCCTTGTCGCCTTCTTGGATGCGCTCGGTGACTGCGGTGACGGTGACGTTGTATTTGCCCGGCGCCAGCCCCTTGCGCAGCTTCATCTTGGCGGTGTAGGCCCCATCGGCTGTGGTCTCGACGGTGGCGGCCAGCAGGTTGTCAACTTTGCGGAAACGTCCCTTTACCAGCTTCATGGACTCACGCTTACTGTCTTTTTCGTTCATGGCATCAAGCAGGTTGCCGCGGGAGCCGAGGATGCTGGCCATAATAGTGGCTTGGTATCGATCGATTTTGATCTTGGCCGGCGCATTGTAAGCGGCGTTTGCTCCGGTTTTTTTCAGCACCTCGGAATATTTCCAGGAACTGCCGTCAGCCTTGGCCTTGTCCAGTTCCGGAGCCATTTCTTTGGGGATGAAAATCTTGTATGCCGCAGGCATTTCGTGGGTCAGATAAAACATGTAGGGGACCTTGCCGGTTTTTGGGTCCTTCTTGCTGTCAAAACGGTTGGCTCGTACCTGTTTTTCAACGGAATAGACCTCGACATAGACCTGGGAACCTGCCGGGGCCTGGCCGCTGACGGTGATCTCCCCGCCGTTGTCAAGAGAGGGCTTGTCGAGGGTAATGGTTGGGGCAGAAGCCTCCTCTTTGGCCTGTGCCTGCTGGGTGATGGGCAAGACCATCATCGCCAGGGCGAGTAACGGCAACACACTGAACTTGACTTTCATACAATCCACCTCCTGTGTGAAATGAAAATGTCTTAAAAGACGGCTTTTCCCCGAAGTTCTCCCTGTTGTGCCGTTGCACCTCCTTTGTTTTTTCACTGCCTGAAAAGCGCGGACGTTGCTGAACAAGGTCGTTCGAGCCTGATGCGCATCGGTTTGCCGGGGAGAGTTGTGGGCGCCTCCTCGCTGTTAGGTAAAGCAATATTAATGCCAATTCGTCGCTTGGGGGGAGTGTTTTTTATCTATTCGATTGTGCGTGTATATTTGTATTTATTGCTGTGGGTGGCAGGGAGAAAAATGACTGAAGAATGGCTGGGGTGTGCAGCAAAAAATATGCGCCGCATCTTTTTTGCTGCACTGGATTGTTTCGCGAGAAGCTTCTGGGCGTTGCGGCCTGGAAGGTGCTCCGCACGAAGTGTATCGGCGTCATTGCAGCCGGTTTATTAATCTTGAGAGGGGCGAAATTTTTCAGCGATAAGGCCGTGGCGGCGCATGAGTTTTTGAAAGGCCTGGCGGTTCATGCCGCTTGCCTGGGCTGCGGCTGTTACATTGCCGCTGTTTTGCTGCAGGGCGTTGGCAAGATAGGCGGCGGAGAAATCCTCCACCAACCGCTGTTTGGCAAGGTTGTAGTCCAGGGTGTGCAGATTTTCGATAATCGGCCTGGAGACGGAAGCTTCCGGTTCCATCAGCTGCATTGCGGAGATGGGGCTGCCGTCGGCAAGCAACACCGCTCGTTTGAGCACATTCTGGAGCTCCCGGACGTTCCCTTTCCAGGGCCGCTTTACCAGGGCGGGTAGTGCATCCGAGGCAAAGACCTGGACACCGCGGTCATATTCCTGGGCAAAGGCTGCGAGAAAATGCTGGGCCAGGGGTGGGATGTCTTCCGGGCGCTGCCGCAAGGGGGGCATGGTGATGGTCACCACGTTGAGGCGGTAGAAAAGGTCTTCCCGGAAAAGCCCCTGACGCATTTTTTCCTCCAGATCCTGATTGGTGGAGGCCAGCACCCGGACATCCACGGCCAGGCTTTTTGTCTGGCCCAGGGGCATGATCTCTTTTTCCTGAAGCACCCGGAGGAGCTTGGTTTGGAGGGCAATGGGAAGATCGCCTATTTCGTCAAGCAGGAGGGTTGAGCCGTTGGCTTCGAGAAACAGCCCTTTTTTGTCATGGGTCGCCCCGGAAAAAGCGCCCCTGGCATAGCCGAAGAGTTCGCTTTCCAGGATCTGTTCCGGCAGGGCGGGGCAGTTCACCGTGACCATGGGTTTTTTGTTTCTCGTACTCATCCCGTGCAGGGCTCGAGCGGTCAGTTCCTTGCCCGTGCCGGATTCGCCCCGGATCAGGACGGTGACATCGGTATCGGCAATCCGGCTGATCAGCCCGTAGACTTCCTTGATTTTCGAGGAGGTGCCGATGAAGCCGGGAAATGATCCCTGGGCGGCCAGCCGATTCTGGAGGTGTCGGTTTTTTTCCAGCAGGCAAAGGTGTTCCAGGCAGCGTTGCAGAATATGAAGCAGGTGCTCATTGTCAAATGGCTTCTGGATAAAATCATAGGCCCCGTTTTTCAGGGCGGCAATGGCGGATTCCACAGTGCCGTAACCGCTCATCATGATCACGGCGATGGCCGGATGCTGCTGCTTGATCTGTTGAAGCAGCGCAAGGCCGTCCAGCCCCGGCATCTTGATGTCGGTCAGCACGATGTCCGGCTGCCACTCTTGCAAAAGCTGCCAGGCTTTTTCGCCGGAGGAGGCGGTTTTCACCTCGCAGCGATATTTTTTGCGTATGATCCGCTCAAGCATGGAGAGCATGTCGGGGTCATCATCAACGATGAGGGCCGAGGCGACAAATTCACCCTCCTGGCAGGAAAAATCGGGTTGTGCAGCGGTCACGCAATCATCTCCGGCAAGAGTCATGGAAGGGGGCGAGTTTTGCGCCTCTCTTTATTGAATGCACCATTTCCCGTGAAAAATCAACATGTTCTTGCCGGTGTTCGTGGCACGC
Source organism: Deltaproteobacteria bacterium (assembly GCA_013349295.1). GTDB lineage: Bacteria > Desulfobacterota > Desulfobulbia > Desulfobulbales > Desulfurivibrionaceae > Thiovibrio. Next base: position 19,567 of record DUZW01000020.1, read on the forward strand.
TTCGCCGGTTATCGCTTGCGTCCGCCGGGACAAGCTGCTAATTGTAATGGTGTCTCATGCGCATTCTGAACAGTGGTGGAGGATTTTCGATGAAACGATACGCTTTCCTGCTGGGGTGTGTTTGGCAGCTTTGCTGGATTGCCCCGGCCTGGGCGGTTCAGGGGCATGGGGAAGCGGAAGGCCCCGTGGCTCACCTGATGGCACACCTGCTGCTATTCGTGGCCCTGCTGCTGTTCTTGTATGTCCTGCACACTAAGCCGCCGGACACCGGGTTGTCTTGGAAATCCCTCAAGCTGTCGCTGCTTTTTTTTCTCCTCTGGGACCTGGATCATCTGTTTATCCACTGGGTTGCCGGAGGGATGTATGCCGATGTCAGAGGTTCCGGCGTCAGTCTGGTGGGGGATTATTTCGTCGGCTCCCGAGCCCTGCTTGATTTCATCTATTATCTGGGGCGGTTTGATCATCTGCTCTGTGTTCCGGCCCTTTGGTTTTTCACCATCTCTCTGCGTGATTTCTGCATAGTCATCGAAAAGCGGCGGCAGAGCCGGGGCGGGCAGGTTTCCTGATGGAAGAAGCCTTGATCCTCCCCCTGTTTCCCGTCTATCTGGCGGACTATCTCGGCGCCACCATGATGGTGATTTTCGCCTTCTGCTCCCTGTTTTATGCCAAGCGTCTTACCCGGCTGGAACCGAAAAGTATTCTCTGGGCGTATTTCTTCTGGTTTTCCCTGGTGATGGTGATCTTTTCCATTTCCCGCGGGGTGGGACATCTTCTGCCCTATGTGTTCCGTCTTGCCCACCTGTCGGAGCTGTGGGATACTCTTGATCCTTACAGCGGCGGGCTGAACACCATCGCCCTTTGCGGAGTGGCGATCCTGACCCTCCACTATCACAGTACGGCGATCCTCATCGACAGGGCCAAAAGCGATGCCCTCTCCCTGGAGATTGCCAATGAACGGCTCAAGGAGGCCCATGCCGACCTCTCCCGCCTGAACCAGACCCTGGAGGAGCAGGTGGAAGAGCGCACCCACGATCTGCGGCTGTCCGAGGAAAAATTTCGCGGCTTTTTTGAAGGCTCGAAGGACATGATCTATTTCTGTGACGGGTCGGGCCGGTTGTGCGACATCAACGAGAGCGGCCTGCATCTCCTGGGGGTCGAGCGACGGCAGGATATTCTCGGTCAACCACTGGCCGAGTTCTTTCTCGACCGGCAGCGTGGAGCGCAGTATCGCGCCCTGTTGGCCTCGGATGGGCTGGTCAAGGATTTTGAGGCGGAGTTCGTCGGCAGGGAGGATGGCCCTTTATATCTGATGATCACCGCCTCCGCCATTACGGATCGAGTCGGATCTCTCCAAGGTTGTCAGGGAATTGCCAAGGATCTCACCCATTTCAAGAAAATGATGGAGCAGCTGGTGCATTCCGAAAAGATGACCTCGGTGGGGCAGCTTGCCGCCGGGGTTGCCCACGAAATCAATACCCCGCTCGGGATCATCCTCGGTTATGCCCAGCTTCTGGAAGAGGATTTCCCGAAGGAAACCGAGGTGAACGAGACCCTGCGGATCATCGAGAAACAGGCCAAGATTTGCAGGCGGATCGTTGCCGATCTGCTGAATTTCTCCCGGCATGCCCAGGAGCACAACAAACTGTATGGCGATCTCAACCAGTGCCTGGAGGAGGTGCTGGCCATTGTCAACCATACCCTGAACATGGATCATATCTTCATCCATCGTTGCCTTGCCGAGAATCTGCCTAAAACCTGTTTTGATAACGAGCGGCTGCGCCAGGTTTTTGTCAACCTGCTGACCAACGCCCATCATGCCATCGGCAGTGAAGGGATCATCGGGGTATGGACCCGCTGGTATCCGGAGAGCGGGCAGATCGAGGTCGTCATCGGCGATTCCGGCTCCGGCATCCCACAGGATCAGCTGGGGAGGATCTTTGATCCTTTTTACACCACCAAGGGGGTTGGAAAGGGTACCGGGCTGGGGTTGTCCGTTTCCTTCGGCATCATTCAGGATCATAACGGGAGGATCGAGGTTAAATCTCCACCGCTCGAGCCGGAGTTTGTCACTCTGGATATGCACACGACCTTTCACATCTTTCTGCCGATCATTTCCGCTGTTCAGGAAAAGGAGCAATAACGAGGTGGCGCGGATTCTGGTTTTGGATGATGTAAGGGATGCGGGGGTTCTGATCCAGAGGATTCTTCAGAAGAAGGGGCATGTGGTGCATGTGTTCCATGACGAGGACGAGGCCCTTCGTTTCACCGAGAAAAACCCTGTGGATCTGGCGATTCTCGACATGAATCTGCGCAAGATGGACGGCCTTGGGGTGCTGCGTGAAATGCGGAAGGCGCTGCCGCGGATGTCGGCCATCATGCTTACCGGTTTGCCGGACGTCGATATGGCCCGGCAGGCTTTTTCCCTTGGGGTCGTGGCGTATTGCGCCAAGCCCATCGATAAAGACAGATTGGAAGAGAAGGTTGTCGAGGCCCTGCTGGAAAAGGCGGTTTTTTAGGGGCGGTAAGTCTTCGGCTCCGGGCCACGGAGCGTCTGGGGATCAGACCAGCGGCGGGCCGGGGCAGGCAATCTCCCGGAGGGGGATGCGTCTGTCCGGGGGGAGTCCCTGTTCCCTGCACCAGGCGAGATTGATTTCAAAGAGGCGATCGTTGAATTCGTCCATGAACAGGAGCAGTTCCGGGGCAAAGTCATAGTCGTCCGGAAAATTCAGCGGACAGGCCGAGACCTCGATGGCCTCGCGCTCTTCGTCTATATAGGCCAGGGGCAATCCCTGGGTTCGGCAGATGACCGGGCGGGCCGCATAGACGCTGCAGAGATCATCAATGAGCAGGGGGCAGCGGTCAATGCGTTCCGCAAGGTTGCGGCTCAACTGGTTCCGGTTGGCCGGGGGCAGGGCGTCAATGGCTTCCCGCACGCAGGCGGCTTCAATGGGCAGGATGTTGAAGGGTGCGCAGCAGGAGGCGCAGCCCGGTCCGCAGGAGAGGTTTGCGGCGTGTATCTTCCCTACGCGGGAGATCTCCTCCTCAAGGTCGGCAAGCAGTTGATGGTAGTCTTGGATGCAGGTCATGGTGCAGTCATAATAAAAAAGGCTGGGGAAAATTTTCTGTAAACAGGTTCGGCCGGGTGCAGTCGTTCTTGGTAAGTTTTAACAGCTCCTTCCCACGCTGTTACGCCTTTTGGCCCGGACCCGGATCAGTCTCGTCGGCCGCGTTGATGTACGGAAAATACTCCCGATCCGCCTCAAGCATATGCAGCATAACCACCTCGTATGCGAGAAACTGGAAAACATCGCCCACCGTGAGGGTGGATGCCTTGAACTCCTCCGCCAGTTTGAGCCCTTTGGTGAGCAGCTTGCCGTGTTCGGCAACGTGTTGATCCAGGCCGGGAAAGTTTGCGCTCTTCAGGATGAATTCTTCATCGTGGAAGTGCTGGCTGACATCGTCAAGCAGTCGGGTAATGATCCTGGAAATCTGTGAGGATGGACCAGCCGAGAGAACCGCTTCCAGCAGCTCATTGGAGATGTCCAAGAGGGACCGATGCTGTGAGTCGATTAGTTGGTTGCCGCAACAGAAGGATTCTTTCCAGGTCAGTTGCACCAGATTGCGTTTGATTTCTTCCTCGACTTCAAGTGGAAGGATGAATTCCACCCGATTGCGGCCTGCGGATTTGGCCAGGTAGAGCAGTTCATCCGCCTGGGTCACGATGTCAACGGCGGATCCGTCCGCACTGCATTTTACTGTTGCAACACCCAGGCTGGCGGTAACGCAGTCCGCCACCTTCGAGCATTTATGGGGGATGGCACGGGCCATGAGCTCCAGGCGGATCTTCTCGGCGATGGCAACCGCGCCACGGCTGTCTGTCTCCGGCAGGATGCAGGCGAATTCTTCCCCGCCATACCGGGCGACCAGATCAGTCGAACGGGTAATGCAATCAGTCATTACTTGGGCAACCTGTTGCAGGCATTCGTCACCGTTAATATGTCCGTAACAGTCATTGAACGATTTAAAGTAGTCGATGTCCAACAGGATCAGCGACAGTTTCGCCCCTGAGCGGGCATGTCTGGCATATTCCTGTGTCAGCACCTTGTCGAAATACCTTCGATTGGCTATTTCCGTCAAGCCATCGGTGTTGCTCAGGGCTTCAAGTTTGCGGTTGGACTCCTCCAGCGCCTCCTCCGCCCGTTTGCGCTCGGTTATCTCCTGGAAACTTTCAACGCAGCCGAACGCGCTTCCCCTGGCATCGTACAGCGGTTTGGCGCTGACGATGAAGTGCCGGGATACCCCGGCAAACACCTTGACGGTTTCGTAAGTGTAACCGTTCGCTCCTCCCATGATCCGGGTGAGTGGGCAATTTTCAGTGTGGCACGATGTTCCCGGCCGGTGCTCATGGCATTTGATCGGTTTTTTGTTGTCCGGACGGGCGCCGAACTCTGCCCAGTAGGATTCGTTCGCCATCAGGATCGTATAATGTCTATCGGTAACGCAGGTCGGAACCGGGCTGTTGAAGGTCGCATCGAACAGCCGTTGTTTTCGCTCATAAAGGGTGGTGCCGATGAAGATAAAGATGAGGCCGATGACAGCCACAGAGCCGAAGCCGATAAAGAGGTAGAGGTGGGTGTGGGTGGAGTAGGGGAGGGAAATACTGAGGCCGCCACGGATATCCCCCACCTTGTATCCTTGTTGGGCGTGACAGGCGAGGCACTCGGGTCCGGTAAGGAGAGGGGCCATATAGCGAAACCAGGTGATGTCGCCATCCTCGAAGAACTCGCCATGCTCCTTGCTTCCCTGCTCAAAGGATTTAAGCCATCTTTCTTCCCATTTCGTCGCCTTGTTCTCGGGCCTGATCGGCTTGAGACTGGTGATGTGGAACTGAATGCCGGTTTTGTTTTTTTTCGCCAGTTCCGCGATCTGCCGGGTCATGTAGGAGGGGTTGATCTTGGTCAGTCTGAGTCCGTTGTCGGCTGTCAGGTCACGGCCTTTGGACTGCAGATATTTGTTTGGTTGGGTGAGGGGGGTGATCGGGACATAGACCCCGCCGTGGAAGGCATTCCACATACGGGTGATTACGATTTGTTGGAAAAAAGCGCTGGCGGTGCTTTGCGCCAACCGTTTTTCCTCCCGCCGACTGCCGACTTCCATCCAGTAGAGGAAAGAACCGAGGAGGCAAATCCAGGCAGTCATCATAATCAGTAGCAGGTTTCCCTTGCTGCCTTTCATCGAGAAACTCCTTCCGGCGGAGGGGTTGCTGGTTATGCCCGTGAATTCAATCTAAAGATGGAAGTTGGCCACGAACTGTACGTGTAACAATTCTACCATGGAAAACCAAGGGTTGGAAGGAGCGATAAAATGGCGGTTAATCGCTGACCTTAATCTGTACTTTTAGGAAAGGGGGTAATGCGGGCCGGACAATAAAAAAAAGGGAATCAACGATTTTCCGTTGATTCCCTTGATAATTCTGGCGTCCCCAACGAGATTTGAACTCGTGTCGCCGGCGTGAAAGGCCGGTGTCCTGGACCGGGCTAGACGATGGGGACTAAAATCCATACAGTTTAAATGGTGGGTCGTGCGCGATTCGAACGCGCGACTCTCTGCTTAAAAGGCAGATACTCTACCGGCTGAGTTAACGACCCACCCTGTAGGAAAAGGCTCTTTTACAACAGTCGGTTTTCCGTGTCAAGTCTTTGCTTTCTTCTTTTTCCTTTTTTTCCTCCGCCTACTTCTCGGTCTGTCTGCCGGATAACGCCATGAGCTTGTGTAATTATTGGTGTTTTTCCGTGGTGCCGGGGCCGCTTAAATAACTTGTGACGCTGGCGCGGGTCTGCTATATCTTCTGCTTTGTTGGGGATTAAGATGGAGCTTCTGCGTGGAGCAGGGCTTTTTTTTTTGACTATTTACTTTTGGGTGCGCCATGGGGTTGTTGGCCAGATCGGCAAGTTTTGTCCGCTATGCGGTTGAGGGTGATCTGCCCGCGAATTTCTGGGAGTTCGCCGCCGAGCGGATTGCTCTTCATTCTTTCAGGGATATTGACGAGAGTTATGAAGAGCGCTCCGTGGGTTGGGTTTCCGTCGTGAACATGTTTGACAGCGAGTTTGCCTATGCCTCGTACGCGGCGGCGGACCATGTCGTGCTTTCCCTGCGCATGGACGAGCGGAGGGTATCGCCCAAGGTGCTCAGCAAGTTTTGCCTCAAAGAAGAGGAGCGGCTTAAAAAGGTGCGGCAGATTCCCAAGCTGGCCAGGGCTCACCGGGTGGAGATCAAGGAAAGTGTGCGGTTGATGCTGATGAAAAAGGCGGCGCCGACCCCGGCGGTCTATGATCTCTGCTGGAATCTGGCTGAGTCAACCCTGCTGTTTTTTTCCACCAACCAGAAGGCCCAGGAACTGCTGGAGGAATTTTTCAAGCAAACCTTTGATCTCAGTCTGATGTTGCAGGTGCCGTATCTGACCGCCGAGCATCTCCTGGACGCCCCCGGCCGCGAGGCCTTGGCCGACATCACCCCCACAATCTTTATCTGACCCAGAGGCTTTGTCGTATGGATTTGCTTGATATCATTGAGGAAAAACGATTTTTGGGTCAGGAGTTTCTTACCTGGCTTTGGTTCAAAAGCGAGGAGCGGGGTGGGACCATCTTTCTTCCCGAGGCGGGAGAGGATATTCAGCTGGTTTTTGAAAAGCATATGATGCTTGAGTATGGCGAAGGGGAGAACCGCGAGAAGTTGATATGCCGCGGGCAGATGACCGAGCTGCAGGAGGCGCGCACCGGGCTGGCCATGGGCAAGAAGCTGGAGCAGGCCCGGATCTTGCTGACCCGGGGGGAGTATGAGTGGACGCTTTCCCTCAAGGCTACTCTTATGGAGTTTCGCAATGTGAAGCCGCCTAAAACCATGGGCTCTTCCGAAGAGGGCAACGAGCCCGAGGCGGTGGAAGGCAGGCTGCTTGAGCATCTCAGTCTGCACGAGATGGTGGTGCGCACTGTGGATCAGCTGTTCAGAATGTTTCTCGATCTCAGGATCGGCTCCGGCTGGGAGCAGGAACTGACTCGGATTCAAGCCTGGGTGCGGAAAGGAAAAGAGACACACTGAGACCGGCGTTGTTGTTTCTGCGTCGTTTTGTATTAGGGAGAGAACACCATGGAATTTGAAACTGTCATCGGCCTTGAGGTCCATGCCCAGCTCAAAACCAAGAGCAAGATATTCTGCGGCTGCACCACCGCCTTCGGTAATCCGCCCAACACCAACACCTGCCCGGTCTGTCTCGGCATGCCCGGTGTGCTGCCGGTGCTGAACAAAACTGTGGTGGAGTATGCCATGAAAATGGCCATCGCCACCAACTGCGTCATCCGCCCTATGAATCAGTTCGCCCGCAAGAACTATTTCTATCCCGATCTGCCCAAGGGATATCAGGTCTCTCAGTTTGACCTGCCCATTGCCGAGCATGGCTGGGTGGAGGTCGAGGCGTCCGGCCGGACCAGCAGGATCGGGATCACCCGCATCCATATGGAGGAAGACGCCGGCAAGCTCATCCATGACGAGCGCGAGCCGTTGAGTTATGTGGATCTCAACCGGACCGGCGTGCCGCTCATCGAGATCGTCAGTGAGCCGGATATCCGCTCGCCGGAGGAAGCCGCTGCCTACTTGAAAAAGCTCCACGCCATCCTCCGCTATCTGGACATCTGCGACGGCAACATGCAGGAAGGCAGCTTCCGCTGCGACGCCAATATCTCGCTTCGGCCCGTGGGTCAGAAGGAATTCGGCACCCGCACCGAACTCAAGAACATGAATTCCTTTAAAAACGTGCAAAAGGCATTGGAATTCGAGGTGCGCCGCCAGCGCGATCTGCTGCTGGACGGCGGCAAGATTATCCAGGAAACCCTGCTCTGGGATGCGGACCGCAACGTGACCAACTCCATGCGTTCCAAGGAGGAGGCCCACGATTACCGCTACTTCCCGGACCCGGACCTCGTGCCGGTGGTGATCGACGATGCCTGGATCGAGGCGATCCGCTCCACCCTGCCCGAACTGCCCGATGACCGGAAAAAACGCTTCTGCGAACAGTTGGGACTGTCGGACAATGACGCCTCGGTGCTCACCTCCTCGCGGGAGCTGGCCGATTATTTCGAGGCCGCCCTGGTCGGGTATCCCAACGGCAAGAAGCTCGGCAACTGGCTGATGACCGAGCTGATGCGTCTGATGAAGGGCGAGGAGGCCCTGGATATCAGTCAGTGCCCGGTCTCTCCGGAGAATCTGGCCGCGCTTCTCTCCATGATCGACGCCGGCACCATCAGCGGCAAGATTGCCAAAACCGTGTTCGAGGAGATGATGGTGTCCGGCAAGGATCCGGAGAGCGTGGTCAAGGAAAAGGGCTTGGTGCAGATGAGCGATCAGGGCGAGATCCTGGCCATGGTTCAGGAGATCATCGCGGCCAATCCCGAGCAGGCCCAGCAGTTCCGGGAAGGCAAGACCAAGGTCATGGGTTTTTTCGTGGGCCAGCTCATGAAAAAGACCGGCGGCAAGGCCAATCCCGGGCTGGCCAATGATTTGTTTGTCAAGGCGTTGACGGAGTAGATTGTTCTTTTTCTTTGCGTGCCAAAGGGTGTTTGTGGCCAACTATGGATAAAACCGACTGGCAGAAAAAAGGCGACGGCCACCGGCAACGGCTGCGGGACAGGTTTCTGGTCCACGGTCTTGACGGTTTCACCGATGCCGAGGTGCTGGAGCTGCTTTTGTCCATGGGCACTCCACGCAAGGATTGCAAGGAGACCGCCCGGTTGCTGCTCAAGCGATTCTCCACCCTGGCTCAGACCATGGATGCAAGTCAGGCGGAGCTTGAGTTGATCGACGGTATCGGTCCTAAAAACGGCTTTGCCCTGCATTTTGTTCAGTCAGTGGCCCGGCGCTATCTGCGGCAGCGGTTGGTGGCCAAGGAGTACCTCCGTTCCTCCCGCGAGGTGGGAGAGTATCTGGTCCATAGCATGCGCGGCCTCAAGCGCGAGGTGCTGACGGCTGTTTTTCTCGACGCCTCCCTTGCCATCATCGATACCAGGCTGGTGGCGGAAGGAACCCTGGCCAGCAACACCGTGCATCCCCGGGAGTTGATCAAGATGGCTCTGGAGCACCATGCCGCTTCGCTGATCATCGCCCACAACCATCCCTCCGGCAGCCTGACCCCTTCGGCGGAGGATAAAAAGCTCACCCGCCATCTCTTCATCGCCCTGGCTTTTGCCGGGATTCAGCTTCTGGATCATCTCATCGTCGGGGAGGGCGAACAGCCGTTCAGCTTTGCCGACCATGGGTTGCTGGAGGATATCCGCCGCCAGTCCCGGGCGCTTATCGCCGGAGAGTGACGGTGTCCATGTCTGAGAGTCCCTCCTTTACCCCAGACAGCGGTGAAGAATCCCCCGGCCTCTATCTTCACATCCCCTTCTGCAAGAGGCGTTGCGCTTATTGCTCCTTTAATTCCCATGCCTGCCAATCCCCTCCGGCCGCATACCTTGCGGCCCTTGCCGACCAGATCCGCCACTGGTCCGGGCAGGAGTGGTGCCGGGAGCGGACCTTCTCCACCCTGTTCATCGGCGGCGGCACTCCGACCATCTATTCCGGAGGCGAGCTGGCCGGTCTGGTCGGCCAGTGTCTTGGGTTATTCAACTTCACGGAAGACCCAGAGATCACGGTGGAGGCCAACCCTAACACCGTGACCGTGCAGGCGCTGACCGCCCTGCGTCGGGCCGGGGTCAACCGATTGAGCCTGGGGGTGCAATCTTTTTCCGATCGGCTGTTGGCCGGGCTTGGACGGAGCCACACCACCGCCGAGGCCTGTGCCGCCATCGGGGCGGCCCGTCGGGCCGGTTTTGCCAATATCAACCTGGATCTGATGTATGGCCTGCCCGGCCAGGATGCGGCGGCCTGGCGGGAGAGTCTTGCCCGGGCCCTTGCCCATGCCCCGGAACATCTCGCCTGTTATGAGCTGACCATCGAGGAGGGAACCCCCTTTTCCCGGTTGGTGGACACGGGTGAACTCACCCTGCCCGATGAGGAGGAGGCGCTGGCCATGGCCGAGTTTACCCATGATTTTCTGGCCCAGGCAGGATTGGAGCGCTACGAGATCTCCAACTACGCCAGGCCGGGGCGGGAATGCCGCCACAACCTCAACTACTGGAGAAACGGCGCTTATCTCGGACTGGGGGCTGGGGCGGTCTCCTGTCTCTCCGGATTCCGGTTCGGTACGGTGAAGGACCCCGATCAGTTTACCGGGCTGGTTCGGGCGGGGGAGCTGCCGCTGAGCGAGGCGGAATGCCTGCCCCTGGAGGCCAGTTTCCGGGAAAGCGTGGTCATGGGCCTCAGGATGATTCAGGGGGTTTCCCTTGCCCGCTTGCAGCATCGGTTTGGTTTGACGCCGCAGGGTTATTATGGGAAAATATTTGAGGAACTGCACCGGCAGGGGCTGGTCGTGGTTTCAGAAGAGAGCCTGCGTCTTACCGAGGCAGGTCTGCCCGTGGCCAATCAGGTGCTGGCCCGGCTTGTCTGAACAAAGGTGGCGGAACTCCTCAGGTGTTTAGGGTGAAGGCTGACGGTGATCACTCAACACGTCCCTTCAGTCTTCAGCCTAAACACCTGAATAACTATGCGGCAAGAATGTGTCACCATGGGGGCAACCAATGATCCTTCCCGCTAACAGTATTGCCAGGAAATTGCTGGTTACCATGTCGCTGGTGGTTGCCGGGCTGGTCCTGGTTCTCGGCGGCTCTGAAATCGTGCAGGAATATGGCCACTACCGGAGCGAGCTTGACGCGCTCTGGGGGAATCATGTGGAGGCGCGTAAAAAGCAGCTTGAAGCGCAGGTCGCTGAGGTGATCTCTTTCATCGAGTTCAAGAAAACGCAAGTTTCCGCCAGGGTACGGGGGGAACTCGAGTCCAGGGTCCGGGACGCACATGGGGTGGTGGTCCATCTTTACGAAATCAATAAGGGCTCACACAGCAAAAATGAACTTTATAGCTTGGCGAGAGAGGCTCTGCGCAAGCATCGATTTAACAACGGCAGGGGGTATTTTTTTATCATTGCCATGGACGGTACGGTGCAGCTCCATCCTGTCTGGCCGGAACTTGAGCAGAAAAACTTTCTGAGCAAGCAGGATAGCGAGGGCACTTTTTTCATCCGTGAGATGATCGACCTTGCCCGCAGCAAGGGAGAGGGCTTTGTTTCCTCCCGCTGGCCAAAGCCTGGCGTTTCCACCGGTCAGGATTTCGAGAAGATTTCCTTTGTCAAATATCTGCCCCAGCTTGACTGTCTGATCGGGGCGGGGGAATACCTGGATGACACCGAGGCCGAGGTCAAGGCTGAAGTGCTGGAGCGCATTGAAAAAATGCGTTTTGGGGGGGGCGAGTATATCTTTGCCGGGCAGTGGGACGGCGTTGCCCTGACCGACCCGAGCAAGGGAAGGAATATGCTTGAGGTAACCGATCCCAACGGGGTGAAGATTGTGGAGGAGGCCATCGCCCTGGCCAAGAAGGACGGCGGATTCCTGCGCTATGTGATGCCGAAGCTGGGGGAGGAGCGCGACTCCCTGAAGCTCAGCTATGTGCGCGGAGTCAAGGATTGGCAATGGTATGTGGGGTCCGGCCTCTATCTCGATGATCTTGAGGCGGCCAGCGCCGGAGCCCGGCGGGGGTTGCGCGACGAGATTGTCAATATTGTCGGCATGGCCCTGCTGTTGATGCTTGTCGCTTTCCTGACCGGGTTGTTCTTTGTGCGCAAAACGGCGGGGCGAATCCAGCAGGGTTTTACCGCTTTTGAAACATTTTTTGACAAGGCGGTGCGGGAAAAGGTGAAAATGGAGACCTCCGACCTGCATTTTCAGGAGTTCCGGTCTCTGGCCAAGGCGGTAAATCAGATGTTGCTCGAACAACGGGCCATGGCGGATGACCTGCGGAAAAGCGAGGAGAAATACCGGGTTCTGATCGAAACCACCGGTACCGGTTTTGTAAAGCTCGATGGCGCGGGGAGGGTGCTTGACGCCAATCAGGAGTATGTACGATTGACCGGGCATGAAGTATTGTCCGAAATTCTCGGGCACAGGGTGGTCGAGTGGACAGCGGCCCATGATCGGGTCAAGATCCGGGAGGCGGGGGAAGAATGCGTCAAACGGGGTTTTGTCCGCCATCTGCAAATTGAATATGTCGATAATCAGGGGGCGGTTATCCCCGTGGAAATGAACGGCACGCGGGTGCAAAGCGATGGGCAGTTGGAGATTATCGCCATCTGCCATGACGTCAGCGGTCGGAAGCAGTTGGAAGAGCAGTTGCGGCAGGCCCAGAAGATGGAGGCCCTCGGCATTCTGGCCGGAGGGATCGCCCATGATTTCAACAATATTCTTGCCGCCATCATTGGCTATGCCGAGCTGGCGAAAAGGAGCCTGCCCCAAGAGGCCGGCACTGCCGAAGCCGATATCCAGCAGATTTTGCGGGCCGGGCTGCGGGCCAGGGATCTGGTGAAACAGATTCTGGCCTTCTGCCGGAAAGGCGGGGAGGAGCGGACGCCGATCTCGCCCAGGCCCATTGTCAAGGAGGCGCTCAAGTTTTTGCGGGCCTTGATTCCTGTAAGTGTTGAAATCCGCGAGGATATTGACCCGGAGTGTGGCGCCATCCTGGCCGACCCCACGAATATCCATCAGATCGTGGTGAATCTCTGCACCAACGCCTTCCATGCCATGGAGGCGGCGGGAGGTGTGCTGACCGTTGTCATGAAGAATGTGGAGCTTGGCGCAAGCGAGCTTGTCGGCGAAGTCGATCTGCTGCCCGGTCAATATGTGTTGTTCAGCGTGGGCGACACCGGGCCGGGGATGACGCCGGAGATTCTTTCCCGCAGCTTCGACCCGTATTTCACCACCAAGGGGGTAGGCAAGGGCTCGGGCATGGGGTTGGCGGTGGTGCACGGCATTGTCAAAAACTATGGCGGTATGCTGAAAGTGGAAAGCGCTGTTGGTGTCGGCACGGTTTTTCGTATTTATCTGCCGCAGATCGGCAATGGAGCTGTCGCGGCGGAAAGCGTGCATGAATGGTCACTTCCTTCCGGTCAGGAACGGATTCTCTATGTGGATGATGAGGCAAGCATTGCCGAAATGGGCAAGGCCATGCTTGCCGGGCTTGGCTATCGGGTGACGGCCAAAACCACCCCTCTTGAGGCCTTGGAAGAATTTCGCGGACGCTCCGGGGAGTTTGATCTGCTGATAACGGATCAGACCATGCCCGGGATGTCCGGGGTGCAGCTGGTCCAGGAAGTCCGCAAGATCCGGCCCGACTTGCCGGTGATCCTCTGCACCGGGTACAGCGCGGCAATCGGGGAAGATTCGGCCGGGGGAATGGGCATCCGTCATTTCATCATGAAACCCCTTACCATGCGGGCGCTTGCCGAAACGGTGCGCAAGGCTTTGGAAATAAAAGGTGCAAAGTGAAAGGTAAAAGGCGCAAGGGGCAGGCAAAGAATGGCTAAAGAGAAGATTTCGTATGTCTGCGCCACCTGCAATGGGGTGTTCAGCAAATGGGCCGGCCAGTGTGAAGGGTGCGGCGCCTGGGATACCTTGGCCGAGCAGCAGCCAGCCTCCGGAGCGGCGGGCCGTTTTCAGGGCTATTCCGGAAGCCTGGCGAAGGTGCAAACCATGGCCGAGGTGGGCCGGGATGAGCTGACCCGTTTTTCCACCGGCATGGGCGAATTGGACCGGGTTCTGGGCGGCGGCTTGGTGCCGGGCTCGGTGGTGCTGATCGGCGGCGATCCGGGGGTGGGCAAGTCCACCGGTCTGCTCCAAGTCTGCTGCAATCTAAGCCTTACCCGCAAGTGCCTCTATGTGACCGGCGAGGAGTCGCTTCAGCAGATTGCCATGCGGGCCAGAAGGCTTGGCTTGCCGGATCAGGCCCTGCTCCTGCTGGCGGAAACCAGGGTGGAGGATATCTGCGCCACGGCCCTCAAGGAGCAGCCCGAGGTCATGGTAATCGATTCCATCCAGACCATGCAGGTGGCGGAGAGCCAGTCCGCGCCGGGCAGCGTTAGTCAGGTGCGGGAGTCCGCTGCCTTGCTCACCCAGTTTGCCAAGCAGACCGGCGTCGCCATCTTTCTGGTGGGTCATGTCACTAAGAGCGGCGATCTGGCCGGGCCCAGGGTGCTGGAGCATATAATCGACGTGGTTTGTTATATCGAAGGCGGCGGGGACAGCCGTTTCCGGGTGATGCGGGCGGTGAAAAACCGTTACGGCGCGGTGAACGAGCTGGGGGTCTTCGCCATGACCGACAAGGGGCTGCGCGAGATTTCCAACCCCTCGGCCATCTTTCTTTCCCGCAACGCCGAGGCCATGCCCGGCAGCGTGGTCATGGCGATCTGGGAGGGCAGCCGCCCCCTGCTCGTTGAGATGCAGGCCCTGGTTGACGACAGCCACAGCGAAAATCCCCGGCGGGTTACGGTGGGCCTTGAGCAGAACCGGCTGGCCATGCTCCTTGCCGTGCTGCACCGCCACGGCTCCATCGCCACCTATGGCCAGGATGTGTTCATCAACGTGGCGGGCGGGGTGCGGGTCAGCGAAACCAGCGCCGATCTGGCACTGCTCCTGGCGGTTTTTTCCAGCCTGAAAAACAAACCCCTGCCCGTGGAGCTGGTGGTTTTCGGCGAGGTCGGCCTCTCCGGTGAGATCCGGCCCGTGCCCAGCGGGCAGGAGCGGTTGCGGGAGGCGGGCAAGCATGGCTTTAAAAAGGCGATTGTTCCCTTGGCTAATGTACCCAAGGGCGGGGTCAAGGGCATGGAGATCATCGGGGTGCGAAAGCTGGCCGAGGCCATTGAGTCGGTCCGTTAAGCATGGCGAAATACCGGCGGGGATTTTTCTTCCGGGTCGGAAGGTCTTCAAGCATTGACAGCGCTTTTTTGAAATGGTACATAACTGACGGACTTAAGGAGGAATGGCCGAGTGGTTTAAGGCGGCGGTCTTGAAAACCGTTGTGCGCAAGTACCGTGGGTTCGAATCCTACTTCCTCCGCCAACAACATGCGAATAAGAATTGTGGAGAGCTGACCGAGTAGGCCGAAGGTGCTCGCCTGCTAAGCGAGTGTAGGATCAAAAGTTCTACCGAGGGTTCGAATCCCTCGCTCTCCGCCATGTTCATTTGCGGAGCAATCCGTGTGAGTAACAGCACAAAAAAACCCGCGCCGGAAATGGCTTGCGGGTTTTTTTGTGCCTTGGTTCCTTGCGGGGCCGGTGTTGCGGTCTCAGGCTTTGACCTTCCTGTTTTTTGAAAAAACAAATCTGTCCCTGATTCCCCTCGGATTTCCCTAAAGCTTTTTAAGATGCTCAACATGCCTGCTGTCGCATTTGGGACAGATATCTATCCTGTCTGCGATCACCCCGGAATCGACGACGAACGGCGGATAGCATTCGACGCAAAAACAGGTAAGGCATTCCTGGCATCTCATCAGACTTGCGGGGGACTTTTGGCATTTTATGCAGACGGCGGCAGTTTCCCGTTCCATGACTTTCCCTCCTGATTTTGAATTATGCTGATGATAGAAGACTATCGCGGATGCATGATAGCAGTCAAGATCAGGCCGGAAAATATCTGGAAATTGGGGGCACTCCTCGCAAGCCGTTGGCGGGTTTTTCCCTGCTGCCGGTTATCCGCGCTTGGGCACGGAGCATGAGTACGAAGCTCAAAAGAGCTTGGCCAAGGCGTGGTGAAGCACTGTCAGAAAAGCAGGGTAATCTTTTGTCCCATCCTGCCCCTTGGCCCCCTGCTCCATGACAGCGGCAACAGCGGCACAGTCGTTGAGCCTCAGATTCAGTAAAGCCCCCTTCAGGCTGTGGGCAATCCGGCAAACTTGCTCATGATCACCTTGTCTGATGGCCTCCTCTGCATCAGCCATGTATTGTTGCAAGGCTTTTCCCATGGGAATTAAAAAGGCATCGATTTTTTCAGGCGCTATTCCGCAAGCAGTGACCAGCTGCTCTCTGACCTGCTCTACGGATACAATTTGTGGCTCGATGAGCTTCATGGGGGGAGCGACAGGAATATTCCCCTGCACCGGGCCACTGCCCTGGTGGCCAGTACTGCTTGTTATTTTTTGTAAGAGGGTTAATACCTCTTCCGGCTTAAAGGGCTTGGTAATGTAATAATCCATCCCGGCGGCAAGGCATTTATCTTGATCGCCGGCCATGGAATGGGCGGTCATTGCCACGATCGGCGTATGGCTGCCTGCAAGTTTTTCCCGGGCTTGTGAAACAACCGCCAGGTGCTCTTCGTTCTTGTCGATCTTTCCCTGTTCGCATTGGCGGATCAGGCGGGTAGCCGTAAAGCCGTCCATTAAAGGCATCTGCACATCCATCAAGATGGCGTCAAATGTGCTTTCTTCCAGCCGGGCAAAGGCCTCGATTCCGTTAATGGCGATTTCCACCTGATGACCCGCTTGATGAAGAATTATCTGCGCCAATTCACGATTGATATGATTATCTTCAACAAGGAGAAGACGCAGAGGCACCATGTCCGCTTCCTGCGCCGCAGCACCGAAACTCTCTGTTGCAGGTAAAGCGAAACACTGTGCATTCAGCCCCGTCTCCAGAGCCTTGCGGAGAGAGTGCCGGGACAGCGGCTTGGGCAGAACAGCGTGGATATTCACGCCGGGATACGTCTTCCATTGCGGCAGGTACTTGATGTCGCTCAAAAGTATGGTCGGTGTCTTGGCGGTAAGCTCCGGTTCAGCGGCCAGCGCGGCCATGGTGTGGCGCTGGTCATTTTCATCCCGGGGTACGTTGAGCACCACTGTCTGGTACGGCTTGCCGGCGGCATTCGCCTGGCGAATTTCCGCAGCAGCCTCTTGGCCGGTGTATACCGTTTTGACCACAAAGCCCCATTCTTCAAAAAGTTTGGAATAAATTCCGCGGCTGGCATAACGGTTTACAATAAAAAGGAGGGACGCCCCTTGGGCAAACGGCTCTAAATCATGCCGGGCGCCGCTCTGTTCCATGTTTTTGCGAAAAGAACAGGTGAAATGAAAGGAGGAGCCTCGTGCTGGTTCACTCTCCACCCAGATGCTGCCTCCCATTAACTCCACCAGTTTTCTGCAAATACTCAGGCCAAGGCCGGTGCCGCCGAAAACCCTGGAAACAGAGCTGTCGGCCTGGGAAAAACTATTGAAAATATTTGCCTGATGCTCGGCCGCAACTCCTATTCCAGTGTCTATCACGCTGCAACAGAGAAAAATTTGCTCGTCGTCCTCCCGCTGCATTTCGATATCGATGTACACATAGCCTTCTTTGGTAAACTTGATGGCATTGCTGACCAAGTTCAGAAAAATCTGCCGCAGGCGCATGGAGTCACCAATCATTTTGGTCTCTATGCGCGATGGCAGATGATAGAGCAATTCCAGTTGCTTCTCCTGGGCCTGGGGCGCCATTGTTTGGATCGTTTCTTCGACTATTTCCAGCAAATCAAAGGGATGTGCATCCAGGACGAGCTGGCCTGCCTCGACCTTGGAAAAGTCCAGGATGTCGTTGATGATACCGAGAAGGGAGGTGGCGGACGTGTGCGCAATGGAAAGGTAGTGACGTTGCTCCGAGTTCAGCTCGGTGTTCAGGGCGAGATGAATCATTCCCATGATGCCGTTCATCGGGGTTCGGATCTCATGGCTCATGTTCGCCAGGAACTCGCTCTTGGCTCGATTGGCGGCAGAGGCGGCTTCCTCGGCCTGTTTGCGGACGGCAATCTCTGTCTGCAATTCATTATTTACCGTGGCGAGCTCGGAGGTCCGCTCTTGGACCCTGTTTTCCATTTGAGCATAGGCTTGTTGCAACGCAACCTCTGTCTGCTGCCGTTTTTTGATGTCATACACAAGCTGGTCGACCATGGAGTTAAAGGAGCGGCTCAAGACCCCGATTTCATCCTGGCTCTCAATATCGGCTTTTTTGTCAAATTCTCCGGCGCTGATGGCCTGAGCCGTCTTGGCCAATTTTTGCAACGGACTCACAATACGCCGCACCGCAGCAAAACCGCTCATGAGACTCAAGGCCAAAAAGAGGAAAAAGAAAAAAGCCATGGTAAACAAGGCGTGGCGGGATAAAGCCAGGGCTTCGCTGACAGGCACCTCGCCGATTGCCCGAAATTCCCGATCACCCAGGCGAAATTTTCTGTCGGTTCGGATTACCTTTTTTCCGGATATGGAGCGGACGATTCCGGAAGCAGGATCGTTCTCCAGGATCGTGCGCCGGAAGACAACCGAGGGATCAGGGTGCGCAACAACCAGTCCGTCCTGATCGATGAGATAGACAATGCCGGATTTGCCAAGGTCGTGATGTGCTGCCTTGTTCCAGACGGTATGCAGTCTCAGCCGGGTTACCAGCACGCCTTTCAGTCTTCCGGACCGGAGATCATGAAAAGGCTGGGAGATAAGCATGAAGGGTTCGTGGGTCATGAGGTCGAGGGTGGTAGCACTGTAGTACCGATGACCGGTGCTCGCCGGCACGGTAAACTCAGCACGGTGAGCCCTGCTCACGAGATCGCCGGCAAGAAAATTTTCCGTTCGTGATTCCCTGCCTATTTCCTGGCCCTTGTCGTCAAGGATGATGAATTCCTCGATTATGTCAGTATGTTCTGGGTCACTCAGTTTGCGAAGCAGGGCGAGAAAGGTATTCCGCCCTTTTGCGTCAAGGCTGAAAATATCGTTGGTTATCAAGGCGGTATCCAATCGATCCTCTATCTCGTGAATCACCGAGGCGAGTTCATGGGCAACGTGAGCAAGGGTCTCCTTTTGCAAGGCAACGGCCTGCCTCTCTTGAGCCGAGGAAATCAGCAAGAGCAGAACAAAACTCAGCAAAAGCAGCGGGATAACCGCGAAGAAGATAAGGGTCCATTTGAGTTTTCGTTCCAGACTTCGATTCAATTTTTCTGTAAACATCGTTGTTCGTTTGCCTCTCAGCGTATGATGATATCCGCCTGTTTTAAAAGCGATTCCTGCACGTTTATGCCGAGGCGTTGGGCAGTTTGCAAATTAACGGCTAAAATATATTCGGCTCTCTCCACGGGAAGTTGCGAGGCCGGCACGCCCTTGAGAAGCTTGTCGGCCAGAGCGCTCAATTGAATCCCGATTTTTTGGGGGGCAACTCCGTAGGATAAAAGGGCGCCATCCTGGGCTTTGGAGGTCGTGGAGGAAACAGGCAACCCCCGTTTCATTGCGGCCTGAATTATCATGCTTGCGTTGGAAACGATCAATGGGGAGTTGGGCAGCCAAACCGCATCGGCATCGGCTGGAATATTCTCCATGAGAGAGGCAAGATCCTGCCTGTTATCGATTTGGCCGGGTACTATGCGGATGCCATACTTGGCCGCAGCCGTTTTAAGGTCGCCGACATTTGCGCGGGCAGAGGAGTCCTTTTGGGGAAAGGGAACAAAAATCGTTTTCAGGCCGGGCAAAACATCCAGGAGATAACCCAGGGCCTTTCCGAGGCTGCCGCCCACCATGACCCCGGTGATATTGCCTCCGGGATTGGTCAGCGAATCCACAAGGCCGCTGGTAACGGGATCGTAAACAGGGCAAAAGAGAATGGGCACCTTGGTGTCGGCGAATACCTCCTTGGCCTTTTGGCTAACAGGGGTGGATAAGGTGAAGAGCAGATCAAGATGCTGGTTTTTCAGGAAAACGAGCCGGTCGGCCAGTTGCTCTTTTTTTATCGGGCCGTCATACAGGTAGTGAATTGTTTTCCCTTCAACATATCCGGCCTTGGCCATTCCGGTTTTGAAGTTTTCGACAAAGGGATTGAAATTGTCGTCTATGCTGACGATCCCGACGGTATATATTTTTAATTTTGGGGATGAAAACTCGCATCCGGTGCTGCTGAGAATTAAGAAAAGACTCAGAGAAACAATCTGTAATATCCGCCACATAATAGTCTCCCGCAGTAGGTGGGCATTTGTCTGCCATTCTCTGTAGACAGAACGGTGAAGCCTTGCCGAGAACGAAATCCAGCGCCTAAAGCAATCATGTCCAAAAGTATCTGGTTATTTCTGCTAATTTTACGACAAAAGGAGGCGGGTCGAGGAGGTTCGGCTGCAAGACAGAATAAAAAATGAAGGAGTCCGGACACTTGCCCCTCGTGAAGGCTAACTGAGTGGATGCGCAACTTTCAGTATGGTTTATACTTGTAGCGCATCTTTTTGTCAAAGAATAGCCCAAATGTGTTGTGGGGGCCCAGTAGCTTGCGAGTAGCAATTCAGGCTTGATTTGCCAGTTACCGGTATCGGTTTTTTGGCAATGTCCGTGGACTCTGCCAGAGGAACTACGGCGAATGTTTGAATTGGCGTAGGGAACCGCGGTACAGAGTGTCCTGTGTAGAGGGTGTTGTGTTGCTGTAATAATCTGAAATAACATGGAATATTGAAAAAATATGGTCGCCGAATGGAATACGGGGGGTACCGCGAGCTTTTATGCTGAAAAGTGACTTTCATGTTCTTTTTTAACGGGTTCATTCTGTTGTCTTGGTTCCTCGCGGGGGGGAGTGTTGGAAATTACAGAATCGGCTTTACCCGGTTTGGATAAAATAAACCTCCCCCGTTTGAGTTGATTGACAAAACTTTACGTTATTATGAGCAAATTCCGTGAAAGTCTCGTACATTTAACTCTTTCCCTGTGGGATTGAATTATGTTGCCGTTGGTGCGGCAACCACATGAAAATATCTAAAAAGAGGTGTCACCCTATGAATACACGCAAGAGACTGAAATATCTTCGTACCGGTGGTCTGGTACTCGCCACCTCCCTGCTTCTGTGGAATCCTTTGCAAGCCTCAGCCTTTTCGAAGAAAGGCGGTGGAGTCGCCACGGGTGGGAGTGGCATGGCCGGTGGTGGCGTTGCCGTCGGGCCGTCCATGCAGGGGATTTCGGGCAAGGTGGCGGAAACCATGAACAGCGGCGGCTATACCTATGTCTTGCTGGACAAGGGCGGCGTCACGACCTGGGTGGCTCTGCCCCAGACCCAGGTCGTGGTGGGCAATGAAATCGCCTGCCAGCCGGGCATGGTGATGAACAACTTTACCAGTACCTCGCTGAATCGCACCTTCGACAGCATTGTCTTTTCGCAGGGGCTTGCATCTCCCGGCTCTGCTGTTGCCCCGGCTCCAACCCCGGCCGTCGGCTTGATCCCGGGTGAGCCGGTCAGGGTGATCAAGGTGAGTAAGGCCGCAGGCCCCGATGGGCGCACCATCGGTGAGATTTATGAGAAGAGAGATGCCCTGGCTAATAAGCCGGTGGTGGTTCAAGGCAAGGTGGTCAAGGTCAGCCGCGGGATCATGGGCAAGAACTGGCTGCATCTGCAAGACGGCACCGGCAGTCAGGCTGTCGGGACCAACGATCTTGTGGTTACCACCGATTCGCTGTCGGAGGTCGGTGAGGTGGTCACCATCAAGGGGAATCTTTCTCTGGACCGTGATTTCGGCGCAGGGTATCGATACGACGTCATTGTCGAGGGGGCTGAGGTGACAGGAGGCAAGTAAGGGCAGGCGCTACGGCTTTCTCGCCGACATTCGCCGACCTGGAGATTTTTTTTCCTGTGTGCTTGCTGAGGGTTACAGCGTAAAAAAAAGGTGGTGACCACGCAGGGAAACCTTAGTTGTCCGGAATTGTACGCTTTTTTTCAAAAAAAACCGGGTTTAATCGGGAGTGAGAACAAAAAAACGCAGTCTTTGAAGTTGTCTCATCCTGAATGGCTTTGCGAGGCATGGATGAAACATATTTCCGAAAGAATTATTGACGACACGAGAGGCCGTGAGCATATATAATATATATGCTGCGTATTCTCCGCAAACCACGGCATTCCCGGTAAAGGGGGTGGAAAATGGTTTTTCGGCCTCAACGTATCGCCCTTTGGGGTTTCCTGACTCTCCTGCTGGTATTGGTCGGTAGCGAGTGGTTGGCTGAGAAGCCCGTTTCCATTGCCGCCTATGTGTGGCCGGGATACGAGCCGATGTTTCTTGCCCGTAACGAAGGCTGGCTGGATGCCCAAAGGGTGCGTCTGGCTGAAACGACTTCAGCCACGGATTCCTTGAAAGCGATAGCTGAAGGCAGGGCGGATGGGGCCGCGCTGACCCTGGACGAGGTGTTGCAGGCGCGCGCCAATGGTCTGTTGCTTTCCGTGGTGATGATCTTCGATCTTTCGGCCGGGGCCGATATGCTGGTTGCGCGTTCCGACATCAAGAAACTTGCCGACCTCAAAGGCAGGCGCCTCGGCTTTGAGCAAGGCGCCGTGGGTGAAATGATGTTGAATGCAGCCCTGCGGGCCGCGAATCTGACCAGGGAAGACGTCAAGCTGGTAAGGCTCCCGGTCAACCGGCAACGCGAAGCCTGGGCGCGCGATCAACTGGATGTCGTCATTACCTATGAGCCGGTTGCCTGTCATCTTTTGGCGCAAGGTGGGCGTAAGCTCTTCGACAGCGGGCAAATCCCCGGCGCCATCGTCGATGTCCTGGCCATACGCAGCGAGGTGCTCGACAGGCGCCACGCAAACGCGATTCGCCACCTGATAGCCGCGCATTTCCGTGCGCTCGACCATCTGCATCGAAACCCGCAGGACTCAGTCTACCGCATGGCCCCCCGCCTCGGCTTGCCGGCAACGAAGGTGCTTTCTCTCTTCAAGGGATTGGTGTTACCCGAGGCCGCCGAAAATTACCATCTGCTTGCGGGAACGTCGCCCGAGTTGCTCGCCAGTGCACGCAAGCTGTCCGTCGCCATGGTCGCAAGCGGATTGCTCAAGCAGGAGGTCCCTCTCGCCTCGCTGATTCGCGCTGATTATCTGCCCACTGATTTTCAGTGAAACCGCTCAAGGAGAATCCATGCCTGGAAAGCCATTCATTCGCCTGCTGATGCTGCTTGCCTGCCTCCTGGCCCCCATCCAGGCCCAGGGCGCGGAACCGGTGAAAATAGGCGTGCTCTCCTTCCGTCCCAAACCGCAAACACTGGCAAAATGGAATCCTTTGGCCGTTGCACTCAAAGAGGCCATGCCGGAGCGCGATTTCGTGGTGCAAGCGCTCACCTATCCCGAGTTGAATCAGGCCGTTGCCGCTCGCCAGTTGGATTTTGTGCTGACCAACTCCGGGCATTACGTGGTGTTGAAGAAGCGCAGCGGCTTGTCTTCGCCACTCGCCACCCTGGCCGTCAATGAAAATGGCTTGTCGGCAACCGTTTTCGGCGGGGCCATTTTCAGTCGTGCGGGACAAGCCAAGATCAACACGCTGGGCGACATCAAGGGTAAGACCGTCTCGGCCGTTAACGTTGAATCCCTGGGCGGCTATCAGATGCAGGCCTATGAACTCAGCCGGGCGGGGATTAGTTTGGAGCGGGATGTCAATCTGGTCACCACCGGCATGCCCCATGACAAGGTTGTCGAAGCGGTGCTGGCCGGTCGGGCCGAGGTCGGTTTCGTGCGCAGCGGCGTGCTGGAAAGCATGGTTCGCGAAGGCAGGTTCGATATCAAGCAGCTCAAAATTCTCAATCGGCAGAATCTTCCCGATTTTCCGTTGCAAGTTTCCACCCGGCTTTATCCCGAGTGGCCGTTTGCCGCCATGCCGCACATCGACGAAAATCTTGCCAGACATGTCGCCGCCGTGCTTTTCGTGCTGGAAGATAATGCGGAAGCCACGCGCACCATGGGGATCCACGGTTTTATCGTGCCTGCTGATTACAGCCCGGTGGAAGAGTTGCTGCGGGAACTGCGGTTGCCCCCATTTGATGTTGTTCCTCACTTTACTTCGCGGGATATTTGGGCGCGCTATCGCTGGCAAACGATGGGGGGGATGTTTGCCTTTGGGACGATCTTGATCCTGGGGGTGGGTTTACTGCTGACGAATCGGAAGTTGAGGGCAAAGCATCGGCTTGTGGTGCACCAGCAGCAGACGCTGGAAGCAAGCGAGGAAAAATTCCGCACCGTTGCCGACTATACCCTGGACATGGAATACTGGGAGGGAGCTCGGCGCGAGATTATTTACATGAGCCCCTCGTGTGAGGCCATCACCGGCTACTCCCGGGACGAGTTCATCGCCGATCCCGATCTGTTCCTGCGTGTTGTCCATCCCGATGACCGGGACCAGTGGGATGCCCACCGACACGACATCGGCAATCAGGAAGACGGGATGCTGAATTTCCGTGTTGTCCGCCGCGACGGCGGTATTCGCTGGCTCGAGCACATCTGCCATCCGGTTTGGAGCAACGATGGAGTCTTCAGGGGACGGCGGGTCAGCAACCGCGATATCAGCGAGCGTAAACGCTTGGAAAGCGAACTTTTGAAAATCAGAAATCTTGAGTCCCTTGCCATCCTGGCGGGCGGTATCGCCCATGATTTTAATAATCTGTTTCAGGTGCTTGTCGGCAATATCCAGCTTGCCAAGATGAATACCGAGGAATCAAGCGAGGTCTATCAGTATCTCAAACAAGCTGAACAGGCGGCCGGATTGGCCACCAAGCTTACCAGTCAGCTTATTGCCTTTTCTTCCGAAGGCAATAAGCTGCCGATAAACATTCAGCCCGTAAGCTACATCATGAATGAGACGGTTGCCATCTTGGAAGGTTCGGATCTGCTGCCTGAATTTGACTTGGCCGAAAACCTCTTGTCCATCTCTGTTGATCCGGCCCAATTCCGTAATGTCATAAAACAGGTGGTGCTGAATGCCAAGGAGGCCATGCCTGCGGGATCTGGCGGGACCCTCAGGATATCGGCCGTCAATGAACACTTGTCGGAGAATCATGGGAAGTATCCTCCCCTTGCCCCTGGTAACTATGTGAAGATTTCGATTGAGGATCAGGGCTGTGGAATCAGCAAAGAGAATCTGCCTCACATCTTCGATCCCTATTTTTCCACCAAGCAACGCGGCTCCCAGAAGGGCATGGGGTTGGGGCTCACGCTGTGTGATACGATCATCAGGAGGCATGGCGGAGCGATTACCGTGGAATCGGAACCGGGTAAGGGTACCGGTTTTCATCTCTATTTCCCTGCGGTTGTGGTGTAGGTTGAAAAAGAGGTGTTAAAACGCCATGCCGGGGAGTTTTACAGGTTTTTAGGGGTGGCCCATCGTGGCGGACATCGGGTAGTAGTTCTTGAGGATTTCCGGAGGCACCGCCGATTGCCAATGGCCAGTGAGATTGGCTGTTGCCCAAACGAGGAGAAAAAAGGACACTACCCCCAACGGCAAGAGCCACGCCGGCATTTTTTCGCGACGGTAGGTTGAAACCCGCAGGCAGTCGTTAACCGGGCAGGCAGCAACGCATTCCAGGCAGCCCAGGCATTCAGGGCTGGTCACCACGGTTTGCTCGGCCACTCGAATCGAGCCGGGGCAGACCTTCTCGCATTTTTTGCAGTTGATACAGCTTTGCTCATCCCGGCTGATCCGCAGCGGACCAAACCAGGCGAGAATTCCCATCAGCGCCCCGTACGGACAGAGATAGCGGCACCAGAAGTTGCGCAGAAAAAAGGAAGCGATCACAAGGATGCTCAGCACCCAGATGGTTGTGGAGGTCGGGTCGATGAAAAACAGCAGCATCCGGGCATCCACCACCAGATTGTAAGGGGTGTTTGAGAAAGACTCGATGGCGGACAGGTCCATCTTGGCCAGGATAATCCAGGAGAAGAAGGCCAGCAGGAGATATTTAAAACTGAGCAGGGGATAGTCGAGCCATTCCGGCGGCCGGCAGATCATTTTCAGCCGGAGGGCGACTCTTTCGGTCAGATGGGAGACAAATCCCACCGGGCAGATCCAGCCGCAGAACCCCTTGCGGAAAAAAATGGCGATCAGCAGGGCGGCGATGAAGATGGTCAGGGCGGCCGGATGGATGCGGTCGTAAACTCCGCTCAGCAGGAAGCGCTTGAGACTGAGCAGGCCGCTGATGGGCAGGAAGCCCTCGACCGCCGGAGGGCGGGCCACGAAGGTCGATGAGTTGCCGACGGCCCACTGGTAGAATTGGTAGAAGCGATAGCCGCTGTAGAGGCAGAAGAGCAGAAAGGCGGATTGTATCAGCAGCCGCAGTGTATGAAAGTCAATCCGGAACGGCTCGGCCGTTTTTTTTTGCCCTGGATTCATCGTTATCTCCTTGAATGATTTTCCTGGCGGCCACTCTACCCGGGAATGGGAGAAAAAACATTGACCTAAGTCAGCCGGTCTGAATTCATTCATAATGATTGACGCGTCCAAGGGCAAGGAAGTATCCTTTAAAAAGGAAGTCAGTCAGGTTGTGTCATCCCATGGCAAAGCGTCTTGCCTTGCCGACGCTGCTCCTCAGGCGGTCCGTCATTTAGGAGCCGTTCGAAATGACATTGCCATTATGTTGCCTTACTGTATGGCTCCTTATGCCATCCGGCTACCTGAAACGGCCATGTTATTTTTTGACGATGGCTTAATCCGTGTCGGAATTCACCATGGTTTTTTTTCGGAAACAATGGAAAGAGGTTGTCGGCGCCACCAGTGAGGTTGATCTGACCTTTCTGCTGTTGCGAATCTTCAGCCTTGCCGGCGGTATTGCCTGGCTCTGGTTTGTTCCGATTTCCCCAAGGGAAGAGGCCATTCTGGTCAACGCCCTGATCTGTTTTTCCATTTACAGCGTTCTTTGCTACCTGGTTATTTTTTTCAGACCGGGCCAGTTGCGGAAGGTGTATCTGGCCTCCCTTTTTCTCGACATGATCATTCTTTCGAACTTGGTCCATGCGGAAGCAAGTTTTGAAAGCAGCTTTTTCCTCGGTTATTACCTGCTCATCTGTCTGCATACCATCTACTTCGGTCTCGGTTTTGGGCTGTTGGTCGCGGTTTTTTCCGCTGTTAGTTACGTGTTCAGTATTCTTCCCCTCCTTGCGGACATTGAGTTGACCGATCTTGTCGTGAGGCTCGGTTTCTTCTTTTTTATCACCGTGCCGGTCGGACTGTTGACGGAGAAAGTGAAGCGCGACAAAGAGAAAGTGGAACATTTCAACCGGACCCTTGAGGCCATGGTGGCCGAACGCACGGACAAGATCGGCAACCTTCTGGATCAGGAACGGTATCTGCGGGAGATTTTGGATACGGTTGCCCACATCAACAAGCTGCTTATCACCTCGCCAAATGTTATCAGCCTGCTGGAAAGTGCCTGTGCCCGATTTGTCCAGCATTGCCATTATGGCTTTTGCTGGATCGGTCTGTTGGAAAACAACGAGATTCGAACGATCTGTACCTCGGAGCGCACCGGCAGCCCTCTTCTTGATCCACCCTATGCCGTGAACGAGGCGGAAACTCTTTTTTACCGGAGTCCCACGGCCCAAAGTATTCGGGACAATAAGATCGTGATCCGTGAAAACGATCCGAAGAGGCAGGACCCGACCCCGTGGCGCGATTCGGAGGAGGTAAAGGGGTTTCATGCCGTCATCAGTCTTCCTCTGCGGGCGCACCTGTCCGCGCAGCCCCTCGGCGCCCTGACCATCTATACCTGGCGCAAGGAAGGCTTTGAGCCGGAAGAAAAAGAGATGCTGGAGGAGTTGGCCGGTGATATCGGTTTTGCCATTGATTCCTTCAGGCAAAAGGAATCGGTGATCGCGCTCACCGCAGAACGCACGGCCAATTATGAAGAGACGATTTTCTCCTTTGTCGACATGATCGAGCAAAGGGATACTTATACCGCAGGCCATACCGAGCGCGTTGCGCAGTATTGCCTGCTCATTGCCCGGGAAATGGGCATCGAGCAAAAACAGGCGGCAAAGCTTTACAAGGCCGCCACCCTCCACGATATCGGCAAGGTGGCCACGCCGGATTCCGTGCTGCTCAAACCCGGCAAACTCACCAGCCTTGATTATGACCTGATAAAAATCCATGCTCTTGCCGGCTATGAAATGCTTTCGAAGATCGAGATGTATCAGGAGTTGGCCGTGATCATCCAGCATCATCACGAACGGCATGATGGCGAGGGTTATCCCGACGGCCTGCGGGGAAACGAGATCCCCCTGCTCTCCAGAATCATGGCGGTCGGCGATGCCTTTGATGCCATGACCACCAACCGTATTTATAAGGCAAGAAAAGAGATTCCCGAGGCCCTGACGGAACTCCAGGCCCTAAGCGGCAGCCAGTTTCATCCGGAAGTGGTCAAGGCGGCGGTCAAGGTGCTGGCCGACATTAAAATTTCGCCGTCCATCAGCCAGCTGCCGGTAACCAACCTGGAGAAAAAGAGGTTTTCCTACTTTTTTAACGACATGTTGACCGGGCTGTACAACGAGGACTACCTGAAGATTATTCTGAATAACCTGGATATGAATCAATACCGGTGCCTGCACATGCTGCACCTGAAAAAAGTGCCGGAGTACAACAAGCGTCATGGATGGGATAACGGCAATCTGCTCTTAAAGGAGTTTGCCGTCGAGCTGCAGGCAGGTTTTCCCGACGCCCTTGTTTTCAGGGCTTACGGAAACGACTTTGCCACCATCTCCAAGGAGCATCTGGCAGTTGACAGCCAAGTGGTAAACGGTTTTGCCTGTATCACCGATACGGAAATCGAGGTCGAGGTGCACCATATTGATCTCTCGGCAGGTACGGTGTACACCATCGATAAGCTGGAAAAACTGGAAATCCTGTCTCACGCGGTCAGCCGGTCAATGCCCGAAAGGACTCAGGCAGAACATTATTGTTGATCCGTCGCTCGTATCCTTGCTCCGGTAACGGACCGAGAATACGCAAAAACCCGCTTCCTTTACAGAAGACGGGTTTTTTGTGCGGTAGTGTCCGGGTGGTTTTTTTGAGTCCTTGTCGTCGGTTGGGCTGCGTACCCGGGAGCAGTGTTTAACGGGACACCCGAATAAAGAGTGGATTTGAGTAAAACCAGAGATCGGCATAGGCCTTGTCCTGGTTGTTCGGTCCCAGAAGCTTGTCGGCCAGCGGGTTGCACTCCGTGTCTGTTTCCCCCTGGGCGCCCCAGCCCGACACGGAGTTGTGGGGTGTTCTGGTGCGATTCGCAAGTGAGCGCAGTGCCGACCGGTTCGCGCTGGATGAAGATGGTCCGGCAGGGCAGGGCTACCGGCGTAAGGCGGCTTATCTGGACGGCTGGGGGGGCCCTCCTCCCCGCAGGTTGCGGTGGATTAAACCCGTCAGATAAATCTGCCTGTCTTTCACGTGCCGAGGGGCTATTGTCGGTGGAAAAAGGCAGTTATCCCTTTCATGTCATGCATCCGTGCTTTTCAGGGCGCTTGCTTCAACCACGGTGTTTCGTCCCTTTTTCTTCGCTTCGTACATGGCCTGATCGGCAAGCTCAAGGAGCCAGGCGTATTCGCCGGTGTCTTCTGGGAACAGGGCGATGCCTATGCTGACTGTGAGCGGAATCTTGGTGCCGTCAGGCAGCTGGAAGGAATGTGTCTCTATCCTCTGCCTGATTTTCTCCGCCACATGCAGAGCGCCCTGCCGCTGGGTTGCAGGCAGCAGTACGACAAACTCTTCTCCTCCATAGCGGGCCAGGCAATCGCCGACTCTGTTCGCTTCGTGCAAGGTTGCGGCAATGTGGCGCAATACCGCGTCGCCGACCCCGTGCCCATGGGTGTCGTTCACCTTCTTGAAGTGATCCACATCGAGCATCAGCAGGGCAAGGGGGCTGTTGTGGCGCAGGCTGTTGGCGCACTCCTCGGCCAGGCGTATTTGGAAAACATTACGGGTGTGGAGGCCGGTCAGGGTGTCATGGCAGATCTCCTTTTCCAGTTTGCCTGCCATCACATAAAATGATCTGGCAAGCTCTCCAATCTCGTCGCTGTATTTCGTGCCCATTTTTTTGATGTTAAATTGACCGCTGCCCAGCTCATCGGCCGCCCGGGAAAGGTGTCTGATGGGGCGGGAAACATATTCGGCAAGCAGGATCGCGAAAAGGATGGCAATCATGGAACTGATGAAGAAAATAAGGAAGATTTTCCGGGTCAGGATTGTGACTTCATTATCGATGCCGATGTGCGAGTAAGTGAGAATGGCGGAGCCCAGCCGTACTCCGCCGGCCTCGATGGGCGCAAGAATATCCACCACGGTTTCGCCCCTCTCGTTGGTGTAATGTTCGCCGAACAGAGGCATTTCTTGCTGCAAGCATACCCTCGAATATTGTTCTCCGACCTTTGCCAGGTTGTTGTGCATGACGATGCGGCAATCGTTATCAACGACCATGGCCTGGGTGACGTACTCCTGGCTCATAGTGTACCGGATGTAGTTGCGGAGTTCGGCCAGATCAGCGCTTATGAGCGATTTGGCGCAGACATGCGCCAGATCATAGGCAACCGCCAGACCGAGATTGTGGTTTTCATGGTGCATTGCCTTATGCACCTGGAAAACAATGAGCAGGCCGGTGGCAAGCTGAGCGCCGACAATAAGGCAGATGATCTGAACGCTTATCTTGGCCTTGAGGGTTTTCATGCGGCTTAGCGGGTCATCGACATAATTGTTCTGACCCCGTCGTAGTCGCTGTCCTTGGCCGTTGTAAACCCGCCCACCTCCGCGGACTCCAAGATTTCTTCATGCTTTTTGTTTTTTTGGTTGAGAGCGGTCAGTGCCTTGGTGATCCGGGTAACGAGACCGGCCTCGACCCCGGTGCGGGCGGCAAAGATCCAGGTGGGTATCTCCTCGGTCCGACCGAGGATGCGCAGCTGATTGGGGGGGATTTCGCTTTCGCCGCCATTTTTCGCTTCGTTGACACCCTTGAAGGAATAGTCGCAGATCGCCCCGGCGTCGGCGGTTTTCAGAAAGACATTGAGGGCGATGGATTCACAGCTGCCATTATTCTTGTAGCCGCGAAGATCCTTTTCCGGGTCGATCCCCTGTGCGGTAAGCAGGCGTTTTGCCGAGAGGGATTTCGCCATGTCGTTTTCCGCGCCGAAGATGATGTATTTACCCTTAAGATCCTCTATGCGCCGCAGGGGGCTGTCCTTGCGGACAATGATCACTCCCCGGTGTCTGCTCTCGCCATCCGGGGTCAAAGCCTTGAGTAACGTCTCCTTGTTGTAGAGATGGGCCAATCGCACATAGGTATGGGGGGCCTGGAAGGTGAACGCCACCTTGCCCTCCTTGACGAACCGCTCGAATTCCGGGAAATCCTTGGGGATGACGAGAACAACCGGCTGCCGGAGCTGTTTTTCCAGATACGCGGCCAGGGGCTGATACTCTTTAAAGGTCTTGATGATCTCGGTGCAGGGGGTGATGGCGATTTGGATTGGTTGCGGTTTGCCGGCGGCGTGTCCTGCCTGGGCAAGGCACAGGAGAAGAAGGAGTGCGGCCGCAAGGGGGAGGACTACCTTTGCCGGCAAACACCGAAAGCGGAGAAAGGAAGAATGCGGATCTTTCGGCATGGGCTGTGTTTCCTTGCAGTTGAAAGTAAGTCTCCATCTCTTGAATACTCTGACTAATATTATTATGTGAAAGATCCTGCAAATATGCAACGAAAGATGATGGAAGTATCGGCAATATCCGGTGAAGAAAAGCGGTAAGGCTGTCGCCCTTGTCGAAGTTTTCGAAAAAAGGCTGGGCGGATCCACGTCATGGGGGCAGGCTCTCTCTGCCCAGTGCCTGGGGGATGGGGGGACAGCACAGCCCGCCGACCAAAAAGGCCGACGGGCTGTGTTGTCATGTTGTCATGAAGGGTTACTTCTCTTCGATTTTGAAGCTCTTGCCGGTAATGTTGAGCATGGCATTGAGGTAGCGGCTCTTGCGGCCTGCCTCGGCGATGAGGGTGTGCGCCATCTCCGCCCTGACGCCGGTGTTGCAGTAGAGGATGATCTCCTTGTCGGCTGGGATTTCGCTCAGTCGTTGGGCGATCAGGTCGGCGGGAATGTTGATCGAGCCGGCGATCATCCCTGTCGCGCATTCATCCGGATTCCTCACGTCCACCAGAACCATGGAGGCGGGAGGGGTTTTGGCTGCCTTTTGGAAATCCGCCACCGAGATGGTGCCGGGTTTCGCTTTTGGGGTGTAAACGATTTTCGTTGGGGTCGGACCGCTCTCCATCGGGTTGCCGGCGGCCTGCCAGGCGGTCAGGTCCATGGCCAGCACTTGCACTTTTTTGTAGCCCCACGAATGAATAGTGGTCGCCGCCTTGTCGCTTTCTGGTCCGTAGACGATGATCGGCGCCATCTTGTCGGCCGGGAACTTGGCCTTGCCGGCGGCAAGCTTGCCCGCTTCTATTCCCACGGCTCCCTTGATGTGCCCCTTTTTTACCTCGGCCGGGTTGCGGAGGTCCACGAGGACGTGGGGATCCTCCGCGGCTATGGCTGTCTTCAGCCACTCACCCTCGGTGACGCCGATGTCGCTTTTGATCCAGTCGGGATAGCCGCCGATATAGATTTTGACGTTGGTGTAGCCAAGGCTCTTGGTCTTCATGGCGGCGGTGGGGCTCAGGCAGCCGCCGACGCCGTAAAAGACGATGGGGGTGTTCTTGTCCTGGGGCAGCTTGCCCACGAACTTGTCAAAGGCCGGGGCGGGCATCATGCCGGCACCGGCGATATGGGCCATCTGGTACTGGGCGGGCGGACGGACGTCAAAGACCTTGACCGTGGGATCCTGGAGCAGCTTCTTGAACTCATCCTTGGTCAGCTTTTCGTCGTTGCCGATGGCCTTGAGGATGTCGAAGCGGATGATCTCCTTGGCGATCTTTTCCCCGTTCTGCTCGACGAAATTGACCTGAAAGCCCTTGCCCTGGTAATTGCGGATGTCCTCAAAGGAATCCACGTACTTGATGGTGGTCTGGTCGTTGTACTTGACCACCTCCTTGTGGGACATGATGTCCATCTGGATGATCTTGGACTTGACCGAGATGTTTTCGAGAAAACCCATCATCAGTCCGGGTTGCGGCTGGTGGCAGCTGCCGCAGAGTTTGGCCATGGTCGGTTTGGCCTCCCCCTGGGCCAGGACCATTGACGGCAAGACAAGTGCGGCGAACAGGGCTACGGCTGGAACAAGTCTCTTATGCTGCATGTTTCCCCCTTCTGTTTTTCTGTAAATAATTTTTTACAATTAAAACGGGTCATTATGCCATTGGTTCAATAATTAGCATATCCTTTTGCAGGATGCAAATTTTACTTGTCCGCCAAGGAGCTCCTTGTTCTCTTCATGTCCTTTCCGGACGGGTTTCGGCAAGGCGGGTGGTGCTTAAACTTGAGCGGCGAATGCTTTAGTCTTAAATCTGCATAATTAGAAGAATAAATAATTTGTAAATTGACGCTTTCAATTTTAGTGTCATAATCAAAAAAAAAATTTAAAGGGGCGCCCCGCACTGTGAAAGGTTTTTTAAAATCACTCTTTTGTTTTTCGGCAATTCTTTTGATGGCTTCTACCAGCGCCCTGGTGGACTCCGTACTCCATCCGGAGATTCCTTTTTTTGATGACGAGCATCTTATCGTCGGCGGGGTGGCATCCGCGGTCATGGCTTTTCTTTGCGGGGTGGTGGTCCGTTACTCCCGTCGGCTTGAGCAGGCCCGTGACGAACTGGAGGCGCGGGTCGAGGAAAGGACGGCGGAGCTGCTCCGGAGCAACGAGCAGTTGCGGGAAGAGGTGCTTCGCCGCAGGGAAAGCGAGCGCGCTCTGGTAGCGGCCAAGGATGTGGCAGAAAAGGCCAACATGGTCAAGGGGCAGTTTCTCACCAATATGAGCCATGAACTCCGGACCCCCTTTAACGGCATCATGGGGATGATCGCCCTTGTTCTCGCGTCGAAGCTGACCACCCAGCAACGGCAATATCTCGATATGGCGCAAAGCTCGGCGGAACGTCTTCTTCGGCTTATCAACAATGTTCTGGATTTTTCAAAGATAGATGCAGGCGCCCTGCATTCCAAACCCAGCCACTTCAGTCTGCAGGATTGCCTGGCCGAAAACTTTCGGGTTTTAACGGTGACTGCCAGGGAGAAGGGTTTGGATTTCTCCTGGCAGGTTGATCCGGAGATTCCGGAACGTCTGTTCGGCGATGAAGGTTTTTTGTCCCAGGTGCTCGTCAATCTGGTGGGCAACGCGATTAAGTTTACCGATCAGGGATCGGTCCGGGTTGGTGTGACCCGGCAGCAAAGCAATAGAGGACATGCGGATACGGTGCAACTGCATTTTACTGTCGCCGATACGGGCAAGGGGGTACCCGTGGAACGGCAGCGGGATATCTTCGAACCCTTTACTCAGATCGACGGTTCGTTAACCCGCCGGCATGAGGGGACTGGCTTGGGGTTGGCAATCTGCGCCGATCTGGTCAAAATGCTCGATGGCGAAATCTGGGTGGAGAGCAGATCCGGCGAGGGGGCGATTTTCCATTTTACTGCTTGTTTTCTCGACCAGAGTGGGAAGGAGGTTGCTTTTCAGGTAGGAGCCGCCTCGGTCGGCCCGGCGGGAAACAGGCCGACCGGCAGAGTGGTGCATGTTCTGGTGGCCGAGGATGACGCAGTGAACCGGATGCTGGTCGAAGAGCTCGTTCGCCAGCAAGGCTTTGCGGTGACTTCGGTTGAAAATGGTCGTCAGGCCCTGGATGCGGTGGAGAGGCTGGATATTGATCTTGTCCTGATGGATATTCAGATGCCGGAAATGGACGGAATAGAAGCCACCGCCCAGATTCGGCGAAAAGAACAAGAATCGGGCGGGCATCTGCCCATCGTCGCCCTGACCGCCCATGCCATGAAGGGGGACGAAGAGCGCTTTCTTGCTGCCGGCATGGATGCTTATGTTGCCAAGCCTCTCAACCCTAAAATCCTGGAGGCGGTAATCTCTCGCCAGTTGGAACAGCCAATGGCTTAAATTTGTTAGGCGACGCAACGGAGCAAGGGAACGGTATGGTATAGGGTCGTGCCCCTTCCGGGATGTGTCTGTCCGGTTAGTCCGTTTTCCCCCTCTGTTCATGGCTGGGAATCTTCCGATATCTGTGCTTGCCAACTTTTGAGGCAACGTTTCTCATTTTTTCTCCGTTCCGGTCTGTTTTTCTGATACAATTTTCAGTAGTAACCCATCTCAAGATACAATCACACATGCGATGACTTGAAAAATGTTTATTCTTCAGCTCCAGGCGCGGAGTTTTTCTCGTGCAACGGGGCTGTCTGGCAATAACAGCGGAGGGCTTGTCCATGGCGGTTGAAAAGATTATCGAGGAAACAGAGGATGATTGGGCGGAGGACAATGAAGATACCCAGAAGGACAAGTATCTGACCTTTCATCTGGCCAATGAGGATTACGGGATTGAGATCCGCTACGTCACCGAGATCATCGGTATCCAGCGGATCACTGAGGTGCCGGACATGCCGGAGTTTTTAAAAGGGGTGATCAATCTGCGCGGCAAGGTGATTCCGGTGATGGATGTACGCAGTCGCTTTCATATGGAAGCGCGCGAGTACGACGACCGAACCTGCATCGTGGTGGTCAACATCAACAACACCTCCATCGGGTTGGTGGTGGATAAGGTGCAGGAGGTGATTGACATCCCCGAGTCGCAGGTGGAGGCGTCGCCGGAAAAAGGGAAGGGCAAGCGGAGCCGGTTTTTGCAGGGCATGGGCAAGATCAATGACGAGGTGAAGATTTTGCTCAACGTGGAGCAGCTGCTCTACGAAGAAGAGATTGGCCGATTGGAACAAATTACCCAGTAATAACCGGGGAATTCAGGAGGAAAGGAAGATGAAGGATCTGTTCAACAATATGAAGATGTTCAAGAAGCTGCTCACCGCCTTTTTGCTGGTGGCGGCGGTCTGCGGCGTGGTGGGCGGGGTGGGTTATTACGGGATCAGTCAGGTGGACGATGCCCTGGTCGAGACAGCCGAGGTGCGTCTACCCTCCATCCAGGGGTTGGGCCTGATGAAGGAAGCGCTCAATGCCATAAAGTCGGCAGAGCGCACCATGATGATCGAGAGCGTCAACGATGCGGATAGGGCCCATGAGCTGAAGAACCTGGAAAAGCGTTGGGCTGTTTTTAACAAAGGCTTCGCTATCTATGAGCCCCTGCCCCAGACCGCCGAAGAGAGCGTGCTCTGGCAGCAGTTTCTCAAGGATCTGGACGGGTACAAGGCGGAGCATCGCAAGGTGGTGGAGATCTTGGGTAAGGTCCAGGCCTGGGATGTCCATACCCTGGGTGTCGCCAGGGGAATCGGCTTCGGCAGCGAGCGGGTCGCCTTCAGCGCGGTCATGAAGGGGCTGGATGCGATTTCCGAGCTGAACTTCAAGGTGGCGGAAGAGGCGAAAATTGCCGGCAAGGCAGATGCTGCCCGGAGCAAGATGACCGCCATGGTCGCCGTGGGAGCGGGGGTGTTGATCGCCGTGCTCTTCGGGGTCTTTCTGGCCAACAGTCTGTCCGGACCGATACAGGCGGCGGCGGGGATGCTCTCCGAGCTGGGTAAGGGACATCTCGGCCAGCGGCTGCGCATGCAGCGTAAGGACGAAGTCGGGGAGATGGCCAGGGCCATGGATGACTTTGCCGACAACCTGCAGAACAACTTCGTCGTGGCTCTGGAAAAGATCGCCGACGGCAATTTTGCCTTTGATGCGGTCCAGGTGGATGACAAGGATGCCATCGGCGCGGCCATGAAGAAAACCCTTACCGATATGAACGCCACCTTGAGCCAGATCTACCTGGCCGGCGAGCAGGTCAACTCTGCGGCGGCTCAGGTCTCCTCGGCCAGCCAGTCGCTCTCTCAGGGAGCCACCGAGTCGGCAAGCTCCATTGAGGAGATCACCAGTTCCATGACCGAAATGGGCTCGCAAACCAAACTCAACGCCGGCAACGCCACCCAGGCCAATCAGCTTGCCGGCCAGGCCAGGG
>DUZW01000021.1 GCA_013349295.1 Deltaproteobacteria bacterium
GAAATTGGAGGGTAACACTGCAATATCCTGCAATTCATAGTGATATAAATCATCTGTTTTATCAATAAAAATCAAACTGTTATGTGTTTTTCAGGGCCGACCAATTAATGTACTATTTGGATGGACAAAAAAAGGGAGCCTCCAGGTAGCGGCCGGCAAATTGCCTATCGCGTCCTGCCCCCCAAGCAATTGCAGACACTATCCGACTAGCCCAACACCTCGCCCATAACCTTCATGAGATCCTTGATTTGGTAGGGTTTAACAAGGGCCGCGCAAAAGCCGTATTGTTTATAGTTCGCCATAATTTTATCATTGGAATAACCACTCGACACTATTACTTTTGCCTCAGGATTTATTTTCAATAATTCCTTCACGGCATCTTCCCCACCCATACCGCCGGGGATTGTTAAGTCCATTATGGTTAAGTCAAATGGCGCCGTCGAATTAAGCGCCTCGCCATACAACCGAATTGCCTCCTCCCCGTCTTGAGCCACGACGACATCATGACCCAAATGGGAAAGCATATCCCTGGCTAATTCTCTTAAAACTTCATCATCGTCCATGATCAGAATTTTCGCATGTTGAACTTGCGCTATGCTTTCATCGGGTGCCGCGTGTTTCTGCTTCGAATGGGTCAAGGAAGGAAGAATAATCGTAAAGGTTGTACCCTCGCCGGGACGCGAAGTTACGTCAATATGGCCATTGTGTTTGCTGATTATGGAATGACAGATAGCCAGCCCCAAGCCACTGCCTTTACTCTTGGTTGAAAAATATGGATCAAATATTTTCTCGATTACATTGGCGGGAATACCGATGCCATTATCAGAAATTGATATTTTGACATAATTCTCTCCGGGAAAAAGTCGCGGGTCGAAACTTGAATCAATATTTTCACAGCCAACCTTGATCAACCCACCGTTAGGCATGGCATGATTCGCATTAATAATCATATTCTGGATCACCTGGCTGATTTGCCCCTTGTCAATATCGACAAGTCGCAGATCGTCGGAAAACTCAAATTTACAGGCAACCTTTTCTCCATGGAGAACAAAATTCGCTGAATCCCGAATAATTTCCTGGAGCGAGGAGGTTTCCTTAACAGGCTCCCCCCCCTTGGAAAAAGTGAGTAATTGCTGGGTCAGATCCCTTGCGCGCAATGAAGCTTTTTCCGCAGCCAGTAACAATCTTTGCGTTTCCTCCTTTATACTGGCATCGAGTCTTGCCAGATTAATATTTCCCAAGATTGCGGCCAGAATATTATTAAAATCATGGGCAATACCACCGGCCAGGACTCCGACAGATTCAAGTTTCTTTACCTTGAGGCTTTCTTCCTCCAGTTGCATCTGACGGGTGATATCTCTAAAAACGACAACCACACCAATTATCTTGCTGTCTTTATCTCGAATCGGGGCACCGCTGTCGGCAATGACTAATTCCCGCCCTTGCCGGGAAACAAGGATTACCGACTCCTCCAGGAGGAAAATCTGCCCTGTGCGCAGTACCGTTTCAACCGGATTCCGGTAATGCTCACGACTTTTCGTTAATAAATGAAAAACCTCTTCAAAAGGCCTTCCCGAAGCTTCTCCCTGTGACCAACCGGTTAATGCCTCGGCGACTTTATTGACCAAAACAACGCGCCCGGACGTATCTGTGGTTATGACTCCGTCCCCAATACTTCGCAAGGTAACGGCAAGACGTTCTTGCTCCGTGGCAAGTTTCTCCTCTGTCGTTTTACGGCGGGTAATATCGGTGAAGACACCACCCACGGCATAAACAACCCCTTCGTCACGCACCGGAAACCTGGAGATTAGAAAGGTATGCTCTCCATCATCCATGGGGATCGTTTCTTCAAATTCGATGGGACGATTTTTCATCTTCACATCTTCGTCTTGAGATCGAAAGCGTGCGGCGATCGATTCGGAAAACACATCGAAATCATTCAGGCCAATAATCGCTGCATTCGCAATATGGGCCAGCCGCTCATACTCATTATTAATGAGGATATACTTACCCTCAATATCTTTCAGATACATCGGCAAGGTTGCGTTGTCCAAGATTGCTTGCAAGCAGGCCTTGTTCTCTTTGAGCGCACGCTCGGTATGTCGATGCTCTATTATTTCATCAGCAAGTTCAATATTCGTGCGTTCAAGCTCTCCTGTGCGCTTCACTATCATTTCTTCAAGGTTATTTTTATATTTCTCGATTTCTACATGAATCTTCTGAAACCGATAAAAATAAATCCCAAAGGCAAAGATGACAACAAATGAGACGGAATTTATTGCTCCGCTGAATGGCGCTATTTGTTCCCAGATGCTCCTCATATCGGAAAATATCAATACTTGTTTGAGAAGATGCCCAACAGAACGGGAAACTGCAAAGAAAACGATGGAAAGAGTCAAGAGAAAGATGTATTGCCGAAAAACATCATCACTCTTTTTTTTAGCCCATTTTTGAGATAGGATCGCACACCAGACAGCAAACCCAAGGGTCAGAATGGAACCGATGATATCATCATATATGACGTGATTCCATGAGACATGCATTACTGCGATCTCCACTTTCGCAAAGCAAGCAGCAAGAAAAAAAGAGCTGGGACAAGCAAGAGATGATCAAGCCTTGTCAAAAAATAGTAAGCGTCCGAAAAGTTTTCAACAACAAAACCAATAGTCTTTCCTCCGGATTTAATAAATTTTTCCGGCGCGACAAATTCATTTATCCAATGACCGGAAAAGGTGAGGAAATTCCATGCGATGATCAACCAAAGGAAAATTTTAAATTCCAGCCAGCCGACACCCTTCATCTTGAGGTGATACAAACGAAACAACAGATATCCCATGCCAACTACAAAGAGGACATGGCCGATCTCATGAGCAACCAACCCTTCTGCACCGCCATGAGACTGTACGGCCCATGCAGGATTGGCCATCATCACCAGAAAAGAAAAAAACATTATTTTTATTAAAAATTGTTTAGTAACCATTATCTTTTTTACTTTTATTAAAATGATAACAGCCAGTCATCAATACCTGCACCGACGATACCCCTCATTTAATAAAATCGCACATCTTTCCATTAATTTCAAATTCCATTTTTTTTGATTAGAAAAGGTAACCTCTAATAGTGTCAAGCTGAAAGTAGCTTAGGAGAAATCAAGAAAGGCGTTCCGGGCCGGGCTGATAATTAGAGAATTGCGGCAATCATCCCCCTGCCCCGGCACTGAAAATAGTCAGCAACCGGCGATAGGCGCCGTCGGCCACCGCAAGTGCCGCGTGGCTCCCCTGCTCGATGATCTTGCCCCCGGCCATGACCAGGATATGATCGGCTCTGCGGATGGTGGAAAGCCGATGGGCGATGACGATGTTGGTCCGCCCGGCAAAGGTCGCAGCAATGGCCTGCTCGGTGAGCATCTCGCTTTCCGGGTCCACGCTGGCGGTGGCCTCGTCCAGCACCAGGATGCGCGGTTCCCTGGCAAGAACCCTGGCAAAGGCCAGCAATTGCCGCTGTCCGGCGGACAGGTCCATGCCGCCCTCACCCACCCGGGTCGCCAGCCCCTCGGGCAACCGGCGGACAAAGCGGGACAGCTGGGATTTTTCAAGGATATCCCACAACGCCTCGTCCGTTTTTTCGGTATCGAGCAGGATATTGTCCCGGATGGTGCCGGGCAGAAGAAAAACGTCCTGCATCACCAACCCCACCTGGCTCCGCAGCCAGTCCGGATCAAGGGCGCGCAGATCAATGCCATCCAGGAGGATTTCCCCGGCATCCGGGTCGTAGAACCGCTCCAGCAGATTGATGATCGTGGTCTTGCCGCTGCCGGTGGCGCCGACGATGGCCAGGGTCTGGCCGGGCCGAATCTTTAAGGAGAAATGATCCAACACCGGGTGCTCGGGCTCGTAGCCGAAGCGCACCTCCCTAAACTCAATCTCGCCCTTGCCGGATAAGGGTCTCAAGGGAGAAGGAGCCAAGGGCAGGGTCTCCTTGGAGTCGAGGAGCTGAAAAATACGTTCCGCCGAGGCCAGGGCCGACTGGACAATGGAATATTTCTGCGACAGCTCGCGCATGGGCTGAAAAAAGAGCCGCATGTAGGAAAGAAAGGCCACCAGCATCCCGATGGTCATCTTCCCTCCCATGACCTGGCTGCCGCCGTACCAGAGGATGGTGCCGACGGCTATGGCGTTCATCAGTTCGATGAGCGGCATGAATACGGCAAACACCCTGATCTGATAGAGGGCCTTGGCAAAAAAGGTCTGGTTCAGCAGGAAAAATTTCTCCTGGATGGAGTGCTCCCGGAGAAACAGCTGGATAAGCGACACCCCGGACAGCGACTCCTGCAAAAAGGAGTTGATCTGGGCAAGATGGGTACGGATCTGCCGGAAGGCGTCACGGGCCAGACGGCTGAACCAGAGGGTGTTGCCCACCATCAGCGGCAGGAGCAGACAGATACCCATGGCCAGCCGCCAGTTCATCCAAAAGAGGATTCCCAGGATGCCCAGGAGCTTGACTCCGTCATTGAACAAGGTGACGATCACCGAGGTGAACATCTCATGCATGTTCTGGATATCGTTGGTCAGCCGGGTGACCAGCCTCCCTGCCGGGTTCCGGTGGAAAAATTTCAGGTCAAGGCGCAGGAGGTG
This sequence comes from Deltaproteobacteria bacterium, assembly GCA_013349295.1. GTDB lineage: Bacteria > Desulfobacterota > Desulfobulbia > Desulfobulbales > Desulfurivibrionaceae > Thiovibrio. The sequence goes on from DUZW01000021.1 coordinate 4,635, forward strand.
GACAAACATCATCTGCCGCATCCGGTGCATGATCCTTTGCCCGGTCCACTCAAGGATCAGAACCTGGACAAAATTACCGAAAAACTCGAAGAGCATGAGGGCGCAAAAGGCAAGGGCAAGTCGATTGAGCCCTTCAAAGCGGACGGCTTGGGGAGGAGTGGGGTTGAGGATGAAATCATCCACGGCCAGACGGATGATATACGGCAGAGACAGGCCGCAACCCACCACGACAAAGGAAAGAAGCACGGCCAGCACGGCCCCGAGCCAGTAGGGCCTTCCCAGCAAGACAATCCTCCGCCACAGACTGAGATCACCGAACTTGCCCAGCTGGTCTTCTTCGAAATATCCGTAATTATCCCGCAAAGTTACAATTCCTTTCCTTTTCCTGACTATAAACGCTCAGCAGTGCCGACCAAGAGGTCTGCGAAGTGTGCTATGTTGCACACGAGCAGGCCGATGACAAAGCAGATGCGGTGCTGGTGAGCGTTTACCGATGACGCATCTGCTGCTGGGTATACATGGTCCGGTAGAACGGACTTGTTGCCAGCAGCTCGGCATGGTTGCCCTGGGCCAGCAACCGCCCTTCCTCAAAAACCATGATCCTGACCGCGTCCCGCAAGGGGGCGATCCGGTGCGAAACGACGAGACAGGTCCTCCCAGGCAGATAGGCCGCCAACCCCGCGATGATCTCCTGCTCCGTTTCCAGATCCACGGCGGAGAGACTGTCATCAATGATCAACAAAGGCCGGTCGAGAAGAAGAGCCCTGGCCAGGGCGATGCGCTGACGCTGACCACCGGAAAGCTTGACGCCCCGCTCGCCGATTCGGGTTTCATAGCCATCGCCGAAAGCAAGAATTTCCTCGTGGATCCGGCAAATCCGGGCCGCTGTTTCGATCTGCTCCCGGCCGGCCCCTGGATTGCCGAAGGCGATGTTCGCCGCCACGGTATCGGAAAAAAGCAAGACATCCTGGGGCACATAGGCAACCCGCCGGCGTACCGCAGCCAAGGAAAGGTGGTTGACATCAACGCCATTAAGAAAAAGCGCCCCATCCTCCACGGGATATTGCCGGGCAAGAAGATGACAGAGGGTGGATTTCCCCGTACCGCTTCTCCCGACCAGACCGACTATTTCCCCGGGCCGAATGACGCAGCTGACCCCGGCCAGGGCTGGTTGCTCCTGCCCCGCATAGCGAAAATGGAGATTACGCAAACTGATCTCCGTTTGCCCCGAGGGAAAGGAGACAGGCTGCGGCGGGTCCACCAGGGTGGGGGTGGCCTTCATGACCTCGTCAAGCCGCCCCAGGGAGGTGAAGCCGCGTTGAAAAAGATTGGCCACCCAGCCCACCGCCATCATCGGCCAGGTAAGCAGGTAGAGATAGGAAATAAAAGCGACAAAATCCCCCACCGTGATCGCACCGCCAATCACCAGACGGCCACCGAAAAAGATCACCAGCACCAGGCTGGTATTGCCCACCAGCCCGGAAACGGGAAAAAGCATGCCATGCACCCTGGCCAGCCGGAGATTATCCTGCTGGTACTGATGCCCAAGACGGCTGAAGGAGTCGGCTTGCACTCTTTCCTGGGTGTAGGCCTTGAGCAGGCGAATGCTGGTGATGGTGCTTCGGGCAAATTCGGTGAGCCGGGAAAACTGTTCCTGCACCTTCAGAAAACGGTGATGCAGCCTGGCGGACAGCACCCTGGTCAACACCGCCAGCAGAGGCATGGGGATCACGGCAATCAGGGTGAGGCGAGGGCTGATATAGGCCATGCAGGCCAAGGCGGCGATCCCCATGATCGCCGCATCGACGCAGGCGACCAGCCCCATGCCCCCGGCAAGTTGCACTGCGGCCAGGTCATTGGTGGCCAGCGCCATGATCGCGCCCACCGGTTTTTTTTGAAAGAAGGGCTGGTCCAGGGTGAGCAGGTGACGAAAAAAATCAGCGCGCAGGTCACGCTCCATCATGCGGGAAAAACCAAGGATCAGATAGCGCCAGACAAAACGACATCCGGCAATGCCCAGGGCAAGCAGGAAAATGGCCAAGGCACTTCGGGCCAGGGCAGTCTGACTGGCCAGGCCGTGGGCGAGAAGATCTACCGCCCTTTTCACCAGCCGGGGGATGCCCAACTGGAGAAGATCAACGATCAGCAGGGCGACGAACCCGCCGATAAGGCGGGAGGAATATTTCCCGACCAAGGGCCGGATAAGACCCAGGGGTATGACGGTTCCGGCCCGTGGGGCATTCCGTGTCATTTGGAGCCCATCCTCCACACCCCGTCCCAGGCAAGGGGCGGATTATCCAGCACCTCCCGGCAATGGGCGGCATAACGGGCGGCCACCGGATCGCCTGCGGCCAGATCCTGAAAAGCCGCCCGGGCTTCGGCTACCTCGCCTTGATAGTATTGGGCAAGAGCTGCCGAGAACCGCCGGATCTTGGCCTCCATCGCCGCGTCTCCCTGAGCGAGGGGTTCGAACACCGTAATGGGCTCCTTCCTGCCCACCACCCCGACCCGGGCAATCTCCCGGACCCTCATCCCTTCCGGCAGTTGGTGACGACAGGCCTCGGAGATAAGGATCTCAGTGCCGAACTCCTTGTTGACCCCCTCCAACCGGGCCGCGACATTGGCGTTGTCTCCCAAAATGCTGTAATCGAAATGCTGGGCGGAACCGAGGTTGCCCACCACCACCGAGCCGGTATTGATCCCGATCCGCATGAAGAGATCGCAGCCGAACCGCTCCTTGAAATCCGGACGTAATGCGGCCAACCGCTTTTGGCAGCGCAAGGCGGTCTGCACCGCGCGAGCGGCATGATCACCTTGGGAAAGCGGGGCGTTCCAGAAAGCGATGATGGCGTCCCCCTCATACTTGTCGATGGTGCCCCCCGATTCCAGGATGATGTCGGTCATGGCGGAAAGATACTCGTTGAGCAGCAAAGTGAGCCGCTCGGGGTCCAGCCGCTCCGACATGGTGGTGAATCCGGCCAGATCGGAAAAGAAGATGGACAGCTCCCGCTTTTCCCCGCCCAAACGCAACCGCTCCGGATTGCTCACCAGCTGTTCGATCACCGTGGGATGGAGATACTGACTGAAGGCCCGCTTGATGTAGCGCTTCTTCCTCCCTTCGGTGGCAAAATTGAACACCACCCCACCGATCAAGGCAAAAAGTACGGCCGCTTCCTGAACCCCAACGGGCAGCCAGACCCCACGACCATAGGCAAGGAAGCCTGAGGCCAATGGCAGGGGGAGCAGGATGCCAAAGACCAGGGACGACTGCCAGGCATTCCGACAGAAAAGGATGCAGAGCGAAGCCATCACCCCCCAGAACAGGGTCAGGAGCACGCCCAGCCACACCGGGCTGTCACGCAGAAAATCTTGGGACAAAAGGTTATCCAGCATGGTGGCATGGATCTCCACCCCCGGATAGACCCCATCAATGGGAATGGGCCTGAGATCATAGAGCCCCGGGGCGGTCATCCCCAAAAAGACATAGGCGCCCTTGAACTCCGCCGGATCGATAACCGGAATTTCCCCGGCTTCAAGCTGCAGCTCGGATTGGACCACCGCGGCCAGGGAGATGGTTTTGACCGTCTGGGATACCCCCCGGAAATTGAGAATGGACTGCCCTGCCCCATCGAGGGGCACGGCAATGGCGCCCACCTGCAGTTGCTTTTCCCGGAGAGACAAGGAAATAGGCCCAGAGGCCCCGGCAAGATAGGCGGCCAAAGCAAGGGAAGGCACGGGCTGGCCGGCAAGGTTGACAAACAGTGGGACCCTGCGGAACACCCCGTCCGAGTCAGGGTGGTTGCTGATGCCGGCAAGCATGGCACTGCTGCCGGCCAGTTCCGGCACAGGCATGGCAACGGTGCTCGAAAACACCGGCGCCCTGCTCCCGAGAAGCCACTTCGAGAAGCCGGAAATTTTCAGTACAGGAGGGAGCCCCCCCTGCTCCGCCTGCCCATCCCCAGGAAGGGCAAGGGAATAACTAAGCACCACCGGCCCATTCTCCTGCATGGCCTGTCCCAGAGTCTGGTCATCGGCCACGCCATAGAGCGAGGGTTCGCTGAACAGCACATCGAAGGCAATCACCTTCACCCCCGCCCGTTTGCAAAAGGCGAGGACCGTTGCATACGCCTGCCTCGGCCAGGGCCAGGACAAGCCGTTTTCCCTGCGTCCCCAGTCAAGGCTTTTCTGGTCAAGGGCGATGATCCGCAACCGGCTGGTGGCCTGAGTCGGCGTGGCAAAATAGGCAACCCGCCACTGCCAGACAGTCCGCTCGAAACCGGTGAACGCCCCCTGATACCAGAGGAGAAATGCCACACCACAGGCGATCAGGCCAAGGCCAAACCCGGCAAAACTCTTTTTGGCCACGGTCAGATGCTGCCCAAAATACTCTTGAAGCGTTGCTGACGTTGCGCCATGCCGCTCGGGCTCTTGGTCTCGGCAAGCAGGGGCTCAAGTTCGGCGATCCGGTCTGCCGGGTCGGGATGGGTCTTGGCGAAATCAAGCCCTTGCGGGTTCAGCCGCCGCTTCATCTCGCCAAGCAGCGCAACCAGAGCCCGCTGGTCATAGCCGGCCCGATCGAGCATCAGCAGAGCCGCCGCATCCGCCTCCCGTTCAAAGGCCCGGGAATACCCGTTGTTAACCAGGGTTGCGGTAACATCGTGGATTGAATCTTCAAAAATACCGGTGAGTTGCGCCAGTTGCCCACCCCCAGCCTGTTTGACCCCTTCCGTGGCCATGATGGAGAAGGCGCTGGTCAGCCTGCTGGTCTTGATGGCTTGCAACCCGTGCTTCAACTGGACATGAGCGATTTCATGGGCCAGAACCGCAGCCAGGGTATCTTCGTCCTGACAGCAGCGCAACAGGCCCCGACTGACAAAAATAAGACCGCCCGGCGCGGCAAAGGCGTTGATCCCCTCATCCTCCAGGAGGACAAAATGATAGCCGCCGTAAGTTTCCGGCATGTCGGAAACCCTGGCCAGGGACTGGCCGACCAGATTCAGGTATTGCACGCTCCTTGACTCGGTGAGCGGACGGTATTTTCCCAGCAGGGTGGCGCCCACCGCCCGCCCCACATAATATTCCTGCTCCGGGGTGACATCGGAGAAGGCCTTGCCCATGGCCTGTGCGGTTTTTTTGATCGCCCCCACCTGGGATTCATTGAGCCGGAAATTTCCCAGCTGAATCGCCCCGACTCCATCGAGAACATTGGTGGTTTCACAACCGCTGACCAGCATGGCGCATCCAAGAGACAGCAAAACGGCAACAACAAGAGAGCGCTTATTTTCCATGGCTGTCGCCTCCCTCGTAATTCTGCAAGCCACCCTTGGCAAGAAATTCCCGCATGGCCTCCGGACTCACCTCGATTCGCTCCATCCAGTCCACCGAGGCATAGTCGAGATTCTTTCCCTTGGCCTTGTACTCGGCCTCGACCTGGGCGTTGAAGCCCTTGCCGCCCAGAGCCAGCTCGTCCTCCGAGGCTCCGGCCCCAACCCGTTCACCAGGTTTAAGGGTAATGGCCTTGGCAATAAGGCTGGCGCTGTGCATCCAGCCTTCCCGCCCCTGCTTTTGCTCCCGCACCTTGAGCCAAAGGCCCTGTTCTTCAAGAATATCAACCCGCTCGCCATAGCCGAGGGTGGCGACGATCTTCCCGAAAGGCATGGGGGAAAGCCTTACGGCCCCCTTCTGCACGGCGACGCTCCTCCACCCCTGCCCGGCCAGGGCGGTCGCAGCCACAAGGGAGAGAGCCAGAAGCAAGATTATTTTTTTCCGCATTCCCATGATGATTTTCCCGATTTTTTTCCCTGCGTTGAACAACGGCCAGAACAAACTCATATTAGATACTAGCACAGGATATTTCCCGAGACAATGCACCGGACCGGCATTTTTTCCCTCGGCGCCTTGCCGGCTGCAAAATCCAACCCACCATGAAACAAGACTTGCTTTCCTGCCGGTGAAGCACTAGCAATTTGCAGCCGCTTTCCTCCAAGCTGTTTTTATACCGTTGATTTCAGGCAGTAGGCATGCGACAATACCCATGAGCGGCAGCTGAAAACGACATCGATCGTGCCGCTTTCCTGTAAAAAGGAGATGACAAGATTGGCAATAATTACTATATTCATCAACCGTTAACTTCCGCCTTACGAGCCGACACTGTCATCGCCGCTACTAAGCGAACAGGCTTTACATGAAAGGCCACCCTATCTTGGAGCAGCACTATGAATTTTGCAAAATTCTCCCTGGCAAAAAAATTGGCGGCAGGCTTTGGTTTTCTTGTTGTCCTTTCCACCATCGGAGCAGGCTTTGCCGTTTTTCAATCCTCGCGGATGGTGACCTCCGTCAAGGATCTCGAAAATACCCATCTTCCCCTGGCCTATGCGGGAGGAGAACTGGCCCTGCTGGTCAGCCGCCAACAACTTGCAACCGCTAATTTCGTCATCCACAAGGACCCCGTCTACCGAGAGCGCTTCGAAAGCCGGGACAAGGCGGCGGATGAAACCTTTGCCCGCGCCAGGGCACTTATCCAGGCCGATGAGGAGCTGGTGCAGGCCGGCTGGGTTGGGAAGATCGACGCCATCATCCAACTGCACGACAAGCTTGCCCCGGCGGCCCGGGAGCTGATGGACGCAGCCCAAGGAGACAACCTCGCCTTGGTGACGGAAAAACAGGAAGCCCAGGATGAGGTGGCCGCCAAGGTCCGTGAAGCCATCAACGAATTCGACGAAATCAATACCACCGAAGGTGAGCATGTTGCCAATGGAGCCCTGGCCGAAGGCCACGCTCTCCAGACCCTTATGATCCTCATCGCCCTGGGCATCTTCATCGGCGGCTGCGCCTTGGCCTTTGTCATCACCCGCGGCATCACCGTCCCGCTCAAAAAGGCGATCCGCGGCCTGACCGAAGGCGCGGACCACATCTCCTCCGCCTCCGGCGAGGTTGCCGGCGCAGGTCAGCAACTGGCCGAAGGCGCCACTGAACAGGCCGCCTCCCTCGAAGAAACCTCCGCCTCCATGGAAGAGATCGCTTCCATGACCCGGCAGAGCTCAGACAACGCCCAGCAGGCCAACTCGGTCATGGCGGATGTAAACAATGTTGCCGGCCAGGCAGCCGTTTCCATGCAGCATCTCACTGCTGCCATGGGCGAAATCTCCGCAGCCAGCGAGAAAACCTCAAAAATCATCAAGACCATTGACGAGATCTCCTTCCAGACTAACCTGCTTGCCCTGAACGCCGCAGTGGAAGCGGCCCGGGCCGGCGAGGCGGGGGCCGGCTTTGCCGTGGTGGCCAACGAGGTGCGCAGCTTGGCCATGCGTGCTGCCGAGGCGGCCAAGGAAACCGCCGCCCTGATCGAACAGACGGTTAACAAGGTCCATGAGGGTACGGTGCTCGTTGATAAGACCAACGATGAGTTCAACAAGGTCTCCGCCGGCACCGGCAAGATTGCGGTGCTGATCAACGAAATTTCCACCGCGGCGAAAGAGCAGACCGATGGGGTATGCCAGGTCAACACCGCCCTTCAGCAGATGGACACCGTGGTGCAGAGCAATGCCGCCACCGCCGAGGAATCGGCCGCCGCCTCCGAGGAACTCTTTGCCGAAAGCAACACTCTGCTCGGCTATGTCCGCGAGTTGCAGGCCTTGATCACCGGCGGGGCCGAAGACAACCCAATTACGACGATCTCTCAGAACCGAAGCGCTCCAACCCCAGGAAATACAGCGGCAAAACGACCGCTACCCGCCAAAAAACAGGTACAGCCCCGCGCCATCTCCCATGCGAAAAAGAATACGGCCAAAGAGGTGATCCCTTTTGACGACGAGGAATTTAAGAATTTTTAAACACGAATGATGGGTTGGGGCGGACAAGCCCCCGGGGGAAAAGAAAAGCCATCGATGCGCCTGCACCGATGGCTTTTTTATCGGCAATCCTACTTCAAAAACGAACAGCAGTAATCGGTAAGGCTCCTGATCTTCAGGCCGAACTTGGAATGGGCCGGAACCTCGAAGGATTCCCCGCCATGGACCGGCTGCCAGTCTGATGCCCCGGGCAACAATACCTCCAGCTCTCCGGCCATGATTTCCATAATCTCCTTGTCCGCCGTGTTGAATTCGTACTCTCCCGGCAGCATAACGCCCAGGGTTTTCTGGGATCCGTCGGCAAACACCACCGTCCGGCTGGTGACCTTGCCGTCAAAGTAGACATTGGCCTTTTTCACGATGGTGACATTCTTGAACTCAGACATGGGTATTCCCTCTCGCTCGATTTTTCAGTAAGCCGTTGCGACAACATCAATCATGCCCGCAAAAGGCAAGAACGGCATCAGGGCCGTAACGAAATGATCAAGAAAATCATGACGATTCCGTTACGGCTCCCAAAAAATTTCCGCCGTCATCCAGGCGGGAAGAGTTGCGGCACATTGCAATCTCGTAGATTCTTTATAACCCGACCGGATAAATTGCAAGAATTTGTTCGTCCGAATTTCACTGATGGCAAAAGAAAAGGGCCACCCTAGGGCAGCCCTTTTCTTTTGCCATCAGTTTTTAGGGGTATCAGACCGATCTGCACACCCTGCCGAAACCGCCGGGGATAGAGCCCGAGGCCCAAAACGCCGTGGCCTGCTTGAAATCCATAAACCAATAGCCTCCGGGTTTACGCTGGTCGGCTAGAAAAATAAAGGGCTGCTCCTTGGAAAAACAGGGATGAAGATGAACACCCTTTTCATTTACCCGTGGCGCCATAAGAGAAAAGGCCTCTTCCATGGTGGGCAGCCGCCAGTCGGCAAATCCGGCAAAACACCGGCCATTGAGCTCCTCCACATATTTCTGTACGTTGCGGATCGTGGTGAGATCACAACCGCCGCGCTGCCAGACGATTCCGGTGGCCTGATCGGTAACGGTCAGGCCATCGCCGTTGTCCTGCAAGACATTGGCAAAATTTCCCCGGGGGTTATGGCGGCTGTCATAAAAATCATAGCGGGCGGCCAAGCCTTCCGCCTCCTGCTCCGTGAGCACGCCACCAACGGCGCGCAGGGTGATGGTCGGCACAGCAGGCACCCCCTTCCCCTTTTTGGGAAGCCCTGTTTCCATAACCTCCGGTTGCACGGAATTGTCCACCACTGTTACCCGAGACAATTCTTCGTTGCCGATAATTTTCTCAAGCAGCCACTGCTTGATTCTCTCGTCAATGGCGTAGCTCTGGTCGAGCCCGGCCTTGCCTTGGCGGGATACGCATTTTTCCACCATCTCCCGCGGGCAGTCGATGTGGGCAAGAATCTTGGCATGCTTCACCCCCCGCTCCATCAGGCAGAGCTTGGCGGGTGAATTCCAATTATCGATATAAAAATAATAGTGAAGCTCCGCGTTGTTACGGATCCGCTCCTTGCCGCCCCAGCTTTCAAACATGGCAAAGGTGTCCGAAGGTGTAAGATCCCAGTCAATTGTCAGATGGTTCCCAGCCATGCCCAACCTGTCCGCTAATCCCATAGCACACCTCCTCGGTTTTAGTTCCTTCCTTTCCAGGAAAACGATATAATGAAACAGGCCACTTTTTATATTAGTAATTATTACCAATAATAATTGCTCTTTTCTTTCCATGCAAGGGGAAATATTTCATGACCGAAGAAAAATTCATCACAGGCGCCGGGTACCCCCTGCCCATGGGCTCTTTCCTGAAGCCGGAAGGAGTCAATTTTGCCGTATTTTCCCGGCACGCGGAAACAGTAACCCTTGTCCTTTTCAGGACCGGAGAGGAAGATCCTTACGCCGAGATCCCCCTTGACCCGAAGATCAACCGCACCGGCCATATCTGGCACATCCTGCTCCACGACTTTGATACCAACCTCCGCTATGGCTACCGCATGTCAGGCCCTTATGACCCAAAGGGCGCAGGCCATTTCTTTTCCCCGGACAAGCTGCTGCTCGATCCCTACGCCAAGGCCCTTACCGGAGGTTCCGAGTGGGGGGTACCCTATTGCCGCTCCGGACTCTGCACACCCTTGAGCAGCTTCCAACGGCGCTGCTGCATCATCGGCGACGAATTCGACTGGGAAGGCGACCGCCCCCTCAATATTCCCCTGGAAAAAAGCGTCATCTACGAACTCCATGTCCGGGGCTTCACCCGACATGCAAGTTCCGGGGTGCCTCATCCCGGCACCTACCAGGGAGTGGTGGACAAAATCCCCTACCTCAAAAAACTCGGAATTACCGCGGTGGAGCTCCTGCCGATCACCGAATTCAACGAACACGAGATCACCAACAGCAACCCCTTCACCGGAGAGAGGCTGAAAAATTTCTGGGGCTACAGCCCCATCTCATTTTTCGCCCCCAAGGCGGCCTATGCGGTTAATGGCCGCAACGGCAACCAGGTCCGCGAGTTCAAGGAAATGGTCAAGGCGTTGCATCGGGCCGGCATCGAGGTGATTCTCGACGTGGTCTTCAACCATACGGCGGAAGGGGGCGGCGATGGTCCGGTCATCAGCTTTAGAGGATTGGATAATGTTATCTACTACCTGTTGGACCCGCAGAGCAGGGAGTATCTCAACTTCTCCGGCTGCGGCAACACGGTGAATTGCAACCATCCCCTTGTCCGGCATCTGATCATGGACTGTCTGCGCTACTGGGTAATGGAGATGCATGTGGACGGTTTTCGCTTCGATCTGGCCAGTGTCCTTGGCCGCGACCAACAGGGCAACGTGCTGAGCAACCCGCCCATGGTGGAAAAGATCGCCGAGGACCCCATCCTTGCCGACACCAAGATCATTGCCGAGGCTTGGGATGCCGCGGGCCTCTATCAGGTGGGGAGTTTTTCCACCAACCGCCGCTGGGCGGAATGGAACGGCAAATTTCGCGATGACGTCCGCCGTTTTCTCTGCGGACACGACGGCATGGTTGCCCCCCTCGCCACCCGCATCGCCGGGAGCGCCGATCTCTATCAGGACGACGGCCGCACCCCGCGCAACAGCATCAATTTCATCACCAGCCACGACGGTTTCACCCTCTACGACCAGGTGAGCTACAACGGAAAACACAACCTGGCCAACGGCGAAGACAACCGGGACGGCTGCAACAACAATCTCAGTTGGAACAGCGGCAGCGAAGGGGTAACGGAAAACGCGGCCATAGAAAGGCTGCGCCGGCGGCGGATCAAAACCTTTGCCACGCTGCTCATGCTTTCCCAGGGGGTGCCGATGCTGGTGGCGGGCGATGAATTCGGACGAACCCAGCAGGGCAACAACAACGCCTACTGCCAGGACAACGAGATAAGCTGGCTCAACTGGGATCTGGCGAAACAGAATCACGGCCTGCTGCGATTCTTCACCCAGCTCATCGACTTAAGAAAACGACACCCGGTATTCCACCGCACCGATTTTTTCCCCGCCGACGAAGAGAACCCGGAAATCCAATGGCAGTCAACCACTCCGGGTCGGCCGGATTGGTCGCCATCGTGCAAGACTCTCGCCTTTGTCCTGCATGGAACAGCCGCCGGGAAGCGCAACGATGATGACTTTTTCGTGATGCTCAATGGCGGACACACCCCCGCCACCTTCATCATTCCGGCGCCGCCGGCCGGTCGCTTCTGGCATAAACTGCTGAACACCGCAGCCGCCTCGCCCCAGGATCTTGTCAGCGAAAAAAAAGCCCCGGCGGTGCACGGCACAAAAATCACCGTGGAGAACCTGGCAGCCGTGGTCTTCATTTCGAAGCCCGTTGATTCCGCCACGGACCTGGCGACATGAAGCTCCTGCTCCTTGGGGATTCCCTGGTTGAATTCTATAACTGGCAGACCCGTTTCCCCCAGCATACGGTGCTCAACGCCGGAATGGCCGGGGAAACCGTGGCCGGACTGCTCGCCCGCCTTCCCTTGCATCTGCGCAGCTGCCCCGACCCGGAACGAGTGGTTATCATGATCGGCACCAACAATCTGCTCATGGAAGACTATGGCTTTCTGCCGGACTACGAAAAAATCCTGGACGAACTGGGCGCCACGCTCTCCCCTGCCCACATCACCATCACCAGCCTGCCGCCCATGCAGCTTGACCATCTTGCGCCATCCGCCGTTCCCCGTCTGAACACGCGCATCCTCCAGCTCAGCCTACAGCGAAAAACCGCCTTTCTTGACCTGTTTACAGCTTTCAACACGGACCCCGCGAGCGTTGCCGACTGCTTCACCGATGATGGCGTGCATCTCTCCGCTCTTGGCTACGAAATCTGGTCAGCCTGCCTTCTCCCCCTTTTATAGCAACCCCCTGTAACATCTTCCTTTCCCATGCACATTTTCAGGTGCAACAGCTGACAAATTTGTTACAATACCCAGCGCACTCCAAACCAATGTATACCAAACCGTAAGAATAAACCGAGAAAACCCATGTCTGAAAACAACCGCCAACCCATCGATCTGGCCACCCTGTATGAGATAACCAGGGCTCTGGCCTCGTCGGACGACCTGCGCAAATGCCTGGAAGAAAGCCTCACCGTCCTGGCCACCCGCACCAACCTGGGCAACGGGGCGGTAACCATCGCCAACCCGATCACCGGCCAGATCGAAACCGAGGTCGCCCCCGGCATGACCGCCGAGGCCCGCAAACGCGGAATCTACAAATTCGGCGAAGGCATCACCGGCCGGGTGGTGGCCAGCGGCTCCCCGATCGTGGTGCCCCAGATCAGCCAGGAACCTCTTTTCCTGAACAAAACCAGGGCGCGGGCCGATAAAAACCAGGAAGCCCTCTCCTTTCTCTGCGTACCCATCAAACACGGAGCCAACACCATCGGCGCCCTGAGCGTGGACCGCAACTATCAGGAAGGCATTGATTTCGAAAAAGATCTCCAGTTTCTCACCGTGCTCTCGGGACTCATCGCCCAGACCGTGGTCCGCATCCAGGCGGTGAACCAAGAGCGAGAGCGGCTGGAACAGGAAAATACCCAGCTGCGGCGGGAGCTCTCGGAGAAATACCGGGTGGCCAGCATCATCAGCAACTCAAGCCGGATGCAAGAGGTGTTCGAGATGATCCACCGGGTGGCGGACTCCAATGCCACCATCCTGCTCAGGGGCGAATCCGGCACCGGCAAGACCATGGTGGCCAAGGCCATCCACCATAACAGCAAGCGCGCCAAGGCACCCTTCGTGGCGGTCAACTGCTCGGCCCTGCCGGAAACCCTGCTGGAAAGTGAGCTGTTCGGCCATGAGAAGGGCGCCTTCACCGGGGCGCAAAATGCCAAAAAAGGCCGTTTTGAACTGGCCGAGGGCGGCACCCTATTTCTCGACGAAATCGGCGAACTGAGTCAGAACGTGCAGATCAAACTGCTCAACGTGGTCCAGGACCGCGAATTTCAGCGTCTGGGCGGTATCACCCCCATCAAATGCAATGTCCGCTTGATCACCGCCACCAACAAGGATCTGGAAAAGGCCGTGGAAGATGGTTCTTTCCGGGAAGACCTCTACTACCGGCTCAACGTCTTCCCCATCTATCTGCCGCCCCTGCGGGAGCGCCGCACCGATATCATGCTGCTCGCCGAATTTTTCCTCCAGAAATACAATGAGGAAAACGACAAAGAGATCCGCCGTATCTCCACCCCGGCCATCGACCTGCTGGTCCAGTACCACTGGCCGGGCAATGTGCGGGAGCTCCAGAACTGCATCGAGCGGGCGGTGCTGATCTGCGACGCGGATTCAATCAAGAGCTATCACCTGCCGCCATCGCTGCAAACCTCCGAATCGGTGAGCGACCGCAATCCGGTCTCCTTTGAGGCGGCGGTGGATAATTTTGAGCGGGAACTGATCATCGACAGCCTGAAAAAAAGCCAGGGCAACCAAACCAAGGCCGCCCAACTGCTGGACACCAGTCTGCGAATCATCAACTACAAGATCACCAAGCTCAACATCAACCCACGCCAGTTCAAGCTCAACAAGTCCTAGGCCGCGAGATGACCGTTCTTCTGCACCTCTGCTGCGGCCCCTGCACCATCTTTCCGCTCACCGCCCTGCGCGATCAGGGATTTTCCGTGCAGGGGTATTTCTTTAATCCCAACATCCACCCCTTCCGGGAGTTCCGCCAACGCCTCACCACCCTTGAGGATCTGGCACAACGGATGGCCCTGCCCGTCGAATACCACAGGGAATACGGCCTCAGAGAATACCTGCGTCGGGTCGTGCTCCACGAGGAGGGGCGTTGCCCGATCTGTTATGAGCTGCGCCTTGAAGCGACGGCGAAAAAAGCCCGGGATCTGGGCGCGGAGGCCTTCAGCACCACCCTGCTTTACAGCCGCTACCAGCGCCACGAAACCATCCGTGCACTGGGCGAGAAACTGGCGGCACAATACGGGGTTCACTTCCTGTACGAGGATTTCCGGGTCGGCTGGCAGGAGGGAATTGACACCAGCATCGAGATGGGACTCTACCGGCAGCCTTACTGCGGCTGCATTTACAGCGAGCAGGAACGCTACGACAAAAAGTTTCGGAAGGGCAAGGGGACAGAGGGATAAACAACAATGGGCCTTCCCCGCGAACAGGAAAGGCCCATCATAACAGAAAGGGCGCCGGACGCCTCTTACTCCTTGACTGCCCCGCTGTTGCCGCTGCCTGCAGGCAGAAGACCGAAGGCGGAGGTAAAGGACTGCCAATCCGGCAGAGATATCGTGGGCACAAACCTCCGCCAGGTTTTCTCGACACCCTGGCCGGATTTCAACTGGGCCAAGAGCTGCGTGGCCTGTGACGCGACGCTGGCCTCGGGATAGTTGGCAAGCAGATACTCAAGCCGCCCCTGGGCTTGCTTGTCTTCATCGGTCCGCACATAAAAAGTAGCGACAGAGAACTCGTGTTGGGCCAGAAAATCACGGGCGGCCCGAATCCGGGCCGAGGCCTCGACAAAATAGGGCGACTTGGGATAGGAACGATTCAACCGCTCAAAGGCCTGCACTGCGTTATGAGCACTCCCAGGATCCCGATCAGAGGTCCCGATCTGGCTATAAGAACACATGCCGATCTGGAACAGAACATAGGGAACCGCCTCATTGGTGGGATGATTGGCCTCGAACTCTTCATACAGAGTCTTGGCCTCACCGAACCTGTCCATGTAGTAATTGGAATCGGCAGCCTTCAACTCAGCCAGTTGCGCCACGTCGCTGAAAGGAAACCTGTCTTTGATCTCCGCGAAACGCTTCAAGGCAGCGCTGTATTTGCCGCGGTTGAAGTCGGCCATCCCCTCCATGGCCAAAGCTTCAGGGGTTTCCTGTCCAGAGCTTTCACCGAAACCCACCCAACCCAGCATGGTGTCAAGGGTTGCACAGCCTGTGAGCCCGGTGGCGGCGGTCAGCATGACAAGAGCCAGGACACAGGTCCGAAAAAACCGACTATTCTGTTTTAAAAAAATCATGTCCCGCTCATCCATTTCAGCCAAAAGAAAAAAGGCCCGGCGCACAAAAGCCGAGCCCCGGAACCGACATCGGTAACACCCGAAACTAGAGAGCCTTTTCGATCATGGCCTTCAGCTGCTGCTTGCCCACCGCGCCGGTCACCTGATCGGCAACCTCTCCTCCCTTAAAGAGGATCAGAGTGGGAATAGCCCGGATCCCGTATTTGCCTGGGGTGACGGGGTTGTCATCGACATTCATCTTCCCGACCTTGACCTTGCCCTCGAACTCAGCGGCCAGCTCGTCGATCACCGGACCAATCGCCTTACAGGGGCCACACCATGGCGCCCAAAAATCCAAGAGAAAAGGAACCTCGGACTGCAGGGCCTTTGCACCGAAATCGGCGTCGGAAACCTGGACAACTTTATCGCTTGCCATAATTTTCTCCTTGTATTTCATGGGGATAATTGCATTCAGAGTATAATTGGCTCATCTTACAAAGGGAACCCTGCGCTGACAAGGAAAATCTTGTGATTCCCGCCTTCACCCGAGGCAAAAAGGCCAAAAACGACAAAGAGCCGCGCCTCCTTATTGACAACCAACGGGCAGTCACTATATGCTAAACGGTATGCGTACACGAACCTGCCCATTCTGCAAAGAAGATATCCATACCCAGGCCCTGGTCTGCCGGTATTGCAGGCGCGACCTGCCCCCGATGGCGCAGCAAGGCGGAAAAACCTCCCACGGCTGGCTGGCGGCGATCGTCGCCGCGGGAATCATCGCCAGCGGCGCCGCCTTTCTTGCCGCCGAGTTCCTGCGGGAGCGGAAAAACTGGCTCACGGAACCGGCCCGGCCACCAGAACCACAAAACCCGCCTGACTGACCAAACCGGCCCGGGAGTGTTCCATCTCTCGCAACGATTCCGGCGGCTGCATCAGGCTGGATCGTATTTCCTCCACGACAAAACCGCTCCCAACCAGATATTGCTCCACTTCCTCCGGCCGATAAAATCCGGCATGCCGGTAAAATGGATGCCCAGCCTCCTTTTTTTTCCGGAGCATTCTGCCCCAAGAGCTGTCGGCCGCGATGATTCCCAGCACCAGATGTCCGCCGGGCTTGAGAACTCTTCGGCATTCCTGCAACACCGGGCGGGGATCGGCAAGAAAACAAAAGGTGAAAAGCAGCAGCACCGTCTGCATGCTCTGCCCTGTGAAGGGCAGAGCCTCCCCCACCGCCTGCCCCACCCGAACCCCACGCTTCCCGGCAAAAGCCAGGGGCGCCAGGGCCGGATCAATCCCGAACTCCACGCCCAGCGCCTCGGCAAAACGTCCGGGCCCGACCCCGATCTCAAGCTTCGGGCTCAAAAGGGGCGTAACCAGCTCTTGCAGGGCGGCGCGCTCAATGGCAAAGAGCAGGCTCTCCTCAAACCAGGCGTCATACTCCCCGGCCCGCTCGTCAAAGACCCGGGCGGCCTGGCGCCAGAACGTCTCTTTTTCCATCCTGCCCTCCCATTCCTTGGGCCTTTAACCTTTAGCCTTGGGCCTTGGGCCTTGGGCCTTCCCCTCCGGCCCGGCTGTTTCCTTTTCCCGAAATAATGGTTATGGTTACTTGCATCCTTCTGTTGAGCAAGAAAAAAATCATCCAATCTACCTCCGGACACCCCGCCCATGCTGGTTGAAAAAAATTCCCCGTTTCGCAAATCGCTTTTCAACCCCGAGCAATTCACCATCACCCTTGAGCTGGTGCCGAGCCGGGGAGGGCACAGCCGGGAACACGAACGCACTCTGGAATTGGCCGAGAAGCTGGCCCACGACCCGCGCATCCAAGCGGTAAGCATCACCGAGAACGCCGGAGGCCAGGCCGCCCTTTCCCCGGAAGTCCTGGGCCGCGAGATCCAGGAAATGGGACTTGACGTCATTGTCCATTTTTCCAGCAAGGACAAGAACCGCAACCAGATGGAAAGCCTGCTCTTTGCCTGGGACCGCCTGGGCATCCGAGACCTGCTGGTGATCACCGGCGACTATCCCCAGGAAGGCTACCAAGGCTTTGCCAAGCCGGTCTTCGATCTGGACTCGGTGCATGTCCTGGATCTGATCTCCCGGATGAACCGAGGCAACTACGGCCCGGATCGGGGACGAGGCGGGATCCGCCCGACCTCGTTTCTCATGGGCGTGGCTCTCTCTCCCTTTAAAAAGCTCGAGGCTGAATTGCTGATGCAGTACGCCAAGCTCCACCGCAAGGCCGAGCGCGGCGCGGACTATATCATCACCCAGGTCGGCTACGACGCCCGCAAATTCCACGAGGTCATCCTCTACCTGCGCCAAAACGGACTGAACCTGCCGGTGCTGGGCAATGTCTTTGTTCCCAACCTCACGGTGGCCACCCTCATGCACACCGGAAAAATCCCCGGCTGCATCATCACCGATGCCCTGTACGCCGAAATCCGCCGCGAAGCGACAAGCCAGGACAAGGGAAAACAATCCCGGCTTCTGCGGAGTGCGAAGCTGCTGGCCATCCTCAAAGGGCTCGGCTATGCGGGCGCCCATCTTGGCGGGCCGGGGCTCACCTATGACAACATCGACTTTCTCCTCACCACCGCCGACTCCTTTGCCGAAAACTGGCAAGAGCTGATACCGGAGATGAATTACTGGCACCCGAACGGTTTTTACCTGTATAAAAAAGATGAGCAAACCGGCCTCAACACCTGCGAACCCGCGCCTTGCAAAGAAAAGACGGCAGGGCTGCAGATCAACTACCGAATGGCCCGACTGGTCCACAACCTGGCCTTTGAACAAAAAGCGCCCCTCTATCCGCTCTGCAAAAAAATCTGCCTCGCCCTTGAAGGCGGCGGCCTGGACAACACCCTCACCCACCTGGAACACGTGACCAAGTTCCTTCTCTTCGGCTGCCAAAACTGCGGTGACTGCGCCTTGGGCGAGTTGGCCTTTGTCTGCCCGCAAACGGGCTGCGCCAAATACCTGCTGAACGGCCCCTGCGGCGGCAGTCGCGACGGCTGGTGCGAGGTGTACCCCGGCAAAAAACGCTGCCTCTACGTACGAATCCACGAACGCCTTGCCGCACATGACCTGCCGGAATCCATGGGACAAGGCTTTGTTCCTCCCCGCAACTGGGCGCTCAACAACACCTCCTCCTGGCTTAATTTTTTCCGGGGCTGGATCATGCCGGAGGAGACCGGACAACCGAAATCGGACAGAACCCCAGCCCGGCCGAAAAATCCTGAATTTTCTTCCTTGCCTATAAAAACGCAGCTGCCCGGCAGTGGTGCGGCTGCGGGGCAGCTGATGTGGTGCCGCCGGACAGCCGCGTACGAAAAAAACATTTCCCATCCATATAAAAGGATGTATATTTTCTCCTTTTTTCCGTGTGAACAGAAGCACATCATGAGGGACAATTCGCCATGACATACTCAGACGCATCACGCCCCAAGGACGAATGCGGCGTTTGTGGAATTTTCGGCCATGAGGACGCAGCCAAACTCACCTACTTCGGCCTCTACGCCCTCCAGCATCGCGGCCAGGAAAGCGCCGGCATCGTGGCCAGCGACGGCACTCAGGTCTCCCTGCACAAGGGAATGGGTTTGGTGCACGAAGTTTTCAGCGAGGCCATTCTGCAAGAGCTGAAGGGGCACCTCACCGTGGGCCATGTCCGCTACTCAACCACCGGCGCCTCCAACATCGTCAACGCCCAGCCCTTTACCGCCACCCATCAGGGCTCCACCATGGCCGTGGCCCACAACGGCAATCTGGTCAACATCCGCAGCCTGCGCAACGAATTAGAAAAAAAAGGCTCCATCTTCCAGTCCACCATGGACAGCGAGGTGGTGGTCCATCTTCTCGCCCGTTGCTCACACCTGGGCTTTGACCAGGCGCTCATCGACACCTTTGAAAGCATCAAGGGCGCTTACTCCATCCTGCTCATGACCGAAGATAAACTGATCGCCGTGCGCGATGCCGGAGGCTTCAGACCGCTGTGTCTCGGCAAACTCAACAACGGCGGCTTCATCGTCGCCTCGGAAACCTGCGCCCTCGATCTGGTCGAGGCCCAGTACATCCGCGACATCGAACCCGGCGAAATCCTGATCATCGACCGCGACGGCCAGCGCTCCCTCCACCTTGACTCCAGCCAGCGCCACAGCTTCTGCATCTTCGAGCAGGTGTATTTTGCCCGGCCCGACAGCGATATCTTCGGAAAGAACGTTTACCAGAGCCGCAAACGCATGGGCGAGATTCTGGCCCGCGAATGTAAAATCAAGGCGGATTTCGTCATGCCCTTTCCCGATTCCGGCAACTACGCGGCCATCGGCTTTTCCCAGGCCTCTGGCATCCCGCTGGAAATGGGAGTAATCCGCAACCATTACGTGGGCCGCACCTTTATCCAGCCCACCCAATCCATGCGCGACTTCTCGGTGCGGGTCAAATTGAACCCCATCCGCTCTTTTCTGCAGGGCAAACGGGTTATCATCCTGGACGACTCCATCATCCGGGGCACCACCGGTCGCTCCAGGGTCAGATCCCTGCGCGAAGCCGGGGTAAAAGAGATACACATGCTGATCAGTTGCCCGCCCACCCGAAATGCTTGCTATTACGGAATCGACTTTCCCTCGGGCGGCGAGCTCATCGCCAACAAGAAAACCATTGACGAAATCCGCGATTACCTGGGACTGGACTCCCTCTACTACCTCAGCCTTGAGGGTCTGATAGAAGCCTGCGGCGGTCCGCCGGAATCCTACTGCAAGGCATGCTTTGACGGGAATTACCCGGTTGAACCGGACAAGGATTTCTGCAAGCTTCTCCTCGGCACCAAAAATGCCTGTCAGTCCACGGGCAAAAAGTAGCCCCCCACTCAAGCGCAAAGACGGAAAAACAATGATCATTGAACAGGCCAAGGAAGTTCTCAGAATCGAAGCGGAAGGCATCACCTCCCTGGTGGAGCAGATCGACGGCGATTTTGAAAAGGCGGTAAACATGATCATGGAATGCCCGGCGCGAGTGGTAATCACGGGCATCGGCAAATCAGGGATCATCGGCCAGAAGATCGCCGCCACCATGAACAGCACCGGCACCCCGGCCCTGTTCCTCCATCCGGTTGAGGCCATGCACGGCGACCTCGGCATGGTTGACCCCCAGGACGTCATTATTGCCATCTCCTACAGCGGCGAAACCGCGGAACTCGGCCTCCTGCTTCCCAACCTCAAGAAACGCGGCGCCAAGATCATTGCCATGACCGGCAAGCCGAATTCCACCCTGGCCTTGGGCGCCGATGCGGTACTCAAGGTCGCGGTGCCGCAGGAAGCCTGCCCCCTGGGCCTGGCCCCCACGGCCAGCACCACCGCCACGCTGGCCATGGGCGACGCATTGGCCGTGGTCCTTTTAAACCTCAAGCAGTTCAAGGAAAGCGATTTTCGCCGCAACCATCCGGCCGGCAGCCTTGGAGAGCGCCTCAAGGTTAATGTGGCCGAGGTGATGCTCACCGGCGCGGCCATCCCCAGGGTTTCCCAAACCAACACCCTGCCTGAGGCCATTGCCGAGCTGAACGCCAAAAACCTTGGCGCGGTCCTGATCATGGATGAGGAAAAAATTATCGGCATCCTGACCGATGGCGATCTTCGCCGCTTTATCAGTCAAAGAGGCGGCGATCTGAGCGGCCTCACCCTGGCGGACACCATAACCAAAACGCCCAAAGCCATTACCACGGATCTCCTGGCCGCCGACGCCCTCAGCATCATGCAGCGTCACGAAATCACCTTTCTGCCGGTGATCGATCACAGCGGCAAGCTGGCGGGCGTACTTCATCTTCAGGATTTGCTGGGCAAGGGAGAGTTCCGCTTTCTGGTATAGCGCTTGATACCGGGTTCGCCGGGCAACTCCTTTAAAAACCGCTTGCATCTGGTAGATATACCTATTGGGCGGGAATGTTTTTTATGCTAAAGTACCCAACGCTCTAATGGCCGAACGCGCCCAGCTTCGGAATGACCGGAGAGGATTTATAAGCCGCCATTGAATACAAGCGGCTTCCCCGGCGCCTTTAGCCAGTTTTCATATCTTGGCCGTAGCAGCAAACAAGTAATAATCTTCCGGCGGAAAGAACGGCATAAGGAGCCGTACGGAACCAGCCGGAATTGCACAAGTTGTTTTTTGAACGGCTCCTAAACATGAGGTTTTGTTATGGCAATCTCCAGCAAGGATATCAATTCGGCCTTCAGCGCCGAGGTTACCGCGATTCCGGGAGGCGAATTCCTGAACCGCTGTTTTTCCTGCGGCGCTTGTAGCGGTATCTGCCCGGTCAGTCAAGCAATCCCCGACTTCGACCCCAGGAAGATCATTCACATGATCCGGATGGGACTGAAAGACACGTTGCTTAAATCCGATCTGCTTTGGTTCTGTTCCCGGTGCCGCAGCTGCATCTTTGTTTGCCCCCAGGACGTCCGTTTTGCCGAAATCATGGTCGCCCTGCGTCAACTGGCCGTGAAGGGTGGATATATCACCGCCCAGGATCTGCTCGATAAAGGCAAAGCCGCCTGGGTTGAACGCGATCTCTGCGTCTCCTGCCTTACCTGTGTCCGGGTCTGCCCATGGCGGATTCCCAAGATCGACGATCAGGGCAAGGCTGCCATTGATCCCCAGGAGTGTCGCGGCTGCGGCATCTGCCCCTCCGAATGTCCGGCCCAGGCTATCCGCTTAAACGAGTCCGAGGACGAGCGACTTATCGCCGCCTGCGGCACAAATCAGTAGGATGGTGAATTTCATGCCCTTTACTCCGAATATCCAAGCATTCTGTTGTCATTATACCTCCCAGCAGACCCTGGCCGAAGGGTCCGAAGGATTGCTGCTCGACGGTTTCCCGAAAAGCGTGACCATCCACCGGCTGGTCTGCACCGGAAAACTCGAGGTCAGCACCCTGCTCAAGGCCTTTGAAGACGGAGCGGACGGTGTATATGTTGCCGGATGCCCGGTGGACAAATGCCACAACCTCATGGGCAGCCAACGGGCGGCCAAGCGGGTGGGTGCTATCAAAAAAGCCCTGGCCGAACTCGGGGTCGAACCGGAACGCATCGAGATGTTTCATCTGGAGCGCGGCTTTCATCCGGAATTTGTCAAGGTTGCCCAGGAAATGAACGAACGGATTCTCGAATTAGGCCCCAGCCCTTTTAAGGGAGACGCAAAATGATTATTGCAGAAAGAAAACCCCTCGATGAAATCATGACCATGGTCCAGGATGCCAAGCGCATTCTGGTTTTGGGTTGCCGCGGCTGCGTCACCATCTGCTCGGCCGGCGGCGAGCGCGAGGTCGAAATCCTTGCCTCCCTGATCCGCCTGGGCAAGCAGAAGGCCGGCCAGCCGGTGGAAACCATTGAAGCCACTCTGGTTCGCCAGTGCGATAAGGAATATATCGACTCCATCGACCAGTGGGACGGCCAGTACGATGCCATCGTCTCCATGGCCTGCGGCGTCGGGGTCAACTTCATCGCCAACCTGCGGCCCATGGCCAAGGTATACCCCGCCGTCAACACCACCTCTTTCGGCGGCTCCTCCGAGCAGGGCGTCTGGAGCGAGCAGTGCGCCGGTTGCGGCAACTGCATCCTCCACCTCACCGGCGGCCTCTGCCCCGTGGCCCGGTGCGCCAAAAGCCTGATGAACGGCCCCTGCGGCGGTTCCGTGGCCGGCCGCTGCGAGATCCACAAGGATGTACCCTGCATCTGGCAATCCATCCACGACAAAATGGTTCGCATCGACAGCCAGGACGGGCTCACCGCCATTGCCCCGATCCGCGACTGGAGCACCTCCGGCCACGGCGGCCCACGCAGGATGGTGCGTAACGACCTTACCGTCTAACATCTTCGTTTTTTTTCACAGGCCAAGGAAATACTGTACTTTTCCTTGGCCTGTTGTTTTTTTACGTACCCTTCACAACTTTCTGCAAGCGTGCTACAATGATTCAGTCAGGCACCAGTCAGGAAACATGTGTGTTGATTTTCAGGGAATCAGAGAACAACTCGGTTTTCAGGCAGAAACACCGAAAACCGAAAGCACGCCACACAACTGTTCTCTCCCTGCCCCACTCAACACAATAACGCGGGGGTACCTAATGCGCACCACACCCTTCTTCTACAGGGCAAATGAATTTCCCCCCATGCTGAACGGCAGGTCGGATTTCGCGCGACTCGCTCCGGGCAATGAAAAAAATCACGCCGGCCGGCAGATTGCTCCCTCTCCCCTGTCCCCCTTTCCTAATTTCCCCTGTAACAATTTCTTGAAAAACCAAGGCAAAAGCCTACCCCATTGCGGAAGATCCACCATCCCGGCAAACAATAATTCCAGCCAACCCGATGCCTGCCTCCGGAAACAGAGAGTGAACTTCCGCAGCCGCCCCATGATGTCGGAGAACGAGGCAGACATGATGCGCCTCGGTCCACCTTGGGCGACCACCCATTACCGCACGGCAGGCGGCAGTGCCGGATCGCTTCGCACCAGGCCGAAAAGCAGAGGCCCGGCAACCGACATCCTGCTTTTTTGATACAGAAGGAACACATGCGTGACCCAATTCTAAAGCGATCTCGTCTTCCTTTTGGCTGGCCCATGGCTATGGCTTTCTGCGTGCTGGCCCTCTTGGCCACGCTGGGCTGGTTGACCGCCGAATGGCGGGGCCGGGCGGTGGACGCGGAAATGCGGGCTCACCTTGTCCGACAGGCGGTGGAAGTCGCGCAAAACATCAATCCGGCCCTGGTCAAAAAACTTTCCTTCAGCTCCGAAGACATGGACAACCCAGCATTTTTCCAGATCCACGAACAAATGACCGCCATCGGCAGGAGCTTTAACCATCGCGGCATTTACAGCCTGGCCTTGCGGGACGGCACCCTCTTTTTCGGGCCGGAAAACTACCTGAAAAACGACCCCATGGCCAACCCGCCAGGAACAGCGTACCGACAATCACCTGGCGAATTTCTCCGCCTTTTCACTTCCCACATGCCCATCACCATGGGACCGTACACCGACAAATACGGCACATTTGTCTCGGCGGCGGCGCCGGTGCTCGATCCGCACAGCGGCGAGGTGTTGATGCTCATCGGCATCAATGTCCTGGCCGACGACTGGCAGGCCAGGATCGACCGCGCCCGCCGCGCACCGCTACTCAGCACCCTGCTCGTCCTCCTCCTCTTGCCGGCCGGATTCATCGCCATCCGCCGACGCAAGAACCCCATTAAACCGCAAGCCCTGCGCCTCAAAGCCTGGATCCTCACCCCCGTATTCATCGCCATGCTGGGGAGCATCGCCTTTTTGCTCACCTATGAATACCAGCATGGCAAAGAAGAATCGCAGCAGGTAATGCTGCAACTCATGGAACAGAGCCGGAGCCAATGGCGCCGCCTCGTTATCTCTCAAGTACAACTCCTGAAGGCACAGATGGACCACGCTGCCGTCAATCCCTCACTGGCTGCGGCATGGAAAGCACAGGACCTTAACAAACTCACCGATCTCTCCCTGCCCATTGCCGCCGGGTTGCGGCAGGAATACCGGATCACCCATTTTTATTTTATCGCTCCGGACCGGACTGTTTTCCTCCGGGCTCACCATCCGGCAAAACGGGGCGACATCATCGACCGGCACACCTTGCTGGCGGCGGCCCGAACCGGCGAGGACGCTTGGGGCCTGGAACTTGGTCCCCTGGGAACTTTCACCCTGCGCTATGTGCGGCCCTGGCTCCAAGATGGACGGGTGACGGGCTACCTTGAACTGGGGATGGAAATCGAGCATCTGGTAACGGAGCTGGCTGCAGACCTGAATGTGGATTTCCTGACCTTGGTCCGCAAGGAGTTCACCAGCCGGGAGAAGTTTGAGGCCGGCCGGAAAAACTTCGGTTTTGTTGGCCATTGGGACGATTTTTCAAATTTCGTGGTCGCCCACCAGACAATCACTGAGCTGTCCGACTCTTTACGCCGCCGTCTCCAACAGGGGCACACCGCATTCAGCGACACGGAAACGATCTGGAGCGATAGACAAGGAGGAAAAACCTTTTGGTACGGCGTTCTCCATCAGCCCGATGTTGCGGGCAGAGATGTGGCGGACCTCATCCTTCTACGCGACATGACCCTGACCGCCAACGCGGCCAAAAGCAAACTTGTTATGGATCTGGGGTTGACCGCAGTAATGGCCATCGCCATCTTTGCCTTGCTCTGGACGGTTACCTCCAAGGCCGAAGGACAATTGGCCTACTCCTTTACAAACCTGCAGGAACGCGAGGAGCACCTCTCCGTCACCCTCGATTCCATCGGTGATGCGGTGATCGCCACCGACACCGGCAAACGGATCGTCCGGATGAATCCGATGGCCGAGCAGCTCACCGGCTGGCCCCTTGCGCAGGCCAAGGGGCTCCTGCTTTCCGAGGTTTTCCGCATCATCAACGCCCAGACTCGAAAACCCGTGTCCGATCCGGTGGACCAGGTATTGGCCTCCGGCAAGGTTGTCACTCTCAGCAACCACACCACCTTAGTCGCCCGGAACAATGCCGAATACCAGATCACCGACAGCGCCGCGCCCATCCGTGACAGCGCGGGCAACACCCTTGGCGTGGTCCTTGTCTTCCGGAATGTGACCGACGAATACCAGGCCAGACAAGCCCGCATCAGGGACGCGGAGGAAATCGCCCGTCTGGCCTGGCACAACGAGTTGCTCCTCACTTCGATCGGCGAGGGCATTTACGGGGTTGATCTCAGTGGCCACGCCACCTTCATCAATCCGGCCGCCTTGTCCATGCTCGGCTTGAACGCCGACGAACTCATCGGCCAAGACCAACATGCCGTTTTCCATCATCACCGGCCCGACGGCAGCCTTTATCCGGCAAAGGAATGCCCAATCAGAAAGACCCTGAAGGACGGCCTTACCCGTCACGAGGAAAACGAATGGTTCCTGCGCAAGAATGGCACCGGATTTCCGGTCGCCCTCACCGTTACCCCGCTCATCAAGGACTCCACCCAGATCGGAGTCGTGGTGGTGTTCCGCGACATCAGCGAACGGCGACGGGCCGAACAGGCCCTCCGCCAGAGTCAGGCCAGCCTGGAAAATGCCCAGCGCATCGCCCACTTGGGCAACTGGGAGTGGGATATCGCCGACAACATCCTGAGTTGGTCCAACGAGACATACCTGATCTTCGGGCTTGCCCCGCATGAATTTGAGTCCAACCACGAGTCATACCTGGACTATGTTCATCCCGAGGACCGGGCTGCTGTCCAGCAGGCGGTCCGCAACGCCGTAGATCGAAATGCGCCCTACAGCATCGAACACCGGGTGCAACGCCCGGACGGCGGCCTGCGCTGGGTGCATCAACAGGCCGAAGTTCTGCGTGACACAGAGGGTAAACCCTTGCGCATGTGCGGCACCGTTCAGGATATCACCGAGCGCAAAACATTGGAGACCCAGTTGTTCCAGGCCAGAAAGATGGAGGCGGTGGGTGTTCTGGCCGGCGGCATCGCCCATGATTTCAACAACATCCTCACGCCCATCATGATGCACACCCAGATGATCCTGATGAATACTCCAGCCGACGCCGCAATCCACGACAGCTTGGTGCAGGTGCGCAAAGCAGCCGACCGGGCCAGGGAGCTGGTCCGACAGATTCTCGACTTCAGCCGACAGGGGCAACACAAACCTCACCCCCTGAAGATGGGACCGGTGGTCAAGGAGGCCGTTAAATTCCTACGCTCCACCATCCCATCGGTTATCGATTTGGAATGCCGTATTCAAACGGACAACGATCTGATTTTGGCCGACCCCACCCAGATGCTCCAAGTTGTCATGAATCTGACCATCAACGGCGCCCAGTCCATGCGGGGAAGGAGCGGCAAGATTGCCATCACTCTGGCCGGTACGGAGAAAGAGGCTACCCTGCCCGCTCCTTTCGGAATAACCCCGGGGACACAAAAATGGCTCAAACTCACGGTAAGCGATACCGGCGAGGGCATCCCACCCGAACTTTTGGGCCGCATATTTGAACCATATTTCACCACCAAGGAGAAAGGCGAAGGCACCGGCATGGGGCTTGCCGTGGTACACGGCATCGTGGAAAAACACGGCGGCCTCATCTCGGCCAGGAGCACACCGGGCCTGGGCACCGATTTCGAGGTCCTCCTGCCTCTGATCGAGGCGGAAAACGTAAACGTTCCAGCCCTGAATCAGCCCCTGCCAGGCGGCAATGAACGGATATTGTTGGTGGACGACGAACAGGCGGTGGTAGAGGCAATGGCGCCCATGCTTTCCCTGCTCGGCTACCGGGTAACCCCGGTGGGTGGCAGCCTTGCCGCCCTGGACCTTTTTCGCTCAGGACCTGATTTTTTTGACTTGGTCATCACCGACCTTGCCATGCCGAATATGACCGGGGCCGACATGGCGACGGAAATGCTGCGGATCAGGCCCGACATTCCGGTAATCCTCTGCACCGGATTCAGCGAAGAAATGAACGAAAAAAACGCCTTGGCCATGGGAATTGCCGCCTTCATCAACAAGCCCTTCGGTACGACAGAGATCGCCGACCTGATTCGCCGGGTATTATCTAAAAGGCCCACGCCCTGAGCTTGATCATTTCAGAAATTGCAACTACTCGCTTAGGTTCGTTAATCGCACCAACCAGAAAAAATAGTGCTCAGGAAAGAAGGGGGGGGTACTGCCACAATTTCCTAACGAGGGTGAGTGCTATTAACCTCGGAACATGGATGGACGGTGGCGGGTAAGAACGAAAAAAAGCCCCGGTCTGCAACCTGAGTACCAGGATTTGGGAATGATACTCAAGTTCAGCCAGGGCTCTTCTCCATACTGGGGGATTTCCTTTCCGAACACAATACCGAAAAAATACTGGACCTCTGTTTAAAAAAATCCCCCAGCCAAAAAAATCATGGCTCATGCCATCCTATGACTTCGGAAGCAACTGAGCCCTGTTAGCTAATCATAGGCCCCTACGCTTCTCCGCAAAAAAAGAAAGGCCTTGCAACCGAAAACGATTACAAGGCCTTTTATAAATATGGTACCGAAGGCCGGACTCGAACCGGCATGGGTTTCCCCACAGACACCTCAAGCCTGCGTGTCTACCAATTCCACCACTTCGGCATACCTTATTTTCTAAAATGAGACAAAAAAGCTAATTTCCCTGCACCGGCGCCTGCGGCGCTGCTCCGTCCGCTGCGGGCAACGGGATCGGGGTACTTTGCGGTGCAGTAACAGGCACAACCTCTTTCATGACCGAACCATCCCCAACCCTGCTGGACATGTAGGCCAGAGATATGGAGGTCAGCATGAAGATAACCGCGGCCCAGGTTGTAATCTTGTTCAACAGGGGCAGGGGGCCTTCCGTTCCAAAAACGGTCTGACTGGAACCGCCGAAGGACGCACCCATGCTGGCGCCCTTGCCTTGCTGCAACAGCACGATCACAACAAGGAACAAACAAACTACTATATGAACAATGGTCAGTAAGGTGGTCATTCGCTCTTGGTTACCGTTATTGCCGGAAGTGGATAATGCGTTCAAAGGAATCGCCCTTGAGCGATGCCCCGCCAACCAAAGCCCCGTCTATATCAGGCTGCCGCAATAGGGCATCCACGTTCCCGGAATTGACGCTGCCACCATACAATATTCTCATTTGGTGGGCAATACTTTTCTCGTACATGTCGAGCAGCAGGTTCCGCACGAATTCATGGGCTTCCTGGGCCTGTTCTTCGCTGGCGGTTTTACCGGTACCGATTGCCCATACCGGCTCATAGGCTAGAACCAGATTAACAGGCTCAACCACGGTAACCCCGGCAAGCCCGGCCCGAACCTGACGCTCAAGCACGGCCATGGTTTGCCCTGCCTCGCGTTCGGCCAGGGTTTCACCAAAACAGAGAACCGGCGTTATCCCGAAACCCATGGCCCCGGCCACCCGCTGGTTGATAAGCACATCGGATTCTCCAAAGATCTGCCTTCGCTCCGAATGGCCGATGATGGCCATGGTGCATCCCAGCTCCCGCAACATGCCAGGGGCTATCTCGCCGGTAAAGGCGCCCTGCTCTGCCCAACAAACATTCTGGGCGGCAAGACGAACATCTGAGCCGCGTACCACCTCGGCCACCGCTGCCAGAGCGGTAAAGGGCGGGGCGATCATGACCTCCCGGTCGGTCAGTCCCTTGCAGGCGGCAACCACGGCACCGGCAAGACTTCTGGCCTCGGCCAGCGAGGTATGCATCTTCCAATTCCCGGCAATCAGGGGAGTGCGTGGCATAGGACTGCTCCTTATTCCTTTGCTTCCAGGGCCTCGACCCCGGGCAGTTTTTTACCCTCCATCAGCATGAGAAATGCGCCGCCGCCCGTGGAAATGTAGGAGATATTGTTGGACTCGCCTGCTTTGTGCACCGCCACGTCGGTATCGCCGCCACCGACAATAGTCAGGGCATGGGATTGGGCCAGCCGCTGAACCATGGCCATGGTGCCCCGGGAAAAAGCGTCCATCTCAAAGGCGCCCATGGGCCCGTTCCAGATGATGGTTTTCGCGTCCTCAAGGGCCTCGGAAAAAAGCACCGTGGTGGCAGGACCAATATCAAGCACCATCCAGTCGGCCGGCACTTCCTGTACAGGTACCCGCTTTGTTTCGGCACGGGCCTCAAATCTGTCGGCCACGATGCAGTCCACCGGCAGATAAAGCTTAACCCCCAGGCGCTTGGCCTTGTTGATCAACTCCCGGGCCGTATCGAGCAACTCATCCTCGACCTTGGACTTCCCCATGTCATGGCCGATGCTCTTCAAAAAGGTGTTGGCCATGGCGCCGCCGATGACCATCTTGTCCACCCGATCCATGAGATTGTGCAAGGCCCCGAGCTTGCTCGAAACCTTGGCTCCGCCGACGATGGCGACCAAAGGCCGCATGGGGTTGCTCACCGAGCGGTGAAAATAATCCATCTCCTTCTGGAGCAAAAAGCCGGCGGCACACTGATCGACGAATTGGGTCACACCCACCACCGAGGCATGGGCCCGGTGCGCCACGGCAAAGGCATCGTTGATATAGATATCGCAGAGGCTGGCCAGCTGGCTGGCGAATCCCTCGTCATTCTGCTGTTCTTCCGCATGAAAACGCAAGTTTTCCAGGATCAGCACGCTGCCCGGCTCCATGGCCTCGACCATGGCCCGGGTCTCCTCGCCGATACAGTCGGGGGCCAGCGTGACCTCCTTGTTCAACAGGCGGGAAAGGCGCTTGGCTGCAGGAGCCAGGCTGAACTCCGGTTTGCGGCTGCCTTTGGGTCGCCCCAGATGCGAACAGATGATGATCTTGGCATTTTCATCAAGGGCATAGTTGAGGGTGGGCAACACCCCGCGAATCCGGATATCGTCGGTGATATTCTGCTGTTCATCCAGCGGCACGTTGAAATCAACGCGGATGAGCAATTTCTTTCCCTTGATGTCGATATCCCGGATATTCTTCATGGAGCTGCCCCCCTAAAAAAACTTATTGTTATGCGCCGACACGAACTAACTTTTCCATGATTATCGCATCTTCCGGCGGCGAAGCGTAGTATTTTTTTCTCAGTCCCACCCGACGAAAACCGAACCGTTCATATAAGGCCAAGGCTGGGAAATTGGCAGCGCGCAGCTCCAGAAAACAGCGCTCCACCCCCTGTTCCTCCAGATAGCCCAAGGTGTGCGCCATAAGCTGCGCCGCTATTCCCTGCCGCCGATATTGCAGAGCCACCGCAATTTTCAGCAACTCAGCCTCGCCGGCACTGCTCCGACCACAGACAAAGCCGCACACCCGCCTCGAAGCACCAACAACCTCGGCAACGAACTGCCAACCTCCATCCTGATCTCGTTCACCGGCCAGCTGTTCGAGAGTCCACGGAGAAGGATTTTCCGACTCGATGGCCTGCACCGCCCCGAGGTCAGCACCGGTCATGGGGCGAACGAAAAAGGAGCAATGTTCAAGGCGCGAGGCTAAAGGCTCACTTTCCTCCTTGGGCCTTGCGCCTTTCACCTTAAACCTGCCTTTTAGATCATCTGTTCGGCAATGGAAACGGTCCGATCGCCCAGCACGTTGGTATAGCTGCCCAACTCATTGTCGTACCAGCCATACACCACCGCCTGGGTCACCGGAACTTCCAGCTTGGCAGGGCCGCCGTTGCAGCCGAGCTTGGCAAGATTCACCTTGAGACTGCCCGTGCGGGTGTGGGTCTCGGAGCCCTCGATAACCGCGGCGGCAAAAGGCAGACCGATGATATCCGAGGAAACGAGCTGCTCGTCGCTGTATTCCAGATAGGGCGTATTCTTGGCGTAATCCCGATAAATGGAGTTCACCAGCTTCCGCTTGATAGGGGTCTCCATGCTCTCATCCTGCAGGTTGAGCACAAGAATAATCAGAGACCCGGTATTGGTGGGAATCCGCACTGACTCGGCAATAAAGCCTATGCTTTTCATCTCGGGAATAACCAGGGGCAACGCCTTTGCCGCGCCGGTGGTGGTCAGGATGATGTTATTGAAGATACTGCGGTTTTTCCTGAGATCGGTGGCCCCGGCATTGGGAAGCCTGTCAAGGACCTGCTGACTGCCGGTCGCGGCATGCACCGTGACCATGGAGGCGCTCAAAAACCTATCCGCACCAAAATGATCGAGCAAGGGCTTGATCATAAAGGAAAGACAGGTGGTGGTGCAGGAGGCCGCGGAAATCAGGGTATGCTGGGACGGATTAAAATCGCCGTCGTTGATGCCCATCACCGTGGTTACTGCATCGGCCGGCATCTCCAGACCTTTGTTCTTGATCTTAAAGGGAGCGGAGAGAAGGACCTTTTCGGCCCCCGCCTGAACGTGCCCCCGCAACGCACCCTTGGGGCTGTCGGCGTCCGCGGTGGGGTCGGTAAACGCGCCGGTGGTGTCTACGACCAGACGCACCCCGTTTTCCTTCCACTGAATCCCCCCTGGGTTTCTGGCCTCGCGCAGGATCTTGACCGGCACGCCGTTGATGGTCATGGTGCCGTCCGCCTCATTGAGGTTTTCAATAACCTGGGATCCCTTGCAACCATGCAGGTACATGCCGAGCCGTCCGTAGGTGCTGTCCCGGTCAATGGAACTCGCTATATCCTGAAGCCCGGTGCCAACCTGCCGACCAACATTGACCACGATCTCGGAAAAATGCTTGCGGGAAACATGATGCCAGAGTGACAGCTTACCGATCCGACCCAGGCCGTTAATACCTAATTTCATTGGGATACATCTCCTTCTGCGCTTTGATTGAACAGGTACAATCTTAATGGTATTGTAAAAATTTAAAAGTAAAGCAAAGGCACAGATAAAATTGTTTAAAAATCAATCGCCGTTGCACTGCCGCTTTACCCTGCCGCCGTTGCGTTGAAAAACGGCCCACACGACACAATCCTTTGATTATACGAAAGGGGTATGCTTCCGGCAAGGAAAAGTTTGCGGCCCCACCCCGACAGCCAATGGCCGCATGGACAACACGAACTAAACACCCTCCGGAGCGATGAGCGGGCGCGGAATCCTGTTCAGGGGCTCCATGGGCGCCAAATCCTTGCCCAATCCCGGATCAATATCCTGCAATTTCCGGGCTGTGACCAACACCCGCCCCTCAAAGGATCCCACCGCCCGGTTATAGGATTCCACCGCCCGGTCCAGGCCCTTGCGCATATCATGAAAATGGTCGCCCAACACCCCGAGCCGCTCATAGAGAGTACGCCCCAGCTCGCCGATGACCTGGGCATGCTCGGCGATCTTTTCCTGCCGCCAGCCATAGGAGACAGCCCGCAACAGGGCGATCAAAGTGGTGGGCGTGGCAAGAATCACCTTTTGTGCCACCCCGCATTCGATCAATTCAGGGTCTTGCTCCAAGGCCGCGCTGAAAAAATTCTCTCCGGGCAGAAAAAGAACCACGAATTCCGGCGAGGGCTGAAACTGCTCCCAGTATGACTTGGCGGCCAGCTGCCCGAGATGGGTGCGCACTTGGCGGGCGTGCTCCTTGAGCCGGGCCTGCCGGCTCTCGTCCTCCCCTGCCTCCATGGCCTCAAGATAGGCGGACAAGGCGGCCTTGGAATCCACCACGATGTTCTTTCCGTTGGGCAACCGGACGATCAAATCCGGCCTCAATCTTCCAGCCTCGGTCGCCACCGAACCCTGCTCGACAAAATCGCAATATTCCACCATCCCGGCCATCTCCACCACCCGCCGCAGCTGCATCTCTCCCCAGCGGCCCCGCACCGAGGGCTTTCGCAGGGCATTGACCAGATTAGCCGTTTCCCCGTGGAGCCTGGCCTGACTGGTGGCCAGGGATTTGACTTGTTCGGTCAGACCGACATACGCCTCGACCCGCTCTTTTTCCACCTGCCGGATCCGGTCATCGACCTTTTTCAGGGATTCGTGCATGGGCAAAAGCAGTTCCTGAATGGAACGCCTCCTGGTCTCCATATCGGCCATGCCCCTTTCCTGAAACTTCGCCAGGGTCTGCTGGGCAAGCTCCAGAAAACGCTGACTGTTGCTTTGAAAAATATCGGCGGAAATGGCCTTGAAAGCGTTGGCCAATTCATGCCTGGCCTCCTGCAACAGCTCCTGTTTTTCTTTAAGTTGCCGCTGCTCCGCCTCAAGCCGCGCCGCAAGCTCCGCTACCCTGGCCTGCAACACCCCGTTTTCCCGCCGCAGACCGGCACATTCCTCTCCCCCTGCGGCCAACCGCCCCTCCAAATCTACAAGCTGCGCCTCCCGCAACTGCACCCGCTCGTCAGCCAGAGTTCGCTGCTCCGCCAGACGGCTCCGCATGAGCAGCCAGACGGAGATACCGCCGCCGCCCAATCCGACCACTCCTGTTCCTGCCAGTAAAAAAACAAAAAAATCGCTCATCGACACATTCCCCAAAAAAACTTACGAACAACCTGCCCAAGAAGGCCATAAAATTTCGCAAATCATCATATTCCGATACGGCTCATCTTTCTTTTTGACCACACATGAAACGGGAGGAGTGGAGCCATGGCTTTCCAAATCACCAGAGCCACCACCCAACTCAATGCGCAGAACACCTACCCGAACATCATGGATATTGACTTTTCCGAGCAAACCATTAATTTTACAAAAATGAACGTTCCGGTGCAATCAGGGGCCTTTGCCCTTACCCAGGCCAAGACACCGACAACAAACTCTCGATCTGCCCCAAGGAGGTTCCAACCACAATTAATCAAGGCCCCATTGTCTTTTCCAGACGAAAGGCCAAACCGTTATCCTCCTGCCCAAACTCTACACAGACACCAAAAGGGCTCAGCCGTTGAGCCCTTTTTTATTGATTACAATATATTTTCCAAGGAGAAAACCATGTTGAACGACGGCGATAAAGGGGCGGTGTTGCAACGCGACAAAGAAACATATGCCATTGTCCCCCATCTCCCACTCGGCCTCATCACCCCGGCGCAACTGCGAAAAATCGCCGATGTCGCCGAAAAATACCAAACCGCCGCCCTGAAGATCACCAGCGCGGCACGCATCGCCATTGTCGGCCTCAAAGAGGCGGACATTGACAACGCCTGGCGGGATCTGGGCATGAATCCCGGCGCAGCGGTGGGCCTCTGTGTCCGCAGCATCAAGGCCTGCCCCGGCAACACCCTCTGCCGCTTGGGCCAGCAGGACGCCTTGGCCATGGGTACGGAACTTGACACGCGCTACCATGGCCTCGAATTACCCGGCAAAATGAAAATGGGGGTCTCAGGCTGCCCCAACCAGTGCGCCGAAACCTCGGTGAAAGATCTGGGTCTGGTCGGCAAGGCCAAGGGCTGGACCATTTTGGTCGGGGGCAGCGCCGCCGCCAAGGCCAGAATCGGCGTGACCCTCTGCGAAGATCTTTCCACCGATGAGACACTGGCCACCTGCGCACGAATCATCACCTATTTCAAGGAAAACAGCAAGAAAGGTGAACGCATGGGCCGATTCCTGGACAGAATCGGCTTCGAAACCTTCAAGACAGCCGTGCTTGCCTAATGGCTCCTCTTTTTTCCCATATGCGCCTTGGCCGGCAAGCCTCCGGCGCATATGGGCTGCGCCCCGGTTTTTTCTCCCCTGGCCGGCCAGGCACCATCCTCCGGAATCCATGGTCCAAAATGTTCACCCCAGAGTAACCAGATCTTATCTGGGTAACATATCAATGTTGCCAGAATCGAGACCTTCACTGCCAAGCCGGTTTTTTTAACTCCACGGATCAAGCAATGCGAGAGCATCAGTTTTATCGGCAACCCATTGATACCATGGTAGATTAATCACTTTTCCGGCCTTCGTGCATCTGAAATCGTTTCACTTGACAGCGAATTCCGGCCCACAAATTATGTTGACAATCCTGAACTATCGTTTATTTTAATTGATTCATTTTCTTCGTTTGAGAACATGGGCCTATAGCTCAACTGGCTAGAGCCACCGGCTCATAACCGGTCGGTCCCTGGTTCGAATCCAGGTAGGCCCACCACACCAAGCCGGAACCGACAGAGCAGGGAATGTATTGCACGCGCAACAGAAATCAATTCGACCGGGCACTTGTTTTGGGAAAACCAGGGCAGGTCTCCGGACAGAAGGTGCGACCACACATGGTTAGCGCCTTTTTTTTATTTTAGGCTGCCCACGGACACCAACAAAGGATGCCTGAAGAAAACTTTTCCACCACGACACTTCTCTCGATTCTCAACACCATTGCCCCGTTTGCCATGGCTGAACCATGGGACAACGTCGGCCTCATGGTTGGGGATCCGGATCAACAGGTCACCGGGATTCTAATCGCCCTCGACCCGACAGAGGCGCTCATCCACGAAGCTCTCTCGCAGAACCTGAACACCATCCTCACCCACCACCCCCTGATCTTCCATCCCCTGAAAACAATCCACACCGGCACCCCCATGGGCCGCATGCTGAAAACAGCCCTGAGCCACGATCTAGCCCTCATTGCCTGCCACACCAACCTCGATCTTGTCGCCGCCGGAGTCAGCAACGCCTTGGCTGACAAACTCGGCCTGCACGACACCCGGCCGCTTACCGACCAAGAGCCTGCGGGACCCGGCCAAAGCCCCGGCTTTGGAAAAATCGGCAGCCTGCCAACCCCTCTGACCTCCAAGCAATTTCTTAACCGCCTGCTGACCGCCCTTGACGCCCCAGGCATACAGATCGCGGGCTCCCTGCCGGAATCCATCCACACCGTGGCCCTCTGCGGAGGCAGCGGTTCCGACCTGGCCGAAACCGCCCGAACCATGGGCGCACAAGTCTATATTACCGGCGAGGTGAAACACAGCGTGGCCCGCTGGGCCGAAGGCGCCGGGTTCTGCGTGATTGACGCCGGCCATTACCCGACCGAAAAACTCATCGTCCCGGTCCTCGCGGAGATACTGAAAAAATCCTGCGCCGACAGAGGCTTTTCTCCGACAATCGCAACCACCGCCCAACAGGACAATCCCATGCGCTGGGTTGTCTTGCATGATAACAAACCCAAATTCTGTCAACCAATAGAACCATTGAGGAAGCACAATTGAAAGAAAACATCTCGCATCTCAGGGAACTCCAGGCCATTGATCTGAAAATCAGCACGCTGGACAAGGAAATCGCGGCCAACTCCGCCGAAATCGACAACCGCCGCGCCAGTCTCGACGGCCACAAAGAAAACTTGGTCCAGTTAACCGCAAAAATTGCCACCTGCGAACAACGCCGCCGTGAACTCGAAGGTGAACTCGAAGACGAACAGGCCCGGATCGATGACCGGCAGACCAAGCTGATGAATGTCCAGACCAACCGCGAGTACCAGAGCATCCTCAAGGAAACGGAAGACGCCAAAAAAGCGAACAAGCAAAGAGAAGAAACTGTTGTTCTACTCATGCAACAGATCGAGACCCTGAACGCGCAGATCGAGGAAGAAAATAAAATCTGCGCCGAGGATGAGAAAATGCTTGCCGACGACATCGCCGCGCTTGAGAAAAAAACCAGCCAATTCACTGCGGAAAAAAGCAAAATCCTGAAAACCCGTGAAAGCAAAGCCGGCGCGGTAACCGCCAGCCTCCTGAAGAAATACACCGCCATCCGCGACAAACGCAACGGAGTGGCGATCGTTCCGGTGACCGGCGGGGTGTGCCGGGGTTGCTTCATGAACATTCCGCCGCAGCTGTATAATGATCTCATGAAGGAAGACAAGCTTATCTCCTGCCCCACCTGTCATCGCATCATGTTCCACGAGACCGAGACAACGGATGAATGATGGCGCTGCAAAAATTCGATCTGCTGCTTTGCAGCGTACTTTTTCGCTGCGCCATCTTCAGCGATACGACGGGTTTTTTTTACGATAAGCAACGAACAGGAAAACCGCAGGATTGAGAAGGGGCCGGGCTTTGAAAAGCCTTGACCTTTTTCGTTCCTGCTTATAGTTGTACGAGTATGGGAGTGGGCGCATGATCGCCGGCGGTGTTTGCCGCCGGAGGAAAGTCCGGACTCCGCAGGGCAAGGAGGTTCGTAACACGAACTGGGGGCGACCCCGAGGAAAGTGCCACAGAAAACAAACCGCCGGGCAACCGGTAAGGGTGAAAAGGTGGGGTAAGAGCCCACCGCTTGCGTGGCGACACGCAAGGCACGGCAAACCCCTCCTGGAGCAAAACCAAATAGGGAAGCGTTTGAGGGCGGCCCGCTCGAAGCTTCCGGGTAGGTTGCAAGAGATGCCGGGCAACCGGCATCCACAGAGAAATGATCATGGCCCTTGCAAAAGGGTACAGAATCCGGCTTACAGCCCACTCCCTTTTTTTTATTCTTTAAGAGCCGTTACGAAAAAATATACTTGCCTTTTCGTTACGGCTCTTTATGCCGTTCTGGCCGACAAGATAAGACCATTACCTTAAGCAACGGCGCACATGCAGACAGCAACAGCGATCATCGCCGCAGGCGGGGCCGGGTTACGCATGGGGACCTCAACCCCCAAGCAGTTCAGCGAACTGCTTGGCGTTCCCATCCTGATCCACACCATCCGCGCCTTTCGCAAGGTTCCCGCCATCCAGGCCATTATTGTAGTGGCCCCGGCGGAACACCGGGAGCACACCCTTGCCCTCCTGGCCCGCTACCAGATGGATAACCACTGCACGGTGGTGAGCGGCGGCAAGCTCCGCCAGGACTCGGTGCGCATCGGCCTGGCCCAGGTACCGGACGATTCCACCTTGGTGGCGGTACACGACGGCGCCCGGCCCCTCATTGCCCCCGAAGATATCCAGCGTTGCCTGGACGCGGCGGCAACCCATGGCGCGGCAATCATGGGTGTGCCGGTAAAGGACACCCTCAAGGCCGTAAGCGCAGACACCACCATCCGCCACACCGTCGAACGGGAATCCCTCTGGCAGGCGCAAACCCCCCAGATTGCTCGAACCGCGCTCTTGAAAGAGGCCTTTGCCAAGGCCGACCGGGACGGGTTTATCGGCACCGACGAGGCCTCCCTTCTTGAGCACGGAGGCTGGCAGGTCTCAGTGGTGCAAGGCTCGGAAACCAACCTCAAGATCACCCGCCCGGATGATCTGCTCATAGCAGAGGCCCTCCTCATGAAAAAACAGCTATCCCAGGAAATACGTATCGGCCATGGCTTTGACGCCCACCGGTTGGTTGCGGGAAGACCGCTGATCCTGGGCGGCATGGAAATTTCCCACGAACTGGGCTTGCTGGGCCACTCCGACGCCGATGTTCTCACCCACGCCCTGTGCGACGCCATTCTGGGCGCCATTGGCGCCGGCGATATCGGCCGCCATTTCCCG
Source organism: Deltaproteobacteria bacterium (assembly GCA_013349295.1). Lineage (GTDB taxonomy): Bacteria > Desulfobacterota > Desulfobulbia > Desulfobulbales > Desulfurivibrionaceae > Thiovibrio. The sequence continues at coordinate 43,741 of DUZW01000021.1, forward strand.
GACAGCGACCCGCAATACAAAGGCATCTCCAGCATCAAACTCCTTGCGCATGTGATCGGCTTGGCTGCGGAAAAACATTTCCGCCTGTCCAATGCCGACATCACCGTGGTGGCCGAACGTCCCAAGCTCGCCCGCCATTTCCCGGCCATGCAAACCATCCTGGCCGAAGCCTGCCGAGTTGCACCCGCGGCCATCAACCTCAAGGCCAGCACCACGGAAAAGATGGGTTATACCGGTCGGGAAGAAGGGATCAGCACCCACGCCGTGGTGCTGATGGCGAGCTGCCCCAGCTAAACGATTTTCAGAGCAAAGCAGAAAAAAGGGATTCAGCCGGACTGTAACTGTTCAGCAACGCTGCGGATGCAGGGAAACCGCCTGCGAATGCTGCTGCACACGAACAGGCCGAGCCGATGCAGTGGCGCTGCGGCTGAAGAGCTACCGCAGGTAATAAGACGCCTCAATGGCATGGAAGGCGCCCTTAGAGGTCAGCTCGCTTGAATAGAGATGAAATTCGGAGACCGGAAACGGTTCCGTGGCAAAAAGGCCATTGCCGGCCAGAAAACGGCCCAACCTGGCCAGCGGGGTGTCGTGCAGCCTGGCCAGGGTGATGTGCGGGGAATACTTGCGCCCCTCCGGGGTGAGCCCCATGCCGACAAGAACGTTTTCGATCCTGTTGCGCAGCCCGCACACCTCTTCCACCGGCGCAATCCCGGCCCAGAGCACCCTGGGTGTCTTTCTGGGCGGAAAAAAACCCAGCCCCTTCACCTGCAAGGAAAATGTGAGCGACTGAATATCGGCAAGCCCTTCCTTGATCTCCCGGAAAACCCCGCCGTCAACCTCCCCGATGAAGCGCAGGGTCAGATGCATCTGTTCCGGTTGCACCCACTTGGCGCCGGGCACCCCATAGCAGAGCTCCTGAAGCCGGGCCACGATATCCGGCGGCAGATCAATGGCGACAAACAATCGGTACATGCCTCACCCCCAAGCTCCGGAAGACCGCGCCCTGCTCATCCCTGTTGACAAGCGTTTCGCGATGGAATAGTTTTGCTTTTCATTATTATGCGTTTATTATTCGTAACTTTATAGTTTTTTTTCAGACTTTTCCCGGAGCAACCCCATGCTGAATGTCCCTCCCAGTGCAGTCCGCCGCCTCTGTGTCTCCATTGCCGGGGCCACGCCGTCAGAGGCGCTTGCCCTGGCCAGGGAGTCAGAAACCGTTGCCGATGTCATCGAGATCCGCCTGGACAGCATGACAAACCCGGATATCCCGCTTTTTCTCGACACCCTCACAAAACCCCTGCTGTTCACCAACCGTCCCACCTGGGAAGGCGGCAACTGCACGGACGAAGAAATGGCGCGGGTCAGCCTGCTTAAAAAGGCGGCAGAAGCAGGGGCTGCCTATATCGACATCGAACTCAACACCGATCCCACCCTGGCCACCGAACTCATTGGTGCAGCCCGCGCAAACAACTGCCGAACCATTGTCTCCTGGCATGACTTCAAGTGTACCGCCTCCCGCCAGGCTTTGGGCGAAATCTTTCAGCGCCAATGCCGGAGCGGAGCCGACATCGGCAAGATTGTCACCACGGCCCGTTGCTTTCAGGACGTGTTCCGGGTTCTCGCCCTGCAAGAACAAGCCGCGGAACTGGGCTTTCCCCTCATTGCCTTTTGCATGGGCAAGTTCGGCATGATCAGCCGGGTAGCCACCACCGATCTGGGCGGCTACATGACTTACGCCGCTCCGGACAACGGCCCGGCCACCGCACCCGGCCAATTGCCCGCCTCGGCCCTGCGCTCCATTTTCACGGAACTTGCGCATGGGGATTAACGGCGCCACCGAACTTTACGGCATCATGGGCAACCCGGTTGCCCACAGCCTGAGTCCGGCCATGCACAATGGAGCCTTTGAAGCCCTTGGCCTGAACAAGGTCTACCTCCCCTTTGCCGTGCAGGATGTCGCCCGGGCCATGACAGGATTGCGTGCTCTCGGCATCAGGGGGGCAAGCGTCACCATCCCTCACAAGGAAGCGGTAATCCCTTACCTTGACACAATCGACCCGGTTGCCGAAAAAATCGGCGCGGTAAATACTCTGGTCATCAACAACGACGCCATCCACGGGGCAAATACGGACTGGCTCGGAGCCAACCGGGCTCTGGCCGAGAAGATCTCCCTTACGGGCGCTTCGGTCCTGCTTCTGGGCGCAGGCGGCTCGGCACGGGCCATCGGCTTTGGTCTGCTTGAGGCTGGGGCCTCGATCACCATTGCCAGCCGGACCCCGGAAAAAGGCCAGGCATTGGCAAAACTTCTCGGCTGCCCTTGGCTGCCCCTGGCCGAGGCCGGCACGGCCAAGGGTGACGCCCTGATAAACGCCACCTCGCTGGGCATGGGCGCGCAGAAAGACCTGTTGCCCATTGCCGGCGAAGCCCTGGTCAATTTCCAAGTAGTCATGGACATTGTCTATGCCCCATTGAGCACCCGCTTGCTCCAGGCGGCAGAGCAGGCAGGCTGTCAAACCATCAACGGCCTTGCCATGTTGCTCTATCAAGGCGTGGCCCAGTTTGAACTCTGGACCGGCCTGCAGGCCCCGGTGGAAGTGATGCGCCGGAGCCTGCTCACCAGCTTGGGAGCCGTTGCGTCTTAAACCTTTTATAGCCATTAACACTGTTACGGCTCCTTATGCCGTTCTGTACGAGATAACCTTATTTACTAAAACAGCTTAGGCTGCAACCCATAACGATTCTCAAACCATGAAAGAAATCCGCCCCCTTGCCTTCACCGACACCACCCTCACCGTTCCCGGCTCCAAAAGCCTGACCCAAAGGGCCCTCATTGCCGCGGCCCTGGCAAACGGGGAAAGCATCCTGCAATACCCCCTGGCCAGCGAGGACACCGAATATACCTCCCACGCCCTGGCGGCCATGGGCATCACCGTTGACCCGGCCCAGGAACAATGGCGGGTCTTGGGCTTGGGCGGCACAATCGCCACGCCGGCCAAGGAGATATTCCTGGGCAACAACGGCACCGCCACCCGTTTTCTCACCTCGGTGGCGGCGCTGGGCCACGGCCCTTTCACCATCAACGGCGATCAGCGCATGCACGAACGGCCGATCAGACCCCTGATGGAAGCTTTGACCGGCTGGGGGGTCGAAATCCGTAGCATCCACGGCACGGGCTGTCCGCCGGTTACTATCGCGGCCAACGGCATCAAGGGCGGAAAAACCCTGCTGCCGGAAGGTAAAAGCAGCCAGTATCTCTCCTCCCTGCTGCTGGTTGCGCCCTATGCCGCACACCCCGCCGAACTCGCCGTGGCCGGCGAGGTCTTATCCAAACCCTATGTCACCATGACCCTGGCCGTGATGCGGGATTTCGGCATTGAGGTAACCGCCAATGCCGAACTCAACCACTTTCTCATCCCCCAGGGCTGCTACCAGGCCAGAAAATATGCGGTGGAAGGCGATGCCTCCAGCGCCTCCTACTTCTGGGCCGCTGCCGCGGTGACCGGGGGAAGGGTGACGGTGGCCAACGTGCCCTCGCCATCTTTACAAGGCGATGCCGTCCTGGTGGACATCCTGGCCCGGATGGGTTGCACGGTGGAGCGAACCGCCGCGGGTATCACCGTAACCGGGACCAAAGAGCTGCGCGGGGTTGAGGTGGACATGGGCGACTGCCCGGACGTGGTCCCCACCCTGGCGGTGGTGGCCGCCTTTGCCAAGGGGAGGACAGTGATCAAGAATATCGCCCATCTGCGGATCAAGGAGTGCGACCGCCTCCATGTCATGGTCACGGAGCTTGCCAAGCTGGGGGTCAAGACAGAGGAACGGCCGGACACCATGATCATCGAAGGCGGCGCGGAAGACAGCCCCCTGCATGGCGCGGAGATCGACACCTACAATGACCACCGCATCGCCATGAGCTTTGGTGTGGCAGGCCTGAGGGTGCCGGGTGTCCGGATCCAAGGGGAAGAGTGCGTGGTCAAATCCTTTCCGGATTTCTGGGAACGGTTCGAACTTCTTTACCGATAACGCGAGGGCCGGTCAACCCTCGCCCATCTCGCCCTGCCACAAATCCTGGCAGGGGCATGGCTCTCCTGCTCGCCTCCTCCCCATGGACCGGAGGAAAAACTCCTTGCCGACCAGCTCGGGCTGGGCCAGCTTTTTTTCAGTCCGAGCGCTCCTTGGCCAGCACCCCCGCCGCCCCAAGCAAAGCCCAGCCGGCATCATCGGAGGTTTCACCGCTGTAGCCCGGATCCTGCCGTAAGCCGGCATAATGGGCAAGCAGGCGGGTTGCCAACTTTTTCCCCAGCTGCACGCCTTCCTGGTCAAAGGAGTTGATGTTCCAGATAAAGCCCTGGAATACCACCTTGGCCTCATAGAGAGCCAGCAAAGCCCCCATGGCGTAGGGCGTCAGCCGGTCAGCCAGAAGCACGGTGCTGGGACGATTTCCGGCGAAACAGCGATTGGGATTCTCATCCGCCTGACCGGTGGCCAGGGCAAGGACCTGGGCCAACAGATTTGCCACCAGTTTTTCCTGGGAAGTGGTCTGCTCGATGAGCAGGTCACGCCCATACTGGCTCGTACGAAAGCCGATGAATTCGGCGGGAACTATGGTGGTTCCTTGATGAATCAACTGGTAAAAAGCATGCTGGCCATTGGTGCCCGGTTCGCCCCAGATGATGGGGCCGCTTTCCCAGGCAAGAGGTTTGCCCTGCCTAGTCACCGATTTGCCGTTGCTTTCCATGTCGCATTGCTGGAGATGCGCGGCAAAACGTACCAGCGCCTGACTGTATGGCAGGATGGCAAGGGTTTCGCACCCGAGAAAATTATGATTCCAGATGCCCAACAGGGCCAGGAGCAAGGGCGGGTTACGCCGGATATCCTGTTCTTCCGCAGCCAAATCCATGGCCTGGGCTCCCCGGAGGATCTCCAGAAGCTGCGTATATCCCAAACCAAAACCGAGCATCACCGCCCCGACCATGGAGGTGGCGCTGTAACGGCCGCCGATGGAGTCAAACATGTAAAAAGAGCGGAGATACCGGGCGGGATTGTCCATGGGCGAACCCTTGCCGGTAACGGCCAGAAAATGTCGACTGGGCTCCAGCCCTGCCTCGGCAAAAGCCTTGCGCACCAGCTCCTCGTTGGTCAGGGTTTCGAGGGTGGAACCGCTTTTCGACACCACATTCACCAAGGTTTTGGCAAGATCAAGCCCGCTCAGGGTGGCGGCGGCATCATCAGGGTCCACATTGCTGATGAAATGCACCCGCCGCCCAGGCATTTTATAGGCGGCCAAGGCCAGGTACAAGGCCCGGGGGCCGAGGTCGGACCCGCCGATCCCCACCTGGACCAGATCGGTGAATGGCTCCCCTGCGGCATTGACAATCTCCCCCGTCTCAAGGGCGGTCAAAAAATCGGCCAACTTCTCCAGCTCGCCCTTGGCCTGAGCAGATGCCTCGGGCGCCGGACAGACCGGGGCAAAGATATCGCGACAGGCGGTGTGCAGCACCTGCCGCTCCTCGCTGGCGTAGCCCTCGATCCGGTTCAGCACCGCCCCTTTTTTCATCAACAAAAACTGAGCCACCGCCCCGCTCTCCTCGGCAAGCCCTTGCAGGGCCGCAAGCACCGGTTCGTCCACCCGCTGGGTGGAATACAACAGGTCAAACCCGGCGGCATGGACCCGGTAACTGCGGATCCTCGCCGAGGAAAGGGCGCCGGGCGCGGTCAGGTCATAGGGCGCACGGGCAAGCTCGCCGAGCTTTTTCCAAGCAGGCATCATATTGAAATCACGAGAAAAATAAGATGAGGCCTCATGCTGCCCCCTGGTTCCGGCTGGCTGTTCCATAAAAAAAATCCCCGTTCCCCTCAGAAATTCATGGATATACGAACAAAAAATGTTAAAAATATAAGGTGTTATCTGCTACAGGATATTGTTAATTACTTATCGTCTGATATGCATGGCTCACTTTAGAGTCTATCTTATCACAAACGGACCATATCGTTGCATAGGACTTACACGGCAGTATATTTTTTTTCCGCGGCGCGGTCGGCAAAAAAAATCGTCTTACGCCGGCCTGAAAACTTATGGATGTACGATATTCCTTTTTCACTCTAACCTCCAGGGAACATGAAACACGCCATGGAAACAGTTGCCGCTGAAAAGGAACTCTTTCGCTCCTGCGAGATTATTTTTGGGCCGGAGCTCACCATCTCCCGCGAATTTCTCGACTATCTCCAACTTTCGGGCATCAAAAGCGCCTACCGCAAGCGAGCCATGGAAACCCACCCGGACCGGGCCGCCCTGGAAAATGACCGGGTGCAACGGCAACGCCACGATCTGTTCCATGCGGTACAGGAGGCCTACGAAAATCTGATCACCTTTCTTGACGCCAAGGAAAAAGGCTACTGCCTGCCCCCCCCTGCCCATCAAATGCCGCCAAGAACGCATACCCCCCGCCCGGCTTCGCCCAAGCCCCACAGGCCCCAGCAGGCAAAACCGAACCCCGGCGCCTCCAACCCCTACCAGCAAACACGGGCCGGAGCGCAGACAAAAGCCGGTTTCCGGAACACCTCCAGCCAGCCTTCTGTTTTCTGGGATACGGAAAGCCTTTACCAAGGACCGCTGCCGAATCGCCGCCTGCTCCTTGGCCATTTCCTTTACTATTCCGGCCTGATCAACTGGCGGACCATCATCCAGGCCCTCATCTGGCAACGCACCGAACGACCGCGCCTGGGAGAAATCGGCCAGCGTTTTGGCCTGCTCAACGAGGCGGACGTGGTGCAGATCCTCCGCAACCGTCCCATATTGCAGCCATTCGGACAGACCGCCATGAACATGGGCCTGCTTTCCCAGCCCCAGCTCCAGATGCTCGTTGCCCACCAGAAGCGGCTCCAGAAAAAGTTCGGCGAATTCTTTCTGGAAAAACGGATTTTCGAACCGAATGAGTTGCGCACCCTGCTTCAGCAATACCAAGAGCACAACGCCAAGATTTCCGGACAGACGTACGGATCAGCCTTCCGGCGCTGATGATATTCCTTTTATCCTTCCCGGCGCTCCCAAAGCCGTTCCTTTCCCCCAGGCACAAAACCGAGCCCCATGTACAATAATCTTATCTATCTTCTGGTGGTCATCCTGATTCTTACCACCGGTGGAATTCCGGAACAGCCCCAGATCCCATGGCCTGCAGCCCTGTTGCTCTTCAGCGTCAAGGGTGTTCTTTTCAACCAGCTGGCCCGTCATTTTTTCCGGCGCAATCCCGGCAACACGGCGGCCCGCTATTTTGCCGTGGAACAGCGGCTCTCCATCCTGGCCATCGTTTTTCTGGCCGTGGATATCTTCCTGCTGGAGGGCCGCTACTACCTGAGCAGGCTGCCGCTTACCGAACAACTCCCGGTTGTGGCCCATCTGGCAGGGATCATTCTCTTCTTCGGTTATCTCTGCCTCCTCTGGTTGGCGGCACGCCCAAGCTATCAGAGGATTTTCACCAGAGCCCTCACCGCCCGCTCATTTGTTACGGCAAATCTCAAGATCAATCTCGCCATTCTTCTGCCCTGGCTCTTCATCTCCATCCTTTTCGACCTGGTGCAGCTTGCCCCCTTTCCCCAGCTGCAAGAATTTCTTGCCTCGCCCTGGGGCGAGCCTCTTCTGGTGCTGCTCTCTCTTTTCGGCCTGATCTTTTTTCTCCCCCTGGCCATTATCCGCCTCTGGGGCTGTACCCCTCTCCCGCCGGGCCCGACAAGACACCGTCTTGAAGAATTCTGCCGCGGGCAGCGGTTGCGGTTCGCCGACATCCTGCTTTGGCCTATTTTTGAAGGCCGCATGCTGACCGCAGGGGTCATGGGCCTCACCGGTCGCTTCCGCTACCTTCTGGTTACCCCCGCCCTGCTCGAAGCCACGACCCCGGAAGAAATCGAAGCGGTCATGGCCCATGAACTGGGACATGTCAAACGCTTCCATCTCCAGCTTTACCTCTTTCTTTTTCTGGGTTTTGCCCTGCTGGCCCAAGTGAGCGGCACGCCTCTCCTTCAACTCTTGCTCAGCTCGGACTTTTTTTACCAGCTGGTCGCCCTGACCGGCAAATCTCCGGACACGATTCTTGCCCTGGCCGGCGCCCTCATTCTTTTCGCCCTGATGCTTGGCTATTTCCGTTTCATCTTTGGCTTTTTCATGCGCAACTTTGAACGGCAAGCCGACCTCCATGCCCTCGCCGCCATGGGACACGCCTCCCCCCTGATCCGGGTCTTCGAGAAAATCGCCCTGCTCAGCGGGAATATCAGGGATCTGCCCAGCTGGCACCATTTCGGCCTGGGCCAGCGCATCGATTTTCTTCGCGGCTGCGAAGAAAATCCAGGCTGGATACCCCGTCATCACCGCAAGGTCCACCTGACCTTGATCCTCTACACGGCGGTTATGTTGACAGGCGCCGTTGCCGCCTGGCGCATGCCCCAAGACAGTCTGGGAGAAACGCCCAAAGCCAGATTCGCCGAGGCGCTTATCCGGCAAAAAATACAGGAGCAGCCGGACAACGACCTCTGGTTCCAACTCCTGGGTGACCTGCAATACAGCCTCAACCAGGAGCAGGAGGCCTACAGCTCCTATGAGCAGGCGCTGCGCCTTGCCCCCGCCAACGTAGAGGCCCTGAACAATCTGGCCTGGCTCCTCCTCACCGCCCGGGAGACAAAGCTGCGCAATCCGGAAAGAGCTCTGCTCCTCGCCCAAAAAGCGGCGGCGGAAAAAATAACTCCCCATGTGCTTGACACCCTGGCCACGGCGTACTGGGCAAACGGCAACCGGGAGGAGGCCCTGGCCCTTGAAAAAGAGGCCGGCGCCATGACAGGAACACATCAGGAGTTTTATCGCGGCCAGATGGAAAGATTCCGCACCACCCGGTATTCAGCCTCCACCAACTTCCCGGAAGCAGGGCAAACCCCGGACACTCCATGAGGCAAGAGATGGCGGCACAAGGATTGGTTATCGTCAATACGGGGCACGGCAAGGGGAAAACCACGGCTGCTTTTGGTCAGGCGCTCCGGGCGGCGGGGCAGGGCATGAAGGTCTGCGTCATACAGTTTATCAAGGGCCAGACTAAAACCGGCGAGGCTCTCGCCTTCACCTCCGCCTTTCCCGGGCAGGTCGAGCTGCATCTCGCCGGAACCGGCTTTACCTGGAAACAGGAGATGGAAACCGTGAAAGAAGCGGCCCTGGCCGGCTGGCAACTCGCCAGGGAGAAAATCCTGAGCGATGCCTACGACTTGATCGTTCTCGACGAACTCACCTACCTGATCGGCCTGGGCATTGTCCCGGAAGACGAGATCATCACCCTGTTTCGGGCACGCCCCAAACGGTTGCACCTCGTGATCACCGGCCGCGACGCCAGCGAGGGGCTCATCGATTACGCGGATCTGGTTACCGAGATGCGCGTCATAAAACACCCCTACCAGAATGGGATCAAGGCCCAGAAGGGCATTGAATTCTAAGGCCCGGTGCAGCCTGATGCCCCGCCCTGCCCCGACCGACCGGAACCGAAAGAAAGCGCCACCAGGGAACTCCCCAGCTTCAGGGCCTGACCGATGGCCGCGCCAAAGGCGAATGCCTCGTCCTGCTGCTCGCGGCTATGCCCGTAGCGGGGATAATATCGCCCAAGCCATCTGGACCGTTCCGGCACCCGACCGGCAAGCTTCAGAAATACCCCGATGGTCCTCCAGGGCTCCTTGCTGGGATGGGCAAAAATCATCCTGTTGACCACCTTGCCCCCGCAACGCTCAAGCTGCCAGCGCAGGCTCAACCAGTGCATCCGCCAGTAGCCCCGGCAGGAAATCAACGGCAGAACCTGTTGGCCTCCAAAAAGCCTTGCTCCATCCCGGTCAAGCAAAGAGAGAACCGGACCGCTGGGATTATAGGACCAGGTGGGACCGGCCAGAACAATCAAATCATACCGTTCCCAGCAACTGGGAGGCAGCGGCTGAATGGGAATCCTCATCCGCAAGAAGGTGGCGAGCATCATGGCCAGGGTGGCAGGTACCGTGCCGATGGGAAATTTACGGGGGATAATGGGCTGAAGCCGCTCACAAACCGGATGCACCCCTTGCGCCTCGAGTCCGGCGCCAAGCCGGTGCACGAGCACGCTGGTCTGGGCGCTGAGCGAATAATACAGGATGAGAACCTTCACCGGTTGGGAATCTGGGGATTGCATTCTTTCTCACGGCACCATTGATGGAAAAGCCGAGTCCTCTTTCGCCGAACAGGCGTTGCTGTTAAACTTTCTTGTAATCATTCAGCATGAACAGACAAACGTGACTCAATCTCTACAATGTAAATGCTCAGCAGTGCCGACAAAGAGACTTGCCCGCCATAGTCAACCTCTGCAAGCAGGCCGACAACAAAGCAGATGCGGTGCTGCTGAATCTTTACACTTTTTTCATTCCGACCCCGAACAATATCGAGTAAAAGTACTTATACCATATATAATGGCAACCCTGCCACAGTGCAAGGCAACCATGATTTCCACCGCAGCCCCCGCCGACTCCTTCAACCCCGGAAGCGCGATCCATGCCTGAAACACACGAAATAATCATTGTCGGCGCGGGCCTTTCCGGTTTGAGCGCCAGCCATTTTCTAAGCAGAAGCGCGCCGGATCTGGACATTCTCATGCTTGAGCAGGATGGTCGCCCCGGCGGCGCGGTACGCTCCTTTCAGGAACAAGGATACCTGGCCGAATGGGGGCCGCACGGCTTTCTGGACAACAACCCGGCCAGCCGCGCCCTGCTCGGCGAAACCGGCCTGGACCGCATTGCCCAGAAAGCCCCCCTGGGGAGCTTTGTCCGTTATGTCTGCCACGGGGGACGGCTGGTACAACTGCCCCAGAAACCCTCCGCCCTGCTCGCGACCCCACTCTTATCCCCTCTGGGGAAAATACGCCTGCTGGGCGATCTTTTCAAAAAACCACGGGCCGAAGAACAAAGCGTCGGAGAGTGGGCGGCATACCGCTTCGGTCCTGAAATTTTGCCCTTGGTGGATGCCGCGATCACCGGGACTTTTGCCGGGGATTATGAACGGATCAGCATCGATGCCGTGATGCCGGGAGTGCGGGCTCTGGAAAAGGAAGCAGGTTCCGTGCTCAAAGGGCTGCTCAGAAAAAAAAGAGGCTCCGGTACGGGGATGCTGCCGGCCATGACCAGCTTTCCCCAAGGGATGGAACAACTTATCACCACCCTGGCGACAGGGCCGAACATTCTCTATCATACCCCGGTGCGGACAATCACCCGCGAAAACAAAGCCTGGGAGATCAGCACCGAACACAAAACCTACCGGGCGACCACCCTCATTCTCGCTCTGCCGATCAACCGCGCCTTAAAGCTGCTGGCCGCCCATGCGCCGCCCATGGCCGCCATCCCCACGGCGAGCATCGCCACCGTGGCCTTGGGCTTCACGGACAAGGCGCAGGTTCCCTTTGGTTTCGGCTATCTGGCCCCGGAGCGAGAAAAACGCTTCGCCATGGGTGCGCTTTTTTCCACCCATATGTTTCCCGGCCGCGCCCCCAAGGAAGCGGTGCTGATGGAGGCCCTGGTCGGAGGCCGCCGCCATCCGGAGCGGCTTGAGCTGTCCGACGAGACGTTGATCAACCGCATCTATGATGATCTCAGCAAACTGATCCTCTTACCGGATCCCCCATCTTTCAGCCGGGTACTCCGCGGAGAAAGCAGCATCCCTCAACTGGAAATGGGTTACCCCGCACTTCTGAACTGGAAGGATTCCCTGGAACAGCAACTGACGGATTGCATCTC
>DUZW01000022.1 GCA_013349295.1 Deltaproteobacteria bacterium
ATGGGCCAGATGAAAGGTCAGATACTTGTCCTTCTGGGTATCTTCATTGTCGTCCGCCCAATCATCCTCTGTTTCATCTATAATCTTTTCAACCGCCATTGGACAAAACCTCCTCTTCTGTTCCCAGGCAACACCTTGCATAAAAAAACACTGCGCCCGAATCTAAAAAAAATAGCATTAAGCCAATCATCGCATGTATACTTTTTAAATGTAAAGCTGATTTTCCGCAACATTACACTATTCCCCCGAGGCTTGTATGGAAACTGAAATATTCAAAGAGGAAGCATTCGAACTTCTCGACGACATCGAGGGTACCCTGCTCTTGCTCCGGGACGACCTGGCAAACACCGAGCATATCAACCGGATCTTCCGGGCCGTGCATACGGTAAAAGGCTCGGGCGCCATGTTCGGCTTTAACGAGGTGGCGGATTTTGCCCACAAGTTTGAAAACGCCATCGATGCCATACGCAAGGGCGAGGCCAAGCTCACGGAAGAATGCCTCGACGTTTTTCTTGCCGCCAGGGACCAGATCAAGGTCATCCTTGAAGCCGAGAACCCAGCGGCGCCGGAGGTAACCCAGGAATCGCAGGAACTCATTCGGCAGCTGATTACGGTGGTGAAAGAGCCTGGTGCCTCTCCGCCTCAGTCCCAGTCTCAAGCCACCGACGTGATACCACCGCCTCCGCCTCAAGTTCCCCCTGCGCCGACCGCTCCTGCCTCGGAGCCGCCTTGCCCGGAGGCAGGAGTGATCACGGCCGCCGACCTGCTCCGTTTGCCTCGGCTCACAGCCCTGATCGTGGAAGACGAATTCATCAGCCGCTACATCACCCAGGAATTTCTTCACCCTCTTGGCACCTGCCATATCGCGGTGAATGGTTTTGAAGCCATCCTCGCCTTCAAAAACGGACTGGTGGAAAAAAGGCCCTACGATCTGGTCTGCCTGGACATCATGATGCCGGGCATGACCGGCACCGAGGTGGCCAAGGAGATGCGAAGACTTGAGGCGGAACTGGGGGTAAAAAAACCCAGCAAGATCGTGATGACCACCGCGGTCAGCGACAAAGAGATCATTGTCGAGCTGTTCCAGAAAAAGCTTTGCGATGCCTATCTGATCAAACCGATCTCAAGAGAAAAGCTCTATGAACTCATCCAGAAGTTTTTCGGCTCGCCATTGGCCCAAAACTGACCACCGCCTGCGATAAAGGATCTGCACATATGCCCTGTCCTCTCCGGCCGGAATGGATCAAAAAATTCTTGCAATACTTTGCCAAGCCCTCGGGAGCCGGCACCCTTTTTTCGGGCGACACAGCCAAAAAGCATCATCCGCTGCTGGGCTACACCCTGATATTCGGCATCTTCCAGCTTCTTTTGATAACTGCCTTAATTCAAGATCAAAACACGGACCGGGCAGGCTACCTCCAGCACATTCTCGAACAGGAAGAAAGTGCCCAGCAAATGACCGTTGACTTTTACCGGATTCAAGCCCACCTCTTTTACAATACCTTTGTCAATCATCCCGAAATTCTCACCCTGCTTCAAAAAGCAGCAGACGCCGACCCTGGAGAAAAAGAAACGCTCCGGCGCCGACTTTATGAAAAATTCTCTCCCGCATACACCATCATCCAACAAAATTTCTTCACCCATGTGCATTTCATTTTTGCGGACGGGACGAGTTTTCTTCGCATGCACAGACCGGAAGAGTTTGGCGATAATCTCCTCACCATCCGGCCAATCATCAAAAAAATCAACCGGGAACAACGAAATCTGGAGGGATTCGAGGTTGGCCGACATCTCGATGCCTTCCGCTTTATTTTCCCGCTGAGCCAGGGCGGTACATATCTGGGCAGTGTTGACTTCGCCCTGCCCCCCGCACATTTTCAGGAGCTCATCTCCCACCGACACAAGAACGACTACCGCTTCATCCTGAAAAAAAGCCAAGCTGAACATGCACTTCTTGGCTCTGCCAAGGAGAAGTATCACCCTTCCGTCCTTTCCGAAGAGTTCGAACAAGAAAAAGAGGAAGAACTCACCCATACGGTGTGGCACGAAAATTACCTGCCGCCGGAACTCATTTCGGCGATAGATCAAAAACTTCGTCCCATGGTCAAGGAAAACCTGGGGCAAAAAAAACCCTTTATCCGAACCCTCAAGATGTCCGGCAAATATTATATAATAACATTCCTGCCCCTATTTGACCAAGAACAACAGGTGGCCGGATATCGCATCTCTTACCAGGAAGACCAACACCTTGATCTCAATCTTTCACATTTTATCCTGTTTTATCTCGGCGGCACCGTCCTTTTTCTTTTGATCCTGGGATTGCACGGCTACTTTGCCAGAGCCCAGCGTCGGCGTCTCCTCTTTCAACAAAAACTGCTCGACGCCATTCCCGCCCCTATCTTTTATGAAGATATCAACGGCTATTTTTTGGAAGCCAACAAGGCCTTCTTTGATTTAACCGCTCTTTCCCGTGAGCACCTTTCCGACATGACTGTATCCGAGGTTTTCACCGATCTGCCGCCGCCGGCCACGCCGAACCTTGACCAAGGCGCGATGCCCCCCGGCATGATCGTTAAAAACGAAGTGCATATCCGCGGAACAAACGGCACGCCCCACGAGCTCATGCTCTATCAAACATTGATTGCCACCGAACTTCCAAGCAAACCCTACGTCGTAATCGGCGCCGGCCTTGACATCACAGCCTTAAAAAAAGCCAAGCTGGCGACACAGGATGCGTTTTGGGAAATGGATCAGATTTTTAACACCGCAGCCGACGGCATGCGGGTAATCAGCACCGACTTTGCCTGTTTGAAAATCAACAAAAAGATGCTCGGCATGATCAAGAAGGAACGCGAAGAGGCTTTATCGCAAAAATGTTTCGAAAGCTTTCCCGGGCCTGATTGCCATACGGATCGATGCCCCATGACCCGCATCAAAAATGGCGAAGAAAAAACAGAAGAAGAAATGGAAAAGCTTACCGACAGCGGAAAAAAAATTGTCTGCCTGCGCACGGTAACCCCTTTTCGGGACCGAGCAGGAACACTGCTGGGGATTGTGGAAAATTTCAAGGACATCACCGAACGGCGGCAATCACTGAGCGAACTCAGTGCGGCCAAGGAAGCCGCCGTGGCTGCAAACCGGGCAAAATCAGAATTTCTTGCCAATATGAGCCACGAAATCCGCACCCCGCTCAACGGCATCATGGGCATGACCACCCTCACCCTGAATACCCAACTGAATGAAAAACAACAACAATACTTGGGCATGATAAAAAAATCAGGGGAACGGTTGCTGGTCATCCTCAACCAGATCCTTGATATTTCCAAATTGGAAGCAGGCAAGCTGGTTCTTGACTCAACCGTCTTTGCCCTGCGGGATATACTGAACGAAGTTTTTTTACCCTGTGCCGCCCAGTTGAACGAAAGAGGAATAGCGAGCACTCTTTCCATTGCCCCGGATATTCCAAATCACTGGATGGGTGATGCAACCCGCCTGCGCCATGTCCTGACAAACCTGCTGGACAACGCCGCCAAATTTACCGAACAGGGGAGCATTTCTCTCCTGGTGGAGATGTCCGAGCAAAGCGCCGAGAAAACAACCCTGCATTTCAGTATTCAGGATACCGGCATCGGCATTGCGAAAGACAAACAGCAGCTCATCTTTGCCCCCTTTACCCAGGCAGACAGCTCCATGACCCGTAAATACGGCGGCACCGGCCTGGGCCTCAGCATCTGCCGCCATCTCATCGAAATGATGAACGGCGCACTCTGGCTTGAAAGCGAGGAGGGTAAAGGCGCAACCTTCCATTTCTCGATCTCCTTGAGCCAAATACCCAAGGAGAAAAAAACACTGTGCAGCATGTCCCTTGATCGGTTAAAGCAAACCAGCCTGCTGATTATCCAGGATCCCTTGGGCCAACCCTTGGAGTTTGAACAGCTGCCCCCATCCGCGTTCAAGCAGGTGGATTGCATTGCTCCGCCCGCTGAGTGGCCACCTCGGCTGGAGCATCCCTCCTGTGACCTCTTGATCATAAGTATGACTGAAGACTGCTTTGCTCTCATCGAAAAAATCCGTAGAGATGTCCGTTTTCAGCACACCCCCATTATCCTCGTCACCCCCTCCGGACTCAGGGGAGACGCCCAGCATCACCGCCTGCTCGGGGTGAGTGCCTATCTCACCGGCGACATTTCCCCGGACGAACTTTTCGAGACCATATGCCTGGTGCTTGCCGAACCGGATTCCCCGCATGTAACCAGCGACCTGATCACTCGGCATACCTTGCGGGAAGCGCGGAACGATGTCCACATCCTGGTGGTTGACGATGATTTTGTCAACCGGGTCCTGGCCGAGGAGATGCTGAAGAGCGAAGGGTGGCGGATCAGTGTTGCGGAAAATGGCGAACAGGCGCTCATCCTGCTTGGGCAGGAACACATAGATCTTGTCCTTATGGACATGCAGATGCCGATCATGGACGGCTATACAGCGACAAAAAAAATCAGGGAAAAAGAGCAGCGAACCGGGGGCCATCTGCCCATCATCGCCCTGACCGGTTTTGCCTTTGCCGAAGATCGGGGGAAATGCCTGGCAGCCGGGACGGACGATTATATCAGTAAACCCTTCAATCCGATAGAACTCGTGGCAACCGTCAAGCACCAACTGCAACAGAGCAAAAAAACAACCCATGAATAAAGAACCGGGACTTGTTGCATCGCGAGGGATCGGCCCTTACCGTGTGCGGCATGGCCTTGTGATTTTTGACATGCAAAATCCGATTCGAGCTGCTGGAGGATAAAACGAAGACCGAAGGCTGAAGACTGAAGGTTGAGGATTTTCTGGATACTTCAGCCTAATCACCTGAACAATTCCTATTTTTTTTGATGACGCCTTGTCCGGATCCACTATAATGGCGCCAGACAACCCAACAGATTATCCGCACACCAAGGAGGTTCCATCATGTGTGTCCCCCATACGGATTTTGAAAAGGCGCTTGCCGTCGGACGGCCACCCAACGTGGTCAAACTCTTCCCCAATTCCAAGGCGTTGATCGTCAGCGGCAAGGTAATCGACCGGGCGCTCATGGCCAAGGGCAAAGCCATGACCATCGCCGCCAACGGCCGCAACAACTTCATCATCCGCGGCGCCCTGCTGGCCGCGCAGCGGGCCAATGCCGCGATCATCATCGAGATCGCCCGTTCCGAAGGCGGGGCAAACGCTTACTGCCCGGTGAATTACTGGAACATGGCCACGCAAGTGGATCAGGCCATGAACGAACTGGGGATCACCGTGCCGGTGGCCATCCATGCCGACCATTACGGGATCAAAAAAGAAGCGGATCTTGATTTCGCCAAGGTGGAGATCCCCACCATCTTCGAGGCGGGCATCACCTCCATCGCCATCGATGCCTCCCATCTGCCGGACGATAAGAATCTTTTGACCAATCTGGCCCTGACGCAACTGGTCCCGGCCTGGGCAGGTCTGGAAACGGAGATCGGCGAGATCAAGGGCGACCAGGGGCTTTCCACCCCTGCGGAGGCGATCTTCCTCATCCAAGGGTTAAACGCCCACAACATCTTTCCGGACTGGATCGCCTTGAACAACGGCACCACCCACGGCATTGAAGAAAGCGGCCAGGGCATCCAGGTGGGGCTCACCGCCGAAGTCCACGCCGGTCTGGCCCCGTACCATGTCTCCGGCGCCCAGCACGGCACCTCGGGCAACAGTTCGGAGCGGTTGCGGGAGATCGCCGCCAAAACCTCCACCACCAAGGCAAATGTGGCCACGGCCCTGCAGATGGTTTCCTGGGGCTTGCAGGTCAACGATTACGGGAATGCCATCTTGGACGACAACGGCAACTTCATCAAGGTGAAAGACGCCGGAGTCACCGAAAACCTCTGGCGGGAAATGGTGGCATACGCCGAGGCAAACGGCTGGAAAAAAGGCAACTACAAGAGCCTTAACCTGCCTTTTGAGCCGAAACTGATGGGGCAACCCAGGGCGGTCAGGGAACGGATGGTGCAACGGGTGGAGGATTTTGTCTATAATCTGCTGGTCAATGTATTCAACGCCCAGGACAGCGCCCCCTTGGGGATCAAGGCCATCCTGGAGAAAGGCTCATACGACATGGGGCCAAAGGTCGGACGCATCGAAGATCCTGCCGAATGGACCGGCGACAAGATCGCCCAACGGGCGGCCACCCTCGGCACCGACAAAGGCCCGGAAGGTGATTTCGACGATTGACCCAGCCTGACCCGGCGCCCTGCCTGACCCCTCCCGCCGCTGGTCCCGTGACCGGCGGCGTTTTTTTTAACGGTCAAGCACCCTGCGGATGGCGCGGGCAAGTTGCGTACCGACGATGGGTTTCATGGCGACTTCTTCAATAATGCCCGCATCGATCAACCCTGCCGTATTTTTATCACTGTAGCCGGTACACAAAAGAATGGGCAGACTGGGCCGCACCGCCTTTATTCTTTCCGCCAGAACATCGCCGCTCATCTGCGGCATATTCATATCGGTGACCACCAGATCATAATCGTCCGGCGACTTTTCAAAGGAGGCAAGGGCCTCAATGCTGGACGAATACGCATCGACCCGGTAGCCCAAACCATCAAGCATCATCTTGGCGAGCTCCATCAGCATAAGCTCATCGTCGACAAAAAGAATTCTTTCCGTTCCACCCATGAAGCCTTCTGCCTCAGTGGGTTTCGGGATATCCTCGGCAACGGTTACCGGCAAAAACACCTTGAAAGTGGCGCCGGCGCCGGATTCGCTGGTTACCACAATCGCCCCTCCCCTGCTTTTCACGATGCCGTCAACCACGGAAAGTCCCATGCCGGTACCTTGCCCTTGGGAGCGTGTGGTGAAGAAGGGTTCAAAGATGCGGGAGGCAATTTCAGGATTCATGCCGCAACCCGTGTCACTCACGGTGAGACACAAGAATTGCCCGCTCACCAGCCAGGGATGATTGGAGATAAAGGCGGCATCGATCTCGACATCCTCAAGGTCGACAGCCAGCACGCCCCCGGTATCGTGCATGGCAAGAGCGGCATTGGTGCACAGGTTGATGATGATGCGGTGGATTTCACCGGGATCGGCAAGGGTCAGGGATTCGGAGGCAATATTGCCACGGATTTCAATGGTGCTTGGAATCGTGGCCCGGATGAGCTTGAGAGCCTCCTTGACGATTGGTTTGACCTTAATTGAACGGACTCCCTGGGTTTCCATGCGACTGAAGGCAAGGATCTGCCTGACAAGATCGGCGGCTCGACCGGAGGCCTGCAAAACCCTTCGCAGGTACTCCATACGCTGCTCGCGAGGGAGATTCTCCGCAAGGGCAAGTTCGGTATAACCGACGATGGCGGAAAGGATATTGTTGAAATCGTGGGCAATACCGCCGGCCAGTGTGCCGATGGCCTCCAGTTTCTGGGTTTGGGCAAGGTGGGTTTCTGTTTCCACTTGCCGGGTGACGTCACGGCGGGTGCAGACATAACCGGAGACCGTACCCGCTGCGTCACGGATTGGGGCGAGGATCGAATCCTGGAGAAGAACGCGACCATCCTTGGCACGGTTTACCAGCCGACCTTCCCATTTGCGGCCGTCCTTGAGGATATTCCAAATATTACGGTCGAAAACTTCGTCACCCTTTTCGTTCTTGAAGAGGGAGAGGCTGCTGCCGAGCAGTTCGTCGTCCGCATAACCGGTGGTGTTTTTTTGGGCCGGATTAACGTACTGAATCACCCCGTCGAGATCGGTGATGATAATGTCTTCCGCCGCCTGCTCAATGGCGGTGGCAAGGCGGGTAATGTGTTCTTCATTCTTTTTACGATCGCTGATGTCGCGGACCACGGCGATCAGGCGATCGTCATCACCGATCCGTGCCCGTCGCAGGCTGATCTCCGCCCAGAACAGACGACCATCCCTTGCCCGGGCCAGCCAGTCGAAAGTCTGCGGAGTGCCTGCCACAGCAGTCTGAATTCTAGTGAGCGCCACATCCAGTGTGTACGGAGGAATGTCCGCACTGAAAACAGCGAGATCGCAACGAAGCGCCTCCTCCCTGGTGCAGCCATACATCTCGCACATCCGCTGATTGACGTCAAGAATCTCGCCGGTTGCCGCATCGTGAATAAAGATAGCCTCGCTGACCGCGTTAAAGATGGCCAGGGAGCGCATCTCGCTGGCCCTGAGCTCATTGACATGGGTGGCGACCGCTGCGGACATGGCGTTAAAATCGTTGGCAAGCACGGTAATCTCATCGTTGCCGGGGATAAGGATCTGCGCACTGTAGTCGCCTTGCGCAACCCGGCGGGTTCCTTCGGTCAGCGATCGGATGTGGCGGGTGATCAGATAACCACCACTGGCAAGCAGCAGGAGACTCAGCAAAATCTCGAACGCGGCAATAAAAATGCCCTCCTGGACGACCTGGTTTTGCGTGGTCACCATTGAGTTCAGGGAAAGGCCGAAATGGACCGAACCGACTTCATTGCCGATGATGGTCAGGGGCAGACGGGCATCGTAGGTGAGATCGGTCATGGCCTCGGCAACGCTGTGGTCTTCCTTGGGCAGCACCTCATGATCAAGATTTCCCGAGGAGGCGATGACATTGCCGTCCGGATCAAGCACGGTGATGTAGCGGATGTCGGTGCGCCGCGTGCTGGTCAACCGATTGAGAATCGCCTTAACCTCGGTGTGATCGCGTTGGAACACACGGCCCGCCAGCGCCGCGTCGAGCAGGGGGAGAAAGGCCTCAAGCCGCGCCTGGGTCTGCGACTCAACCGCTTGGTCGAGCAGGCGAAAACTGTTGAAGAGCAACGCCGAGAGCATGATCAACTCGACGGTGATGGCGGTTGCCACGAGTTTGAACCGTAACGAACGGTACCAGGGGACAGAGTGGGACTGATCGGTCATGTATTTACCTTGGTTGAACAAGGACATGAACGTAGGGATCGATCCGCGCCATGGTCGCATCGTCAAGGGGTAAAAACGACTCGAACTGACTTTTTTGCATAAAATCCTTGCCTTCGGGGGTATCCTTAAAACTCAACAACGATTCACGCAAGCGTTGGATGGTCGCCTGATCCGCCTTGGGGTTGGCCATCACCAGAAAGGACGGAGTCGCGGGTTTCGCGCGGAAAATCTCGCGGAGCTGACGATGTTGCTCCTCGTTGACATTGATCCACTTATCCCAGAGCAAGGTAGGAGTTGCCCCGGCATCCGCTTCCCCCAGAAACACGGACTGGACCACGTTGGAAAAAGTGGCGGTCTCAAGAACCTCGACATCCTTGCCCAAGGTGACTCCCTTTTGGGCAAGCGCCTCTTCGGCCAAAAGGTAGGTCACGGATCGCCAATTGCCGACGGCCATCTTTTTGCCGCGAAGATCCTCAAGCTTGCGGATAGGGGACTCCTTGCGCACCAATATCACCGTAGCGGTTTTTTGCCCGGACTGGACAACAAGCTGCCAGCCGTCACGCTTCTGGGCAAGACGCCCCATGTGGGGCGCGGTGAGCACCAGATCATATTCGCCCTTGGCCGTGCGCTCTACATAACTCAGAAAATCCGGAGCAGACACCATGGTGACCTTTTTGCCCAACGCCGCCTCAATTCGTTTGCACAGCGGGGAAAGCTGCTCCATCATCTGGTTCGCCGAGATATACGGAAAGACCCCTAAGATCAAGGTGTCACCCTTCGGGGCGGCATACAGGGAGGTGGACAAGAGAAAAACTGCGGCAACAGCCAAAAGTACGCGCTTAATGAAACTGTGCATGCTGTAACCTCATTTGGAGTTTCGTAGGCACACGACCGGAGGCGGAAAGAATAGAAGAGCCGTAATGCTGCGGGTCAAGCACAATCGGCAATCTATCACAATGTCTTTTTTGAGGCAAGATTACAACGGGATAAATCCATTGAGCCAGATCACTACCAGACAGACAAAAGGAAGGGTGGAATAGGAAAGCAACGCCTCCTTGACCGGATAGTTGAAATCAAAAACGTGCAGGCTGAAGGCCGCGCCATAGAACCAGGCATAAAGAATAAGAGCCAGGGTTCCTCCACCCTCCAACCAGAAATTCACCCCGAGATCAAACCAGAAAACCAGGGCGGCTAAGCTCATGGCACAAAGAAGCAGCTGCACCAGTTCATAAACAACCCTGGCCATCGCATAGAGGATATTAAAAAAACCACCTCCCCTTAAAAGCAGCGAGGCAAAAACCAGGGCGAGGACACCGAACAGGCCTCCGCCAACAAGCACCGCATGGTTGGCGACAAGAAAACCAACCACCGCACCAAGCACCTCCGCGGAGGTAATCCCGCCGAAATGCAAGAGCGCAACCGCGCAGCCGGAGATAAAAAAATATCGGCCCATCTATGCAAATACCATATGCGAATATCCTGCCGGCCAGGGATTCACTTGGTCACGAAGCCGATGGCCCGATCAAGTTTATGGAGAAATGCGAAGCCCTGACCCTTTTCCTCAAGCCGGGCCGACTTGACCACTGCTTCAAACACCGCATCCGTCTGTTCATTTTTGGTAATGATCAAAATGATCTCTTTTTCCGGCTTAATGAACATCCCGGCAAAGCCGAGTTTTTCACGAATGCCGGTGCCTCGGCCATAGTAAAGGGTGGCGCCCTGAGCGCCGGCCTGCATCGCCGCTTCCACCACCCTATCGGCCTCGCCGCGCTGAACTATACAAGTTATCAGGTTCGGGTTCACATCTTCCATACATCCTCCCTTCGTTCTGAACTGAAGCGTTGCCAGGGCAGACCATCCGGCGCGTGTAAATTTTCATCTGATCCATATGGATGCTGTCAGTCACCTCCGGCAAAGCCGGGAGTTATCACAAAGAAATTATCAAGCCAGTGCCGCATATTGTCAAGCATTCAATGGCTGATCAGGTTTTTTTAGCCTTGCCCGCATTCTTAATCACAACGAGGACCGGGTAACAACATCGCATGCAGCAGAATTCTTTCAGGTTATCCAGACACTGACAGCCCCAGAAAAAACTATTCAACATACTATTAGATTTTCCATATGATTTTTGCTAGCCTGAAAGAATGAGATCGCCGGAACAACCGCTCTTCGACAAGCGCATGGCGAACAGATAGGATACTTAACGCATTGAAATTCCATTAATACCGAGCATGCAAAAGCACTGCTCGAAGCAAATTCCGTGTTATTATGAGGTGCGCAAAGAATGAATAACACAGAATTCCACCACCCACAACCGGTGCAACAGGAACGACCAATAAACGATTGGAACCGAGTGTTAAAAAAACTGCCGTTACTGGTGGGGGCGCTGTCGATCGTTACGGCTGGACTCGTTCTTGTCGGTTGGGCTTTTGACATCACTCTTTTCAAGACCATCATGCCAGACGGGGTGTCCATAAAGGCTAATACCGCCCTGGCTTTTATCCTGGCGGGGATTCCGTTGCTCGTTTCTACCCGGCCACACTCCACCCAGTCGCTTCGCCTGTCAAGCATCTGCGCACTGCTATGCGCCCTGATCGGGTTGCTGACGATGGGCGAATACCTTTTTGCCTGGAATCCCGGATTCGACCAGTGGTTGTTTTCTGAACCGGGCCACCCATTTGGCTTTTCGCACCCAGGCCGCATGACCCCTGACACCGCAGTCTGTTTCGTGCTGCTGGCTCTGGGACTGGCGTTTGCCTGCAGTCAACGCAAGACGACGATGAAATTTTGGGCCACAACGATTATCACCTCCCTGACCATGGCCATAGCCCTTACAACCATCCTGTCCTACTGTACCGAGACCATCGGCACTTTTGGCTTTTGGAGCCCGATGCTCATGAGTTTGCCCGTCGCAACGCTGTTTATTTTTATGGGTACGGCGATAATCCTGGTAGCCTGGCCGGAAGGCATCTCTTTTTGGTCCCTCACCGGAAGAAGCGTGATGGGATTTGCCCTCTGGAGCATAATGATCAGCGTCTCGCTCGCCTGGGGGTTGCACCAACAAGGGCACCACATACTGAACTCGGCAACGGTCTCCGCCCGGGCCAGCATCAATAAGGATATCGCTTTTCGTAAGTGGGCGACTTCCCACGGGGGTGTCTATGTCCCGCCCACCCCGCACACCCCGCCCAACCCCTATCTCAACGTGCCCCACCGCGATGTGGTCACCAGCACCGGCATCCTCCTCACCCTGATGAATCCCGCCTACATATTGCGTGAGCTGCAGCATGATTTTGGTGAGGATTACGGCTTCAGGAGCTGCATGACCAGCCTGATGCCGCTTAACCCAGCCAACAAGCCCGATACCTGGCAGATCAAGGCATTATCCAGCTTTGCGCGAGGCAATAATGAATTGCTGGAAATGCAGTATGTAAACGGCCGCCCCTATCTGAGGCTGATGCTGCCGCTCACCGTGGAATCCGGCTGCCTCAAATGCCATGGACATCAGGGATACAAGTTAGGTGATATCCTGGGTGGCATCGACTCTTCCATCCCCCTGCCCCCTTTTCTTGAACGGGCACGAACAAACAACACCGCCATGGTGTTGTCCCACGGCGCGATCTGGCTTCTCGGCATATTAGGCTTGCTCCTTTTTTTCCGACGGGAGCATTATCTTGATGCCGAGAACCAGCGTGCGGCAACTGCCTTACGCGAAAGCGAGGAACGCTTTCGTATTGCCGCAGAGATGGCAAATGATCTGGTCTATGAATGGGATTTGGAGGAGGTCATACATTGGTCCGGCAGGATTGACGAAATGCTGGGCTATGACTCAAGCGAATTTCCGAGAACCCTTAAAGGTTGGACGGAATCATTGCATCCGCAGGACCGTGATCGCGTCTTGGCGGCGATGCAAACGCATCTGGATGGACAAGCACCCTTTGCGGTTGAATACCGCATCCGGGGAAAAGACGACACCTACCATTGGTGGACGGCCCGGGGGACTGCCATAAGAACAGCGGAAGGAACACCTTGCCGATGGATCGGCACGGTCACCGATATTACCGAGCATAAGAAGGCGGAAAAGGAAAAAGTCAAACTCGAATCCCAGCTCCGCCAGTCCCATAAGATGGAGGCCATCGGCACCTTGGCAGGAGGCATTGCCCATGATTTCAACAACATCCTCTCCATCATCTTCGGTTACAACGAATTGGCCATGGTGGAAAAAGATCCGGTAACCCGCCACCGCCACCTGGAAGAACTTCAAAAGGGGGCGCAAAGGGCCAAAGAGCTTGTTGCCCAGATCCTGGCCTTCAGCCGCAAGGCCGAGCAACAGAAACAACCCATGCAGGTATCGCTGATCATCAAGGAAGCCCTCAAGATGCTCCGCGCCACCCTCCCGACCACCATAACGATCAAACAGAACATCACCTCAGACGGCAAGGTCTTGGTCGATGCCACCCAGATTCACCAGGTCATCATGAATCTCTGCACCAATGCCTACCACACCATGCGGGAAACAGGAGGAACCCTTACCGTTTCCCTGAAAGAGGTGGCAATAGAGGCGGAGGATTACGCTTCTGCCAATCTCAGCCCGGGTAACTACCTGAAACTTGAAGTGAGCGACACTGGCTGCGGCATGGATCCTAAAATGCAGGAGAAGATTTTTGAGCCCTACTTCACTACCAAGAAACCGGGGGAAGGAACCGGTTTAGGGCTAGCCATGGTCCACGGCATCATAAAAAGCCACCATGGCCACATTACGGTATCCAGCGAGCCGGGGAAAGGCACGACGTTTGTGGTCTATCTGCCGCTGACCGAACTGGAAGCCGGGGCACTTCCGGAAAAAGTAGAGCCTCACAAGCTTCTGGGAAAAGGGGAACGAATTCTCCTCGTCGATGACGAAGAACAACTCCGTGGAATCTTTAGCACCATTTTAACCAAGAATGGCTATCAGGTAATAACCTGTGCTGATGGGGCGCAGGCTTGGGAGGAATTTCAGAGAAACCCCGGCCAATTTGATCTGGTGATCACCGATATGACCATGCCATCCATGACCGGCGCCGAACTGGGGAAAAAAATCCTGTCCTTGAATCCGCAAATACCTGTCATTCTCTGTACCGGTCAGAGTGAACACATCAACAGGGAGAAAGCCCTGACCATGGGGATGCGTGACTACCTGATCAAACCGGTACCGACTGAGGTCCTTCTTGAGACAATAAGCAAAGCCCTTGATCTTGGCAGCTCCTCCGTTGATCAGAAACAGGGGACATAGCTCCCCCGCACACCTGAGTGTTCAGCGGCTGATTCCTGCAAGGCTGGGAGGTACGGATGCGAAAACGAATTATACTGCTGGTCCTGTTGCTTCTGGGTCAGACAGCGCCTCTTTGGGCGCAGCAGCCGCTCAGGCTGAACACCTTTGCCGGGCCGCCGCTTTCCACCCCCGAACAGACCGGCTATTACGACCGTATCCTCATTGAGGCATTCAGCCGGCTAAAGATTCCCATCACCATCGGTCACCTGCCGGCGGAGCGCTCGCTGCTAAACGCCGACAAGGGCATCGACGACGGCGATTTCATCCGGGTTCCCGGGCTTGAAAAGCGCTATCCCAATCTGGTCATGATGGCGGAAAAGCTCGATGATTTCGAGTTTGTCGCCTTTACCAGATCTCTCAACCTCTCCATCAACAGCTGGGAGGCGCTCATCCCCTACCATGTGGGTATTGTCCGGGGCTGGAAGATCCTGGAAGAGAATCTGGCCACGGTTAAGAAGCTTTACACCGTAAAAAACCAGGAGCAGCTCTTCACCCTGCTCAAAAACGACAGGGCCGAGGTGGTGGTTTATGCTCACAAGGAAGGACATGGCCTGCTCAAGCAGATGGGCATCACGGACGCCCGTGTCCTGACCCCGCCGCTGGCCATGCGGCCCATGCATCTTTATCTCAACAAAAAGCATGCCTCGCTGCTGGCTCCACTGGCCGCTGTCCTGAAAAAAATGAAGGAAGACGGCACCGTTGCCGAAATTGCCCGGCAGACCCTGCCTGCTCATTTTCCCGAGGAGGATAATAGTGCGCTTCCTTAAATCCAGCATCGCTGCCAGGCTTATTTGGGCTCTGTTGTGCTGCAGCTTGATCCTGATCATACTCACCAGCGCCATCCTGTTTTATTACGAATATAGCCGAGAGATCCGCCTTCTGGACAAGCGGGTGCACGAGATTGAAGAGAGCACCGTTCCCGCCCTGGCAAACAGCATCTGGCTTGCCGATTGGGAGATGGTGCGGCTCCAGGCAGAGGGCATCCAGCGGATGCCGGCGATACACCGGGTTGAATTGGAGGTGGATGGCAGG
The DNA here is from genome assembly GCA_013349295.1 of Deltaproteobacteria bacterium. Lineage (GTDB taxonomy): Bacteria > Desulfobacterota > Desulfobulbia > Desulfobulbales > Desulfurivibrionaceae > Thiovibrio. The sequence goes on from DUZW01000022.1 coordinate 15,245, forward strand.
GAAGTTCTCGCCATCGGTGGAGAGGCGTACGACGGAGCCTCCCGGCACACCTTTCCTTTGGTGCACAAATACATGGGACGAGAGATCCCCCTCGGCTCCCTGGCCCTGTATGCCGACTTGAACGCGGTCCGCCGACAGTTGCTTGGCGAGATCTCCGTGGAATTGGTGATCCGGCTGGCAACCATCCTCATCATCTCCTTTATTCTCTTTTTTCTTTTTCACCGACTGGCCGGTCGCCACCTTATCGCTTTAGCCAAGCAGCTTCACGGCCTCGACCAGAAAAAGCTGGATACACCGCTGGTGCTTGACAAGAAAGCGGCGGTCAACGGCGAGATGGACGAACTTGACCAAGTGGTTTTTTCCTTTAACGAGTTGCGGCAAAACCTCCAGCGCACATTTGTCGAACTGCAACAGGCAAACGAGGAGCTGGCCGGCGAAAACTTGGAACGGAGCATAATAGAAGAGACCCTCGGGAAAAATCGCGCCATGCTGCGCAACATCATTGACACCGTACCCCAGGCCATTTTCTGGAAAGACCGGCAGGGTATCTACCTTGGCTGCAACCAAGTGTTTGCCAAGGCCGCAGGGTTGGACGATCCGGAACAGATTGCAGGCAAGACCGATTTTGACCTGCCCTGGCCCAAGGAAGAGGCCGAGGCTTACAGGGCGGACGACCAGAAGGTGGTCCGTCTCAAGGAAAGCAAGTGGCATGTGATCGAACCGCTGCAACAGGCGGATGGCACCAGACTGTGGATCGATACCACCAAGGTTCCTTTGCTCGACATTGAGGGCAACGTCCATGGCGTGCTGGGGGTGTATAGCGATATCACCGAACGTCTCCGCGCCGAGGAGGAAAAGGCCAAGCTCGAATCCCAACTCCGCCAGGCCCAGAAGATGGAGGCCATCGGCACCTTGGCCGGAGGCATTGCCCATGATTTCAACAATATCCTCTCCATCATCTTCGGCTACAGCGAATTGGCCATGCGGGAAAAAGATCCCCAAAAAAGCATGCCCCACCTTGAAGAACTGCAAAAAGGAGCGGCAAGGGCCAAGGAGCTTGTTGCCCAGATCCTGGCCTTCAGCCGCAAGGCAGAACAGAAGAAGCAGCCCTTGCAGGTATCGCTGATCATCAAGGAGACCCTCAAGATGCTACGCGCCTCCATCCCGACCACCATCGAAATCAAGCATGATATCGATTCCGATGGCCGGGTTTTGGCCGATCCCAGTCAAATGCATCAACTCCTCATGAATCTCTGCACCAATGCCTACTACGCCATGCGAGAGACCGGGGGGATCCTTGCCGTTTCCCTGAAAGAAGTAAGAATAGCTCAAGGTGAATATGCCTATGCCAATCTCACCCCGGGGAACTATCTACAACTCGAGGTGAGCGACACCGGCTGCGGCATTGATCCGAAAACACTGGAGAAGATCTTTGAACCTTATTTCACGACCAAGAAGGCGGGGGATGGGACCGGGATGGGTCTTGCCATGGTCCACGGCATCGTAAAAAGCCACCATGGCCACATTACGGTATACAGTGAGCCCGGGAAAGGCACGAGCTTCCATGTCTATCTGCCTCTGACCGAACAGGAGGCGGCTACATTGCCGGACACGACGGAGCCCAAAGAGCTTCGAGGCACCGGGGAACGGATTCTGTTTGTTGATGACGAGGAACAAATCCGTGGGGTGGTTGAAACTATTTTGACCACCAATGGCTATCAGGTGGCAACCTTTGCCAATGGGGTGCAGGCCTTGGAGGAATTTCAAAAAAATCCCGCCCGATTTAATCTGGTGATCACCGATATGACCATGCCTTATATGACCGGAGCCGAACTGGCGCAAAAAATCCTGGCCCTGAAACCTCAGATCCCTATCATTCTTTGCACCGGCCAGAGTGAACTCATCAACAGAGAAAAAGCCTTGGCCATGGGGATTTGCGAGTATCTGAACAAACCGGTCCCGATGGCGACACTGCTTGGAGCAGCAAGAAAAGCCCTTGATAATACCGGCTTACCCCGTAACTATCCAGCTTGATGCCGGAATTGAACAAAAACCACAAAATGTAACTGTTCAATAGTACCACAGATGCGCGAAAGAGGTCTGCGAAATGTGCTATTGCACATGAGCAGGCCGATGACAAAACAGATGTGGTGCTGCCGGATAGTTACCTTACCCCTTGATCACCGCCAGGGGGCGTAGCTCCACCAACACCTCCACCAGATCCAGCTGGTTGTCGATCACCTCATCAATGTTTTTGTAGGCGCCGGCAGCCTCTTCCAGATCTCCCACCGAACGCAGGGCATGGATGATACCCTGGTCGTCGAGCTGTTTTTTTTCCCGGTCCAGGTCCAGCTGACGCTGGGCCTGCTTACGCCCCATCTTGCGACCCGCGCCATGGGCGCACGATTCAAAACTCTCCTTGTTGCCCTTGCCGCGCACGATATAGCTGGGAGTCCCCTGGGAGCCGGGGATGATGCCGATCTCCCCAACCTGAGCCCGGGTTGCCCCCTTGCGGTGAACCATGACATTTTTTGCAAAATGCACCTCCATGGCCGCATAATTGTGGGCAATGTTGATCATCGGTTCAAAGAACACCGGCCCCGCTACGGCCAACAGAGCATCCTTGATCCGTTCCATCATCATCTTCCGGTTGGCATAGGCAAATTCAACACAATAGCGCATCTCATGCAGATACTGCTGACCGCTTTGGCTGTTAATGGGCAAAAAGGCCAGCTGCCAGTTTGAGGGTATCTTGGATCCCCACCGCTTATTCAGATCCATGGCCAGGTGATTATAATAATTGGCTACCTTGAAACCGATATTGCGGCTGCCGGAATGCACCATAAGCCAGACATGGCCATCGTTGCCCTTCTGAATCTCGATAAAATGGTTCCCGCCCCCCAAAGTGCCAAGCTGAGTAAGGGCGCTTTGATATTGGCCGGCAACAATGGGCAGATCGGCCAAAGGAACCTCCGGCCGCGGCATGAGACTTTCTTTTTGTTTATGCTGGTGGTGCTTGAAACCAAGGGGAACGGTTCTTCTGATCTCGGAGAGCACCATTTTCAGCTTCTCAGGGGAGATGGAGGTCAGTGAGGTCCGCACCGCGCACATGCCGCAGCCGATATCAACCCCGACCGCGTTGGGGATCACCACCTCTTCCGAGGCCATCACCCCGCCGATAGGCATGCCATATCCCTGATGGGCATCGGGCATCACGGCAACATGGTGGAAGACAAAAGGGAGATTGGCGAGATTTTTGGCCTGGGCAAATGCCCCGGCATCAATATCGTCAAGCCAGAGTTTGATCGGCTGTTTCTCGGTGGTGATTATCTGTTTCATCGAAAAGCCCCCCCCTGCCCCATCTGCTTGAACTGCTTCAGAACGTTTGCCGGCGTGTCGTCCGCTTCACGCGGCCCACCCTTTTCAGTCCGGCCGGACGTGCTCTCCCCGGCGCAGCGGTGTGGTGGTGTTCCAAAACCTGTCGTTGCCTGCTCCGCTCCCCGGTGTTCCGGGCCACGGGGATAGGCTGCCGGGTCTCGCTGTCCAGCCCCGTGACATACATGGCCGTGGAGATCGTCCCCGGCGTGGGGGTGAAATCCTGAAACTGCCGAACCTCAAGACCGAGAACCCCGAGACGCGATGCCATATTCTCCATATCGGCGAGAGTGCAGCCGGGATGCGAGGCAATCAGGTAAGGGGTGAAAAGAAAATTTTTTCCAGTTTTTTTGCCGATCTCCCGACACAGGGAAAGAAATTCCTCAAGCACCTGCGAACCGGGCTTATGCATGCGGCGCAACACGTTATCTTCCGTGTGTTCCGGCGCGATCTTCATCGCCCCCGGAGTATGGTGCAGCAACAGTTTCTGCAACAACTGCGGCGTCCGGGTCAACAGCTCCATCCGCAGCCCGGAGGAAACAAAAAGATGTTTGACCCCGGCGCAGTCCGAAACCGCCTCCAACAAAGCAAGCATCGCCTGTTCGTCAATCCTCAAAAATTTGCACACCTTGGGATAGAGGCAATCATGACGCTTGCAGGGTTGGGGGCTTTTACACCCTGTAGCGTAGAGGTTGGCGGTCGGTCCGCCCAGATCGCTGATGGTGCCGGAAAAATCCTTCTGCCCGGCAAGACGTTGCACCTCCCGCACCACGGAATCGCGACTCCGGCTGATGACCTTTGGCCCCTGATGTCTGGAGATGGCGCAAAAGGAGCAATTGCCGCAACAACCGCGGACAATGGTGATCGAATCCCGGATCATCCGGCAGGCCGGAACATCACCGCAAGAGGGATGCGGTTTGCGGGTGAAAGGCAGATTGTACAAAGCATCCAGCTCTTGTGTGTCCAGCGGCGCGGCCGGCTGATGCTGTACAACCCAGGCTGCCTGCTGATATTGCAACAGGGGTTCGCTTGCATATGCCCTGGCCTGACGATCCACAGTCAGTTCAGCTTCAAGAAACAGGGGCGGATCCGCCTGAATTTCCGCCCAGGAAGGCAAAAGCAGGGGTGCGCTGATCCCACGCGCCTCCAGCTCCTTTTCCGTCAACCGTTCGCAGGTGCCGGCAATACCGGCCAGATCCCGGCCCTTGCCGAGTCGGGCCGCCGTCTCCAATATCGCCCGCTCACCCATGCCGTAAACTAAAAGATCAGCCTTGGCATCGGTCAACACCGAGCCCCGAAGCCGCTGCTGCTGGTAATCATAATGCACGAACCGGCGCAAGGATGCCTCAATCCCACCCAGGATCACCGGAACTTGCGGATACGCGGCATGCGCGAGATTGCTGTAGAGAATAGTGGCCCGATCCGGCCGACGCCGCATCTTTTTCTCCGCCTGTTCGCCGAAATAAGGATTGCCGCCCGGTGAATAATCATCACGGTCCCGAACCTTGGCATTGCCGCTGTAATTGGCCACGATGGAGTCCAGGTTGCCTGCGGTGATGCCGAAGAAAAGACGCGGCCGGCCGAACCGCCTGAAATCATCGGAGGTATGATGACGGGGCTGGGAGAGAATAGCCACCCGGTAACCGTTGGCCTCAAGCAGGCGACCGATCAGAGCTACGCCAAAGGAGGGATGGTCCACATAGGCATCCCCGGTGACCAGCACCACATCGACATGCTTCCAGCCTCGCGCCGCCATCTCCGCGCCGGAGGTCGGCAAAAAATGTCCTGTTTTTTCATGCACCAAGGGTTTTTCTCCTCTTCCAGAAAAATCGGAGGGATCCTCCGATAAGCCTCCTGTTTATAATCCAATTGGTCTATGCTATAAAGAAGACACTGTCTAGAAGCTGATTTTGCTTTCCCTCTCAGCCAGAATAACACAACGGAGAGCTCCACATGCAGGAATCACCATATCTGGAAAGTCATGCCTTTCTTGTGGATAAGCTGCAACGACTCCCCTTGCTCGGCTCGCTGAGCGAGAAATATATCAAACATATCCTGCGCCTCAGCAAGATCCGGACCTTTGAACACAGTGAAATCATTACCCCCGAAGGGGCCTATGACAACTGGGTTTACATCCTTTTGTCCGGAGGAGTGCGGATTGTAAAAAACCACAAGGAGATCGCCAGAATCGAAGAAATCGGCGGCACCTTCGGCGAGCTTGCCGCCATCGACGGCAAGTCCCGCTCCGCCTCGGTGGAGGCCATCGGCGCCACGGTCTGCCTGGCCATCGACACATCCTTCATGAATGAGGCAGCCGAACCTCTGGAACAGGCGCTTTTTGTCTCCGTTCTCTACCGCCTCTTTGCCGAGGTCATCGCCCAGCACCTGCGCACAGCAAACGAAGAGCTGGTCAGGGTACGTTCGGAGCTTGACCAGCTGAAGCGAAACCAGAGGCAATAGTCCCGTGCCGGGTAGTCCCACCCCGGCGGTTGTTTCCAGGCAGCCAGCACCCGCTTCGAGGTTTTCCTCAGGATTCACCCCCAAACCACAAGCTCCTTTTGCTTCCCGACAGGATTTGGTAGTATAGCATTTTTTCCATAATACCAGAAACTCAACCCGCAGGATACCCGGTATGGATTCAGAAAAGCCCCTGGCTGGCGGCATCCCCATGGTCAACATAGACGGTGCCAGGATTCGCCGGATCAGGGAAGAAAAAGGGCTGACCCAGCTCTATGTCGCCACGGTGGTCGGGGTTACCACCGATACCATCTCCCGATGGGAAAACCGCCGCTATCCCAACATCAAAAAAGAGAACGCCCTGAAACTGGCCGAGGCTCTGGAAATCCAGCTTGCTGATATTATTGATCACGGCCCGCCGACAACACCACCGACAGAGGCGCCATCCCTCCTGTCCGGTGAGCCGTCCAAACAGGAAGCACCCGAGCCTCAACCGGCCGGGCAGGAACAAGCGATCCCCCTGGAAGCAACCGCACCGCCAACAGCCATCCGAGCCAATCACCGCCTCGCCTCTCGACCTGTCGTCCTGTTCGGCGCCTTTCTGCTGCTCACCCTTTCCTGCCTCGCTCTGTTCTGGTGGTCTACCGCAAACGACGGAGAAAACCAGGTCGCGGCAGTCAGAACCCTGCCCGCGCATGCAACCCCGGGCATTACCTTTCCAGTGGTCATTGAAGTGACCACCACCTCTTCGAGATCCTTTTCCCTGATCCTCAAGGAAACTCTGCCCCCGGACTGTATTCCGGCCCAGGGCAAACCGCAATTTGTCTCCCAGGCAAGTGACCCCCCAATCCTCAAGTGGATCGGCAAAATCACCGGCGAGCATACCGTGTACTGCTATCTCGCCAAGCTTCGGCCCGAGGCGAAGATGGACACAGTCCATCAATTCACCGGAGGCGTCACGGTCCGCTCGGACGACAACCCAAGCATTCCGGTGTCCGGTACAGACTCCCTGCAAGTCAGTCCCTTCCATTGGGCCGACAGCAACAGCGATGGACGGATAGACGATGAAGAGCTGCTTTCCGTATATGAAACCTACGGCGGAATTGAAGGTCTGCATTTCGGCAAGAAGCTGATCGAGGAGATCTGGGCGTCCAAGGGGTACCGCTTTAATCCGGAAACGCGAAGCTATGAGATTCTCCAGTAATCATCCAACAGGAGGAAGAAAATGACGGCTAAAAAAATCCATCCCGGAGCACCGGGGCTTTTATTCCTGGCACTGTTTCTGCTCCTGTCCCTGCCGATTTCCCTGCGCGCGGGCGAGGCTTTGGTCAGCGGCCAATACCTGAGCGCCGTCGGCCAGGATATCAAAATGCAGATCACCGTTGCCGGTCCAGCCCCCGGTACCCTGATTGTAATCCAGAATCTCCCGATCGGCACGGTGATCGATACCGCCTCGCCCGCATTCAACCAATACGATGCAGGCAAAGGCGAGGTGAAATGGCTGCTGACCCATGTCAGCCCGGGGAGATACATCGTAAACCTGCGCTTGCTAAGCCCCCTGGCACCCGGGGGAATCAGCGGAGAAATCCGCTACAAGAACCCCGCCAACGGTCGCCTGATAAATCTGCCGGTCAGACCGTGATCAAACCGGCATGTTCCTTGCCTCGGTGATCGCCCACCGGGAACATGCCTCCTTGTTCCGCTGATCGTACAAGACAGGGTTTCAAAGAAACAATCACATTGATCTTGCGCATCTTTGTCATGATCAGGTATGGTGTTGCCCCGTACTTTCCCTCGTCAGGGAGTTGTCATTACAATTACACATAACAGCAAGGATGCACCAAATGAAAAAGATAGCGGTATTGGCCGGTGACGGCATCGGCCCGGAAGTCATGCAGGAAGCCATCAAGGTTCTGGACGCTGTCCAGAAAAAATTCGGCTTCAGCCTTACCTACGAACACGCGGATGTGGGCGGCTGTGCCATAGACAACCACGGCGAGGCCCTGCCCGCCGCGACCCTCGCCCTGTGCGAGGCCAGCGACGCCATCCTCTTTGGTTCGGTGGGCGGTCCGAAATGGGAATCGCTGCCCCCGGCCCAGCAACCGGAACGCGCCGCCCTGTTGCCGCTCAGAAAACATTTCGAGCTGTTCTGCAACTTCCGGCCGGCCAGAATCTTCAAATCCCTGGCCGCCGCCAGCCCGCTGAGGGCCGATATCGTGGGGGACGGCTTTGATATCCTCTGCGTGCGTGAACTCACCGGCGACATTTACTTCGGTCAGCCCAAGGGACGGGAAGGTTCCGGCCCCAACGAAAAAGCCTTCGACACCATGGTCTACCACCGCTGGGAGATCGAACGCATCGCCCGCCGCGCCTTTGATGCCGCCCGCTTGCGCCGCAAGATCGTCACCTCGGTGGACAAGGCCAACGTCCTCACCACCATGGTGCTTTGGCGTGAGGTGGTCATCGAAATCGCCAAGGAATACCCGGATGTCAGCCTGAACCATATCTACGTGGACAACGCCACCATGCAGCTGGTCAAAAATCCGCACCAGTTCGACGTCATGCTCTGCGGCAACATGTTCGGCGACATCATTTCCGACGAATGCGCCATGATCACCGGCTCCATGGGGCTGCTCGCCTCGGCCAGCCTCAACGAAAAAGGCTTTGGCCTCTATGAGCCGGCAGGCGGCTCAGCCCCGGACATTGCCGGCAAAGGTATCGCCAATCCCATCGCCCAAATCCTCTCCGCCGCCATGATGCTGCGTTTCAGTCTGGATCAGGGAGCGGCTGCGGACGCCATTGAAAACGCCGTTGCCGCGGTACTCGACAAGGGCGTGCATACTCCGGATATTGCCGTGGATCAGAGCAAGGCCGTCAGCACCGCAGCCATGGGCGATGCCATTGTCAGGGAATTGCAGCAGTAAACTTGCAGTAAAAACCATCTGGCCCAACACACTGGGCCTCCGTATTTTTTTATGAATTTCGTAACGAAAGAGGAACATCATGAGCGACTTGACCGCCACAATGACAACAAGCAAAGGCACCATCACCCTCAGACTGTTTGCCGACAAAACTCCGTACACCGTGGCGAACTTTGCCAATCTCGCCCGGCGCGGCTTTTACAACGGTCTCAAATTCCACCGGGTCATCCCGGATTTCATGGTCCAGGGCGGTTGCCCCAAGGGTACGGGCACCAGCGGCCCCGGCTATGACTTTGAAGACGAATTCGACGCAAGCCTCGGGCACACCAAGCCCGGCATCCTCTCCATGGCCAACGCCGGACCGAACACCAACGGCAGCCAGTTCTTCATCACCCATGTTCCCTGCCCCTGGCTGGATGGCAAGCACACGGTTTTCGGCGAAATCGCCGATGAAAAAGACCAGGAAGTGATCGACAGCATCAGACAGGGTGACACCATTACCGCTGTGACCATTGAGGGTGATGTGACCGGACTTTTCGAAAAAGCACAGGACAAACTCAAGAGCTGGAATCTCGCCATCAGCATGCGGTTTCCCGCGCTTCCCCCGGCGGAATAAGGAATAGACCGGAAGGGTTTTACCTTCCGGCTGTTGGCCATAAAAAAAGGCGGGGTTTCCCCCGCCTTTTTTTATTATCCCCGCAACAAAACCGGATCAGGGCAGCATCTTTAAACTTTGCGCGGCGTTGACATTCCCATTAGCTGCCGCCTTCTGGTACCACTTCTTGGCCTCGCCCATATCCTGCTTCACCCCGCCACCGATCTCGTACATGTAGCCGAGATAATACTGAGCTTCAGGGTCGTTCTGTTTGGCTGCCTTTTGCCACCAGTTGACCGCTTCCTGATCACTCTTCTTCACGCCTTTGCCGAGGCTGTACATAAAACCAAGCCGGTACTGCGCCTTAACCTGTCCCATCTCTGCGGCCTCGGCAAAAAGCTTGTGGGCCTGGGCATAATCCCGAGGAACCCCTTGCCCCTTAAAAAATCGCAGCCCTTCTTCATAGAGGCTATTTTTATCCTTGGCAACCGGCGTCGGAGGGGCGGGAGGTACAACCTTGGCTACCTGCTCCGGCTTTGACGACTCCTTCACTGCCGCCTTGATCTTTTTCTCCTCCGGCTCCATGGCCTTGGGCTCTGCCTGGACCTGCGGCTCTTCGACCTTCACTTGAGGCGGAGGCGACACAGCCAGGGCAACCTTTTGCCCCACCTGCAACTGCGCCTTAGCCGAGGCGTTACCCTTCTCAGCGGCAAGGGACCACCATTTTTTTGCCTCATCCATATTTCGGACAACACCCTTGCCATGACTGTACATGGTGCCAAGTCGAAACATGGCCTCGACCTGTCCTTTTTCCGCCGCCTGCTGATACAGCTTCGCGGCCAGTGCAAGATCTTGCTCCATGGGATCAGTGCCTGCCTCATATTTCATGGCTTGGGCCAGAACAGAATCAGGCCCACCCTGACCGGGGCCGTTCCAAACACGGATCGAGCCGTCCAATCCCGCGGAAATAACGTATTTACCGGAAGAAGGAAATGCCAGGGAGGTGACGGAAAGATCATGCCCTTCATAAAAATTGAACAGATTGCTCTCGGATTTCTGCCAGGACAAAATATGCCTGCTTTGGGTGGCGGCCATGACATAACGTCCATCGGGAGAATAAACCACGCTGTTCACCGGGTCCAGCTCCGGGTCACGCAAAACCCTCAGACGGGCACCGGACTCGGCATCCCAAACATACACCGATCCGTCTCGGCTGCCGGTAACAAACTCCTTGCCATCGGGGGAGTATGCCACGCACAGCACCCAGTCGGCATGCCCCTGGATCGACCGGATCAAACGCACATTGATCGCATCCCACATCTGGATCTTGCCGTCCCAGTTCTCGGTGGCGATAATATTTTTTCCGTCCGGAGAATAAGCGAGGGCGAGGAGATTATTCTTGGTTTCCTTTTGGGTGGTTTCAAGGGTTCCGTATTTAACGTTCCAGATTCGGAGGGTATTGTCGTTGCCCACCGAAGCAATGCGATTGCCGTCCGGCGAAAAAGCCAGGTCGGTGATCTGCTGGGTATGCCCCCGCATGTCCTGCACAAGTTGACCGTTTGCCAGATCAAAGATCTGCACGGCATTGCCGCGCCGCCCTCCCGCCATCACCGCGGCGGCAAGTAACTGACCGTCAGGGGAAAAAGCCACGGCATTCGCACCTTGCAAATCCTTGCTCAGGGTCAACACAACCTTACCGGACTCAAGATCCCAAACCTGAACGGTTCCATCATCCACGGCTGAGGCGATCTTTTTACCGTCCGAGGAACAGGCCACCCCATTGATGATTTCGCCCTTTTGTCCCTTGATGGTTTTCACAAGATCAGGGTTGCCCGAAGCACCAGAAGGTGTGGCGCTGAAAGCAAAAAAAACGCACCACAGCAGACAAACAAACCCCAACCCCTGGCAAACCGGATTTCCCCCCCTGCGCGAAAAAATGCGATGCAACACGGCCATGTCACCTCCATCGAGTTTAGTTGTGTGTAACGCTGATCAGCAAAATTAAAATATCATAACGGATTGTCACCGCAAGCAACAATGCACTAATTTATATACGGAACGCCCAGGAATACAAGCAGGATATTGCCCATAAAAAAAGGCAGGCGGACACCATGGTATCCGCCTGCCTTATATATTTAACAATAACTCGTAGTTATCTAGAAGCCATTAGAAAATAATCGCTATATTTAACCATTACATTCAGCTAGCTAGACCACTAACAGGAGTATAGGCGACGATGCTGCCGTTCAGGCCGTTCCGTCGACACCATTACCGCATTATAACGGCTTGGCCAAATTCTTGACCTTATCAACTTCCTCCTTGAGAGAAGCGACCTCTTTTACGCCGGGAACAGTTTCTTCCGCCTCGCGCAGTCCTTTTTTGAAGGAGGAGATGGCCTGCCCCAGGCCGGAGCCGATTTCAGGCAGCTTCTTCCCGCCAAAGACCAGAAAGGCAATTCCCAAGATAACAATCAATTCCGGAGTACCCAAGCCAAACATATTCATTCTCCTTTATGCAGTCATTACATCCGAACAGCAGTTTCTCAATCAGGCGGAGTTGGAACCCCCTTCCTTATCCTTTTCATCGATTTTCCCCTGCTTGTCGGCATCACGGGTGGCTTTTTTAAAGTTTTTAATACCCTGCCCGATTCCGGAACCGATCTCAGGCAACTTGCCCGCTCCGAAAATGATGACGATTATTACCAGAATAACGATGAGCTCCGGCATTCCAAGTCCAAACATGAGAAACCCCTTTCGGCTGACGGCGATTTTATCAAATATACCGAATCTAATCATATTAAAAAATATACTTATAATCTATACCATAAGGAGGTGAAGAAGCAACGCCCTTTTCATTCCGGATATTTTGCCCACCCAGATGCGGATCACCTGACATTCCCATTTACACCGGTAATACTTTGTATTACGATCAACGAATAGCATCTTCAATATCCAAAGGAAAAACATGCGCAACAAAAAACAGGAGACCATCACCTTCAAGGTCGATGAAACGTTGGCAGAAGCCCTGCACAAGGTACCCAATAAATCTGAGTTCATCCGGAGCGCCATCCTGAACGCCCTGGAAAACGGTTGCCCGCTCTGCCAGGGCACCGGCATTCTAACCTCGGAGCAACGCACGCACTGGGCAAAATTCCTCAACACCCATTCCCTGCAGAAATGCGATGCGTGCAAAGCCGTACATCTCGTCTGCGGGAGCAACGAAACCCCATGCCGGCATTGAATTTTCTCCGACTCGTGACCGCCGCTGTTTTTTGCTTAACGATCACCTGCGTTACGACCCCGGGACTTGCAGCGACATCTGTGTCTACTCAGAAAATGCGGATCTTTGTCACCGTGCCGCCCCAGGCTTTTCTGGCTGAAAGGATCGCCGGCGATGCCGTTGAGGTACACACCTTGGTGAGCAAAGGGCGAGATCCGCACACCTTCGAACCAACCCCGCGCCAAGTTGCCGCCTTGGCTGGAGCCACCCTGTTTTTCACGGCGGATATCCCCTTTGAGAAACAACTGGCGGCCAAGATCGCAGCCAGCAATCGTAATCTGCGGATTGTGGACTCCACCAGGGGTATCGTCAGGTTGCCGCTTACGGATCACGACCACGAAGCCCATGGCAAAGAAGAGCATTCCGGCAATGAAGCGGACCCCCACATCTGGCTGGCCACGGATAACCTGCGGATTATGGCCGAGAACATGGCGACGGCCCTGAGCACCGCCCTCCCGGAGCGTAAAGAGGCCCTGCAAAAAAATCTTGCCGTCCTGCGGAATGAACTCAGCGCTTTGGACAAACGGTTGCTCACAACCCTGAGCCCTTACCGCGGCAAAACCTTTTACGTCTTCCATCCGGCCTTTGGTTATTTTGCCCATGCCTACGGCCTGAAACAGAAGAGTGTGGAAATCAGCGGCAAGTCCCCCACTCCGAGACAGATTACCGCTCTTATTCGCCAGGCCAGGAAGGATCAGGTTCAGACCATCTTTGTTCAGCCGCAATTCGACAGCAAGAGCGCCGATACCGTGGCCCACGCCATCAACGGGGTTGTGACTCCCATCGACCCTCTGGATCAGGACGTGTTGCGAAATCTTGTTACCATTGCAACAACCATCGAACATTCGCTGAAACAGTGAAGGAATGGGGTGAAAATTTCGTGAACAAGGATCAACCCATGAACACCATCGGCACGCAGGAAGCAGCCATCCGCATCCGGGATCTCAATTTCGCTTACAACGGTACGCCCATACTGGAAAGCGTCACCCTGGACATCATGGCCCGTGATTCCCTCTGTATCGTTGGCCCCAACGGCGGCGGCAAAACCACCCTGCTCAAGCTCATCCTCGGCCTGCTCAAACCGGACCAAGGCGAGATTCAGGTTTTGGGGCAAACACCGGAAAAAAGCCGCTTGCGCATCGGGTATGTTCCGCAGTATGCCCGCTACGATCCGCAGTTTCCGGTGACGGTGCTCAATGTCGTGCTCATGGGCCGACTGGACCGGATTTTCTGCGGAGCCTACGCCAAGACCGACCGGGAAGCCGCCCAGACAGCCCTTGAGGAAATGGGGCTGGCGGATCTTGGTGGTCGCCTGTTTTCCGAAATCTCCGGGGGACAAAGACAGCGGGTTCTTATTGCCAGGGCATTGGCAGCCGAAGGCGAATTACTGATCCTTGACGAGCCCACGGCCAACATCGACGCCGCTTCGGAAGAGCATCTCTTTGAGGTGCTCGGCAAGCTCAATGAACGCCTCACCGTCATGCTGGTCACCCACGATGTCGGCTTTGCCTCGAAGTTCTTCAAAAGCATCGTCTGCGTCAACCGGCAGGTCGTGCTCCACCCCACCAGCGAACTGACCGGCGACCTGATCCGCAATATGTACGGCGGCGACATCCGCATGATCCGCCACGATCATCGCTGCTCGCCGGAAGGACACTGCAACCATGGAATTTCTTAACGCCCTGGCCGACCCGGCCATTCCCTTCCTGCGCTATGCCTTTGGCGCCGGGATCCTGGCCAGTCTGGCCTTCGGCATTATCGGCACATACGTGGTGGCCCGCCGGATCACTTATATAGCCGGGGCCATCGCCCATTGCGTGCTCGGCGGCATCGGCGCGGGTCTTTACTGCCAGCACAAGCTGGGCATTACCTGGTTCGGCCCCCTTTCCGGGGCCATCGTCGCGGCGCTCCTGGCTGCCATCATCATCGGTCTGGTGAGCCTCCACGCCAGCCAGAGGGAAGACACGGCCATCGGGGCCCTCTGGGCCATCGGCATGGCCGTCGGCCTGCTGTTCATTGCTAAAACCCCGGGCTACATCGAGCCGATGAGCTACCTGTTCGGCAATATTCTGCTGATTTCGAAGTTCGATCTCTGGATGGTGCTGGTGCTGGACACCTTGGTGGTTGGGATCGCCACCCTGTTTTATCATAAATTTCTGGCCGTCTGTTTTGACGAAGAGTATGCCAGGCTGCGCGGAGTTCGCACCGACCTGTACTATCTGCTGCTCCTCTGCCTGACTGCCTTGACCGTGGTGCTGCTGGTCCGGGTGGTGGGAATTGTCATGGTCATTGCCCTGCTGACCCTGCCGGCGGCAGTGGCAAGCAACTTTGCCAAAGGCCTCTGGCAGATGATGGTGCTGGCCACCCTGTTCTGTATCGCCTTTATCGCTTCAGGCCTGGCGATCAGTTACAGCAACGATCTGCCCAGCGGCCCGACCATCATCATCATTGCCGGGTTTGCCTATCTGGCGGCCTCGGTTTTCCAACACTTCCGCAAGAACAGAGGGAGATAGATTTTTCTGTGCACCTGCTTCTCCGCTGTTGTTTGCCGTGACGAACCCTATTTGATATTCCTGAAAAAAGATCCTACCCCTCGATATACAACTCGCCGGTGCCGTCATCGAAGGCAAACAATTCGGCATGCCGTGCCCAATGGAAGGCGATGCCAACTGTTTTTCGATCATATCGCCAAAGTCAGCCTGGAGTGCGTCATGGAAATAACTCCGGGCAACATGTTGGTTGTCGTCACCCAGCAGCGTCTCATACATCCAGGCATTAACCGACAACGGCGCTCTCCAAGGCATCAGGGGAAGAGCCCGGGGGAGAAATTTCTCCGTCACTGCAAGCCGCCCCCTCACCTCGTTTTCCAGGAAACGGCTTATCTCCTCCCCGACCTGACCAGACCGGAGATCTGCGCACCGATCTCACGCAGCTTGGCAAGAACCGCATCCTCATCCATGGTGAGCAGCCGCCTATCACGCATCACCACCCGACCATTGATCACGGAATGCACCACATCCGAACCTGTCGCCGCGTAGACCAGATGGGAAGGGATATTGTACATCGGGGTCAGATGGGGTTTATTCATATCCAAGACGATGAGATCACCCTTTTTCCCCACCTCCAGACTGCCGATCCGGCTCTCCGCCCCCAGGAGCTTCGCGCCGCCCAGAGTGGCCATCCGCAGGGTGGTTTCGGCGCTCATCACCGTGGGATCGAGCCGATGCACCTTGTGCAGCTTGGCGGCAGAGTCCATTTCGCCGAACATATCCACATCGTTGTTGCTGGCCGCACCGTCGGTGCCCAAGCCCACCGTGACCCCGGCCGCCAACAGCTCCACCACCGGAGCAACACCCGAGGCCAGCTTCATGTTGCTTTCCGGACAATGGGCCACCTTGACGCCCCGCTCGGCCAACAGGGCTATCTCCTGCTCGCTGAGCACCACGCAATGATCGGCCACCACCCGGCTATCGAGAATTCCAAGGGAATCAAGGTGCATGACCGGGGTATGCCCATATTTGGCAAGGCAACCCTCAACCTCGTCCCTGGTTTCGGAGAGATGGATCACATAGGCGGCCCCGTGGTTTTCGGCCACGTCCTTGAGACGTTTGAGCAGATCCGGGGAACAGGTGTATACGGCATGGGGGTCAACGGTGATGGATACAAGCGGATGATTGCGGTATTCAGCCATCAGCTCCTCAAGATAGAAAATGCCGTTTTCGGGCATACCATAGTTGGGCGAGGGAAAATCGTACAGTACCTCGCCAAGCCAGCCGCGCATCCCGGAGACAACCGTGGCCCTGGCCACCTCCTTGGCAAAAAGATACATATCGCAAAAGCTGGTGGTGCCGGACTTGATCATCTCGGCCATGGAGAGCAGCGAAGAGTGATAAACCATTTCGGGGGTGAGATTGGCCTCAACCGGAAAGATGTACTCGGTGAGCCAGGTCATCAATGGCAAATCATCGGCCAGCCCGCGGAAGCAAGCCATGGCCGCATGGGTGTGGGTATTAACCAGCCCTGGCATGACCAGGCCATGGGATTGAGTAAGCATCTCCACGCCAGGGTACTTGGACAACATGGGTCCACGCTCCCCTACCTCGACAATGGTATCTCCGGCAATGACCACGGCACCGTCGTCGATCGTGGTGTTGTAGGGATCCAGAGTCAGAATCTGGCCGCAGACCAGCAGGGTTGCATTGGCGTTCATGGGTTTTCTCTTATATCTCGTAACTACTTGGGTGTTTAGGCTGAAGTTTGAAGGCTGAAGTATACTAAAAACCCTTCAACCTTCGGTCTATCCACCTGAATATTGACCTATATCTCGGACAGAACAGCAAGGAGCAGACGCGACAACCGTTCTTCGGCCTTGTGGGTTTCCGCGATGATCTCTTCCAAAATAATGGGCTTGAGATTATCCGGATCGTTGACGTTAGCCACCACCGATAAACCCAAGACCCGCAGGCCGGCATGGATGGCCACGATCACTTCCGGCACGGTGGACATGCCCACGGCATCGGCGCCGCATTGACGGAGATACCGGGTTTCCGCCGGAGTTTCCAGGCTTGGGCCGGGAATGGCAACATAAACGCCGGTGGCGACCTGGGAAATCTGCTCCCTGGCCGCGCAGGCCAAGGCTGTGTCGACCAGACGATGGTCATAAGGGGCGGAAAGATCGGGGAATCGCGGACCCCATGCCTCGACATTGGCTCCGCGCAAGGGATTGTCCGGGATAAAGTTCAGATGGTCGCGAACCACCATCAAGGTGCCGGGGGCAAAAGCCGGATTGAGGCCGCCTGCCGAGTTGGAAACAATGAGGGTTTTTACGCCAAGCAAGGCGAGAACCCGGATCGGCATGGTCAGATCGCGAGTGGAATACCCTTCATAATAATGAAACCTGCCCTGCAACACAGCCACCGGCTTACCGCAGAGCCTGCCAAAGATAAGATTACCGGCATGGCTTGCCACCGTTGACGCAGGGAAGTGGGGAATTTCCGCATAGGGCAGGATAACGGGCGACTCAATCCTTTCCCCCAAGCCGCTTAAGCCCGTGCCGAGGACCAGGACAATCTCCGGCACCTCCGGCATGCGATCCCGCAAAAAACCGACCGCTTCATCAACCTTCTGTTTAAAAATTTCCATACCCAACCGCCTTGTTAACCGAGCCCTTATTCATCAAAAAAATCGGCGGACAACCAGAGCAGGATAGATATCAGCACCATGGCCACCAAGGGTGGAGACAAAGGCGCGGCTCCGCCGGGAGGGTATTCGCTGATCTTGTTTGCTGAAGATAAGGCCGATCTCAAGCCCGGCGCAAGAATCCATCCCCGAAAAGGCTACAGGGCATGCTGCTCGACAAACGCCTGCACAGCCCCAACCTCGGCTGCAATCACTTCACAGCGGGTTTCCTTGTCTGCCAGCGCGGCAAGGCTTTCCGGCAGTTCCGGCTCGTGGCCGATGGCGCTTTGAACCGCAGCGCCGAACTTGGCCGGATGAGCGGTGGCCAGGCAGATCATCGGCACCCCCGACTCCCGGCCGGCAAGTCCGGCCTTTACCCCCACCGCAGTATGCGGATCAAGCACATAGCCATACTTCTGGTAAAAATCGCGGATGGTGGCGATGGTTTCCTCTTCGTTCACGCTGCGCGAGCCAAAATCAGCGCGCACCCGTTCCTGGGCAAATTCGTCAAACTGGAGGCTGCCGCTTGCACCGAAGCCGGCCATATCCCGGCGGGTTCTGTCGGCATCCTCACCGTTCAAGTAATAGAGATACCGTTCAAAATTGCTTGCCACCTGGATGTCCATGGAAGGGCTTGAGGTTTGCGCCACCGGCCCAAGGGAATAATCGCCGTTTAAGATAAAGCGGGTCAGCAGGTTGTTCTCGTTGGTTGCCAAAATCAGGTTGCGGATCTGCTTGGGCAGCATGCGGCGGGCCACATAACCGGCAAAGATATCGCCAAAATTGCCGGTGGGCACCGAAAAGTCAACCTTGTCCACCCCTTCGCTTCCGGTAACCTTGAGCGCGGCATAGATATAGTAGACAACCTGGGCCACGATCCGGGCCCAGTTGATGGAATTGACCGCGCCCAGCTGGTATTTATCCTTGAAATCAAGATCGTTGAAGATGGCCTTGACTATTGCCTGCCCGTCGTCAAAGGTGCCGCGCACCGCGAGATTGAAGACGTTGGGGTCGGTCACGCTGGTCATCTGCAGTTCCTGAATGGGGCTTACCCGCTTGTGAGGGTGCAGGATGAAGATGTTGATCCGTTCCTTGCCGCGCACCCCGTAGATCGCGGCGCTCCCGGTATCGCCGGAAGTGGCGCCGAGAATATTCATCTTGCCGCCGGATTCCTTGAGCAGATACTCAAAAACATTGCCGAGAAACTGCAGGGCCACGTCCTTGAAGGCCAGGGTCGGGCCGTGGAACAACTCAAGGATGTAACAATCGCCCTGCTTGACCAACGGGGTGATCTCCCGGTGATTGAAGGTGCTATACGATCTTTCGACAAGCTCACGCAGGTCGGCCGTCGAGATATCGTCAATAAAGAGGCTGAGTACGGCTGAAGCCAGCTCCGGATAGCTGAGCTGCCGCCACTGAGCCAGGGTTTCGGCGGGAATCTCTGGAATTGAGGTGGGCAGCAACAGGCCGCCATCGGTGGCAAGCCCCATCATCACGGCTTGCTTGAAGGATACGGGGGCGATGCCGCCTCTGGTGCTGATGTATTTCATTACAGATTACCTCTGATTGCTCGTGTTCTCAGTTAGTTCGTTTTCTTCACAGGACGATTACATCCGCACCAGCAGACTGGCGCTTTCCATCTCTGGCGGGATGGGCAACCCCATCAACTCAAGGATGGTGGGGGCGATATTAGTCAGGGTCCCGCCATCCCTGAGGCCAAAGCCGGGCTGGGCGCCGATCATGACCAAGGGCACCGGGTTGGTGGAGTGGGCCGTCACCGGGCCGCCGGTTTCCTTATTGATCATGACCTCGGCATTGCCATGGTCCGCGGTAACAAGTACCACCCCGCCGAGTTCCGTAAAACGCTCGACCACCCGGCCGATACACCGGTCCACGGTCTCGACGGCGGTCACGGCCGCGGTCATGATCCCGCTATGGCCCACCATATCGCAGTTGGCAAAGTTGAGCACCACCAGACTGTAGGGATTATCCGCAAGTCGGCGCAACAACTCCTCGGTCACCTCGTCCGCGCTCATCTGAGGTTTCAGGTCGTAGGTGGCCACCTCGCGGGGGGATGGGAGCAACGCCCTGTCTTCCAACGCAAAAGGGGCTTCGCGGCCGCCATTGAAAAAATAGGTGACATGGGCATATTTTTCCGTTTCGGCGATACGGAGCTGCCGCAGGCCATGACTACAGACCTCTTCCCCCAGGATATGGATGAGGGCGACCGGCGGAAAGGCCACGAGAAGATCAAAATCCTTCTCATACACGGTAAAGGTGAGATAATCGGCCAGCCGGGGTCGGTGCTGCACGGGAAAGCCGACAAACTCCCGGTCGATAAAAGCACGGGTCATCTGCCTGGCCCGGTCGGCCCGAAAATTAAAGAAGATCACCGAGTCCCCATCGTTGATGGTAGCCACCGGCTGATCGTTGTTCAGGATAACCGTGGGCTTGATGAACTCATCGGTTTCGCCGCGCCCATACGCCGCGCTCACTGCTTCGCCAGCGTCCGTGGCCGAATGCCGGCCCGAGCCATCCACCATGGCCTGCCAGGCCAGGGAAACCCGATCCCAACGGTTATCGCGGTCCATGGCATAATAACGGCCGCAGACCGAGGCGACTTGACCCACGCCGATCCGGCCCATGGCTTCAGCAAGTTCAGCCATGTATCCGGCCCCGCTCTGGGGAGGAGTGTCACGGCCATCCATGAAGGCATGGACATACACCTTGCTCAGCCCCATCTTTTTGGCCATTTCCAACAAAGCGACCAGATGGCGGATATGACTGTGCACCCCACCGTCGGAAAGCAGTCCAAGAAGATGCACCGCAGTCCCCTGCTCGACGGCACGGCCAAAAATCCCGGTCAACGGTTCATTTTTTAAAAAAGCTCCGGTTTGGATGTCCCGGTTGATCCGGGTGAAATCCTGATAGACAATACGACCGGCGCCGATATTGAGATGCCCCACCTCGGAATTGCCCATCTGCCCTTCCGGGAGGCCGACCGCGCCATTGTGGGCAACCAGGGTCGTAGCCGGCTGACTGGCCTGCCAGCGATCCATGTTGGGCGTTTGGGCGAGATGAACCGCGTTGCCTTCCCACGGCTCCCCAATTCCCCAGCCATCGAGAATGGCCAGCAATACCGGCGTGATCTTCTTCATCGTTTCTCCAGAGCCTCAAAGCCTATTCGGGAACTGATACGTCCGACTCTATCTTCACCCTGGGGGCGTCGTGCCACAACCCTTCAATGTCGTAAAAGGTGCGATCTTCACTGTAAAAAATATGCACGATCACATCGTTATAATCGAGGAGCACCCAATGCCCCTCATTGAGGCCCTCGGTATTGCCGTCCTTGACATTTTTATGACGCAGGGCCACATCCACCGCCTGAGCCAGACCCTGAACATGCCTGGTGGATCGTCCGCTCATGATGACATAAAAATCGGCAATGGAAGACATGCCTCGCACATCAAGAACGACCAGGTCCTCCGCTTTTTTATCCAGGGCAGCCAGTGCGGCCAAACGAGCCAACTCCAGACCTGACATATCCTGAAAATCCTTATGGACCTTTTTCATTTAGACTCCTTGTTGGGATAAGCCCCATTGTTGTTGAAATCGCAAAAAGCGCGATTGCAACGGGTATAACTTTGTGACTTCTTGACATTGTGTCACGAACCTGTGACCTTTTCCATTTTTACGAAGTCATCATTGTGTGCCATGAACAAAATGGGAGCGCTATCATACTACAACAACGGACAATCTGGCAACCGCATAGTTCTCAGGCTAAAGTCGGCAAAGGTTGTCGAGGGGGAAGAGCTGTGTTAGATTGGCCTACCTTTTCACCCTGACAACCCAGCTTGAGGAATAACAATGCGAGACAGAATTCTGGCGGCCTTGGCAAAGATTCGCCCAACTTTACAAGCAGACGGAGGCGATGTGGCCCTGGTTGACGTAAGCAAGGACGGGGTAGTCACGGTTCAACTGACCGGCGCCTGCAAGGAATGCCCCATGTCCGGAAATACGCTCAAAAACGGGATTGAAAAATTTTTAAAAGGCGAGGTTCCCGAGGTACGTTCGGTGGAATCCGTTTGACCCGGGTCCCGATTAGTTTTCCCCTTTACTTATGATACCCGGTTCCGGCCTTGATGGAAAAAGCCCGGTACAGCTGTTCAAGCACCAGCAGGCGGGCCATCTCGTGGGTAAAGGTCATCCGCGAGAGCGACAACACATAATCCGCTTTCCGGACCAGCTCCAGCGCAAGCCCGGTGGGGCCTCCGATCAAAAAAGCAATCTCCCGGACCCCCTGATCCTCCCAGCGGCTTACCATATCAGCCAGCTCTTCCGAGCTGAGCTGTTGCCCTGCCGGATCCAGGGCGACTATCCTGACTGCCTTGGCGACCCTGTCCGACGGCTGCACACTGCCGAGAAGTATTTGTCCCTCCTCGTTTTGCTGCCGCACCGTATCTTCCTTGGCCGCATTCTTCTTTTCCTTCAGCACCACCATCTCAAGCTGGACAAAACGCCTGAGCCGTCCGGCATAATCATCGATTCCGGCGGCAAGGTACTGCTCCTTGGTTTTGCCCAGGAACGGGAGAATAATCTTCACCGCCGCTTCGCCTACTTGCCTTTGCCCGGCTGCCGGGCGAGAATCTCCGCCAGCTTGGAACGGAACTCTCCATAGCCGATCTCCCCTTTTATCCCGGGGCAGGATTGCCGTATGGCCTCGAAATTGTTCTGGTCGCTGAGCATGCTCGGATGCAGGGGCCATTGTCTGCACCGCCAAGGTTTGCCGGTATGCACCGTGCAGCCCTCGTTAAAAAAGATGCAGTGGCCGTCCACGATCTTCATCTGTACCACCTTGCCGGTAATGCGCAGATATTTTTCGTTCACCTCGGCCAGGGGCAGATGCAGATAGGCGACCAGACGATCAATATCATCGGGGTCCAGAGAGACCGTGGTTTCACCCTGGCAGCAATGACCGCATTGCCGACACTGAAATATTTCTTCTTCCTCAGCCATATTCAATCACCTGTCCTTGACTAATTTTCACGGCACCCGACTGCAGGCGCTTTATTATTTTTCTGATATAAAACCAGACCCCGGATATGGACCGGAAAATCAGGATTATCGATTTGGCGCAGCAAAAACATCCAACAATTTTGCTCATGGATTTTTCTGCTGAAAGACATACCCCAGGGTCCGGTAGATCAGCTTGGCCACGGTAAAAGCGGCATGTTCCGCGCCGGAGCGCGGGGAAAATTCGACAAAATCCATGGCCACGATGCGATGACTGCGAGCAAGCTCCCGCAACAAATCGATGGTCTCGCGCCAGGTCAGACCGTCCGGCTCGGGGGTGCCGGTGGCCGGCATAATCGTCGGGTCAAGCCCATCCACATCGCAGGTGAGATAGACCGGCCCCTTGATTTCCCGGCAAACTTGGGCAATCCAATCGTGTTCCTTGCGGATGCGCTGCATGAAAAATGGCCGCAGCCCCCTGGCTCGAACGAGCTCGTATTCCTCCTTGGAAAAGGAGCGAATACCGATCTGGGTAAAGGGAATGCCAAGATCATCAAGCCGCCGCATCACGCAGGCATGGCTGTTTTCGTTGCCTTCATATTCCTGGCGCAGATCAAGGTGGGCGTCGATCTGCACCACATGCAAGTCCGGGTATTGCGCCAGACAGGCCTTGACCGCAGGCACGGTCACGGTGTGCTCGCCCCCCAGCAGAACCGGGAAACGCCCCCCTGCCAGTTCGGCGGCCATGGATTTCTCAATCCTTAGGCAGGCCTCGGCGGCCGTGATGGTTGTAAAATCAGGGGTCGGCCTTGTTTCTATGCCAAGCCGCACGGTCTCGACCAAAAGCTCGTCATCAAACACCTCCAAAGCCGGGGAAGCGTCGATAATCGCTTGCGGCCCAAGCTCCGTACCTCCCATCCAGCTCACCGAGGAGGCCAGTGGCGCCGAGAGAATGGTGATCCGTTTTTCCGGGCCGAGATCGGCCTCTTCCCCAAGAAATTGAGATATGCGCGTCATATGTTATTCCTGTGAAAAATCATGAAACCAAGCAGAATTCGTCGTCCCGCTGGCCAATCAGGCCGAGCCCACCACATCCCCGAACAAGGCGATATCGATGCCGTGACGCCGAGCCGCCTTCTGCCATCTTAAGCTGTCCGGCGTATGAAAAATGATATCGTCATCCGCGGGCAGGGTGAGCCATCCATCAACAGAGAGCTCTGCTTCGAGCTGTCCCGGCCCCCAGCCGGAATAACCCAGGGCCACCAGCAGATTTTTCGGACCCCGGCCCGAGGCGAGGTCATAGAGCAACTGCGGATCGCTGCTCAGATGAACGGTTTTGCTCACCTCGAGGAAATGCTGCGCCCTGTATTCGGAACTGTACAGGAAAAAGGCGTTTGCCACCTCCACCGGTCCTCCCAAATACACCGCCGATAAAAGCCCTGGCGGCTGCGGAATGTCGGCACTCGCGAAAACTTCCGCCATACTGACCCCGGCAATGGGCTCATTCACCACCAACCCCATGGCACCCTCGTCGTTGTGGGCACAGAGATAAACAACCTTGCCGGCAAAACGGGGGTCCGGCATCTGGGGGGTGGCAATAAGGAAATAACCTTGCAGGGTTTCGATCATCCGGGAGGTATGCCCCATGTTTACGTTCGATGTCGTTAATCGCCGGAGGCGACCGATTCAAATCCGCCTGCAACTTAGCATCTGCCCAGGCGGTCAGTCAAGAAATCATGCACTTACAACAATTTTACCCCAAGCTTGGAAAAGAGTTGGAGTTTCCCATCTGATCCGTGCTAGTATTTTTTAACCACATAACGGCAACAGACTCCCCCCAACAACCTTACATATAGAACCGGAACCGCGCATATGACTTATGATATAAATTCCGAAATCAACCTGATTATTGCATCCGAACACTATGACCCCTTTCAGGTTTTAGGATTCCACGTACTGGACCACGATACCGCTTCCTCGGTTATCAGAACCTTCCAGCCCAACGCCACTGCCTGCTGGCTGATAACCGACGGGGAAAGAAAGGAGATGTACAAAACCAGGGCGGAAGGCTTTTTCGAAATTGTCATTCCCAACTGCCGCGAGCCTTTTCCTTATGAGTTTGAAACGGTCTTTTACGATGAAAACCGGCATGTCTTCAAAGATCCCTATCGGTTCCTGCCCCAGATGTCCGAATATGACCGCTATCTTTTCAACAACGGCACGAACTACGAAATCTACAACATCCTCGGCGCACGGCCTGTAACGATTGACGGCGTCAGCGGGACAATCTTCCGCGTCTGGGCGCCAAGCGCCAAAAGAGTCAGCATCCTGGGCAATTTCAATTACTGGGACGGCAGGGTTCATCAGATGCGGGTTTTAGGCAATTCCGGCGTTTGGGAGCTGTTTATTCCGGGCATCGGCCAGGGTGAACCGTACAAGTTCGAAATAAAGACTCAACAAAACGCACTTCTCGAAAAGGCAGACCCATTTCAATTCTTCGCCGAGATCCGTCCGAAAACCGCCTCGATTGTCTGGGGACTGGACGGTTATGCCTGGAATGACGCAAACTGGCTCGATGAACGGAAACGCCGGAAAAGCTATGACCAACCCATGTCCACCTATGAAGTCCATCTGGGCTCCTGGCGGCGCGACCCCGCTGACCCCTCACGGATGCTTTCCTATCAGGAACTTGCCGGCGCCTTGATCCCGTATGTCAAGGAAATGGGCTTCACCCATATCGAGCTGATGCCCATCATGGAACATCCTCTTGATGAGTCTTGGGGATATCAGGTCACCGGGTATTATGCCGTAACCAGCCGACACGGTAACCCCCATGACTTTATGTACTTCGTGGATCAGTGCCATCAGCACGGGATCGGCGTTATCCTCGACTGGGTGCCGTCACACTTCCCCACCGACGGCCATGCCTTGAGCAGATTCGACGGTACCGCGCTTTACGAGCACGAAGACCCTCGGCAGGGAGCACATCCCGAGTGGGGCACCCTTATCTTCAACTACGGCCGCAAGGAGGTGCAGAACTTCCTCATTGCCAACGCCCTCTTCTGGATGGATAAATTCCACATCGACGGGTTGCGGGTCGATGCAGTGGCCTCCATGCTCTATCTCGACTATGCCCGCAATGAAGGGGATTGGGTGCCCAACATTTATGGCGGCAAGGAAAACATCGAGGCCATCGAGTTCATCAAGCACATGAACGCCATCATCTACGGCCGATATCCCGATATTTTAATGATCGCCGAGGAGTCAACCAGCTTCTACGGGGTTTCCAAGCCCCTGGACTGGGGGGGGCTGGGCTTTGGTTATAAATGGAACATGGGCTGGATGAACGACATCCTGGGTTACTTCAGCAAGGAGCCCATCTTCCGTAAATACCATCACAACGCCCTCACCTTTTCCCTGCTCTACGCCTTTACCGAAAATTTCATCCTGCCCATGTCCCATGACGAGGTGGTGCATGGCAAACGTTCCCTGCTCTTCAAGATGCCGGGGGATATGTGGCAAAAGTTCGCCAATCTGCGTTTGCTTTTCTTCTTTCTTTGGACCCATCCGGGCAAGAAGCTCCTGTTCATGGGGGCGGAATTCGGCCAGATCTCCGAATGGTACTGCAAAGTGAGCCTGGACTGGCATCTGACCGAACAGAATACCATGCACCAGCAGCTGCAAAAATACGTGCAGCAGTTGAACGCGGTTTACAAGGATACCCGCCCCCTCTGGGAAATTGATTTTTCCTTCGACGGCTTTCGCTGGATGGATTTCAAGGATGTCGACAACAGCATCATCGCCTTCTGCCGCCAGGGCAAAGACCCGAAAGACCATGTGGTCTGCCTGCTCAACTTTACCCCCCAGGTTCTGCACGACTATAAACTTGGGGTGCCTGCCCCAGGCTGGTATCAGGAAATCCTTTCCACGGATATCGCCGAATTCGGCGGCAGCAATGTGTTCAACCCGGACCGCAAGCAGACCATTGCCGAGCCCATGGGTGAGGCTCCATGCCATATCCTGGTCTCGGTTCCGCCCCTCGGCGGCATCATGGTGAAACCGGTGTAAAGGAGGGCACAGCTATGGGCTGCGACGGACGATTGCCGACAAGCAGTGACAAGGTCAAAAAGGCCATCTGCTGGATGAGCGAAGAACTGCTCAATAATCCGGAGAAAAAACGGGATGTGGTGCTCAAGGAGGCAGAGATCCGTTTTGATCTTTCCCCGGCCGAATGTGAATTCCTGTCGAAAAATTTTGGCGAATGCGCCCCCTGATCCGCCAACCGACTGTTATTCCGACAATTCAAACCATTCTTGATAGCAGCCAGCCAGCTCCGACCAGGAGAAGCGGTTGGTCATGCTCTGCGCCGCATGGGGCGTAAACCTTCCCGCCCGCAATGCTGAGCCGAGCTCCCGGGAAAAATCAGCATCCTGGTAACGACAGGCTGAAGGAAAAAGCTCACGGTACGACAAGCGGTCCGGCACCAAGGGCCGGCAGCCTGCACGCACCGCTTCCAGCACCGCAATCCCATAAAATTCGTGGTTGGCTGTAGAAACGGCAATATCACCCTGGCAGAGCAAACGACAATATTCCCGGCGATCTTCCGCATAGCCGAAATGGATAATCCGCTCGGCAAGGGTTTCTGCTGCCTGGGCAAAAATCGCGGGCCGATTCTTAAAGGATTCTCCCAGGACAATCAGCGAAAAAGGAACCCCCTGCTCGGCAAGTCCGTACAGGGTGCGGAAGAACAATTCCGGGTTCTTGTCGTGCTCCCATCGATGATTCCAGACCAGCACCGGCGAACTACCTGTCTGCCTATCCGTCGACAAGGTGTCAATGGTGCTGAAATCCAGCCCTGGATGAAGGATAGTTACCTTTGCCCGGATCGCCTCTTCATAGCCGGACAGGGACATGTCCGGCATCTTGGCAAGAAGGTCCCGGCAGCCTGCGAGAAAAGAATCCAGATTATACTGCGAATTAAAGGCAAGACGATCCGAGGCCAGGGCGGTGGTGAGATTGGTCAGGCCGAAATGGACATCCCGCGCCTCGGAAACCTGCATTGGATAGGCGAACTGGTTTTCGTGGAAATAGGTCAGAACCGGGAGGGAGCGCAGGTGTGGCGGCAGCAGACCGCGCAGGGCAGCGACATCGACCAGGGAGGAACAGAAAATCCGGTCATAGGTTTTGTCTGCATAGCATGGATCAGCAGCGAGAACCCTGGCAAAATGCGGGGCCGCAAGACGCATCCGCCACTTCCAGCTATGCGCGGACAGGGTCAACAACTCAAAAGCATAGGGGAGATGATGGGTCAGACCGGAGAGAAACGCCTTGTGCGATCCGCCGTAATAGGGTTCAAGGACAAGGATGTTCA
Organism: Deltaproteobacteria bacterium; assembly: GCA_013349295.1. GTDB lineage: Bacteria > Desulfobacterota > Desulfobulbia > Desulfobulbales > Desulfurivibrionaceae > Thiovibrio. The sequence goes on from DUZW01000022.1 coordinate 43,434, forward strand.
TGGCCGTCCATTATCTTAACTTTACAGAAACAAAAACCGTGGCTCCATCTTTGAAGGTAAACGGACAGTGCCGCAGATGCGCAAAAGAGGCCTACGAAGTGTGCTATTGCACATGAGCAGGCCGATGACAAAGCAGATGCGGTGCTGCTGAACGTTTAGATCTTTTTCAGGTGCTGATACGCCTCATTCAGCTCTTTCATCTTTTCCTCCGCTACCCGCCGAAACTCATCGCCCAGATGCGCTACCTTGTCCGGGTGATACTGCATGCTCAGCTTGCGGTAGGCGGCTTTGATCTCCGCGGCGGAAGCCCCCGGCGACAACCCGAGGATTTCATAGTACTGGGTCTCGCTCCTCCCCTGCCCCGCAAAAGTGCGCCCCCGGCTGCCGCCGACATATTTGCTGCGGATGGCATGATGATCATAGGTGGAAATATCGAGAAATTCGGCAATGGTCTGTACCATGGCCAGTTCCTGGGGAGAGACCTGATCATTGGTGTACAGCACCTGATAGATAAGTTCCACCAGAATCAGCCGGGGCTCGTAGGCAAAATTCTTCTTGAACTCGACAAGCATGGCTTCGAGGGAGACCTGAGAAGCAAGCGCGTCCTGGATCAAATCACGAACCCAGTACATCTGACTCTGGTTATACCGGAGATGAAGGCGGAAGAAATTCTCGATGGGACCAAGCTCGGCCTTGGTGACGACCCCGTCTCCTTGGGCAATCCGGATCAGGATATTGATCAACAAAAAGACAAACTGATTATGACTTTCCGTCTGGGATCGTTCGTATCGGCTCACCTGGCGTCGTATATACTGGGAGAAACCCCAGATCCCGACAAAAACCATGAGAACAAGAACTACCCCGGAAAAAAAGAGAAACCCCAAAACATCAAGAATGAGTGGGGCGCCGCCCATGGCGAACAAGAGCAAGGCGACAACAAGTAAAAACCCGCCACAGCCAGGCGGCTTATGCCGACGATAAACGATCATAAAGACCTCAATCTATTTAAAATACGTCAAACCCGTTACGGTAATTAATCACAGGGCACGGCAGATGCGCGACAGAGAAATGAGAACTAGACCTGCAGAACCGGATCAGATCCCTTAGCCGGAGAACTTTAGACATCGGAACGCGAATGGGCCGATAACAACGCAGATCTCTTACCTGTAAGGGCTTAGCCTTTACGCCTCACCCTCGGCAAACAGAGCCTCCACAAAATCGTTCGGCTCAAAATCGCGCAGATCCTCCATCTGTTCCCCGATACCGATAAAACGAATGGGGATGTTGAATTCATGGCAGATGTTGATCACAATACCCCCCTTGGCAGTTCCGTCAAGCTTGGTCAAGGCCAGTCCGGTAACATCCACGGCCTCGTTGAACAGCCGGGCCTGGGAAATGGCGTTCTGTCCCGTAGTGGCGTCAAGCACCAACAGGATCTCATGGGGGGCGCCGGGGATCTTCTTATCCATGACCCTCTTGATCTTTTTCAGCTCTTCCATCAGGTTGACCTTGGTGTGCAACCTGCCTGCAGTGTCGACCAGCACCACATCAAAATTGCGCGGTCGGGCATAATCAAGGGCATCGTACACTACGGAAGATGGGTCTGCCCCGGCCTGCTGGGCGACAACCTCAACCCCGACCCGCTTGCCCCATACCTGCAGCTGTTCACTGGCCGCAGCCCGAAAAGTGTCGGCGGCAACCAGCAGAACCTTCTGCCCGGCCTGGGTGAACTTATGAGCCAGCTTGCCGATGGTCGTGGTCTTGCCCACCCCGTTGACCCCCAGCACCATGACGACAAAAGGCCCCTGTTGCGGCAGAGCAAGGTCCGCAGGCCGATCCGCATTGAGCAGGTAGCCGAGGATCATTTCTTTGAGTGCTTTTTTAAGTGCCTGACCATCCCCCAATTCGTTCCGCCGCACCTGTTCCCGGGTTTTATCCAAAAGCTCCTGGGTGGTGTTGGCGCCGATATCCGCCATGATCAGAATCTCTTCCAGATCCTCGAGCAACTCGGCGTCAATCTTCCTCTTGCCGAGAAAAAGCGCGTCAATCTGACGGACAAAGGTTTTCCGCGTTCGGGACAGACCTTCCTTAAGGCGGAGAAAAAACTTAGGCTCATTCTCCTCCTGTTCCGAAAGGGCGACAACAGGAGCAACACCCTCAGCCTGAGCACCCGGCACCTGTTCGGGCGGGATATCCTGGACGGACACAAGTTTCTTCTTAAACCAGCTCAGCATCTTTCTTCCCTCTCACGGCTTTGTTGCCGATATATTTTCCAATACTTCAACAATCCGGCTAATCACCCAGTTGGGGGTGGAGGCGCCAGCCGTAACCCCTACCCGGCTAAAACGGCCCAACGCCTCAGGCTCAAGATCCTTTTCCGTCTCCACCATGAAAACCGGACAACCCAGGCTTTCAGCAATCTCGCCCAGGCGTTTGGTGTTGGCGCTTGTTCGTCCACCTACCACTACCAACGCCTCAACCTCCTGACAGAGCTGCCGGACCTCCTCCTGCCTTTTATGGGTGGAGTCACAGATGGTGTTGAACACCTCGCCCCCGGGATATTTTTGCAGAATCATTTCTTTCAGCCTTTCAAAAAGGCGTTCGTCCTGGGTTGTCTGACTGACGATAATGTAGGGCCCGGCAAGAGTTAAGGCCGCGACATCCGCCTCGCTGTTCACCACCTGCCCGGTGTTGCCGGCATAGCCCATGAGCCCTTCCACCTCAGCATGATCACGATCACCGATGATCACTGTGGCAAAACCCTCTTTTTTGTATTTGGCTATGATGGCTTGCACCTTGAGAACTCGAGGACAGGTTGCATCCTCAACCCTGGCGCCGGTGGCCTCAAGTTTCTTTTTCTCTTGAGGGGGAATGCCGTGGGCGCGAATGATTATGGCCCCGCTGGCATGGTCAGGAATCTCCGTGAGTATCCTCACCCCTTGATCCTCAAGCAGCTGCAAAACCTGCGGGTTATGGATCAAAGGACCAAAGGTGGCAATGGAGGCTTCCTCCTTCTGAACCATGCCGAGGGTGGTCTCAACCGCCCTCCGTACCCCCATGCAAAAGCCCGCATTTTTAGCAAGCACCACTTCCATCATTTCACCTTTTTCTGGGAGGATATCCTCCGAACTCCCCTACCTTGTGCCGACAGATAACAAACGTGACAATCTATACGGATTTCTCGGCATTTGCAAGAAAAGCAACGCGCCAAAGACGGAGACGCAAAAACCGGCCATTGCTTTTTTGTTAAATCTCTAGATCCTTCAAACCTTGAAGCGGGAATCAATTGCGGGAATCCCGCAGCGCCTTTATACTGATCCTGCCTACACAATTACAGGAACCCCATGACCCTACGCCCGCTTTCCCTTAATGACAAGCTGTCCGTTACGGAATATCTCAGGCGGTTTCCCCCAGAAACTTCGGAGCTGACCTTCACGAATCTCTATGCCTGGCGAAGCACACGGCCGATTTGGATTACGGAGTTCAGGGAATCACTTATCTTTTTTACCGAAACAAAAACAGGGTTGCTTATCCTTGGCAACCCCGTCGGTCCGGTATCCCTTCCCGAGATATTCAGTGAATACGACAATCGAATCACGGGCGCCGAACGCTATCCCAAGGAAAAACTTTCTGGGACACCCCTGCTCCCCGGAGCAATGGTTGTCGAAGATCGGGACAATGCCGACTATGTCTACCGCAGGGAGGACCTTGCCACCCTGTCCGGCAGGCATTTCACCAAAAAAAGGAACCACATCAACCAATGCCTGGCCGCATACGACTGTCGGTATGAAATCATCACTCCGGAAACCGCTCTCGAATGTCTGGCCATGCAGGACCGCTGGTGCGCTGCTCGTGCTTGTAAAACCGAACCTGGGTTGTGCGGTGAATATCAGGCAATAGTAGAAACGTTACGGAATTACAAAGAATTCCCACTCACCGGAGGCGCCATCAGGATTGGGGGAACCATCGAGGCCTTTACCGTAGGCGAGACGCTCAATCCCTCAACCGCGGTCTGCCATTTCGAAAAAGCGATGTCCCAGTTTCATGGCTTAGGTCAGCTGATCAACCAGTGGTTTGCAGGAAACAATCTTAGCGAGTACGACTATATCAACAGGGAGCAGGATCTTGGCATTCCCGGGTTGCGCAGGGCTAAAGAAAGCTACTCCCCGGACCATCTGGTGGAAAAAGTGAGAATTGTCCTGCCTGGTTCGAACATGGAAGAACCAAACGCCCAAGAGATCTGTATTTAACCAAGGCCTTAGCTGTCATTCTTCCGGCAGCAGCAGGACAAGCGCCTCCTTGATATCCTGCACCAAATGAAAGCGGATATCCTCCTTCACGTTATCCGGGATCTCAACCACATCCTTTTCATTGAGGGTGGGCAGGACAACATCCTTGATCCCGGCCCGCACCGCAGCCAGCACCTTTTCCTTGACGCCGCCCACCGGCAGCACATCCCCCCGCAGGGTTATCTCCCCGGTCATGGCCATGTCTTTGCTCACCGTCCGTCCTGTAAGCAAAGAGGTCAGGGCCGTGACCATGGCCACCCCAGCCGAAGGCCCGTCCTTGGGAATAGCGCCCTCCGGCACATGGATGTGCAGGTCGATCTTGGAAAAAATACCTTCATCAACTCCCAGTTCCTTGGCATGGGAGCGAATGTAGGTCAGGGCGGCAGCAGCTGACTCCTTCATCACCTCGCCCAGTTTTCCGGTCATGGTAAGGCCGCCCTTGCCCTTCATCTTGGCAACCTCGATGAACAACAGTTCCCCGCCCACCGGGGTCCAGGCCAGCCCTGTTGCCAGTCCCGGCCCCCAGGTCCGGGCCTTGGTCTCCGGAAAAAACTGGATGGGGCCGAGATAGGTGGCAAGATTGTCCTTATTGATCCTGGTCGTGCCGGTCTTGCCGGTGACAATGTCCTTGGCAACCCCCCGACAGATCGCAGCCAGTTTCCGCTCCAAATTTCTGACCCCAGCCTCTCTGGTGTGCGAGCGGATCACCATCCGGATTGCCTGATCGTCTATTTTCAGATCATTATCGCTGAGAGCATGGGCTTCAAGCTGCTTGGGCAAAAGATGTCGTTTGGCAATGTTCAGCTTTTCCTCATCGGTATAGCCGGAAAGTTCGATAACCTCCATCCGGTCGCGCAACGGCCCGGGGATATTATCGAGAAGATTGGCCGTAGTAATGAACATTACCCTGGAGAGATCAAAGGGAATCTCCAAATAATGATCGGCAAAACTGAAATTCTGTTCGGGATCAAGAACCTCCAGCAAGGCAGAGGAAGGGTCCCCCCGGAAATCCATGCCCAGCTTGTCGATCTCGTCCAGCATGAAGAGCGGATTATTGGCCCCGGCCTTGCGCAGGCTCTGAATAATGCGGCCAGGCAAGGCGCCGATGTAAGTGCGCCGATGCCCGCGAATCTCCGCCTCATCCCTCACTCCGCCCAGGGAGATCCGGATGAATTTTCGATCCATGGACCGGGCGATGGATTGACCGAGCGAGGTCTTACCTACTCCAGGTGGGCCTACAAAACAGAGGATCGGACCATGCATGTCCTGTTTGAGCTTGCGCACCGCCAAAAATTCAATGATTCTTTTTTTGATCTCCTTGAGTCCGTAATGATCTTCGTCCATCACCTGCTGCGCCTTAACGATATCCAAGGAATCGTGGGTGGTTTTCAGCCAGGGCAGGTCAAGCAGCCAATCAAGGTAGGTCCGGGAAACGGTATATTCCGGCGAGGATGGCGGAATGCGGGCCAACCGGTCCAATTCTTTTTCCGCTGTCTTCGCGGCCTCCGGGGTCAACTCAGTCTGGGCTAGCTTATCACGCAACTCCTTGAGATCGAGATTTTCCTCGTCCTCGCCAAGCTCCTTGCGAATGGCCTTGAGCTGCTGGCGCAGAAAGAACTCCCGCTGCTTCTGATCCGTATCCTCCTTGATACTTTTCTGGATATCCTGGCTCATCTCCGCCGTTTCAATGCGCTTATTGAGTTCACGAGCGGTTCGGTGCATCAGAGCCTTGACCTCCTGAATCTCTAAAATTTCCTGCTCCTCGACCAGATTGAGATTAAGCTGGGAAATCACCAGATAGGAAATATAGAAAGGATCGGAGAGGGATTCGATGGTGGTCACAAGTTCAACTGGAAGCAGTAGCAACTCCGCCAGTTTTTTAAACTGGGTCCGAAGATTAAGCACCAACGCCTCTACCTCTTTGTCCTCTTCCATCGCCATGGGGATAACGGCAACCCGGGCTGCCAAATATGGCTCTTCCTGTATAAATTCAATAAGCTCCAATTTTTTTATGGCGCTGATCAACACCTGATAACCGTCTTCCCTGACCTTGACCAGCTTATGGATGTAGCCCAGAACCCCAATCCTGTGCAGATGCTGGGGCTTGACCGTCTCCTGTTTTTCCTCGGTTGGGTCTTTATGGCTGACAATGGCGAGCAGCCGATCCTTAAGAATCGCGTCATCTATGAGCTGCTGGGAGGCGGGGTGAAGGATATTCATCGGAAACCCCATACCGGGGAAAAAGACAAAGCCATGCAAGGGCAGCACCGGCAGGATCTCCGGAACCGGCAACTCGGCAGGTTTCCCGCGATGCTCAACCTTTACCGCGGAATTTTCCGTTTCTTTTTGCCTGTCATCTTGGCTCATGATTTTCAACCTGCATTGTTTTATGTTCAGGTGAAAGAAGACCCGTCGGTCCCTAGCCTTATTTTACGGAAATCTTGATTTTCCCGGGATTGCGCCGCAGGGGAAGGATGATCTGAAGAAACCCGTTCCTGCTTTCCGAAGCCGCCTTGGCAACATCAACACTTTTGGGCAGGGGGATTGACCGCTCGAAAAAACCGCGCTCAATCTCCAGTTGGTGGACACACGAAACCACATCCCGCGGCTCATATCCCCGCATTCCGGAAACAGTTACCAACGAATCCTCGACCGTTACGGCCAGGGTGTGCGGATCTATGCCGGAAATATCCATATAAACAATAATCGCCGACGCTGTTTCATAGACATCAGCAGCCGGAAACCAATTTCCGGCATGAAACATTGATCCGGCACCGTGCAGCACCATGCTCCGCGGATAACCACTCGGCCTACCATCGGGAAATCGTTTCATCTTTGATTTATCCATGGCTTTTCTTCCCTTACCGCCAAGAATGTGAAACTCACGAAAAATAACGCCCTATCTAAAAAAGTATGGGACACATCGTGGGAAAATGTCAAGGAAGACGGGCAGCAATATCAGATTAATCCCCTTACGATTCATCGGCATGCCGGCAGGCATGCGCCACCATGATCTTTTGGGCCAGACCGGCATTAATGGCCAGACGTGTCCCCTTGATTGCCACGATGAGAGGGCCGGAGGAATGGTTACTGACAATCTCAAGGCATGCTCCCTGCGCTAGCCCCATATCGTTCAGCCTGGCCTGCACCTCCCGGTCGCCCAGAATCGTGACGATCCGCACCCGTTCACCATTGGCGGCATACTGCAAGGAGAGGGCCGGTTCCCGCTGCGCCATGCACGAGGCGCAGAGACCGTAAATCTCCATCTTGTGCTGGAGCGGATGAAACTGGAACTGCCTGGCAATTACGTGCTGGAGCCTTTCAAGATCGTGGTTGGAGAACTCCTGAATCCTGCCGCAACGGGTGCAGATGAAATGGTCGTGATGCATACCGAGGTGGTGGTGTTCGTAGACCGGTTCCTGGGTTTCAAAGAGTTGTTTCTGGGCAAAGCCGAACTGGCAGAACATCTCCATGGTTTCCTTGAGAAACTCACGATCCAACAGCTCCGGCTTTTTTTCCCTGACAACTCCTTCCAACCCGGTCAGGCTCAGATGCTCTTCCACCGAAAGAAAGATATCCAGCACCTTCAGCCGCTCTTCGATGCGGGAGGCATTGAAGGATTGCAGCACCTCCTGAAACTGTTCCCGTTCCTGCTGATGCTGGGTCTGGGGATCAATCCCTTCCTGACCAGAGACTTTGTCCGCCTTGCTTTTTGCAGACCAAAACGAAAAACCAAACATTGTTATCTGCTCCTCCTGCTATGCCTCAATCCACCTGTAACCACTCACCGTTTACCAAGAGGGAATGGGGGCGAAAACGGGCCTTGTAGGCCATGGCCGCAACCGGCTCTATCCAGTAGCCAAGATAAAGATACGCACACTCTTGGCGCCGGGCAAGTTCTGTGAGATAGAGAATATTGAAGGTTCCCAAACTTCTTTTCTCAAAAGCCGGGTCAAAATAAAAATACACCGCGCTCAGGCTGCACTCGGCCAGATCGACAATGGATACACCCACCAATCGCCCGGAGAGGCGGAAAGAGATTTCCATGGTCGCGGCCAGGGAGTTGAAGAAAAAACCGCTGTAATAATCCCTGGCCGTACTCGTCCGGCCAGGGTACCGGCTGTTCAAAAAACAGTCCAGCAGCTGCAGTTTTTCCGGTGTCACCTCCAGCGGCTCCACCCTGATATCCAAATCCTGGTTCCGTTGCATGACGCGCCGCATGTTCCGGGAGGGGCGAAATGTTTCAGGCTCGAGCCTGATGGGCACACAGGCCGCACAATCTGGACAACGCATGGTATAGATGGTGTTGCCGTTTCGTCGGTAGCCGGCGGCGAGAAACTCATCAAGCACGGCCGGGGGCAAAAAACTAAACCCGGCCTGGTGGTAGACCGCCATGCAGTCAAGGCCGTAGGGACATTCCGCCGGAGTATCCACAAAATAAGGGGAAAGCTTGGCAATGAAGCGCTGAGTATTCCTTACATCCACGGAGGTCATGGGTACACGGGAGGGGCAACCCCTTATTGATAAAGGAAATATTTTTGCCGCATCTCAACAAAACCCTCAATCCCCTGCTGCCAGCCCAACTCAAGATCAAGGATGTCTGCGCCCGCCGCCAGTTGATGCTTCAGATTGCTGTCTCCCAAGATCAAATCCAGGGGGGATCGCACGAATTCATACTCATAGGGAGGGACTTTCAGGGCAAACTGCTCGGGATAACATCGCATAAAGGCCTGGAGCAGGGCCAGCGAGGTACGATAGGGCAGAAAAGCACGGGGATCCGTAACATGGAGCTGAAATCCCTTGCAGGGCTGGCCAGCCCATTTGTTGGCTGTGGGCTCAAAGGCCAGGGGCCGAAGAAAACAACCCGGCAGAGGCACCCCCTGCATACTGGTCAGGACCGTCTGCCAGTCAAGAAACGGAGCGCCGAACAGCTCAAAGGGCAAGGAGGTGCCACGACCTTCGGAGATGTTAGTGCCTTCAAAAATCACCTGCCCTGGATAAACCAGGGCCGTGGTCGGATTCGGCATATTGGGCGAGGGAAACACCCAGGGAAGATTGGTATCGGCAAAAAGCATCCTCCGTTGCCAACCGGGCATGCTCACCACTTCAATATCCGCGCCGATTCCGAATTCCTCATTGATCAGGCGGGCCAGTTCGCCAAAGGTAAGGCCGTGGCGCATGGGCAGAGGATACAGCCCGACAAATGAACGGCAATCCTCCTGCAACAGGTTGCCCTCAACAGCCTCCCCGCCCACGGGGTTGGGCCGGTCCAGCACCACCACCTTTTTACCGCACTCCCTGGCCACCTCAAGGCAGTAGGCCAGGGTATAGAGAAAAGTATATACCCTGGTCCCCACATCAACGATATCAACGAGCAACACATCAAAATGCTCGTACATGGCAGCGGTTGGCCGACGCACCTCGCCGTAAAGGCTGAACACCGGCAGGCCGCTGACAGGATCGGTCATGTGCTCCGATTCGATCATATTATCCTGCTTTTCCGCAAAAAAACCGTGCTGCGGGGTAAAGAGGCAGGTGAGCTGACCGGGAAAGGCGGACATGATCAGATCCCGGCTGTGGCGGAGATGATGGTCGGTGGAGGCCTGGTTGCAGAGCAAGGCCAGACGTTTACCGGCAAGATACGCAGGGGGGGACGCCAAGAGGTTCTCAATTCCAAGGGTAACCATGGTTCTCCAATTTCAAACGAGGGATGGAATGGTCGGCAGCCTTAACGGATACCATTTTTTTCTTTGCACTTTGCCCACGGCTGATTAGTTTAGCCATGAAGAAAATGGAATATAATCGAACCTGGAGCCTTCGTGCATCAAAAAGGAGACAGGCGTACACCATGAGCTAAAATAGAAAGGATTCCGACATGAAGATTGCAATCAGCGGCAAGGGCGGCGTGGGCAAAACCACGATCATGGCCATGCTGGCCAAATATCTCCAGAAACACGGCAGGGAGGTACTGGTTATCGATGCGGATCCAAGCCCGCACATGGCCCAGAGCCTCGGCCTGGCGGAGGATGAAAAAATCACCCCCATCGCTGAAATGAAAGACCTGCTGGTCGAGCGCTCCGGCAAGGTGGACGGCTCGCCCTTTTACAACATTAATCCCCAGGTGGACGATCTGCTCGCGCGTTTTATCGTGGAAAAGGACGGGATCAAGCTCATGGTACTGGGCGCCATCCAGACCGCCAAGGGCGGCTGCGCCTGCCCGGAAAGCAACGTGCTGAAAAGAATGCTCACCAAACTGCTGCTCTCCCCCTCCCAAGTGGTGCTGCTCGACATGGAGGCCGGGGTGG
>DUZW01000023.1 GCA_013349295.1 Deltaproteobacteria bacterium
CCGCTGCGGGGTCAGAACAATGTTCAGGGCGCCTGCGACATGGGGGCGCTGCCCAATATGCTGCCCAGCTACCAGACGGTGAACAACCAGGATTACCGGGAGAAGTTCGAGCGGGCCTGGGGTGCGCCCCTGCCGGAAGCCCCCGGCATGACCCTGGTGGACATGACCCACGCCGGCGTGGCCGGACCGATCAGGGCCATGTATATAATGGGGGAGAATCCCATGCTCAGCGACCCCACCCTGAGCAAGGTGGAGGAAACCCTGCGGGGATTGGATTTTCTGGCGGTGAGCGACATTTTCCTCAGCGAGACGGCGCGCCTTGCCCATGTTGTCTTTCCGGCCGCCTGCTTTGCCGAGAAGAGCGGCACCTTCACCAACTCGGAACGTCGGGTGCAGATGGTGCGCCAGGCCGTCGCCCCACCGGGGGAGTGCCGCGCCGACAGCGAGATCATCATGGAACTGTCCGGCCGCCTTGGCCATGCCATGAACTACGACTCCAGCGCCGAGGTGATGGAGGAGATCGCCCTGCTCTCTCCCATCTACGGCGGCATGTACCACGATCGCCTGGAGCAAGGCTGGGGGTTGCAATGGCCCTGCTGGGACCGGGATCACCCGGGCACCCCCTTCCTGCACAAATACTATTTCACCCGGGGGAGAGGCCATTTTGTCCCTGCGGGCCACACCGGTCCCGGCGAGCTGCCCGACTTGAACTACCCCTTACTGCTGATGACGGGCCGAATCTACCACCACTACCATACCGGCACCATGACCCGCAGAAGCGCACGTTTGACCAGGGAATGCGACCATGCCGTGCTCCAGATCAACCCGGTGGACGCCACATCCCTCGCCCTCCGTCAGGGAGAAATGCTGCGACTGGTCTCCCGGCGGGGAGAAATTACCCTGGCCGCCTCCATCAGCGATCAGGTGGCGCCGGGTATGGTTTACACCACCTTCCATTTCCACGAGACCCCGGTCAACCTGCTCACCAACGATGCTTTTGATACCGGCTCGCGCTGCCCCGAGTACAAGGTCTGCGCGGTAAGGGTGGAAAAACTGACAGGCCCGTAGAAAGCGAAAAAAGCCGGCGGATGGAGTTTCCCCTCCGCGCAGGCCCGCAGCGATAATGCAAATGGTTAACAGCGGCAACCGTCGCATCGTATTTTTTCTGATGCCGACAAATAATCAGCCCCTGACCGGTGGCGCCAGAAAAGGAAATACCCATGCCCCACGCATCCGCCATGGCCGACAGCCATCTTCTCAAAAAAGACCATCTGAAGGGGTTTCTGCGCAAGCTCGCCAAGGAGTACCGCTTGGTGGCGCCGGTGCGAAACCGCCACGGCGATGTGCTCTTCAGCGAAATCAACGACCTGGATACCGCAAAGATCGAGCTGGGCGAACCGCCGCAGAACTCGCTCAAGCAGTTCCTCCTGCCCCAGCAGGAACAGCTTTACACCTATATGGTCACGCCGGAGGGGTATGACTTCAGCCCGACCCGGACAACCATCCCGCCCACCGTCTACTTCGGAGTGCATTCCTGCGACCTTTCCGCCGTGCTTTACATGGACGTGGTCTTCTCCCGCAGGCAGCGCGACCCCTTCTACCTGCGGCGGCGCCATGGCTCGGTGCTGATCGGGATCAACTGCAACACCCCGAGCCCAAACTGCTTTTGCAACGCCACCGGTTCCGGCCCCTTTGTCGAAATGGGCAGCGACCTGCAGCTTACCGATCTGGGCGACCGCTTCCTGGTGGAGACAGGCCGGGCGCCGGGCCAGGCCCTGGTCCAGCGCTGGCAACGCTTTTTCTCCTCCCCCACCGACAAAGACCGCGAAGCCCGCTACCAAGCCTTTTTGGAAGCACGCGGCCGTTTCACCCGCCAGGTGCATGTCGAGCAAGCCATCCGGCGGCTGACGACGGACACGGTGCCGGAAGAGGTCTGGGAAGAGCTGTCGCTGCGCTGCCAGGACTGCGGCGGCTGCGCCTATCTCTGCCCCACCTGCACCTGCTTCACCATCAACGACCAGCAACTCGATGCGACAAGCGGCCTGCGGCTGCGAAGCTGGGACGCCTGCACCTTCAGAGGCTTCACCGCCATGGCCGGCGGCCATAACCCGGTACAGCCCAAAACCGGCGCCATTCGCCAACGCTTCCAGCACAAGCTCCGCGACGACGTGCGCCTTAACGGCCGTCCGAGCTGTGTGGGCTGCGGTCGTTGCGTGGGCGCCTGTTTCGGCGGCACCGACATCGTCCGCTTCGTGGACCGCGCCTGCCAGGGAATCCTCTAACGGGAAAAATCAACCCAACCGGAAAAAAAATCATGATTCAGACCATCACCGATATCTATCTGCCCAGACAGGCCAAGGTGGAGCAGATCGTTGTCGAAAACTCCCAGATCAGCACCTTTGTCCTCGCCTTCAGCGACCAGCAATTCAATGAGGCCTTCCGCTACCAACCGGGGCAGTTCATGATGGTCTCCATGCCCCACTGCGGCGAAGCGCCCATCTCCATTTCCTCCACCCCCACCCGGCCCGGGACCATTCACCTCAGCGTCCGCCGGGCAGGTCACCTCACCGCTGCCATGCACGAACTGAAACCAGGCGACACCATCGGCCTGCGCGGCCCGTTTGGTCGGCCTTTTCCCATGGAGCAACTGCGGAACCAGGATCTGTTGTTCGTGGCCGGCGGCATCGGCCTGGCGCCGCTGCGCGCGGTGATCAATGCCTGCCTGGACCAGCGGGAGCGATTCGGCTCGCTTACCGTGCTCTACGGCAGCCGCACCCCATCGGACATCGCTTTTCAGGCCGACCATGCCCAGTGGCGACAACAGGGAGTGACCTGCCGCCTCACCGTGGATGCGGCCGAAGCAGGCTGGGATGGACCGGTGGGCCTGGTCACCGGCCTGCTGGACGGTTTGACCCCGGAATTGAACCGCAGTATCGCCCTGATCTGCGGCCCGCCCCTGATGTTCCGGGCGGTGCTCAACCGTCTGTCGGCCATGGGCTTTAGCGACGAGCAGGTGCTGACCACCATGGAGCGCCACATGAAGTGCGGGGTGGGCGTCTGCCGCCACTGCCACATGGACGGCAAACTGGCCTGCGTGGACGGCCCGGTCTTCAGTCTGGCCGAACTGCGCCACCTGAAGATCATGGAGCTGGCCGACTGACAGGCTGTATCCGGAACGGCCTCCAGCCAGGGACACACCGGCATCATTTTCTTCTTGACACCAGTTCGTATTTTCGATACAAGACTAAAAACATCTTATATGTCTTTATTGGTGATGCGATGCGACTTACCCGCGCCGGAGAATATGGAATACGCTGCGTCCTGTACCTTGCCAGACATGGCAAAGGAACCCTGGTCAGCAGAAAAGAGATTGCCGTGCGCACCGATGTGCCGCCGCACTTTCTCGCCAAGATCGCCCAGCAACTGGCCCGGGCCGGAATCATTGAAATTTTGCAGGGAGCCAACGGCGGCTACCGCCTGCTGACCGACCCGGAAAGGATAACCATGCTGGAGGTCATCGAGGCGATCATCGGCGAAATATCTCTCAACGATTGCGTGAGTCGGCCCGAATCCTGCCGGATCAGCGCGCGCTGCACCGTGCATCGGGTCTGGAACAAAGCAAACCAGCAGCTCCGGGCAACCCTGGAAGAGACGAACTTTGCCACCCTGGCATCGGAAGATGCCTGCTGCCTGACACCCTTTCCCCTGGCCGGCGATCATGACCCGAGCATGGGAAAGAAATAATTTGACCGGGCAAATGTTCTCCATATACAACAGAGTAACGGGATCGTTCTGGTCCGATGGGGGTAAGACGCGCATGACCGCACTGCCGAAAAAAATGTATCTTTTTTATCGAGACGGTTTCCGATCCATGGTGATTGGCCGTTCCCTGTGGAAGATCATCGCCATCAAACTGTTCATCATGTTTGCCGTTCTCAAACTTTTTTTCTTTCCCAATTATCTAACAACCAATTTCAACACCGAACACGACCGGGCCGAGCATGTTCTGGATAACCTTACCAGACCGCCGTCAGCCCGTTGATGGATGCAGGACCGTAATCGTTTATCACTGTTTTTTTTAATCATGGCGGCAGCTTAATCTTGCCGCCGGCACACACAAGGAGGATATTGTGGGAGATCCGATTCTGACCACGGTGGACTGGGCCCGGGCGCAATTCGCCCTGACCGCCATGTATCACTGGATTTTTGTACCGCTGACCCTGGGGCTGTCCTTTCTCATCGCCTTTTTTGAATCCATCTACGTCAAAACCGGCAACGAGGAATGGAAAAAACTGACCAAATTCTGGATGACTCTTTTTGGCATCAATTTTGCCATCGGGGTGGCCACCGGCATCATTCTTGAGTTTCAATTCGGCACCAACTGGTCCAATTATTCTTGGATGGTGGGGGACATCTTCGGCGCCCCCCTGGCGATCGAGGGCATCTTTGCCTTCTTTCTCGAGGCCACCTTCTTTGCCGTGATGTTCTTCGGCTGGCACCGGGTGTCCAAAGGCTTCCACCTTTTTTCCACCTGGATGGTGGCCGTGGGCTCCAACCTCTCGGCGGTCTGGATTCTCGTGGCCAATGGCTGGATGCAGTTTCCCACCGGCATGGAGTTCAATCCCGACACGGCCCGTTTTGAAATGCATAATTTTTGGGAGGTAGCCCTTTCCCCGGTGGCGGTGCACAAGTTCACCCACACCACCAGCTCCGCATTTCTGCTCGCCTCGCTCTTTGTCGTAGGTATCTCCGCTCTTTTTCTCCTGCAGGAGCGGCACCAGAAAATGGCCAAGCGCAGCATGATTGTCGCCGCGGTCTTCGGCTTCCTCGCCTCCGTCTTTGTCGGTTTTACCGGAGATGAGGCCGCGTACAACGTGGCCCAGAGACAGCCCATGAAACTGGCGGCCATGGAAGGGTTATACGTGGGCCAGGAAAAGGCTCCCGTCGTTGCCATGGGCGTCATCAACGCCGGCAAGAAACCCGGCGATGACCAGCCCGCCTTCTATCAGGAAATCAAAGTCCCCGGCCTGCTTTCGCTCCTGGCCAACCGCGACCCCAACAGCTTTGTTCCCGGGATCAACGATCTGGTCTTCGGCAATGCCGAGCGCAATATCATCGGCGCCGAACAACGCATGATCACGGGCAGGGTCGCCCTGGCCGAACTGGCCCACTACAAGGATGCCAAAGCAAAAGGGGATGAGGAGGAAGCTGCTGCCGCCCTGTCCATCTTCAACCAGCACAAGGAAGACCTCGGCTACGGCTACCTGAACAACCCGGCCGAAGCCGCGCCGCCGGTGGCCACCACCTTCTACAGTTTTCATATCATGGTGGCCCTGGGCACCATGTTCCCGATGATCTTCCTCTTGGTCCTCTATTTCGCCTTCAAGGGTACCCTTGAGTACCAGCGCTGGCTGAATCTGCTCTGCTTTTTTTCCATCTTTCTCGGCTATGTTGCGCAAGAGGCCGGCTGGGTGGTGGCAGAGGTGGGCCGCCAGCCATGGGCCATCCAGGGCCTGCTTCCGGTGGGCGTAGCCAGCACCAACATTGCCGCCGGCAATGTCCAGACCACCTTTTTCATGTTCCTGACCCTGTTTACCGCACTGTTGCTCGCGGAGATTCGGATTATGGTAAAGCAAATCAAGATCGGACCGGAGGAATAAGACAATGATAGGAAACCTTGATCACTCAACCCTACAGCAACTCTGGTGGCTGATCGCCTCCGTTGTCGGGTCGCTCTTTCTCTTCCTGACCTTTGTCCAGGGCGGCCAGACCCTGATCTTTACCCTGGCCGGCAGCGAAGAGGAAAAATCCCTGATCATCAACGCCATGGGCCGCAAGTGGGAACTGACCTTCACCACCCTGGTTCTCTTCGGCGGCGCCCTGTTCGCCGCCTTCCCGCTCTTTTACGCCACCAGCTTCGGCGGGGCTTACTGGGTGTGGATGCTCATCCTTTTCACCTTTATCATCCAGGCGGTGAGCTACGAATACCGCAAGAAACCCGACAATGTTTTCGGTGCGCGGACCTATGAAATCTTTATGTGCATCAACGGCAGCGTCGGGATCCTCTTGATCGGCGCGGCGGTGGGCACCTTTTTCACCGGCTCCCGTTTCAGCCTGAACCTCTACAACTCCGTGACCTGGCATACCCCGTACCACGGACTGGAAGCGGCGCTCAACCCGTTCAATCTGGCCTTCGGCCTGTTCCTGGTCTTCCTGGCCAGAATCCTAGGAGCCATGTATATCGTCAACCACGTTGACCATGAGAATCTGGTCAAACGGGCTCGCAAGGCCACTTGGATCAACCTGCTCTGGGCTCTCCCCTTTCTGCTCACCATCCTGATCGGTCTTGTGACCATGGACGGCTTTGCCGTTGATCCGGCCACGGGCAAGGTTTTCATGGAAAAGGGTAAATATCTCCACAATCTGCTGGGTATGCCCGCGGTGCTGATCCTCCTTCTTGGAGGCTTGGGCTCGGTGATCTATGGCGTCGCGGCGACCGGATTTCTCGACAAGGACAACGGCATCTGGTTTGGCGGCATCGGCACCGTGCTGGTGGGTTTGGCCATCTTTTCCCTGGCCGGCTACCATAACACCGCCTTTTACCCGTCCTTGACCGACCTGCAATCGAGCCTCACCATCCACAACGCCTCAAGCAGCAAGTACACCCTCACCGCCATGAGCTATGTGGCCTTGGCCGTGCCCTTTGTTCTTGCCTATGTCGCCTATGTCTGGAAGTTGATGGATGCGAAAAAGCTGACCCTGGCCGAGCTGAACGGCGAAGATGCCAAGGAAATGTATTAACCGGAACCGAAAGGAGTAAGACCATGAATGCAATTCTACTTATCGGCTGGCTGATGGTGCTGGTTGTCTCGTACCAGGGCGCCATCGTTGTCCTCAAGAAAACCGATCTGCTGTAATCCACAAGCAAACCACGGCAATCCAAACAGGCGCGGGAGTAATCTCCCGCGCCTGTTTTTTTTTCATGAGCAAGAGGTGCGGTTCAAGAAAAAATCATCGATCGCAACGAGAAACATGCCGCAGGTGGAGGACAAGGGGTTTGGGCTAACGATCAGCCCGCATCATGGGAATCGGCACGCCCGATAAGAAAGATGCCGTAGGTGGCCCGCAGGTTGGGGAGGTAACGGACGATATTACCCGTTTCCTGTTGCCGGTGGGTGTTGATCGCCACCTCGTTGAGAATGACGATATCCTTATCCCGGGCAAAATTGCGAAAATCCCGGAGGGTGATCACCCGGATATTCGGGGTATCGTACCATTCGTAGGGCAGCTCCTTGCTTTTCGGCGCATAGCCGGCAAACAGAAGCTGCAGGCGGATCCGCCAGTAGCTGAAATTGGGGAAGCTGACAATGACCTTTTTCCCGATGGTGAGAAGGGTATGGATGAGGGCGACCGGTTCGTAGATCTGTTGCAGGGTCTGGCTGATGACGATGTAATCAAAGCTGTCCGGCGGATAATCCGCGACCTCAAGATTAAAATCCCCCTGAAGCACGGAAAGCCCCTTGGCGATGCAGACGGCCACCTCGGCCTCATGCTTTTCAATGCCGGTGGCCTTTACCTTTTTTTGCTCCTTGAGATACTGGAGCAGTTCCCCTTCCCCGCAGCCGAGATCAAGCACCCGCGAGCCCGGCTCGATCCAGGAAGCGATTATTCTCAGATCAAAACGCATTGCCGTCTCTCATTATTGAAGCGCAATTTACAGCACACGCCCGCACT
This sequence comes from Deltaproteobacteria bacterium, assembly GCA_013349295.1. Classification (GTDB taxonomy): domain Bacteria; phylum Desulfobacterota; class Desulfobulbia; order Desulfobulbales; family Desulfurivibrionaceae; genus Thiovibrio. Next base: position 7,735 of record DUZW01000023.1, read on the forward strand.
TGCTTTGACATGGCTCCCCCTCACTCTCCGGCAAGACCCTCCCGGGAAATCCGGGAAAGAAACGCGGCCACCAAGGTATGCAGCCTTTCATTGGGCAGAAGAAAAGCGTCATGCCCCCAGTCCGATTGAATCTCGCAAAAACTCACATCCAGCCCGCTTCTTTTGAGGGCCTGCACCAGGGCGCGAGACTGCTCGGTGGGATAAAGCCAGTCCGAGGTGAAGGCCACCACCAGGAAACTGGTGCGTGAACCATTGAACGCCCCGTCCAGACCACCTGCCGCGTAATCGTCAAGATCGAAATAATCCGCGGCCTTGGTCAGGTAGAGGAACGAATTGGCGTCAAAGCGCTCGACAAATTTGTTGCCCTGGTAGCGCAGATAGCTCTCCACCTCGAAGCCCGCATCAAAATGAAAGGAAAGGGCATCCCTGCTCCGCAACTGCCTGCCGAATTTCTGGCGCATGGACTCGTTGGAAAGATAGGTGATATGTCCGATCATCCGGGCCACGGCCAAGCCGAGATCGGGCTTGGCGCCTCCGTAATAATCGCCGCCGCGCCAATGGGGATCGGCCATGATCGCCTGCCGCGCCACCTCGTTGAAGGCGATGGCCTGGGCCGAATGCCGAGGCGTGGTAGCCAGGGGAATCGCACCCCGCACCATCTCCGGATAGCGGGCGCACCAGGCCAGAACCTGCATGCCGCCCACCGAACCGCCCACCACCGCGAGCAATCGGGAAATTCCGAGATGATCGACAAGCGCCTTTTGCGCCGTCACCATATCGCCGATGGTGACCAGGGGAAATGAAACGCCATAGGGCCGGTCGGTGGCCGGGTTGATCGAGGAAGGGCCGGTGGAGCCCATGCAGCCGCCCAGTACGTTGGCGCAGATAACAAAATAGCGCTCCGTGTCGATGGCCTTGCCCGGTCCGACCATGATATCCCACCAGCCGGGCTTGACGTCATCTTCCGTGTAACATCCTGCCACATGGGAATCCCCGGTGAGGGCATGGACCACGAGAATGGCGTTGTCCTTATCCGGCGCCAGGATGCCGAGGGTTTCGTAGGCGATGGTCACCGGGCCCAAACGTTCGCCGCTTTCGAGAACAAGCTCGTGGGGCGGCTCTCCAAAGGTGAAAAACTGTTTCCGGACCAAACCGAGACAGGCGGCGCTCATGGACTAAATCTTCTCCAGGGCCTGGGCAAGATCGTCGATGATGTCCTCCACCGCCTCAATCCCCACGGAGAGCCTTACCAGATCCGGGGTAATGGCCAGACTTTGCTTCGTCTCCCCGGCAAAGGAGAGGTACTGACTGGAATAGGGATGAATCACCAGGCTCTTGCAGTCGCCGATGTTGGCCAGATGATAGACCAGCTTCAGGCTGTTGATGAAACGAAAACAGGCAGCCTGATCCGCCAGGCCGAAGGTCAACATGCCGCCAAAGCCCAAGCCGCCGAATTGTTTTTGCGCCACATCATGCTGGGGATGATCGGTAAAGCCGGGGTAACGTACCCACTGCACCTCGGGACGCGAGGCGAGAAATTCGGCAACCTTGCCGGCATTGGCCAGATGACGCTCCATCCGCAGGGCCAGGGTATCTAACCCCAGCATGGTCAAATAGGCATGGAGCGGCGCCGCCGTGGTGCCGAAATTAATGTGCAGCTCCCGCCAAACCCGATCAAGATAAGCGAGTTCGCCCTTGCGCTCGACAAAAAGCGCAAAATCGGCAAAACGCTCGCTGCTCCAGTCGAAACTCGCTCCGTCGATCACCACCCCGCCTGCTGCGTCGCCATGGCCGCTGAGATATTTGGTGGTGGAATGAATGACGATATCCGCGCCCAGCTCCAGGGGCCGACACAGATACGGGGTAGCCAGGGTATTGTCAACCACCAGGGGCAGGCCATAGCTATGGGCAAGCTGCGCGGCCCTGGTCAGGTCCGGCACATCCATCTTCGGGTTGCCGATGGTTTCAAGATAGAGGAACCGGGTTTTTTCGTTGATCGCCGCCTCCATGGCAGCCAGATCGGTGGACTCGACAAAGCGGGCCGTGATCCCGTACTTCTTAAAAACATTGGCAAAAAGAACATAGGTGGACATGAAGAGCGAATTACCGCAGACAAACTCATCCCCGGCCCGCAACAGAGCCAGACAACCGTTGGTGATCGCCGCCATGCCCGAAGACATGAACACGGCGCCGCGGCCGCCTTCCAGGGCGGCAAGCTTCTGCTCCAACACCCGGTTGGTGGGATTGGTGAGCCGCGCATAGATATGGTCGGTGGTACGCCCCGCAAAGGTATCACTCAGACTCTCCGCTGTCTCGTGGCAATGGGCGGCATTCTGAAAGATAGGGGGCAGGGTGGCGCCCTGCCATTCTCCCGGGGTTAAGGCGGCATGAATTACCCGGGTATGAAAATGCATTTTCTTTTCAGATTCCATAATGTTTCTCCGGTTCTCTTGTATTCGGCACGAGAAATTGTCTGCGGGTTTTTTACGACCTCAACCCCCCGGGATACTACCACATTGTGACATGCTATCGGTACAAAAAAGCCCACCACCATGCTGCAATTTTCATTCTCACTCTTTCCCCAGCCGAGAGAAATCCTGGAGCTGCTCGATCAGCTCACCGTGGATTTTCCCATTGCTCGCCACCACCTCCGGGACGTAGGGGGTATAGCCGTTACCATTGTAGGTGGTCAGCCTGCCCCCGGCCTCGCTCACCAGCAACATACCCGCCGCGGTATCCCATGGTTTGAGATTGATCTCCCAGAAACCGTCGGTCCTGCCGCAGGCAAGATAGGCGAGATCGAGCGCTGCGGCCCCGGCCCGCCGCACGCCCTGACATTTCGTCACCAACCGGGCAAGGGCCGCCATCACGCCCTCGACCTCCTGCTCGATGGCATAAGGAAAGCCCGTGGCCAGGAGGGAGTCCTGCAAGGAAGAGGCCCCGGAAACATGGATGGGGCGCCCATTGAGCCAAGCCCCACTCCCCCGGCAGGCACAGAAAAGCTCATCCTGCATGGGCGCATACACCACGCCGACTCTGCTGGCCGCACCCTCCGCATAGGCAATGGAAACAGCAAAAAAAGGAAAGCCATGGGCAAAATTGGTGGTGCCGTCCAGGGGGTCGATGACCCAAACCGGGCCTTGAGGAAGGTTTTCATAGGAGGAGCGGGATTCTTCCGCCAGCACCTCGACATCGGCGCCCGCTTCCCGCAGCATTTCAAGCACGATCTGTTCCGAGGCCACATCCGCCTCGGTCACCAAATCAATGACCCCTTTGTGGGTAATCCGGTGGGGCCTGTCATACAAACCCCGCAAGACACTGCCCCCCGCAAACGCAGCCCGAGCGGCGCTGCCCAAAATCTCTCCCAGGGCGGGATCCTTGCAGCCCGCGACACACAAGGCTATTCTTTCTTCCTCCCCTTTGGGACGGACGCAAACCATACGTTTCACCGGAGTCACTATTCTTGATGTCGGACAAAACTCTTTGTACCGCAGATAAACGTACGAAACAATACTCCGAATATTCACTGCGAACAACGCGATTATAAACCAACCCTCTTTGCGGCGCGGCGCCCCTTTCACAGTTTTTCCGATTTCGCCGGGATTTCCTCCGGCAAATCCCCTTTGCAGGATCAGCCGACTTGAGATACAGTACAAAAAATCTGTTCACACCAATACGTCCGGCACAAAAACCCGCACTTTTTTCCGAGGCAACAGATCCCTTCCGTGTCTTCCCCCGCAAACAAATGGCCTACCTTCCTCATCGTGGCCACCGGCGTTTTCATGTCCACCCTGGACAGCAGCATGGTGAATATCGCCCTGCCCTTCATCATGAAGGACTTCCACAGCTCGCTGGGCGACACCCAGTGGGTGGTGATGATCTACCTGCTCACCATCACGGCCACCCTCCTCTTCTGGGGGCATCTCTCAGACCGGCTGGGAAGGGGAAAGATCTACGCCTCGGGCCTGTTGATCTTCGGCCTGGGCTCCCTGGCCTGCGCCTACGCTCCGGTCCTGGCCTTCCTCGTTGCCGCCAGATTCTGCCAAGCCCTGGGCGCGGCGATGATGATGGCCGTCGGCCCCGCGATCATCAAGGAAACCTTCCCTAAGGAGCAGCTGGGCCGAGGCCTGGGACTGATCGGCATGGCCGTCTCCCTCGGGCTGATGAGCGGCCCGAGCCTGGGGGGGTTCCTGCTCGAATTCGCTTCCTGGCGCTTTCTTTTTTTTATCACTGTCCCACTGGGGCTTATCTTCGCCTTCCTCGCCGGACGCATCTTACCCGGACCGACCAGGCATTACAGCGGGCCATTGGACTGGCTGGGGAGCCTCACCTGGGCGACAGCCCTTGTCCTGCTTTCCCTGACCCTGACCCACGCCTCGTCGGCCAGCTGGTCCGCCACCAGATTGCTCCTCACCGGCTCTGCCGGAGCGGGAGCCCTGTGCTGTTTTATCGCCATTGAAGCCCGGTTGCCCCACCCGCTTCTGACAATGTCGCTTTTTCGCAACCGGCACTTCAGCCTGGCCATGATCAGCGCCGTCCTTTCCTTCATGGTCCTCTTTGCCGTGATCCTGCTTACCCCGTTTCATCTTGATCGGGTTCTCGGCCTGTCTCCTTCCAGAATCGGCCTGGTCATGCTGGCCATTCCCTCCTCCATTCTGGTGGTTTCTCCCCTGGCCGGCTGGCTTTCCGATTATGTCGGCGCCCGGTTCATCAGCACCTTGGGGTTAAGCGTCTCCACCCTGGGAGTTTTTTCGCTCTCCACGATCCAGGTCTCAACCCCGCCGTTCGTTATTGCCGGACAGTTGATGCTTCTCGGCCTGGGCCAATCCCTGTTTCTTTCGCCGAACAGCGCCTCGGTTCTAAGCCACGTGGAAGCCGGTAAGGCAGGGGCAGCCGCAGCCCTGCTGGCCACGGCCAGAAATCTGGGAATGCTCCTGGGCATCGCCCAGGCAGCCCTACTTTTTTCCATGTTTTTTCGTGGAGTTACCAACGGACTTGACCTGCGGGATTTCAGGCCGGAGCATACTGCCTCTTTCCTGACCGCCTTGCACGGCGCCTTGCTTGGGGCGGCTCTTACCGGTCTGCTCGGCGCGGCTGCCTCGTGGCTTCGGGGCAAACCAACGCACCACCGCCCGGAAGAATAGAACCTTCTCCTTAAGCCTTCAGGTCAATGATCCTGACGCTTTCCAATTGCGCCGCAGCCTCAATCCCGGCCTTCAACGATTCCAGCATGGTGACCTTGGCGACACGGCAGGAAAAATGAACCGGGTCGTAGCCGAGCTTGCCCAACAGCTCCTCAAGCTCGGCAAGCTGCGGGGCCAGATGCTCCCGCACCGCCTCCCCGTTCACGACGCACTCCCCTTGCAAGGCCTGCCCCTTGACCCGAATTTGAATCTGCAGCTCCCCTAAACGGCTCATCTCCAGGAAAAAAGAAAGCGCATAGCCCCGTTCCTCACCCGATGTCGCCTGCTCATCCCCTCGGTCCAAGGTAAACAGCCATTGGCCCACCCCGGCGCCCATGCTAAAAAGACAGGGAAACAAAAGAAACTGCGCCTGCTGAGCCGAGGCGGGCAGGCTATTGAGCTCGCTCTGCAATTCAAGAAGCAGACCGAGCTTCTGCAGGGCAGTGCTGTTCGCCTTGCCGAGAACCCCGCCCCGATCCTGGGCCAGGAGGGCGATCAGTTCGTGGAGTTTTACCTGCCTCGTTCCTGCCTGGTCCGTGCCGTTATTTTCCCCGGCAATCCCGCCACCCAGCATGGCCAGCAGCCGAATGATCCTATCCGGGTCGGCCTCCGGCCCCATCGCACCACCGGCAAAATTCTGAAGAACCCCGGCCTGATCCGTCAGGCTCTTTTCCGCACCCGAAAGAAATGCCAATCCCAACAAAGCCCGCAACCCTTTACCCATGGCCCCGGGATCGGCACAATACTGGCGGAGAAACTCCTGGGCCGCCCCTTTTTTATCGGCCATCCGCAGCATCAGCGGTTCCGTCTGCCGCACCTCAAGCCAGAAAGCGCTGCCTACCTTGAGCGCCACCTCGCTCCTTGCCTCAACGGCCTGGCCGCCGATATCAAGAATAACCTTCCCGTCCGGAGTAAGGCCGGTCACCTCTCCCCTGAGCAGTTGCCCCTGCCCGAACAACAACGAGGCAGGCACAGACACAGACGGCTTGTCTCCGGCTTCACTGCGGCTCGACGCCGGCGGCTGTATCCCTTTAAAAAGAAAAGGGACTTCTCCTATTTTCATGCCTTAACCGCCTTAACTGAATGGAATCCATCCCTTTTGCCCGCGCACCTCCGGCGCGACTCATCATTGCCGCCACCCAATACTGCCGAAGATACCGACAAAACAGCCAAGGAAGTCACTAGAGAGGCAGAACGACCCGAACTTCCAGGCCGCCACCAGGATGGGGTTTCAGAGAAAAACTGCCCCCATGGGCGCAAACAATCCGGTCAACCAGGGTCAGGCCCATGCCGGTTCCGTATGTTTTCGTGGTAAAAAACGGATCCTTGGCCTTGTCCAGATAGGATTCAGGAATACCTGGCCCCGTGTCGAGGATCGAGACACTGACCTGCCCCTCGGCAACAGCCACGACAATGGTCACCTTCCCCCCATCGGGCATGGCCTCCACCGCGTTCTTGATCAGATGGAGAAACACCTGGCGGATCTGATGCATATCCCCTTGGACAATCGGCTCCGGGGCAGGACACTCCAGTTCCCAGGTCACGCCGTGTTTCACCATCCCCGATTGGAGCAGAAGGGCTGTTTTCCTGATCAACACGCAGATCGAAAGTCCCTCTTTGTGGAGTTCGGCCTGCTCCACAAAATCAAAAAGGTCCTCAAGGGTGGACTCAACCCGCTCTGTTTCATGGATAATGACATTGAGGTATTTTGCCCACTCGGCATCGACATTTTTTTTGCTCAAAATGCGGGAGACCCCGCCGATGGAGGTGATCGGGTTTCTGATGATGTGGACCAACTGGGCCGCCATATGACCCAGGGCGGAATAGCGCTCTGCCTCGACCAGCAAATCCTTGCTCCGGTCAAGCTCCTGGTTCACCGCCTCAAGTTCGGCGACCTTATGCTGCATATCGCGATACAGATGGCCCTGTTCAATGGCGAGACTGGCTTGGCTGGCAAAAAGCTCCAGAGCGCCGACGTGACTGTCCAGAATAACACGCCGGGTCACATAATTGTCGGCAATGATTACCCCAAAAGCGCGCCCCGGCGAGTACAGCGGCACCACGACAAAGGAATCCTCGTCAAGGATATTGATGAGATCACTGGGCACACCGATAGAAGGAGCATCCGCCACCTTTTCCCTCCGTTCATAGATCATAGCCCCGTTGTTCCGCCTGGCGCCATTCCCGTTGCGCCGCTCCAGGGGCACGGGCACCCAGCCGTTTTCCGGCGAAACCTTGAAGCTCCTCCGGTCCAGCACGGAGCTGATCAGGATATTCTCCCTCTCCCCAGCCGAAATCACCAAGGCCCTGGCAATGTTGTTTACCGCGGCATCCTGGGTCTTGCTGGTTTCCTTGAGATTATCGACGATCTGTAAAAAATTGAGCTCCCGGTCCTCGATCTCCTCCCATACCCGTCCGGCCTCCTCCCGGGAACTCGGACCGATGGCCATCCTGCCCCGCAAAAATCTCCCATCATCATCAAACATGAGCAAAAAGGCCCGATTAAAACCCAACCCTTCCCGAGAGGTTATTCCCACCAGAACGGCCCGCAGGATCTGATCAAGCTCCACGGTGCTCAGATACACGGTATTCATCTTCATTGACAGCTGATGCAAAAGCTGGATTCTGAAATGCGCCTCTTCCAGCTCTTCCTGGTATTTACGGTTTTCAAAAACCAGCCGCCGCTTTTCCAGGGCCTTACGCGCCACATGAAATATTTCTTCAAACTGCACCGGTTTGGACAGGTAATCCGCGGCGCCCTTGCGAATGCAGTCCAAAACCACCCGCAGGTCGGCAACGCCGGTGAGCATGACCACTGCGGTATCCGGGTACTGATCTACGATCCGGGGCAAAAGAGAAAGGCCATCGATATCCGGAAGGCCGATGTCAAGAAGGACCAGGGCCACATTACGGGAGGCAAGCACCTGAAGAAGGTCTTCCGCCGAGGCGCATTCCACCACGGGCAGACCATGCTCTTCAAAATAGATTCGGAGCGGTTCGCGTATTGCCGCATCATCATCAACAATGGCGATGATCTCGCCGTTTTGCAGCAGTTGTCCCAAAGAAATGGAGACATGTTGATGCAGCCCGTAAACCGCCTCGACCATAGAAACACCCTGAAGACATGAAAAAAAGGCGAGCCTCGACATGAGGCTTACCACAATGCTAGGATGAGAGGCAAAGCGCTGTCAAGGGAAATAACCGCTGCCCCTAACCGGGCCACGGAATACGGGACAAAAAAAATCGCATCCCCCGGAACACCCGGGGAATGCGATCTGTTACCATCCATGCCGACCAGAGGCAGGAATATATGCTTACATCTCAACCACCAGCTTGTTGCTGTCCTCATTCCAGCGCACCACCAGCCACCAGAGGGCCATGAGCAGCACAATCACCGCCAGGGTGCCGCCGTAACCGAGAAAGGAATCCGGCATATAGACAAAACTGCCGAGCTTGCCGGCATTGGTGATCCCTTCATTCTGAAAGGCGTCCAGCCCTTCGACATCGCCGGCGGACATCCACTGGGATATCAAGGAGTTGGTGATTCCGAAAAAAGGAACCACGATCCACAGTTTGATCTGGCCCTCTCCGACCCGCCACAATGTGCCGGTACCGCAACCGCCGGCCAGAATAGCGCCGAAGCCGAAAAGAACACCGCCAACCAACCCGCCCCAACCAAAGGTGCCGCGCACATAATGTGCCACATCGTTGATACCGCCGGCCTTGACGATCACTCCGCCGATGGTCAGCAGCACGATGCTCAGCGCAACCGACTTGGCCATGGTTCCGTTACCTGTCATGTGCGGCTCACGAAATCCTTGGATCATGCACCAACGTCCTCGCTGCATGGTATACCCCAAGCCGGCGGCAAGGAGCAACACCCCGCCCATCTTTGTGAGAGCCTCATCTGCGGTGTAGGTGTAGGCGCCCCAGATCATGATCAACAAAGCAACGATACCGAGGACCACCTGAGTCCCGAAGGGAACTTCAATGGTCTTGGCGCCACCCGCACCCCAGCTGATGTTCTCCATCTCCCAGTAAATGTACTTAAGGCCGATAATGGCGCCGACGATGAGACCGATCATCATGGCAAACCCTGCGGCGGACAAGTTGCCGATGGCATTGTAAAATCCGCCCACGTTGCAACCGCCGGCAAGGGACGCTCCTACCCCCATGAAGACACCGGCAACCACCGCCTTGACCATTTCAAGAACCGGCGGAATCCGGAAGGCAAAGTTATTGCCGAAACAAGCGGAAAGAAAAGCACCGCCCACAAATCCGATACCGATGATGGATCCGGCATGGGTGAAAATCGAGGCCGGAGCATCGCTGTACAACCCGACCCCGTAGAGCATCCAGTCCGCCCAGTTGCGCACCGCCCCGGTCGCCCCCCATGGCCGGTACCAGGCCAGGATCATGACACTCAGGAAGGCAACGATTGTCCCGGAGGTATAGGGATTCCACTCATCCTGGCATAACTTCTTGTAAAGTTCCTTGGCTGCGCTTCCAAACCCATCACTTCCACTCATAATCGTCCTCCTCTTCCGTTTTATCTGAAAACTACAAGCCGCTCTCCCGATATTGCCCCAATGGAACACGGAAGACAGGCTCACCGAATTCTATGACAATTCGCAGCAAATAGTCCCCTTTACCCGGTGCCGCCCGGTTTTGTCAAGCCGTGAAAATATCCCGGAAACAGGAACCACAATGTGCCATCTAATTTAATGAAAAGTCAACCTGAAACATGCCGAAACACCCTGAACATCTTGATGAACCACCATTCATAAATTTCCTTGACATGGCCCATGAATATTGGTAGAGACCCAATATTATACGAAAAAATCTGGTTGCTTTTTTTGTGTAAAAGACCCTCCCCGATGCGCGGAGGGATTTGAGTTCCAGCGCAGCGCAAACCCTGCTGCCGCTTATTTTTTAATTTGAAAAAATTACCCCTACACCCCTTTCAAGGAGGAAACCATGAGCGCCGATGTCACAGTAGCCCCGGATGGTATCACCCCAACCCGCACCCTGGACGCAAAAGGCCTGAGCTGCCCCATGCCCCTGCTGCGCACCAAGAAAGAAATGGACAAGATCAACGCCGGCGAGATTCTGGAGATCCTCGGCACCGATCCCGGCTCCCGCAATGACCTTCCCGGCTGGTGCACACGTTCCGGCCATAACTACCTTGGCGAAAAAGAAGATTCCGGTTTCTTCCGCTTCTACATCCAGAAGAACTAAGATTCTTTTACCCAACATACGCCACGACACAGGCATCGCCTGCGCCTTTAATTTAGCATCAGGAGACAGGAAATGGCTAAAAGTTTAGGTATTTTTGTTACCTCTCCCCAGAACATGCGCCATGTCATGGGAATCACCAAGGCCGCCAAGGCCAAAGGCTCCAAGGTAAAAGTATTCTTTACCTGGTACGGCGTTCACTTGACCAAGTGCAAGGATTTTCCGGATCTTTGCGAACTGGCGGACGAAGTGTCCATCTGCGCGGACAGCTACAAGAAGTGCGGCTATGATCCAGCCGGTGACATCCCCAAGGGACTCGAAGCCAAGGACATGGCCACCCAGGGCCAGCACGGCGCGATCATTGAAGAATACGAATGCTACCTGACCTTATAAGGAGAAAACCATGTCCAAGAAAGTAGGCTTTCTGCTGGTAAACAAGGATTACACCCTGGACGGCGTTCGCTCCGCCCTGGGCTTGGCCGTCGAAAACATGTATGCGTACGCCTATGTCATGAACAACGAATTGACCGACGTAAGCGACTACCACAAGGAAAACATCGACTGGATCCGCGATATGGAAGGCGAGGTGTACAGCACGGTGGACGCCAACGTCGATAATCTCGGCTTGGTCAAGATTTCCCTTGAGGAAATCGGCAAGCAACTGCGCGACCTTGATTTCGTTATCCCTTACGGCATCCTGCGCTCCGACAAGAGCTAAGATAATTATTGACCCAATCAACCACAAGGAGTGTTCCGATGAAACTCTTGAATGTATATCGTTCCGAGCCCAATGACGACACCAAGAAGCTGGTGGAGATCGTTTCCGAAGGGCGTGACGCCGAGGCCTTCAACCTTAATGTTGAGAGCCCGGACTACGACGCATTGGTGGATAAAGTTTTAGCGGCCGACCAGACCATTTGCTGGTGGTAAGCAACCTTTTTCAGCCGTTGCTGACTGAAAAAAATCCCCGGCCAAACTTGGCCGGGGATTTTTTTTACGCCAATCACTGGTTTTCCTGTGCATTTCAACCGTAAATATCGTAAAAATATAAAGGTTGACATTAATCAGTCCTGCAACCTCTTTTCCCTTGCCTTATTTTTCGGCAAGGGAACGGGCCAAGAGCGTGCCTGCGAATTAACCTTAAAATGGACTTCGCACTATGATCTTGAAATCGCGACTCTCTGTCATGGGCTCACCCCACCCACCTGCACTCCTCGTTGTCTTTATTATCCTTGTCTTCACCTTGCTGCAAAGCGGTTGCGCCACAAAAACCCCTCCGGAAACCGCCCCGCCGCAAACCACCCAACTCCCCCCCGCTGAGCCCCCTGCAAGTCCACCCCAGGATGATGAAGATATTGACCCAGGTCTGCCTGTCACCGCGCCCCTCAAGACCCCAAAAATAGTCATCAAAAAAGCCAAGAAAAAACTTTTCCTCTATTCCGAGGAAAAATTACTCCGCACCTATCCGGTCAAGCTCGGCTTCAATCCGGTTGGCGACAAGGTTCGCAAGGGAGACAAGCGCACTCCGGAAGGGAGCTATTATATCTGCATGAAAAACCCGCGCAGCAAATACCACCTGTCGCTGGGATTGAGCTATCCAAGCATTGAAGATGCCGAACGAGGCCTTGAGCAGAAACTCATCACAAAGAGCGACCACGACCGGATCATCGAGAGAATCTCAAAAAAATCCATTCCCCCATGGGACACCCCCCTGGGCGGCGAGATCTTCATCCATGGCGGGGGCGAAACCTGGGACTGGACCTATGGCTGCGTAGCCATGTGCAACAAGGACATTGAGGAATTATTCAAGGTCATCGCCCTTGGCACCGAGGTTGTCATCCAGCAGTAGCCCGATCACTCCCCTATTGCCACCGGAGTTTCATGCACCCAGACCCAGGTTCCCGGATCAGCCTGGGTCGCCTCCTGCCAATTCCCCTTTTTGCTTTTCGGCTTGGTCCATTCAAACAGCCATAGAGCATCCTTCGGCGCCAGGTTCACGCAACCGTGGGAGTTTGGCAGACCGAAAAAATCGTGCCAGTAGGAGGGGTGCAACCCATATGATTTATGAAAATACATATGCCATGGCACATCTTCCACACGATAGTAGTCCGACTCATCTTCTCCGCCGCTCATTTTGCCGATCTTGACCTTGACCCAGATCCGGAACAACCCCTTGATCGTTGGAAAACGCTCATCCCCCGAAGAGATCAGGGTGGCAAAAATCAACTGGTCCCCCTCGTAAGCGGACAAGGTCTGCTCGGTAAGATTCACCTCGATCCAGCGTTCCGACTCCCCCACCCCTTCCGGTCGCCTGCTTTTGATCACCATGGCAAGGCGATGATAAGGAACCCAAGCGCCTGTGCCGATCCTGCACCACTTGCGCCGGTCGGCTTCCCGGACCTCATGGACAATGACCAGGGATCTCGCCGGCACCACGGCCGGATCTTCCTCTTCAACCGGAGGCAGCCCCGGTCCATGGGAAACACGGGTGTGAAAAATCATCCAGGCGAATTTCTTATCGAACTCCCGCGGAACCATGACTCCTTGAAAACCAGAAGGTTTGGCCAACCGGAGCTTGTCTGCCCGCATGTATTCTTTTTCATTGATCTTGTACCAGCCTTGCCCCTCCACCATGACCGGTTGCGGATCACTGAGACTGACCCAAATAAAACCCTTCCGGGTAAACCGGACCGGCAAGATCCCGGCTGCTTCATCTTGTGGATTAACATAGACGGGGACGGAATCCTCCATGACCTGGGCGTAGGTCATGGGCAAAACATCGGTTGTCATATCCGGAAACGGACAGACGAACTGTTTTTCCGTAAGGTCCTCTCCGGCTCCGGCCCGGCACAACTCCACCTGGAGCCCGAAAAAGAGCCCCATGCACAGCCAGAGAAAAACGGCTCTCCGCACGATCAGCCCCTAAGCCTTGATATGTTCATCCGCAAGCATCCGGTCAAGAAAATCCAGGAGAAACTGGCGCTGGGCCGGGGTGGAATAGCTGATGCAGGAGCAATGCAGATTACTCTGGCTGCGGACCAGGAATTCAGCGATCAACCGGCTCCGGCCAAGCTCGATCCCGAAAAAAAAGGGTCCGCATTTCTCGTGGCCCTGCTGGGCTTCGGCCAGCAGATCATCGGGAATCGGCAACCAAAAAACCCCGTCCATGGGGCCGACCTTCAAGGTCCGTTTCAGATACGACCCAAGATTATCCTGCTCCTCTTTACTCAACTCATCGACAACAAACTGGCGCATAGCAAGTCCTTTGCCGGTTTCCCGGTGAATTCGTGATTATTTCCCCTGATTTCCTCAGCAAACTGTCCGAACAACACAATACACTTTACCGTACCAGAATAGCAGCAAACTGTCATCAGCGAGACTGGCCTCCCCTCCTTTCAGCCGCCGCCTTGCTTTACATTTGACAGAACCCGGCCCGGCCAGTATCCTGCAAGAGGTAATTACTCTCAAGGGAGACGAAAAACAAGGAGGAACGGATGAGCAACCCCTGTATTTTCTGCAGGATCATCAACGGTGAAATCCCTGCCAAAAAACTGTATGAAGACGATGAAGTCTTCGCCTTCTGGGACCTAAGCCCTCAAGCGCCCAAGCACTTTCTGGTCATCCCAAAAAAACATCTCAGTGGCCCGGGCGCGGTTTCCGTCGAGGACGAGGCAGTCATCGGCAAGGTCGTCCGGATCGGGGCGGAACTCGCCAGGGAACACGGCGTGGAACAATGCCGTCTGGTCATGAATAACGGTGCCGAGGCAGGCCAGACCGTCTTCCACCTCCACCTCCACGTTCTGGGCGGTCGGCCCATGTCCTGGCCACCGGGCTGAAGCAAAAACCTCTCACTTTACCACTTCAATCACAGACCATGCCCCCAGTTATCGCCTTTATCGGCAAGCCCGACTCCGGCAAGACCACACTTCTGGAAAAGCTCATCCCGGAATTACGACGCCGCGGCTACCGCATCGGCACCATCAAGCATCATGTTCACACCTTTGAAATGGACAAGCCCGGCAAGGACACCTGGCGCCACAAACAGGCCGGCGCCTCCACCGTGGCCCTCTCTTCCCCCACCGGCCTGGGCATTATCCGCGATGTGGACGAGGATCTGAGCATTGAGGAGCTGGTGGGCCGTTATTACGGCGATATTGACCTGGTGATCACCGAAGGCTACAAACGGCTGGCTCTGCCCAAGATTGAGATTTTTCGCAGCACCTTGCATGATGCCCCCTTGCCGGATCGGGATGACACCTGGATCGCCATGGTCAGCGACATTGCAGGGGCCACGGATCTTCCCTGCTTCGGGCTGGACGATATCATAGGCCTGGCGGATTTTCTGGAGGAACGGTTCATTAAACCTTTTCCCAGGCAAAAAACCAGCCTGCTGGTGAACGGCCGACCGGTCTATCTCAACGCCTTCGTGGAGAGCTTTCTCCGCCAGGCCATCACCGGAATGACCTGTTCGCTCAAAGGATGCCAGGATCCCCAGGAGATTATCATCACCATCCGCCAGGCTCCGCCGGAATGATTGCAAAGGTGGCAGGAGTAATACTGGCGGGCGGCAAAAGCTCACGCTTCGGGAGCAACAAGGCCCTGGCCCTCCACCAGGGCGATGCTCTGATCCAAACCATCACCCGCAGGCTTGCCGGACTTTTCCCGGAAACCCTGCTCATCACCAACACCCCGGAAGAGTACGCCTTTCTCGGCTGGCCCATGGCCGGCGATCAATACCCCGATTGCGGCCCCTTGGCCGGAATCCATGCCGCCCTGCGAGCGGTCTCCCAACCCCGCATCTTTGTCTGCGGTTGCGACATGCCGCTGGTCAACCGGGATCTGATCCGTTTTCTCTGCGAACTGCCCGGCGAACATGAGGTGGCGCTGCCCTGGCTGCCGGAAGGCCCTGAGCCGCTGTACGCGGTCTACAGCAAAAAGGCTTTGCCGGTTATCGAGGAAAATCTCGCAAAAAAACAGTGCAAGATCGGCCTGGTGTACGAAAAGCTCCTCCTCCGCAAGGTCACGGTCGAAGAGATTCTGCGGATTCTGCCGGACCTCGCCACCTTTCAAAACATCAATCATCAGCATGACCTTATCCGTCTTGCCACCACGGGGGGGTGAGCCATGCCGATTCTCTCGCTTCCGGAAGCACAACGGTTGATTGTCAACCACTGCCCTGCCCTGACCGCGGAGACTGTTCCCCTGCCGGAGGCCAGTGGCCGCGTCGCTGCCCAAGCAATCAAGGCGGCACGGGCAGTACCGGACTTTGCCCGTTCCACCATGGACGGCTATGCCGTCAACAGCCGCAACCTGACCGGCGGTCCAGATCCGGTCTCTTTACTGATAACCGGGGAGATTGCCGCGGGAACCACCGATCTGCCGAGGCTTACCGGAAAAAGCGCCATAACGATCATGACCGGCGGCGCGTTGCCACCCGGAGCGAATCAGATTGTGCCCTTCGAACGTTGCCGGAAAAAAGATGGCATGGTGCTGGTGAACACCCCACCCCATCCGAAGGCCTTCATCCGCGCCCGAGGCACGGACCTCGCCGTCGGGCAAACCATTGTCCGGGCAGGGACAAAAATAGAGGCCCAGCACCTGCCGCTCCTTGCCGAAAGCGGCCTGGCCCAGGTTTCCGTTATTGCCCGCCCGGAACTGGCCATCATCTGCACGGGGAGCGAATTGCTGGATACCCAGAATACCCCGGAAGCCGGTCAAATCGTCGGCGGCAACCGTTTCCTGCTCGCCTCCCTCATCGGAAGCGCCGGAGCGGATTCCCGCGATTTCGGCCTGGTGGCGGATGACTGCGACAGGATCGTCACCGCCCTGAAAAAAGCCCTGCACGGCCCGTCCCATGGAGTGATCACCACTGGCGGCATGGGCCCGGGCAACTACGATCTCCTGCCCCAGGCCTTTGCCAAACTCGGCATTGATCCTCTTTACACGGCCCTGACAGTCCGGCCTGGCCGGTCAACCATGTTCGGCCTCTACGGCAACAAACCGATCTTTGCCCTGCCCGGCCCGCCGCCTGCGGTTTTCCTGTTGTTTCATGAGCTTATCCTGCCGGCCCTGCGCACGATGCAAGGCCAGCGTCGCCCCTTGCTCCCGCTCCTGCGCGCCACCCTCACCGCCCCTGTCCTTTTAAAAAAAGCAGGACTGCTCAATCTGAAAGGCGCGGTGCTCCGCCCGAAGGGCAAGAGCCTCACCGTCCGACCCACCCGCAAAAACGAGGCGGCCAACGCCATCATCCATCTCCCCCCGAACCGGAAGCATCTGCTGGCCGGGGAAAATGTTTCACTCCGACCCTGCGACCCGAACCTGCTCTGACCTTGCCGACACGCCTCACCCTCTTGATTTCTGCCCTGCTCCATGATACAACCCCCTGTGACAGAACTTTTAGAGACAATGCACTAGAATCAAGGGGATATCCATGCTTGAATTGCGTTTTATCAGGGAAAATCTGGATCTCGTCAAAGAGAAACTCGCCTTCCGGGGGATCACCGATTCCCGCATTGACGATTTTGCCGCAATCGATTTACAGCGCCGCACCCTGCTCTCCGAGGTGGAATCGCTTCGCAACAGACGCAAAACCGCATCCCAGGAAATCGGCAATCTGAAAAAGGCGGGGGTCGACGCCGAAGGCCCCATGGCCGAAATGCGTCAGGTGGGAGACCGGATCAAGGAGATCGAAAACGTTCTTGTCACCCTGGAGGAAGATCTCCAGTCCATCGTCCTGACCCTGCCCAACCTCTGCGACGACTCCGTGCCCCGTGGCACGACCGACGCCGACAACCTTGAAATCAAACGCTGGGGCACGGTGCCGCAATTTGCATTTGCCGCCAAACCCCACCATGAACTGGGTGAAGCGGCCGGGGTCATCGATTTTGAGCGGGCGGCCAAGCTTTCCGGGGCCCGCTTTGCCGTGCTCAAGGGTTTTGCCTCCCGCCTGGAGCGGGCCCTGATCAACTTCATGCTCGATCTCCACACTCAGAAACACGGCTACACCGAGATCCTCCCCCCGTTTCTCGTCAACTCCCAGACCATGACCGCCACCGGCCAGTTGCCGAAATTCGAGGCGGATCTCTTCCGCATCAAGGACTGGGATCTGTGGCTGATCCCCACCGCCGAAGTGCCGGTAACCAATCTGCACCGGGACGAAACCCTGGCCGAACACGAACTGCCCATCAAGTACACGGCCTACACCCCCTGTTTTCGTTCCGAGGCAGGCGCCTATGGTCGGGACACCCGGGGACTTATCCGCCAGCACCAGTTCGACAAGGTGGAGCTGGTAAAGTTCACCACCCCGGAAACCTCCAGCGCCGAACTGGAAAGCCTGCTGTCGGACGCGGAAGAGGTGCTGCAGCTCCTTGAGCTGCCCTACCGGGTGGTGCAACTCTGCAGTGGCGATCTTGGCTTTTCCGCCAACAAGACCTACGACATCGAGGTGTGGATGCCCGCCCAGAACACTTACCGGGAGATCTCCTCATGCAGTAATTTCGGGGAGTTTCAGGCCCGACGGGGCGGAATCAGGTATCGGCCCAAAGGGCAAAGCAAAAGCGCCCTGGTTCATACCTTAAACGGCAGCGGCCTAGCCGTGGGACGGACCTTGGCCGCCATTTTTGAAAACTACCAGCATGATGACGGCAGCATCGCCATCCCCAAGGTGCTTGCGCCCTATTTTGAAAAAAGATTTTGATGGAGAAGTAAGGGCGACGTAATCGACTCCGGCTCTAAAGGGCAGTCCTTCACTTCAAGACATACCGGTTCTTGCCGCCCTGCTTGGCCTCGTACATGTTCTGATCGGCACGCTCCAGCAAGGCCTGCTCGCTTTCGCCCGCGCGGTATTGGGTTACGCCGATGCTCACGGTTTTTCGCACCGTTTCCCCAGGGTTCGGTTGAAAAATCTCCCCGGCAAAACGAGACCTGATCCGCTCCGCCACCACCGTCGCCTCCTCACCGCTGGTCTCCGGCAGGATGATGGTGAATTCCTCCCCGCCGTATCTGCAGGGAACATCATTAACCCGAAGCGAGTCAGCGATCACCCGACCCAACCGAGCCAGTACCCGGTCGCCATCCGCATGCCCGTATGTGTCGTTATGGTGTTTGAAATTGTCGATATCAAGGAGAAGAAGGGAAAGGGGATGATTATGCCGGTTGGCCCGCTCCACCTCGAGCTGCAGGTGGCTGTTGAAGTACCGCTTATTAAAAAGTCTGGTCAACTCATCAACCAGACTGAGTTCCTTGTAACGGCGCTCACTTTCAGCCAGGGCCTTTTCTGCCTTGACCCGTTCGGTGACATCGGTGATATGTTCGACAATCCCAAGAAGGTCCCCGCCCGGCCCCTTGAAAGGAGTGGAAATAATACTGTAATAGAAGGTCTTCCCATCCGGGCCTTCCCTTTCTATCTCGCTTTCAATGCGTTTTTCCCCTTTTCTGATCCGCTGCAAAGGACATTCGTCGGTATTGCACAGGCATGAGTGAAAAATCTCATAACAATTCTGATTCTGCGCCTTCTCCCGGCCCACTCCGGCCATGCGCAAAAAAGAATCGTTGCAGCGCAAAAGATTGAAGTGCTTGTCCACCAGGAGAATGCCCCCGGCAACGGTCTTGAATATCTGGTTGATCTCGATGTAGGCCTGCTCCGCCTCCATGGCCATGGCATTGGCCCGGCTCAAGGCCTCTTCCAACTGGAGGTTGTTGTCTACCAGCTCTTCCTGGATTTTGGCCAGGGCCAGATCAGCCTCTTCCCGCGCCAGACAATCCCGCACATGCTTGAAAGCAGCTGACAACCAAAGATCAAGCACCTTCTTTTCAACGGGCTTGGCCATGAAAAAATTGACCCCGGCGGCAATGGCCGTGGCAATATCCTCGGGGCTGTCCTTGCCGGAAATCATCAGGATGGTGAGATATTTCCCCCGTTCCGAGGCGCAAAATATCCTGGAGAGCTCCAGTCCGTCCATGTCCGGCAGCACCCAGTCCAAGAGAATAAGCTGGGGGAAACCCGCGACAAAAGCCGCCACGGCCGAAGCGCCGGTGGAGCAGACAATGGCGGTATACCCCTGGCTTTCCACGATCTTTTGCAAAAAATCACAGACGATCGGGTCATCTTCGACAATCAGGGCGGTGAACCCTGTTTTTTCCTGCGTAGACTCTCTCAAGAGGGCTACTCCGCTGATTTTCCCGGCTGTATCCCGCCGGACCCTAGCCTTTCTTTTTTTATAAAGTATAGCAAAAATATCTGGTTGGTCTTATAAAATACACAAAATCAACTCTCTGCCAAGGCCAATTCGATCAGGCGGTCGAGCAGGGCCGGGAAAGGCAAGCCGTGAGCTGCGGCCGCCTGAGGCAACAGACTGGTCGGGGTCATCCCCGGAATGGTGTTGGTCTCAAGAACATAGATGCCATCGGCGGCAATAATCATGTCCGTCCGGCTGTACCCCTTAAGCTGCAAAGCCCGGTGCGCGGCCAGCGCGATCGCCTGAGCCCTGGCTGTTACCTCGGGCGGCAACTCCGCCGGGCAAACCTCACGGGAAGCGCCCGGCTGATATTTGGCCTGATAATCAAAAAAGGCATACTCCGCGCCTGGGATAATCTCGACGATGGGCAGGGCGGTAAGTTCCTTGTTGCCAAGCACCCCGCCGGTGATCTCCCGGCCCCGCACATACTGTTCAACCATCACCTCGCTGTCATAGGTAAAAGCCTTGATCAGCCCCTGGGCCAGTTCTTCCTCGCTCCGAGCCAGACTCATCCCCAGACTGGAGCCCTGGCGGATGGGCTTGATGACCACGGGCAAAGAAAGCCGCTCCAGTAAACGGTGTGGGTTTTCATGATCTGCCGGCTGCGCCATCTCCCAAGGCGCCACGGTGAGCCCGGCCTGCTGGTAGAGGATCTTGGCCAGATTCTTGTCCATGGCCAGGGCGGAGCCCAAAACCCCTGCCCCCTGATAGGGAATCCCCAAGAGATCGAGAAAGCCCTGCATGGAGCCGTCTTCACCCAAAGGGCCATGGAGCAGGATAAAGGCCATGTCGATCTTTTCGGCATCCGCCGCCAACTGAGCCAGATCCGTAGCCGGATCGTAGCGGCGAACCTCATATTTTTCTGGGCTGAGCGCCTTTTCCACCCCTTTGGCCCCGGCCAGCGAAACCTCTCTTTCGCCGGATTTACCCCCGGCGATAAGGGCAAGACGGATCTTACACCCACCGGGCATTAGTTTCGTTTGAGCAGACAAGCTGCTCAACTCAGCTTTATTTTCCATAGCTTTTTTCCGAATAGTTGCGTACTGAATTGTAAAGGACCATGCTGCCAAAGTGGAAGCTGGATAAAAATGACAACGGTTGCCGAACACGTATCCTTATAATAACTTCCCTCTTTATTTTGTAGGGATTTCTACAGTCAAACGGAAAAAGAGCAGCCAGGCAAAAAACAAGGAATGGACCAACACACCATCAAGCAACTGCGGGAGATTGTCGGTCAGGATCAGGTAACCACAGTGCCGGAAGAGCTGGCCTGTTACTCCTATGACGCCACCGGCCAGGAATATCCTCCCGCTGCCGTGGCCTTTCCCGGCTCCACCGAAGAAGTTTGCCGCATCATGGCGCTCGCCTCCGCCACCCCATTTTCCGTGGTGCCACGGGGAGCAGGCACCGGCATGACCGGCGGGTCCTTGCCGGTGGCGGGCGGCCTGGTCATGGTCATGAGCCGGCTGAACCGGATCCTTGAAATCGACCGGGACAATCAGATCGGAATAGTTGAACCAGGGGTCATCACCGGAGATTTGCGCACAGAGGCGGACAAACACGGTCTCTATTACCCGCCGGACCCTGCCAGTCTGAAATTCTGCACCATGGGCGGCAATGTCGCCGAATGCGCCGGCGGCCCCAGCGCCGTGAAGTATGGGGTCACCCGCGATTATGTCCTGGGCTTGGAAGCGGTGTTGCCCGACGGCCGGATCATCCACACCGGGGTCAGAACCGCCAAAGGGGTGGTGGGCTACGATCTCACCCGTTTGCTGGTGGGCTCCGAAGGAACCCTGGCCATCATCACCAAGATCACGGTCAAGCTCCTCCCCGCCCCTGAATCCCGCTCCACCCTGCTGGTTCTCTGTCACACCATGGTCGAAGCGACCAGTCTGGTGGCAAGGATTCTCGCCCGCCATACCCCCTGCACCCTGGAATACATGGACCGAACCGCCCTCTCTATTGTCCGGGACAAGCTGCCCATCCCCTTGCCCGAAGAAGCCGGGGCGCTGCTCCTGATCGAACTTGACGGCCAAAAAGATGCCGTGCCCCTTGCCACCCACCAGCTTACCGAGTTTTTACAGACCCAGCCGGGAATCATCCAGAGCCGCACCGCCGAAAACCATGCGGAGGCCGAGCAACTTTGGGCAGCACGCCGCGCCATCTCGCCTGCGGCCTTCAGCCTCAAGCCCCACAAGATGAGCGAAGACGTGGTGGTGCCGCGCACAAGGTTGCCGGAACTGGTCTCCTGCACGGAACGATTAAACCAGGAGCTCGGGGTGGTCGTCTTCACCTTTGGCCACGCCGGAGACGGCAATATCCATGTCAATATCATGCTGGACAGGAATATCCCGCAAGAGGTGCAGCAGGCCAATACCGCCAAGCTGCTTCTTTTTGAGGAGGTGCTGCGGTTGGGCGGCACTCTGTCCGGCGAACACGGCATCGGCCTGACCAAGGCCCCTTATCTGGACATGGAACTTGACCCGCCGACCATGGAGCTCATGCAACAGATCAAAAACCTTTTTGACCCGCACAACATTCTCAACCCGGGCAAGATCTTTCCTCCCCAGGGTGCGCCGGAAAAAAATATTTGACAATCAGAGCACTGATCGGCTATATAAACGGTTTCTCTTTAAGCCGTTGAAGTTAAGATAATATCGATACAGTGGATGGTAAAAACGGCATAAAGAGCTATAGAGAAATAATCAGCAAGGCAGAGATTATTTCCTAACGGCTCCTAAAAATCTGCGCCATTTCAACTCGTTCTGAAACAGGCGTTGGCTGAAAATTCTGAAACGTACGTTGCAACCCGCATACTGGAGAGATCATGATTGAAATAGAAGTAAGAGGGGATATCGAACAGGCGATCCGACTGCTCAAGAAAAAGATGCAGCTCGATGGGATGAAAAAAGAACTCAAACGCCGCGAGTACTACGAAAAACCCAGCGCCAAACGCCGTCGCAAGCAAGCCGAGTCCAAACGGAAACTCCGCAAGCTCATGATGCGCACCGAGCGCGATTAAATTGCCGTTCTTCCTCGTTGGTTCGTTGACTTCCATTGGATAGATGAACAGCAAACGAGGGAAACCTGCAGATAATTATCCACGCTCCGACCGGGTCAGGCCTCAAACGCCTAATTCTTCCTCTCCACCCGGCGGAGCGTCTTTTTTTTCCGAGTCTTTTCTCGATCAGTTTCTCCAGTACCTTACGCTGGAACGCCGCCTGGCCGCCAACACCATCTTGGCCTACCAGGCTGACCTTGCCGCCTTCCTTGATTTTCTCCGCCCGCACCGCCTCACCCAGCTTGCCGAGATTGACGCCGGCCATATCCGCGCCTATCTGACCCATTGCCATGCCCAAGGCATCTCCCACCGAAGCAATGCCCGTCGGATCTCCTCGTTACGCGCTTTTTTCAGGTTTCTCCTGGCGGAAAAACTCATCGACACCGATCCCTGCTCCATCCTGGATCTGCCCAAACCGGGTCGCCCGCTTCCCAAGGTACTCACCATCCCCGAAGTGAACCTGCTTCTTGCCCCCCCGACCAACAACAATTCCCTGGCCTTGCGCAATAACGCCATGCTGCACCTGCTTTACGCCACCGGCATGCGGGTCTCGGAATTGGTCAATCTGCCCCTTGCCGGAGTCAATCTCATGGGCGGCTATGTCCGGGTTTTCGGCAAAGGCTCCAAGGAACGGCTCATCCCCTTTGGCGAGGCGGCCCGCGAATATCTCAAGCTTTACACCAGGGATGCCCGCCCTCGAATCCTCAAAAAAAGAACCAGCGACCTCCTCTTTGTCACCGGACACGGCAAGGGCATGACCCGGTTGCGTTTTTGGCAGATCGTGCAGCAGAGTGCGCGGTTGGCCGGAATCACCAAAAAAATCAGCCCCCACATGCTCCGCCACTCCTTTGCCACCCACCTGCTGGAACATGGCGCGGATCTTCGCTCCGTGCAGATGATGCTGGGCCATGCCGACATCGCCACCACCCAGATTTACACCCATGTGGACAGCAACCGACTCAAAACCGCCCACCAGAAATTCCACCCCAGGGGCTGAGCCGTCGTTCAAAAGCTGTCACCATGGAATCCAGCCATAGCGTTATGGTAAGCAGTAACGAAATGGTCACGGCAACCAAGATTTTGTATCGATTCCTAAATGTCATTGCTCACTGGGGATGATCGTCTATAATCATTCCAAGCGGGTGTCCTTGCGGCATGGCATCTTCACCGACTTTTTTTGCCACGAAACTTATGCCAAGTTTACCCAGAGACATCACTTTTCGCGTTTTTTTGTTTTCTTCACGGGGAATTCTCCCCGATTTTCCCGGACAAAAACATCCTCCGAGAAACAGAGGCCTTACAAAATATGGAAGTTATCACCACCCATATCAACTCCGATTTTGACGGCCTGGCCTCCATGATCGCCGCAAGCAAGCTTTATCCCGAAGCGGTGCTGGCCTTTTCCGGCTCCCAGGAAAAAAACCTCCGCGACTTCCTCGCCCAATCGGTGCAATACCACTACACCTTCCAACGGCTTAAAAACATCCCGCAGGAAAATATCCAGCGACTCATCTTGGTGGATACCCGCCAGGCCTCACGCATCGGCGCCTTTGCCCAATGCCTGAATAACCCGGACCTGGACATCCACCTGTATGACCACCATCCCGATGCCCCCGATGACCTGCACGGTTCGGTGGAACACGTCCGACAGGTGGGCTCCACCACCACCATCTTTGTCCGGCTTTTCCGGGAAAAAGGCGTGCAGCTCTCCCAGGAAGAGGCCACGCTCATGGCCATGGCGATCTATGAGGATACCGGCTCATTCGCCTTTGACACCACCAGTCCGGAAGATCTTGAGGCAGCGGCCTGGCTGCTTGCCCAGGGCGCCAACCTCAACATCATCTCCCAATTCATCGCCCAGGAACTCACCAGCAAGGAAGTAACCCAGCTCCATGCCCTGATCAAATCCGCCACCACCTACACCATGCGGGGCATTGACATTGTGGTGGCCAAGATAGAACTACCCGAATATATTGATGAATTTTCAGTTATTGTCCGGCGTTTCATGGTAATGGAGAACCTGGACACCCTGTTCGCCCTTACCCACATGGATGGACGAACCCATCTCATCGCCCGCAGCCGCATCCCGGAAGTGAACGTCGGCGCCATTGCCCGTGATTTCGGGGGCGGCGGCCATGCCTCGGCCGCCTCGGCCACCATCAAGGATCTCACCCTGATCGAGGCGGAAGAAAGGCTGATCCAGCTCCTGCACAAGCATGTTCGGCCCCAGCGGTTGGCCAGTGAGCTCATGTCCTCTCCGGTGATCTCCGGCCCGCCGACGCTTACGATCAACGGGGCCGACGAGCTGCTCAACCGCTATAACATCACGGTGCTGTTGATCGTTAATGCAGCGCACGAAGCAATCGGCCTCATCTCCCGTCTGGTTGTGGGTAAATCCATCCACCTGGGGCTAGGGAACTCCCCGGTGAGCGATTACATGACCACCGATTTCGCCACCCTGCCCCCCACAGCCACCTTGGCCGATATCCAGGAACTCATCATCGAACACCGCCAGCGCTTTATCCCGGTGGTGGAAAACGGCGTGGTCAGGGGGGTCATTACCCGCACCGATCTCCTCCACCTGCTGGTCAACGATCCGTCCCACATCCCACGCCGGCTGCTGGCCGATACCGATCAACCCTCCACTACCCGCAACCGCAACCTGGGCGGCCTGATGGCGGAGGTCTTGAACCGCGAAATCATCCTCCTCCTGCAAACCCTCGGCGAGGCGGCGCAAGAGACCGGCTGCCACGCCTATGCGGTGGGCGGATTTGTTCGCGACCTGCTGCTGCACATCAAAAACCTGGATCTGGATGTGGTCATTGAGGGCGATGGCCTGGCCTATGCTAAAAAACTTGGCAAAAAGCTGGGAGGCACGGTGCGGACCCATGAAAAATTCGGCACCGCCGTGGTAAAACTGCCCAACGGCCTCAAAATCGATATTGCCACCGCCCGTCTGGAATACTACGAATATCCGGCCGCCATGCCCACCGTGGAGCTGAGTTCCATCAAGCTCGACCTCTACCGCCGCGATTTCACGATCAATGCCATGGCCATCCACCTCAACCCCGACACCTTCGGCACCCTGGTGGATTTTTTCAACTGCCAGAACGACCTGAAAGACCGGCAGATCAGAATCCTGCACAACCTGAGCTTTGTCGAAGACCCCACCCGAATCTTCCGCGCCATCCGCTTCGAGCAACGCATGGACTTCAAGATCGGCAAGCACACGGAAAAACTCATTAAAAACGCAGTGAAAATGGAGCTTTTCGACCGCTTCTTCGGCCACCGTTTTTTCAACGAACTCACCATCATCCTCTCCGAGGAGAATCCCCTCCCTGCCCTAAGTCGCATGGCGGATCTCGGCCTGCTCAAGTTTCTCCATCCAACCCTGCGCATCGACCCGAAGCTCAGCCTGATTCTGGAGGAAACCCGGCAGGCCCTGGCCTGGCGGCGGCTCCTTTACCTTGACGAACCATGCCGGCAATGGCTGGTCTATCTCCTCGCCCTCATGACCAGTCTTTCCGTTCGAGAGGCGGATACCTTTTGCGAACGCTTTGAAGTGCCGCCACGCCACAGACAAGCCCTTCTCCGGGAAAAAATCGCGACCAGCCGGATTGCCGTACTCATGAAACGCGCCATGCCGGAAAGCCCCAGCGCATTGTATCACCTGCTCAAGGAGCTTTCCCCCGAGGGGCTTCTCCATCTCATGGGGCTTATGAAGAAAAAATCCTGCAAAAAAGCCATCTCACTCTTCGTTACGGACTGGAGCCAACTGAAACCGGAAACCGACGGCAACGACCTTGAAAAAATGGGCTACCGACCGGGCCCGCTCTATGGTACCATCCTCCGCCGCTTGCTTGACGCACGGCTGGATGGCCTGGTCCTCGACCGGGCCACCGAAACCGCCTTCATCAAAGACCATTATCCTCTTCCGGATCAAGGAAATCAGACCGCCGCCCATGGACATCAATAAACTCATTCAGGAAATTGCCATCCTGGCCCCCCCGTTTTTGCTGGCCCTCACACTCCACGAATTTGCCCACGGTTTCATCGCCTACAAACTTGGCGACCCCACCGCGCAACGATTGGGAAGACTCAGCCTGAATCCGCTGAAACATCTCGACCCCCTCGGGGTGCTGGCTTTCTTGATCATGAAGATCGGCTGGGCAAAACCGGTGCCGGTGGATCCCCGCTATTTTAAAAATCCGCGTCAGGGCATGATCTGGGTCTCGCTGGCCGGGGTTTCCGCCAATCTGCTGCTGGCTGTGACCAGCGGCCTTGCCGCCCGGCTGCTGCTTCCCATCGGTCATTTGCTGCCCACGGCCCTCTTCTTGCCGCTCATCCAGATGCTCGCGGCCAGCGTCTGGATCAATGTGATGCTTGCCGTTTTCAATCTGATTCCCATCCCGCCCCTGGACGGCAGTCAGGTGCTCAGCAACCTTCTCCCCCACAATCTGGCCAGGATTTACGGCAAGCTGGAACCCCTCGGATTTTTCATTCTGCTGGCCCTGTTTTACACCGGCGTCATCCCAAGGATCATGCGCCCCCTGATCTCCTTTGCCCATGGGTTGATTCTGGGCTGAAAAATTGGTACTTATTCAGCAAGCACCATACTCTGCTTTTGTCAGCGGCATGCTCGTATAGCCTGGCCTTATTGTCGGCACTGCGGTACCGTCACACTTTTGGAGGGCCTGCTCGTTTTTTTTCCTTTGGTTGGATAGTGACAAAACTTGTTGCCTGGCCGTCGGTATCTTCTGTACTGCATTTAATTGCAGGATAACAATAACACCGCACCGTTACAGAGAAAATCCAGACAGGAGTGCGTTGAATGAGCCCTGACAGCCCAAATATCCACGAAGTGCTTGCCTATGAAATAAAAAAAGAGATAGCGGACCGGTATTTCGGTTTCCGAAAACTCATCGAGGATGACAAGCTTGACTTTGACGAAAAAACCCGCCAATACTCCTTTATTCTGGAAAAACGAATCAGTTTCGACCTGATCCGCATCTACATTGCCTTAAAAAACGAAGACCTTATCCAACAGTTTCTGACGCTTACCGGTTTGCCGGAAGACCTCTTTTACGACCCCTACCTGACCCAATCCAAGACCATCCAGCAAAGGGTTTTTTCCGGAGTGCACATCCACGGATTCACCCGTGCCGGTCGTTTCAAAAATATAGTCCTGGACTGCTATGAACGCCTTGAAGTGCATGTTGCCGAATACCGTATGAAATTTGAAGACCTCAAAAAACACCGGGACGAAATCAACGAGGAAATCGAAACCTTCTACCGGAAGAACGATCTGGGTTCCATTATGGGTTTCCTAAAAACCCTGGGCGATCCCAACAAGTCGGGCAGCATGGAAGGCGGCATGGAAGCTGGAATGGCCGGCAGCCTGGAGAAAAAAATGCGCATAAATCCCCAACTGCCGCCGGAACACTACCTGCCGGTTATCCCCCCTTTGCCCAATCTGGCAAGTATTCGACCCACCCTCAAGGAACTCATTCGCACGGCTTACGAGGATCACGGGACTGAACTGATTTCCTTTTTGTCCCAGAAAGAGAGCAAGGTTTCGCGCTGAAATATCTCACGGAACCCAGAGGCCTCACAGATACTGCCTCCCTCATTTTTGCAGGAAGCACCGAGAAGTTTTAGCTTTTTTTGCTTGAAACACAAAACACTAGCCCTCACCGGCAAATAGCGTGTCGGGTTGGTCCATGAGTCTGGAACAATGGGCTCGTCTCGTGTCTCACATCACAAGATTCTTGCCGTCCTGGCGGGGGTAACCACCATTTAAAATGGTGCCAGCTGCCCCCAGTTATCCCCGGGTTGCAACGTTTTCCTTCAGACAACCCCGGACACAAAAAAGCCCACAAACCTTATGGAGTGTGGGCTTTCTGCACGCTACCGGACGGTGCCGGATACGGCGGCGTCACTAGAAGTGTTCACTTATCTATCCTAAATAACTGAATTATCATCCTAGATGTGCTTGCTGTTGCCCCCAGAGTTGCCCCCGGACTGCATTTGATACCTCTCAGTATTACGGGTGGAACTCTCCAGATAACAGAAAGGCAAGCCTGACACTGTAGGCTCCGAGTCATGAATGTCCTGAGATAATTATAAACTCACCGTAATTGCTATTACTCCACCCATAGCATCGTAAGAACCGTATCGTAATCGCCTAATTTAATAGAATATTCTAGGACTTCGTCACTTTCCGGTTGTTTCCCTTGGAACCATTCATCCGAGGCCACCGCCATAAATTCATTAGGGAAAGGTTGTCCAATCAAATTGTTCCGTGCATAGGTATTCGGTACGCTACCAGGGGCAAGCCGATAAGGAAAATCTTGACTCAGTCTGAAATACTTTATTATGCCCTTTTCCGACACTACGAGAACAACTTCATGGTCGGTAATTTCAACAAATCGCATAGCCGCTGCTGTTAAGCTAACCGAAAAAACAGAAGCTAGGAGTGAAATGTTTTCGAAATCTGGTTCCATCTGCAGAGCGAGTGATTTGAAAATATCTTTAGGCATCAACCATTCTGCTGCAAATTGATTCGCTTCAACTTCTTGCGGATTTTTACTTTTGCCCCACAAGTCGTTGTTGGTGCACTTGAAAGAATTCGTTTTCGCATGGGAAGGAATGACCACATGTCCGAGTTCATGGGCAGCGGTAAAGAGTTTCCTGCCTTCTTCTGGAATGTTGCTTGACACCATTACTCCGATGCTTCCAGAGACTTTTAATGTCATCCCGAGACAACCGTCAAGGCTACATTCTTTATAAGTGATGCCTAGAGATGTGAATGCGGTCTGAGGCAAGAATGGAGGTGTAACTAAACCCATTTTTTTTCTTAGGTCAGTTGCATAAAATTCTGTACCCATGAGGTGTCCCTATTTGTTTCGCTGTTTCAAAAATTCCATCATCTCTCGAATCTGGTTTTTGTCAGATTGAGAAAGATTCGAGAGATCGCGGAAGAGTAATTGAGCATCCTCGTTCTGCAGCAAATCATTCAAATCTGTATCTTCCGATCTACCCACCAGATAGTCGACCGAGACACTAAGGGCCGTTGCCAGTTTGACCAGAACTCCGCTGCTTGGAGTTCGCTCCTTTGCAAGTATCTGGCTTAGTGCCCCAGGTGTGATACCAGCCAGCTTTGCAAGCTGAGCTTGATTCACCTTCAGCGTTTCCATTTTCTTACGAATTCGCTCAGTCAGTATTGTCAGATCAAATGCGTCACTCATAGCCTATTGCATACAGCAGTATTGTCAGCTTGACAACAAAGTAATTTACGCCTGTGAATTTTTTTCTTGACGGGTGATACCCTTGTGGATATATTCACAACTGTGAACATGTGCGTTCCGAAAAATAAACAGAAGAAAGGAGTCTTACCGATGGCAACAAATCCACCAGCAGGCGACGGACACAGGAACGGAGCGGTTCGAAAAAGGTCACAGGTCAAAAATCCAGTTAATAACAATTGGACCAAACGGAATACCGATACAGGGAGGTTTATCGACCAAAAATCCGATGGAACTCCTTTCAAGGGTGTCAAAAAAGAAAAATAATTTCAAGGCGAAGGAGAACAAGTCAATGGATCACGACAACAAGCATGACCACGGTAAAGAAAACGTAGAAATCATCATCAACGACACTCAGTACGAAGTACATCGCGGCCACCATACCGTTGCGGAACTGAAGACATTGGCCGGAATTCCTCTGGCCTACGATCTGAACATCGTCAATGGTGGCAAGTTCGAATTTTTACCGGATGACAGCGGGATCACGATCAAAGGTGATGAGAAATTTATAAGCAATCCGAAAGACGGCGCGTCATCGTAATGGGACTTAGTATGAATTTCCCACAAGATCAAGTTCAAGAGCTAAAGCGATTATTTTCGGATGTCAGTTATGCGGCCGATGGTGGTTATGACTATTTTTTGATTCGCAACGTTACTCTCGCGAAACCATGTATCCCGGAAACTACAGATGTACTTCTCTGTCCGAATGCGCGCGAAGGCTACAACTCGCGGCTGTATTTCCCCAACCAAATTCAATGCGAGAAACAACTGAACTGGAATGGCACCACCTTTATCTTCGACCGCCAATGGCATGCTTTCTCATGGCAATTGCAACCGCTAGAGCGCAGGCTTGCACAGATGGTAGCATCCCACTTGAGAGGATTCACTTCATGATTCACGTCAAGATAACGAAGCCAACCTATAACAGAATGCGGGCGGACTTAATTCGCCCGCACCCCTTCGCCTATGAGAGAGTTGGGTTCATATTTGCCCGAAAAGATACTACAGAAGACTCCATTACCCTTTTTGCAACAGATTATCACGCTATCCCCGACACACAGTACATTGATGATCCGGACGTCGGAGCGCGGATCAATTCTGCTGCTCTGCGCAGCGTCATGGAGCGAGCATACTCAACAAAAGAATGTATCCTCCATGTTCATTTACATGACCATTCCGGGGCACCTCGTTTTAGTAAGGTTGACCGCATTGGGTACAACCAGATGATTCCATCATTTCATAACCTTGGCGGCAGTGCTGTCCATGGGGCGATGATATTTAGTATTAACAATGCAGCGGGATTGATCTGGATGTCAAAGGCCGATTTACCCGTACCGGTTAACAAGTTGTCAATTGTTGGGTACCCGCTTGAAATTCAAAAAGCAGGAGTTGGTTTTTATGTGTGACGATAGATACAACCGTCAATCCTTCTTGGGTCCGGACGCACAAGAAAAAATTGAAGAATGCACTGTGGGTATAATCGGTCTCGGTGGCGGCGGGTCGCATATTGCACAACAGCTAGCGCACATTGGATTCAAAAAGTATGTTCTCTATGATCCTGATGTGCCGGAAGAATCAAACCTGAACCGACTCATCGGCTTAACCGTCAAGGATGTAGAGAAGAAAATACCGAAAATACATATTGCAAGAAGATTGATACTGGCGCTACATCCAGAGGCAAAAATTCAGGCTATCCAAAAAAACTGGCAAGAAAGTCCGAATTTTTTGAAGACATGCAATATCATTTTCGGTTGCGTAGATGGGTACAAAGGCCGCATGGAACTCGAAGCATTCTCGCGACGGTTTCTTATTCCGTACATAGACATTGGCATTGATGTTCATCACGTTGATGGTGAACCACCAAACCTTAGCGGACAGGTCATAGCATCGCTACCAGGTGAGCCTTGCATGAAATGCCTTGGTTTCATCACCGAGCAAAAGCTACAAAAGGAAACCCAGAAATACGGCGCCGCAGGCCACAACCCGCAGGTTGTTTGGGCAAATGGAGTTGTTGCGTCAACGGCGGTTGGTCTTGCGACTAATCTGCTTACCGGATGGACCAAAGCCATCCCAGAGATTTACCTCTCGTATGAAGGCAATCTTGGATACATGAAGCCACATGTCTTTTTGAAATATACAGACAAAGCCTGTTGCCATTATCCAGCAGATCAAGTAGGTGAAGCCGTTTTTCTACCGCTCTAGAATAACAGTAATTTTCTTCCTTGTTGGTCAGGTCAGCCAAAGGGGCTCCAGCTTTACCCCACCAAATCCATCAGCTTCGCGTAGCTATCCACCACATCATACCTCACCTGTTCCGAGGTGATCCGGGCGAAGAATTTCCTGGCGCATTGGATTTTGCATTTCTCAATTTCCTTTAATTCCAGGCGGGGACAATGGGACGCCCTTAACTTTCAACCATTTGATATACATCCACTAAAATTCACTTTGAAACCTTTAAATATTAAGGGCGTCCCGAAGCCTCTTCCTCAAACAGACCGGCCCGCTGGCAACCTTCGAGGAAGGCCAATTTCAGGAAGTTTGATTCAGCCCAAGGATTAGCTCTTGAACTTTTGATTTCGGCATCCAACATTTCCTGAGCCGAAAGACCATAATTTTCAGATTCTTCGAGTACACGCTTCCGCCAATACAATCCACCGCCGTTATCACAACATTTTGCACGGTACCGATCTTTAATCCGGAAAAGGTCATTCCACGTTTCCACCTCTTCGGGATGAGAGCCTGATGATATGGTGATTGTGAGATCAGCCGGTTTTGGCTTTGTCCAGTCCCCGGAAAGCACATCAATCGTGATATGAGGATCAAAGCCATCTGTTGAAAAAGGATAAAAGGCCTTTCGGCGATCACCATCGACGCTACGAAGAGGATCTTTGTCTATTTTATTCCCAGAGTTGCACTTGTTGCATGAAGGAGCGAGGTTTTTCAGATTTACAGAATTAAAGGGATATTTGCTTTTCGGAAGAAAATGGTCAAAAGCCTCGCGAGTCGGGTCAAATTCATTATCAATAGGTAAGAGGCCACAGAAGGGGCAGCATCCAATGTTGTTAGATCTTATGAAATCAACATAATAAGCCCCCAAATCTGAACCCAAGGCATCCTTTACAAAAGACAATCCAAATAACCCAGATGAGTATAGGTTTTTGAAAAAGCCCTCTAGTTTTCTGTTGAGGTCGTTCTTGGAGGTGTTCAGATCAGCATATCTTACCGGGGACATGCCATGATTATTTGAGCATAGCTCTTCAATCTGGTTGTTTGCCTGATAACACCGACGATACTCTTCAACTTCTTCGACATTCAATTCTCGGAATTCATTGAAGATATTGTTTACGGCTTCGTAAAACCATTTTCCAGAACCATTCTTCAATTGACCGGCAAGATCCCGCCTGTTCAGTTCCTTTATTACCTTATGAAGGGGATCAGATGACTCGAAAAGATGTATGCCGTATTCCTCCGCAGGCGCTTTACACCACACCTCATAAAAAATGAAGTCGATGAATTCCTGCATCTTATCCATCGCATGGGGGACATAGGTGTAGGCGAATAGCATCAGCCCTGTCCCTCCATGCTATCGAGAATGGTCTTGATGAGCAGGACCTTTTCCACCGAGTCGCCGAGCTGGCGGTTGATTTCAGCGATGAGCTGCTCCTTGTCCTCGCCCTGTTCAAAACGCTGCCGCAGGCTCTCCAGCATGGCTTGGGCATAGCCGCCGATGGTTTCGCGCTTGCCGAAGGTGGCCATGGTGATCTTGTTGATCGATGCGCCAAGGGTGTTGTACTCCGGATTGCTGACACTGACCGTGCCGGTCTCTATGTCCTTTTTAAAAACCAGTACCTTTTCCGGCCTGCTGTCGGAGATCAGAAAGGGGGTATGGGTGGTGACAAGCATTTCGTGACTATCTTCCGCCCCCTGGAAGCATTGGTGCAGGCGAGTGACAAAGTTCGACCGCCAGTCTGGATTGAAATGGGTTTCCGGCTCATCCAGCAGGAACAAGCTGTTGGTGTTCTTAAACAGCAGGCAGAGGCCAAGGCTGTGCAGCAGTTGGTGTTCTCCATCGGAGAGGTTCTTGAGCATCACCGGCTCGGCCACGTCGGTCTTGCGGAACTTGACGAATTTGAAGCGCATGATGCGCTCGTCCGAGGCCAGGGTCGGCACCGTCTCGCTCACATAGTGACTGTCGGACTGATACAGATCGGCCTTCAATGAGTCGCTAACGGCAAAGAGGTTCAGCGTCAGCAGTACCTGAAAGGCCTGGAACAGGGCGATGGGCGAGCGGTTGACCTCGAAATCGAAGTTCTCGCCGAAGGCCTGCCGGGTGGCGTCGTTAACCCGGTAATCGAGATAGAGGGTGTCGCTGGCCTCGTCCAGATACCAGCAGGTGGCGCAGCGCATCAGGCGGGGGATGATTTTGTCGCTGGTGTCGCTGCCGTCAAGCAAACCCACTAGATTGAGGCGATACCGCTTGGTCTGGCTCTCGTCTTCGATAGCGCTCAGGGCCGAGTGATTTTTAACAATCTCCTCAATGGTTTCCCGCTTGTTCTCATCCCGACTGCCGAAGGCCGGAATCTGGCTTTCATCCACCTCGATGCTGCGCCGGATGATGATACGAAACTCCCTGAGTTCATCGATTTTCACATCGTCGCGGAATGGTGTGAGCGCATCGGCATCCTGAGACAGCAGGTTGCAGAGCAGAACCGCCTGGCTGAAGCCGCTGTCGAGGTAGACCAGCCGCGATTCCGGGCGACCGGGATAGGGAAGCTGCTGTTTGAGCGCCTGCCCGTATTCGTCGAACTGGATAAAGCGCATCTTGAAAAACGGCAGGCTGAGGATTTCGTTCTCGCCGGAGGAGTAGCCCAGAATGTAATCCGGCAGCAGTTGGCGGGCCAGGGTCTGGCCGATGGTCAGCTCCACCGCGCCTTCCTGCTCCTCGTGGTTGAGCAGAAACCACCGGGGCGCTTCAGAGGGCTGCTTGGCGATACGCACGTAGGCTTGTCCGTCGTAGCCTTTGGTCTTCAAGGCATCCTGCGGGCGGATCAGGTATTCGATCTCGAAGCCGTTCGGCGTGGCGATTTCACTGCGGAAGCCGCCGGGATTGGTCTCCTCCTCAAAACGGAAGCTGTCCGGCAGGTTTTCCAGATAGATGCACTCCAGATGGTAGAAGATCGCCGCCAGCACCTCCAACAGGTTCGACTTGCCGCTGCCGTTGGGTCCGGCACAGACGAAGGGCGCAAGGCCCTGCTCCTCCTGCAAGTCCCATTCGCTGCGGAAGCAATGCTCAAAACCCGCTTGCAGGCTGCGAAAGCCCTTCTGGTCAGTGATTTTGAGGCGCAGTAGCTTCATCCGGCGTTATCCCTTTACCGCTGTGATCTGCACGCGGTTATTGGCATCGTCGTAGCCCTGGGTCAGGCGGCGTTGTTCCAGCGCCTCGAACACCCAGGCCTTGAGTTCGTCGTATTCCGCCACGCCCCAGTCCGGCGTGTCGTCTTCCGCCAGCTCCCACAGCTGTTGCCGGGCGGCATCCATAAATTTCTGCGCGGACAAGGGCGCATCGCCCAGTTGCTCCAGCCACGCATTCAGCCATTCACCCAGCAGGGATTTACGGCCTTCGGCGGTTTGCAATACGGCAAGCGTTTCGGGTGCAGACAACTCGAACAATGGCTCCATAGGTTGTTTTTCCTCTACGTCGGTCTTTTCTTCCTCTGCAATCTCAGGCCCTTCCGCTGGTAGCACCACCCGCGATAGATCCAGCTCGCCCTTGAACGCCTTCTGGCTCAGTGCGCCATAGAGGCTTTCCAAATTGGTCAGGCTTTGCTGATAGCGGGATTTGAAGGCGTCGACTTTTTTGATGATGGCGGCGAATTGGTTTTGCAGCTCGACCGGCGGCTTAATCATCGTGATCTTTTCGAAGTCGCCTTTGGTCAAAATTTTCTTCATCCCCTTTGAAGCATGACTTTGGATGTAGGCTTTGGAAATCTTGAACAAGACATATAAAAAGAGCGGATTAACGTCCTTCTTCGGCTGAATGGCGTTGATTTGCTGGTTAAACGCAACTGTTCTGTCTGTCAGTGCCGCTCGCCCGATGGACTCAACACTTCCAGCTATACAAGCCACCATAAGAGCGCCCTTCGTTACTGTTCGCGCCTTGGTTGCCCCAGTTTCTGAAAGATATTCTGCGGCCTGACTTATAAAAACAGAGTCAGCCGAAATATTGTCCGTCTTTATCCATTCAATGTGTCGGCTCGAATAGTTGGAGGGGTCTTTCCTCGGCGGAGTATTTCCCGTCGATATCTTGCCAAAATGCCTCAATTCCGGCTTGTCCCACCCCTTCTCATTCCGCACTGGGTCACCGAACATCTCCAGAAAGACGCTTTTGAGCAGGTCGTCGAGTTGATGCAGGTGGTGTTTGCGCCGGGCGATCAGCCCTTCCACCTTGCCGAGCAGATGGGCAATGCGCTTTTGGTCGTCAAGCGGCGGGAGGGGGATTTGGATCTTTTCGAGGTTGCCTCTTGTTATTTGTGGTTGCGAACTCCCTGTAATTACGTCGCTAAAACCTCTGGAGCGAAGATAGCCAGCTAAGTAATTCAAGTCGCACTCATTCTCTGACAATGAATCCAGAGCCATTGCGTTTGAAGTGATATATGACTTGGCTTTTGTGACGTGAACAAAGCCACAAGCGCCACGGCATCCAATCGCTATGGTCGGAAATTCATGATTAAAACTGCTATAGCTTCCGATAATTCCGTTTGCGCCGTAAACGGGATACCCGTCAGAGGTAAAATCTCTGGCGGCGAGGCTTTTCCATTGTTTTGGCCTGCAAATCTCACCAAGAGTGTTTACTTTCATCCAACCATCCCCCTCAGCTCCAGCAGTTCCCGCACAATCCCGCTCTGAACCTTGGCAAGGTCGGCGTCTTCCACCTCGCCCACTTCCTCTTTTAGCAACCGCTCCAGTATCACCCCCGGCGCTTCATACAACACCTCTTCAAACACATCCTCCTTGTACCGGCTCAGCGACAGGTCATACCCCTCCGCCTCAATATCCCCACGAGACACACAAAACCATTTCGCGGTCCGATCCACATCCTTCTCCGCATCCCGCGCATGGAACCGCGCCACAATATCCTGCAAATCCCCATACCCCTCCTGCTTGCTGCGCTTGTCATCCAGCGAATAGCCATCGGCCTGCATCTCGTAAAACCAGACGTGCTCCGTGGCCGGTTGGGTGACCTTGTCCTTCGGCCCCCAGACCTTGGTGAAAAGCAGGATGGCGGTGCTGACCCCGGCGTACGGTTTGAACACACCACTGGGCATGGTGACGACCGCCTTGAGGTCGCAGCGCTCCACCAGCAGCTTCCGCAGGGACTTGAACGCGCCGCCGGAGCCGAACAGCACCCCTTGCGGGACGATGACGCAACCGGTGCCGCCCTTTTTCAACAGGCGGTAGATGTTCTCGACAAAGAGCAGCTCGGTCTTGGTGGTGGAGAGGCTCAGGTTTTCTTTGATGTCGCCCTTGTCGATGCTGCCGGTAAAGGGCGGGTTAGCCATGACGATGTCGTATTCGGCCTCTTCCAGGTAGCTCTTGGAGAGGGTGTCCTTGTAGTCGATCTTCGGCTCATCAATGCCGTGCATCATCAGGTTCATCAGCCCCAGGCGGACCATGGTGGCGTCGATGTCGTAGCCGAAGAGCGAGGCTTGCAGAATGGCCTGAGCCTTTTCGGTGAGACCGGCGGCCACCGAGGTGCGAACAAAGCCGTCCTCGTCGGACTGCAACTCCTTTGCTCCGGCCTTTTTCGCCAGCTCGGTGACGATGTACTGGTAAGCCCCGAGCAAAAAGCCGCCGGAACCGCAGGCCGGGTCGGCGATGCGGTGGCCCAGCTGCGGCCGCACCAGATCGGCCATCAGCTTG
This sequence comes from Deltaproteobacteria bacterium, assembly GCA_013349295.1. Lineage (GTDB taxonomy): Bacteria > Desulfobacterota > Desulfobulbia > Desulfobulbales > Desulfurivibrionaceae > Thiovibrio. The sequence goes on from DUZW01000023.1 coordinate 45,674, forward strand.
ATGATGTGGCGCGGGGTGCGGAACTGGCCGTTCTTGCCCGCCGTGGCGATCTCGGAGAGGAGCATCTCGTAGACATCGCCCTGGATGTCCTGAAAGGCTTGGCCCTTCTCCTGCGAGTCCTTCTCCATGATCTCGAAGATCTCGTCGATGGTCTTCACCGCCTCCACCAGCAGCGCCGGTTTGGGAATGATGAAGACGGCGTTTCGCATGTGGTGGGTGAAGTTGCTTGCGGTGCCGTTCATGTCCTTGAGGAAGAGAAAGACCTTGCTCTGCACATGATAGAGCATCTCCTCGGCCGACATGCGCTTAAACTCGCTCCAGCGCAGGGTGCGCTTGTCGATTTCGTACATTTTGGCATCGGCCTGGCGTTTGTCGGTCTCTTTCTGGGTATCGTCTTCCCTGGCCTTGGCGCGGTATTCCGGCGGTATCCATTTTCCTTCAAATTTGGAGGTGTAGGGCTCGCCGATAAAATCGGCATCGGCCAGCTTTTTCTGGTCCAGCTCGTCGAGCCGCTTCATGAACAGCAGATAGGTGATCTGTTCGATGGCGGTGAGCGGATTACTGATCCCGCCGGACCAGAATTTGTTCCAGAGCTGGTCGATCTTGCTTTTCAGTTCGGGGTTGTTTTGCAGCATGGTTTAAATTCCTTGGATTTTACGGCTAATAGTCTGGCGCTTATGCGGCCAGTTTCTCCGTGAGGAGCAGAATTTCGTTAATTTCGGCGGGACTGAACACCCCACGTATCCCTTGTGGATGGATCACTGTGAAGGGGGCATTTATCAGATCCTTCTTTTCCACTTTTTCGCGGTCGATAATGAAGTTCTTCAACAGGGTTAGAAACTCTAGCTGCCGACTGGTAAGGTTGGTGTGTTGCTGGATAAACTGCTCGAAGGCTTCGGCCACGGTTTCCGGGAAGCTTTTCAGAATTTCAATGCCGAGAATATGGCGGATGAACTGAATGAAGCGGGCCTTGCGGTTTTTGTAGACCTGACGCAGCAGGTCTTCGGTGATGTGGGGGTGTTCGGCATGGAGCAGTTCAGCAAGAGCGGTGGCCTCGCTCGGTGAAACCTCTTCGCCGTTCTTGATCTTCTGCAATATGGGGTTGTGAGCGGTCAGCTCCGCGATCATGGCCTCGACCATCTCGCGGTAACGGCTGATGCTGACCGATTCTTGCTGGGGGCCGAACTCAACCCATTCCTTGTTGTGCAGCACGTCGGTGAGATCGAGATTCACCGGGCCAGGACCGGTCTGGAGCTCGCGGAATTTCATCAGCGGGCCGAGGCGGGTGGTCAGCTCGTCGAGGGCGTCCTCCAGCTCACTGGCATCCGTTTTGGCCCAATAATGGTTGCTCTGGGCGGCGCGGATCAACGCCTCTTCGGCTTTGACAAAGTTGATCGACAGCGGCAGTTCGCTGATCTGCTCGACGATGCCTTCCTTGAGGGTTTCGGCTTTTTCCTTCTCTTCGCTGAGTCGGGCGAGTGAGTACTCCAACAGGTCGCGCTCGAAGCGCATGGCCTTGAAGTCGGCCTCGGAGACGGTGCGGAACAGCGGCTTGATCTCGCTGCGCAAAAATTCCAGCCGCTGGTGGTTCAGGGTGATCCAGAAATTTTTTTCGTCGATCCGGGCCAGCGCGGCGGCCGCCTCCTTGATGATGACGGAGCTTTGCGGCAGCTGACTGATCTGCTTACGCAGTTTGGCAATTTCTCGCTCGGCAATATCATTATGGCCGCTGTCCAGCGCTTTTTCAATCTTGTCGAGGCGCAGGCCGACCAGCCTCACAGGTAAAGGCAACTGTGGCTTTAACTCTTTGCCTTTAGGCTGGAGCTTGAAATATTCGAAATTGTCCCAGCAATCCAGAATCAGGAACACGTCTTTTTCGGTGCACCAGGGCTTTGGCTTGTTGGCTTCCAGCAGACGGGTGCCGCGACCGATCATCTGCCAGAACTTGGTGTAGGAGTAGACCGGCTTCGCAAAAACAAGATTGACGATCTCGCGCACATCGATGCCTGTGTCGAGCATGTCCACACTGAGGGCAATCCGTGGCATGTCGCTGTTAGTGAACTGGTCGAGCAGACCGCCTTTGCCGTAAACTCGTGGATCGTCCGATACAAGCACCTTGGCCAATTCCCCTTTGTACTGGGGATAGAGCTTGTCGAAGATTTCTTCCATACGCCGGGCATGGGCCTTGGTGGAACAAAAAAAGATGGTTTTGCCGGGAAGCACACCGTTATGGTCTTTGATGCACTCTTCCATGTACTCCCTGACGATCAGGGTGTTGGTCCCTTTGTTAATCACCTGCTTTTCTAGTTGTGACCCTTCGAAATTGATCTCTTCTATTTCCTTGCCTTCCTGCAACAGTTTTTTCTGGTCTTCCAGCGAGATGGTGCGTTTGCTGATGCCCGCCACCTGGAACTTTGTCTGAATCTTCATTACCTGAAAAGTACTGAGGAATGGGGGCACATTGTTGACGGCTTCTTCGTAGGTATAGGCGAAAGTGGGAAGGCCGTCCTCGCAGTGAAAAAGTTTGAAGGTGTTGTGGTCGATGATGTCGGTAGGCGTGGCAGTGAGACCCAGGGTGATGGCCTTAAAATAGTCGAGGATTTCCCCGTAGGTGTTGTAGATGGAGCGATGGCTCTCGTCAATGACGATAAAGTCGAAGAAGTGGGGGGATAGGTATTGTGATTCGTCCCGGATGATGTTGAGCATGGTGGGATAGGTGGATATGTAAATGCGGCGATCCTTGGCGAGGAGTTTTTCTCCCACGTTTGGCCAGCGGGGCTCGTTGGGCAGATGCTCCTTAAACGCGGCCAGGGCCTGTTCCCTAAGTGCGATTCGGTCCACCAGAAAGAGCGTCTTCTCGGCGTGACCAGCCCTCATGAGGGCGTCAACCATAGCGATGCAGGTCCGTGTTTTCCCGGTGCCGGTAGCCATTACTAGCAGAAAATCACGTTTTTGCTGCTCAATTGATTCCAGTACGGCACGAATGGCGCGAATCTGGTAGTCGCGGCCCGCGATGGAGGTATTGATCAGTTCCTGCGTTAAAGGCTTACGGTTCCGGCGGATATATTGGAACCGCTCAAGATCGTCACGAGTAGGAAACCCAACAACTTTACGTGGCGGATAGTTATCCAGGTCCCAAAAGTAGGTTTCGAGGCCATTGGTGTAGAAACAAAATGGGAGCTCACCACCTATTTGCTTCTGAATATTAAAACAGTACTGCTTGGCCTGTTCGCGGCCGATGGCAGAGTCTTTGCTGGATTTTTTGGCCTCAACAACGGCGAGGGGCTTACCGTTTTTTCCCAACAGAACGTAGTCACTGAACTGGTGGCCTTCATAAGGAGTGCGCGGCTCCGCAACCCCTAAAGGGAGAGCCGTCTGGATGTCATACTCCTCCACCACTTGCGTGGGGTCTTTGACATTCCAGCCAGACCTTTCCAGCTGTTTATCTATCAGCTCGGAGCGGGTTTGCGCCTCAGATTTCGTCATGCTTCAGCTTGAGGTCGGATATAAATAGTGGGGATCATTCGCTGCACCTTTTTCTTGAGTCAACAGCCGAGATGTTATCAGAAAAACTTTGACAATGAAATGCAGTAATATACTTTAACGTCCGATATTGTCCAAAGAAGATTCCCTGCCCAGAAGCTATGCTAACAGTGGCTCCGTGCCCCGATTCAGGATTTCCAAATACCCAGAGTAACTGAACAACCGATTCCGCTTCTGAGCTGTCAGCTCGCGCACGATTCCAAGGCGCTCCAGGTGACCGAGTGCCTTGTTGACGGTGGCTGGGGTAATGCCGGTTTTTTCAACCAGCATGCCTGAAGTGGCGATGGGATGTTCCATCAACGCCCGATGTACCTGCAGGGTGGATGCGGCAGCCCTGCCAAGGCCGCTGATCTTCAAGCGATCCTCGTTCGACATATCGAGAAGCTGGCGGGCTGCTTCAACCGCTTGGGCAGAGGTGACAATAACTGCTTCGGCGAAGAAATCGAGCCAGGCTTCCCAATCACCTGTCATCCGTACATTATTGAGCAGTTCGTAATAATACCGGCGGTGCGTCTTGAAATAGAGACTGAGATACAGCATCGGCTCGCTCAACACCTTTTGTTCGCACAGGAGCAGGGTGATCAGAAGACGTCCAAGACGACCATTGCCATCAAGGAACGGATGTATCGTCTCGAACTGTACATGTGCCAAAGCTGCCTTGAGAAGCACCGGAGTCGCTTGGGGCTGATCGTGCAAAAATAATTCAAGCTGGCTCATGCACTCCAATACCTGTTCGGCCGGAGGGGGAACAAATGCGGCGTTGCCGGGCCGGGTGCCGCCGATCCAGTTCTGGCTACGGCGAAACTCTCCTGGGGTCTGATTGCTCCCGCGCCCCTTGGCCAGCAACACACCGTGGATCTCTTTGATCAGTCGTAGAGACAAGGGGAAACCCTCTGCCAGTCTACTCAGGCCATGATTCAGTGCAGCCACATAGTTGCTGACCTCCCGCACATCATCCAGAGGAACACCCGGTTCCTGATCGAGTTCAAACAGCAGCAGATCCGAAAGCGACGACTGCGTACCCTCGATCATGGAGGAGAGTACCGCTTCTTTTCGGATGTACATATAGAGGAAAAGCGAAGTGTCGGGCAGAAGCGTTGAAACGCTGTCCAATCTCCCCAGCGAAAGCCACGCCTGGTCGAATTTGCTGCGCAGCTCCGGGGTCCAGTCGATGGGCGGACGAGGCGGTAGCGGCGAGGGGACAAAGGCTTTCGCCTTCTCATCCACCGTCGATACCGTGATGTAATGTCCTTGCAGTGTTCGCTTCATGCACTCGCCCTCAAACCTAAAATAACGCCCATTCTTATTTTAGCTTAACACGATAAGTAAAATAAGCGGCTGAGAAACAAAAAGCAAGCATCTGATTGTTTTCATCTCTGCCGTCCGAATCACACTGTTTTTCTTTGCACCACACCGGACACAAAAAAGCCCACAAACCTTATGGGATGTGGGCTTTCCGTACTTTGCCGGACGGTGCCGGATACTGAAATGGTGGAGGCGGCGGGAGTTGAACCCGCGTCCGAAAATACTCCCCTCCCGATATCTACATGCTTAGTTCTGTTTGGCTGCTTATCGTGCCTCGGCCCCTCCAGAACAAGAGGCTTTCGGCACTATCCTACTGAATTTCGCCATCGGCGCGGCAGGCGCGCACCGTAGGCTATCCCGCTAGTCGACGTTCTTTTCGGCCGCGCAGGAGTAGGCCGAAAGACCGGTAGCATTTAAGCTGCTACAGCGTAAGAATAGTCGTCTGCGACTATATTTTGCTCTACCTATTTTACGAGGTTGGTAGAAACCTCGGCATGCAACCTGAGCTTACATATCCCCGTCGAATCCGTTTCGCCCCCATATTTGAATAAAAAGTTAATAACGACTACTGGAAAACCTATTTGTATTTTAGCATGGCCCGATCAATCTCACGGTCCGTATCTTTCTTCTTCAGCGCTTCGCGCTTGTCGTAAAGCTTCTTGCCCTTGGCCAGACCAAGAACCACCTTGGCCTTCCCCCGCTCGTTGAAATACATCTTGAGGGGAATCAGAGAATACCCTTTTTCCTGAATCTTGCCAACGAGCTTGAGGATCTCGCGCTTCTTGAGCAGCACCTTGCGCTCCCGCACAGGGTCCGGCGCATCGTAGGTGGCGTGGCTGTATGGCGAGATATGCACCCGCTGGATAAAAACCTCGTTGTTTTTAATCTTGGCAAATCCGTCACGCAGGTTGGCCTTGCCGGCCCGAAGCGATTTCACCTCCGAGCCCAATAGCTGAAGGCCTGCCTCGATCTCCGACTCAATGGTATAATCGTGATAGGCTTTTTTGTTAGTGCAGACAACCTTCACAGCCACATTTTCACCCGCAGACCCTTACCCAAGCTTCAAGAAAAAACCCCTGCTCCGTAGGAACAAGGGATCAGACCAACACTATAATACATCCGAGATGAAAAAGCGAGGGGCCCGGCTAATCCCCTCCGGTTACACGCAAGGCCTCCTCGGGGGTGGTGATCCCGCTTTTCACCTTGCACCAGGCATCCTCCTTGAGCGTGGTCATGCCTTCCTCCCTCGCGGTCTGCCGGATCTCCGTTTCAGAGTTTCCGGCGCTGATCTGCTTGCGAATCTTATCGCTCATGGCAAAGATCTCGAAAATTCCACACCGGCCGAGGTAGCCGGTTCCCCGGCATTGCTGGCACCCCTTACCCCGTCGCAGCTCAATCTCTCCCTCCTCGGTTACCGGCAGGCCGAAGCCGCGCAGCTCGTCAGCCGAGATGCGGTAGGTTTCACTGCAATGAGGGCAAATCCGCCGCACCAAACGCTGGGCCATGGCCCCCAACAGGGTAGAACCGATCATGAATGGTTGCACCCCCAGATCAAGCAAACGGCTGATGGAAGCAACGGCATCGTTGGTATGGAGGGTTGAAAAGACAAGATGCCCGGTGAGCGCCGCCTGAATGGCATTCACCGCCGTATCCAGATCGCGGATCTCACCGATCATGATAATGTCCGGATCCTGGCGCAGGATATTACGCAGGATGGTGGAAAAGGTCACATCCAACAGCGGCTGCACCGGAATCTGGTTGAACTCCTCATGCACCATCTCCACCGGATCTTCCACGGTGACCACATTTTTCTCCGGGGTGGCAATCTGCTTGAGGGTCGAATAGAGAGTGGTGGATTTGCCGCTTCCCGTTGGCCCGGTGACGAGAAAAATCCCATGGGGCGCGGTCATAAAATTCTGGTACACCTGTAGATCACGTTGGGAAAAACCAATATTTTCCACATCCTGGAAAAGAATATCCGGGTCAAGAATTCGCAGCACCGCCTTTTCGCCAAAGGCCACCGGCACGGTGGAAACCCGGATTTCCGCCTCCTGGCCGGAGCGATCCACCTTGATTCTGCCGTCCTGGGGCCGCCGCTTCTCGGCAATATCCATCCGAGCCAGGGATTTGATCCGGGAAATCACCGCGGCATGGACCACCTTGGGCAGCTTGTAGATGGTGTGCAGCACCCCGTCAATGCGCAGCCGGACCAACGCCTGCTCCCGCTTGGGCTCAATGTGGATATCGCTGGCCCGCTGCTCAAAGGCGTAGTTGAACATATGATCCACCGCCGAGGTTACATGCTGGTCCGAGGAGGCCGCTTCCTCGGTGGAGGAAATACGCACATATTGCTCGAGATTACCCAAATCCACCAAAGGCCGGGCCAAATGACTTTCCGCTGCGGTAATGGACGACTGAAAGCCATAAAACTCGGCCAGCAGCTTGCGGATGTCGCTCTTGGTGGCAAGGTAAGGCTTTACCGTAAGCTGATTAGCCCGCTCGATCTCGGCCAGCACCGCGCTGTTGTCCGGGTCGCAGACCGCCACC
>DUZW01000024.1 GCA_013349295.1 Deltaproteobacteria bacterium
AGACGAAGCTGATCGGACCATAAGGATATTTTTACAGCCTTCGCCGGCAAGGGTTTTGAGCATCTCGGGCGTGGAGGGGGAAAGCCACTGCACCGGGCCGCTGCGGCTTTGAAAACAGAGGCGCCCGGGAATCCCGGTTAATTTTTCCACCGCGGCGATGGTTTGCTTGATCTGGTCCAGATAGGGGTCGCCTTCGGCAATGAATTTTACCGGCAGGCTGTGGGCGCTGTACACCAACTGCACCGATTCCGCGCCAAAATCCAGCATCCCCTCTCGAATGATTCGCGCCAGACATTCGATATAATCGGACTGCTCAGGCCATTGGCGCACCTCGGCAACCTGAAAGCCACCTCCGGAGGCACGAACGGCCTCACCCAGAGCATCAAGGGAAGAACCGGTGGTGGCGCGAGAATAATGGGGATACAGGGTCAGGGCCACCACCTTGTCGATGCCGGCCCGGGCAAAGAGCTGCAAGGCCTCCGCGGCATAGGGCGGCCAGTAGCGCATGGCCATCCCCACCAGAAAACGGCCATCCACGGACAAGGCCTCTTGCAGAGCCCTCCCCTGCTCCCCGGTGATCCGCGCCAAGGGTGAACCGCCGCCGATCAAGCGATAAGCCTCCCGACTTTTCGGAGCCCGTTTGGCCGCGATCCTTCGGGCAATGAATTTCTGCAGAAAGGGAAAAGGGGAAAGCCGGATGATGGTGCGGTCGGAGAAAAGATTGACCAGAAACGGCTCCACATCGGCCAGGGTTTCAGGCCCGCCGAGATTGAGAAGAATGACGCCGACAGGTTCGCTCATGCCCCAACCCCCTTGAGCAGGAATGTCTCGCCGCGCAATCGTTCCCCCAACTCCTCGGGGGGAAAATCAAGCATAGCGAAAAGCCGCTCTTCAATAGCCTGGGCCTGGGCGAAGTTCCGCCGGATTCTGGCGTGAAGCCCCTCGTCCCCGTTGCCGTAACGATGGATGATGTAATCCAGCCGGGCATCGAGCCCCACCACCTCGTCGTGAAGCACCCGCTTATCCGCGTAATAGACGATTTCCTTTTCCGTGCACCGTTCCGGCACCCCGCCTTTGAGGATAACATGCTCGGCCACGATCTCGGCCAGCTCGTCAAGGCCATGCCTCAGGCAGATTTCCCGGCCCAGCTCGTCGTGGCGCAACTCCGTCTCCAGAGTGGCGGTCTTGGCAATATCGTGCAACAGGGCGCCGCTGACGATGAGCTCCAGGCAAAGGGGTTGGCCGGACCGGGTCAAACACTGGCCGATGAGCCCGGCCACCCGGCCAACCATCAGGGAATGCTCACGGATATTGGTCAGCATAGCATACTGCTCCATGAGCTCGAAACATTGGGCAATGGAGGGAATCACCCGGTTAGCCTTTTCTGCTCAGCCGATGCACCGCCTCAACAAAAAACTTCGCCTGCGCCGGCGGAATCTCCGGGACAATGCCGTGGCCAAGGTTAAAAATATGGCCCCGAGCGCCCCGGGCCTGATCAAGGATGTCCTGAATCAGCTTTTCCATCTTCTCCGGCGGCAGCAGCAGGGCGATGGGATCCATATTGCCCTGGAGCGACACTTTCTGCCCCACCACCTTCACTGCTTCATCGAGGGGGAGCCGCCAGTCAAGGCCCAGCACATCGGCGCCGCTCTCAAGGGACTGGGACAACAGGGTTGCGCCATTGTTGGCGAAGTAGATAATGGGCACGGTTATACCGCTTGCTTTCAGGGCCGCAATGATCCGCTTCACGTAAGGAATCGCAAACTCGGCAAAATCGTTCGGCGCCAGCACTCCGGCCCAGGAATCAAAAATCTGCAAGGCTTGAGCACCCGCCGCAGCCTGGGCCTTGAGATATTCAATGGTGCAATCGGTGATCTTGTTCATCAAATCGCGGTACAGTTCCGGATCCGTATACATCATCTTCTTGGTCAGGAAGTAGTTCTTCGAAGACCCGCCTTCGATGAGATAGGTGGCCAAGGTAAAGGGCGCTCCGGAAAAACCGATAAGCGGCACCCGATCGGCCAGTTCACGACGCAGAATGCGGATGGTATCCATGACATAGCCAAGCTCCGCCTCGGGATCGGGCACATGCAGCTTCTCCATGCCTGCCCGGTCCCGGATCGGCTCAAGAAAAACCGGCCCCCGCTTCTCGTGAAATTCCAGAGGCGCGCCCATTTTTTCCAGCGGCACCAGAATGTCGGAGAAAAGGATGGCTGCGTCAACGCCCAGAATATCGATGGGCTGAATGGTTACCTCTGCGGCGGCCTCCGGGGTCTTGCACATCTCCAAGAATGTATACTTGCTGCGAACCGCATGGTACTCGGGCAGATAGCGGCCCGCCTGGCGCATGAGCCACACCGGGGTGTAATCGGTCTTCTCTCCGCGGCAGGCCTTCAAAAAGGTATCGTTCATGGTTTCTCCAGTTGAAAATTCAGAGTGCAAAATGAAAAGAACCGACTTGAGAATGAATCAATCAGCCTTTGCATTCTCCATTTTTCATTTTTCATTTTTCATTTTTTTGGGCACATAGGTGCAATAAGGCTCTTCCGCCATGTAATCGCCGGTCACGGCATAGGCCCTGGCCCGGCAACCTCCGCAGACATTAACATACTCACAGGAACCGCAGCGGCCCTTGTAGGCCTTGAAATTCCGCAGATCGTGAAAAAGCTCTGATTTCTCCCAAATATCCTTAAAGGATTTCTCGCGGATGTTTCCCGCAGCCATGGGGAAATAGCTGCACGGCAGGACATTGCCGTCCACATCGATCAGAGAGATCAGCTGCCCGGCCAGACACCCCTTGGAGCCGCCGGTGGAAAACTGCAGGGTCCTGCGCTCGAAATCGTCGCCTTGCTCCTTGGCCTGTTGAAGCACGACCCGATAGTAGTTCGGGGCGCAGGTGGGCCGGACCAGAATGTCCTTTTCCCCCTTTTCCATCTCGTAATGCCAGACCAGGAGCTTCTCGTAATCATCCGGGGCGATGAGTTCGTCCATGATATCCTCGCCCCGGCCGGTGGGCACGATCATGAACATGTACCAGGCCGTGGCCCCCAGCTCCTTGGCCAGCTGGTAGATCTTCGGAATCTCATCCTGATTGCGTTTGGTAAAAGAGGAATTGATCAGAAAGGAAATACCGTTCTCCCGAAAAAGCTTGGCCGCATTGAGGGTTCCGGCAAAGGCGCCCGGCTGGTTGCGGAAATTGTCATGTACCTGGGCACTGGCGCCATCCAGGCTCAAGGAAACCATTCTGATCCCGGCGTCCTTGATCCGGTCGCAGATTTCCTGGGTCACCAAGGTACCGTTGGTGGCCAGACACATCCGCAAACCAAGGGAGGTCCCATAATTGGCGATTTCGAACACATCGGGACGCAACAGAGGCTCGCCCCCGGAAAGGACCATCACCGGCTTGGAGTAGGCAGCGATATCATCGAGAACCCGTTTGGCCTCGGCCAAAGAAAAATCGGGGTGGCCTTTCGCTTCAAGTCCGGAGGAGGAACGGCAATGCACACACTTGAGATTGCAGCGCCTGGTGATCTCCCAGGCTATCCATTTTGGTTCGAATTCCACGGTTGGGCCTCAAGACGTTAAATACAATAATAACCAGCAGGTTGGGATACTATAATAGCCAAAGTCGACAAAAGAACAAGCAGGTATTAGCAGGGCTATCAGAGAAAAATCACCCCAGAAAAACAAATTTTCCGACAACCTTGGTACTGTAACCGTTCATCAGTGCCACAGATGCGTGGAAGCGGCCTACGAAATGTGCTATTGCACATGAGCTGGCCGATGACAAAGCAGATGCGGTGCTGATGAACGGTTAGAGAAAATCCGCCGCAACGCCGGCCAATACGCTCCGCTCGCTTTTGAGCAGGGTGATGTGCCCGTGAATTTTATGCTGCTTCAACCGTTCCACTGCGTAGGTCAGGCCGTTGCTGCTGGTATCGAGATAGGGATTGTCGATCTGGTACGGGTCGCCGGTGAGCACCATCTTGGTACCTTCTCCGGCCCGGCTGATAATGGTCTTCACCTCGTGGGGCGTAAGGTTCTGGGCCTCGTCCACGATCACGAACTGCCGGGGAATGGAGCGGCCGCGTATATAGGTCAAGGCCTCCAGCTCCACCACATGACCCTGCAGAAGCTTATCCACCTTCTGCTTGGCTGATTCATCGGTTTCATGCTCCTTGCGCTTGCCGCCATCGGTCATCAGAAAGGTGAGGTTGTCGAAGATAGGCTGCATCCAATGGGCAAGTTTCTCATCCTTGTCGCCGGGCATGTAGCCAAGATCCTTGCCCAGGGGGATGATGGGGCGGGAAACCAGAATCCGGTCGTAGCGCTTGAGGCTGATCACGCATTCCAGGGCCGCGGCCAGGGCCAGCAAGGTTTTCCCGGTGCCGGCCTGGCCCACCAGGGTCACCAGCTGGATAGTCGGATCCATCAACAGCTCAAAGGCCATGCGCTGCTCCTTGCTGCGCGAGCGGATATTCCAGACCGTTTCGTACTCCTCGCGCAGAGGACCCAGCATTTCGCTGCCCTGGGCACGGGTCAGGGCGGTGTGCTTTTCATCCTGCTCGTCCCGCAGGAGGACAAATTCGTTGGGCATCAAATTAAGCTCTTCGGTGACCACCTGTTTCTTCTGGTAAAATTCATTGATCACACTGCCCGGCACCAGAAGTTCCCGCTGCCCCCGGTAGAGTTCATCGATATTGACCTTCTGTTTTTCAAAATCCATCACCTCAATGCCCAAGGCGTCTGCCTTGAGCCGGGCATTGATGTCCTTGGAAACGAAGATGACCTTTTCCCCATTCTTGAGCAAGGTGAAAGCCACGGCCAGGATCCGGTTGTCCGCCACATGCATGTCAAGCCCGGTGTCGAGGCATTTGCCCTTTTCCATATAGATCATCAAAGTGCCGCCGTGGTCCATGGGCACCCCGTCGCCCAGCTTGCCCTTCTGACGCAGCGCGTCGAGCTGGCGAATCACGTGCCTGGCATTACGGCCCAGCTCGTCGGTATGGCTCTTGAACTTGTCCAACTCCTCGATAACCGACATGGGCAAAACCACGGTATTGTCGGCAAAGGAGGTGATGGAATCGGCGTTATGCAGGAGGACATTGGTATCGACGACAAAGTATTTTTTCAAGGAGGCTCCGATAGCGAAAAGCCGCGACCAAAAGTGGGCGGTCGGCAAGAGTTGTAGGCAATGGACGGCAATACGGCTTAAGTTGAGCCGTTGCAGCAAATTAGCCGGTTAAACCGTTTCTTGGCAAGCAAAATGATACACTGACAGCCCCCGACGCGCCGGACCTTTTTCCATCCCCTTTCCATGGGGATTATGCTAAGATGGCCCCCATGAAAATCGCCCTCATCCAATACAACCCGGTTATCGGCGACTTTAACCGGAACATCGCCAACATCTCCGGCAGGCTGGAGAAGGCCGGCGACGCAGGCTGCCGGCTGGCCATCTTGCCGGAGCTTGCCGTCAGCGGTTATCCGCCCCAGGATCTGCTGGAGCGATCGGCCTTTCTCGACGACCAGGATCGGGCCTTTGCCCGACTCATGGAAAAATCCCGCGACATCGGCATCGGAGTGATCTGCGGCATGGCTACCCGCAACCCCGACCCCACCGGCAAGCCCCTGCACAACAGCGCGGTGCTCTTTGCCGACGGCGAGGTGCTGTTCACCACCCACAAACAGCTGCTCCCCACCTACGATGTCTTTGACGAGGCCCGCTATTTCGAGCCGGGGGTGGGCAACGGAACCTTTAGCTACATGGGATTGCAACTCGGCATCACCATCTGCGAGGATATCTGGAACGACAAAAGCCTCTTCCCGCACCCCCTCTATGCCATCGACCCGGTCGAAGCCATGCTCGCCCGAGCTGATGGCCCCGTGGATCTGCTGATCAACCTGGCGGCTTCACCCTTCAACCTGGGCAAGGATGCTATCCGGCGGAAAATATTCGCCAACCTCTGCCGACGCCACCACCTGCCGCTCCTCTATGTCAATCAGGTGGGCGGCCAGGATTCCCTGATCTTTGACGGCAACAGCATCGCCCTCGACAAAAACGGCACCATCGCGGCTCGGGCCGCCCGGTTTGCGGAAGACATGGTGGTGGTTGACACCGCGACCTGGCAAGGAGAAATCCACGGTGCGCCGGCCGATGCGGAACAGGAAACCGGTGAGGTCTGCGAAGCCCTGGTGCTGGGCACCCGCGATTATGTGACGAAATGCGGCTTCAACAAGGTGGTGATCGGCCTCTCCGGCGGGGTTGATTCGGCTCTGACCGCAGCCATCGCCTGCAAGGCCTTGGGCGCGGAAAACGTCTTGGGCCTGGCCTTGCCCTCGCCCTATTCCTCCCCGGAAAGCCTGGAGGATGCCGAACACCTGGCCGGAAATATGGGAATCGACTTTACTGTCCTACCGATCACCGGATTGTTCGAATCCTATCTTACCGCCCTGGCCCCCATTTTTGCCGGAGCCGCACCGGATGTCACCGAACAGAACATCCAAGCCCGGATCAGGGGCAATCTGCTGATGGCCATTGCCAACAAACAACACCGCTTACTGCTCTCCACCGGCAACAAGAGCGAAAACGCCGTGGGCTACTGTACCCTGTACGGCGACATGAGCGGTGGCCTGGCGGTGATCTCCGATGTGCCCAAACAGCTGGTCTACGCCCTGTGCCGCCATCTCAACAAAAACCAGGAGATCATTCCCTGGCGCACCATCGACAAGCCCCCCAGCGCCGAGCTGGCCCCCAACCAGCGAGACGAAGACGACCTGCCCCCCTATCCGGTGCTGGACGCAATCCTTGCCGCCTACCTGGAAGAGCATCGCTCCATCGCCGAGATTGTGACGATGGGATTTGCACGCACGGTGGTAGAGGATGTGGTCCGCCGCATCAGGATCAACGAATACAAACGCAAACAAGCCCCCCTCGGCCTTAAGGTCACCACCAAGGCATTCGGCCAGGGCCGTCGCTACCCCACCGCCGAGGGCTACCGCGAAGGCGTCCTGCCATGAAACGCCGCGCTCTCTCCCCGCGCTGGACCATCCTCGCCCTGCTTCTGGTGGTGCTGGCCCTGGTGATCCGCGAGAACCTGACCAAACGGCCGGACAAGCTCTACCAATTGAGCAACGGCCAGGTGGAGATGTGCCTCGCCTGCCACAAGGACGAAAAGCTCGACCCGGCCCATGGCCGCGAGGTGCTGGGCTGTTCCGCCTGCCACCTCGGCGATCCGCTGGCCATCGAGAAAAAAGCGGCGCACAAGGGCATCGTCATGAACCCCGGCGATCTGCGGGTGGTGGAAAAAACCTGCGGGGTCGAGGGGTGCCACGCCCAGGATGTCAAGAAGGTGAAAAACTCGCTGATGGCCACCAACCGCGGCATCCTCGCCACCCTGCTCCACTACTGGGGCGAGGCCCCGGACCAAAACGGCGATTTCTCGGTGGAGGAATTGATCAAAACCGGCAAGACCTCCCTGGCCATCGACTACTACCGCAAGCTCTGCGCCACCTGCCATCTCTGGAAGCAAAAGGGCGACATGGAAGGGTTCTTCGGCGAGAAGGGCGGCGGCTGCTCCGCCTGCCATTACGTCAGGCCCCAAGCCCCCCAAGCGGTCAAGCCCTGGGAAACCTTTTTTAAGTTCGGCCAGCTCAAGAAAAAGCCCCACCCGCTCATCAACAAAAAGGTGCCCATGGAAAACTGCATCCGCTGCCATAACCGGAGCGGCAGGGTGGGCACCTCGTTTATCGGGGTTTACGAAGGAGAAAGCTACGGCACCCCCTACGAGAAAGGCACCCCCTCAAAAAAAGAGCTGCCCGGCGACCGCTTCTACCTCGATCTCCCCTCGGACATCCACCACCAGAAGGGCATGGCCTGCATCGACTGCCACACCCGCGACGAGATCATGGGCGACGGCACCAATTACCCCCATTACGAACAGGCCCTGGAGATCTCCTGCGCCCTCTGCCACGTGAACCCCAAGGAGGGCAAACCCGGGCTCACCCGCAAGAACAAGAAGCTCAACAACCTCGAACAGACCCCGGAGGGAAAATACCTCCTCATCGGCAAGCTCACCGAGAAGAAGCATCCCCTCAACCCGCCCAAGAGCGGGACCTGCGATTACCCGGGCCACAAGCGGATGGGCTGCCAATCCTGCCATTCGAGCTGGATCCCGCAATGCTACGGCTGCCATGCCAAGCGGGACATGCGGGATACGCACCTCGACAAGCTGACCGGCAAGGAAACCCCGGGCTGGTGGGAAGAGGGCCGCTCCTATCTGCGCTACGAAAAACCGATGCTCGCCATCTGGAAGGACAAGGTCGTCACCGTCACCCCCGGCTGTCAGGATTTCGTGACCCTGATCGACAAGGATGGCAAACAGGCGGGCACCTTCAACTCCCTGACCATGGCGGCCTTAAGCCCCCACACCACCCAAAAGGCAGGCCGCACCTGCGTGGACTGCCACACCTCCACCAAGACCATGGGCTTAGGCGAGGGCACGGCCTGGAAGGAAAAGGGCGAGTGGCATTTCAAAAACGTGGACCAGGGGGTGCAAACCGAGGCCGGCCCCACCCCGCCTCTGGACGGCTACGTGGACATCAACGGCAAGCCCCTGCAAAAAAGCGCCCGCCCCGACCTGCGCCCCTTCAACAAGCAAGAGCTGGCCCGCATCCTGCGGGTTGGGCAATGTCTGCCCTGCCATAAGGATTACTCCGACAAGATCTACACCAATTACACACCCGAACGGAAATGCCCGGTGTTTGACGAGGAATCCGGGGCGGCGAGAAAATAATTCTCCCCGCCAAGCATATCGCTTGACAATATCATCGCGAAACAATATTATTTTATTGTGATCACCACATTCCACGACAGCGAAACGGAAAGGGTATGGCGCGGTGAGTTTTCGCGACGTTTGCCCAGTCAGATTCAGGCCACCGCCCGCCGGAAGCTGAGAATGCTCAACAACGCACGCACGCTCGACGACCTGCGCATCCCCCCGGCCAATCGACTTGAACGGCTTTCCGGGGACCGGGACGGACAATGGAGCATCCGGATCAACGACCAATGGCGGGTATGTTTTGCCTGGACGGACGGCACCGCAGAGCAGGTCGAAATCTGCGATTATCACTGACAGGAGGCACCCATGAACAGACTGCCAAACATCCACCCCGGAGAGATACTGCGGGAAGAATTCCTCAAACCCATGGAGATCAGCCAATATCGGTTGGCCAAAGCCATCGGCGTTCCGGCCATGCGCATCAGCGAGATTTGCGCTGGAAAACGCTCGGTCACCGCCGACACCGCCCTGCGGCTTTCCCGCGCCTTCGGCACCACGCCGGGGTTCTGGCTTGGATTGCAGGCCGACTACGACACCGAGGAAGCTGAAAAAATCGCTGGGGAATCACTTGCCCGCATCACGCCGCTGGCTGCATGACAGACAAAAACGCGATAATCGAACATACGCAGATTCAAGCCAAAGCGGCACAAATCAACACAAAAACTCCGCGCATCCCGGAGGGCGATTACGTCCCCCACGAGGTCGTCGGCCTGCACGTACAAGACGGCATCCTGCTGGCCCGCGCCTGGCGCGAATACCTGGGCCTCACCCAAGCCGAAGTCGCCGAGCGGGCCGGAATCACCCAGGCCGCACTCTCCCAGATGGAATCGGGCGAGGCGAAACTGCGCAAGGCCACCCGGGAAAAGCTGGCGCGTGCCATGGGCTTAAACCCGGAACAGTTGGTTTAGAGGAAACCATGCACAGACTGCCAAACATTCATTCCGGAGAGATACTGCGGAAAAAGTATCTCAACCCCATGGAAATCCGCCGAGATCGGTTGGCCAAGGCCATCGGTGTTCCGGCCATACCCATCAGCGAGATTTGCGCGAAAAAACGCTCGGTTTTCGCCGACATCGCCGGGAGGAAAATGTGATCAGGCTTGACATTTTGACTCTCAAAACACAAATATCAAATGTCAACCATTATTCCTTATTCTTAGCTCCACGTTAATCTTTAACAATTTCACTTTTCAATGCTCAAATATACTTTTTTAACCTTATGTCTTTTCACGCTCTGCCTTGCAGGATGTGAAGAATCAAATATCCAGCTTGCAACAGAAGCAGGGATTGATGCGGTAAAGGCCATCACTCTTTCTGAAGAAGCCGTGCAAAATATGGCGCGGCAATCCTCTGCCTATGCAGACAGCCAACACAGCATTGCCCCGGCGGACAATGCATACGCGAAAAGGCTCAAGCGCCTTGTGGGCAATCACCACCAAGAAGGCGGAATTGATTTCAGCTACAAGGTTTACCTCGCCAAGGAAGTAAACGCCTTTGCCATGGCTGACGGCACGATCCGAATATACAGTGGCCTCATGGATATGCTGAATGATGACGAACTTCGATTTGTTATCGGGCATGAAATGGGGCACATTGCCATGAAACATATCCATAAAAAACTACAGTTAGCCTATGGCTCCACTGCTGTACGCAAAGCAATCGCCTCAATCAACAGCACGGCAGGTGAAATTGCCCGTTCACAATTGGGTGAATTTGTCCAGGTATTGATTGGCGCGCAATTTTCGCAGCTTGAGGAAAAGGAAGCGGATGATTACGGACTTACATTCATGAAGAATATGGGGTATGACACTGGTGCGGCCGTTTCAGCGCTGGAAAAACTTTCCACACTCGGCAATGACCATTCCTTTCTCTCAAGCCATCCCGCTCCCGGTAAAAGAGCGGAACGGATCAAGTTGCAACTTGAAGGGAAACTATCCAGCACAGAAGAGCAAAAAGACGGAATACTGAACAAATTTAGCAAGTTACTCGTTGTCGCGCAGGAAAAACTCTTAGCCGTCATCACCTGGGCGAAACGCTTTCTGTAAGCGCATTGGCAAGGCAAGAGAATAAAGCGGATCACCCCCCATCGTCACAATGAAACTAGCCCTTTTCAGCGATACCCACGCCACGCACGGAAGAATAACGATCCCCGCCGCGGATATTTTAATCTTTGCCGGCGATATGACCCATTGCCGGACCGCGCAGGATATCGCGAACTTCAACACCTTTCTGGGCACACTCCCCCATGCGCATAAAATTGTCATTGGCGGCAATCACGACCACAGGCTGGCGCGTGATCCGGAAAAGGCCAAGGCCCTTTTAACCAACGCTGTCTATCTGCAGGATGCAAGCGTGGTTGTTTCCGGTATCACCATCTACGGGGCGCCTTGGCAACCGACATTTAACGACTATGCGTGTGACGCCTTTGCCTTGCCGCGGGGCAAAGCCCTGCAAGAAAAATGGGACATGATCCCGCCAGGAATCGATATCCTGGTCACCCACGCCCCACCGCTCGGCATTTTTGACCTGGACGGCCCTGTGTCGCATGGCTGCGCCGAACTCGCCGCGGCCGTGGCCAAGCTCAAACCCAAATACCATATCTTCGGCCATATCCACAGCAATCACGGCATGGTCACCATCGGCCCCACCCGTTATATAAACTGCAATGTCCAGGGAGAAAATGGGGTGCTGCGATCCGCGCTATTGCTCGACTACGACTCAGGCAAACTCCTCGACATTGCTCCATAAAAGAGCAAGGCCGGGACACGCCTCCGGACAGTATCTTTACATGCCGAAACCCAAGCGTTCAGGACGCGTACTTGATCAATGGGAATGGGGTGAGCGGTGCGTTGTCTTTGAGCCGCTCAAGATTTTCCATGGCGATCTTGGCCTCTTTACTCGGGGTTTTCCGCGTTTTTTTGATAAACCCATGCAAGAGCACAAGGTCGTTGTCCGCTGTTTTCACAAAGAGCACCCGGGCGGATTCTTTCCCGCAATCCACGCGCAGCTTGTAAATGGTGCCCTTATACCCCCAGATCTTAGGGTTCAGGATTTTCAAGCTGTTGCAGCTGTAAATGTCATTCAGTTCAACATACGCCTGGAGTTTTTTGCAGATTGCCGCACCGAGTTTGCCGGAAACCGTGCGCAAAAATAATTCGAACTCCGACACGTCATTATCTTCTTGTATACTGAGTATCTTCATGCGTCAAATAGGTGATCGCGCTGAGGAGGAACATCTTCCCGAGTTGCGAAAAGAGGCCTCCAAGATGGTGGACTACTAGAGCCCTTTTATCCCCCGAAACACATTGAGCCCCTTGTTCAGGAGATCGATGGTGTCATCCACCCCCTGCTTGACCGAACCTGTAGCCGGGGCAGCCGGTGCTGGCACCGCCTGAGGAGCGGGTGCCGACGGAGAGGAGAATGCGGAACCCGCCGACTCCTTGTTGGCGGCATAGCTGCCCGGCGCACTCTGCGCCTGACCCACCACCAAAGGAAACTGCACCGGCACCTTGTGTTGTTTCGCCAGTTCGCCTTTCACGCCATACCCGGCCCCGAACTCGGCGCCCCAGAGCCAGAAGGTGCCGTCGTTCTTCACCGCGTAGGTGTTGTTGCCGCTCGCCCAAAAGGCCTTCACGTTATTGATCTTCGGTTGTTTCACTGAGGGTTCGCTCCAGCTTGCAACCCCGGCGCCGACCTGCCCCCAGTCGCTGTTGCCCCAGGCACGCAGGGTGCCGTCCTTGAGCAGGACCACGATATGCCGGCCAGGGGACCCTATCTGCACATTCACCGCCTGGGCAACGCCGGCGATACGCCGCGGCTTGTCGGTCCAGCCGTCGGGCTCATCCCCTTGCCGCGTTTCACCGGTGGCCAAGTGGCCATAGAGGTTCATACCCCAGACCCAAACGCTGCCGTCCCGGGTGATGGCGGCAGAGGTGGCGGTGCCAGCGGCAATATCGATGACCCCCTGCAACCCTTCAACGAATTGGGGCGTAGCATCGTCTTTGGCGCTGGTCTTACGGCCCAGCTCCCCTGAGCTGTTGTTTCCCCACGAGAGGACACGGCCATCGGCGGTCAGGGCGAGCACATGGGTGCTACCCACGGCAATCCGGGTGATACCACTCACTCCGGCAATGGTGATTGGCGTTGATGCCGTGCGCGGACTCTCCATCGGGCGGGGCGGCAGGTAGCCAGGCCCCAGCAACCCGGCATTTCCGGAGCCCCAACCCAGAACCGAGCCATCGCTGCGGAGTGCGAACGCGGCTGTATTGGTGGTCACCACCTGGATCGCATCGCTGATACCGGATACCCGTTGCGGTTGGGCTGAGCCCGGCGAATCGTTGACCGCGAGCCGCATCCTGGTGCCGCCATCACCGATACCGAGCTGCCCCTCATACCCCCGGCCCCAGGCCCAGACCGAGCCATCTTCCAGCAGGGCCAGGGAATGCTGCTCCCCGGCGGCAAGCTGCCGCACCTTGCCGGGCATGGTCAGCGGCATGGGTTCGAGAACCATGCGCTTCTTGGGCAAGGGCTCGCCGGCGTCGGCCAGCTGGCCCGAGTAGTTGTTGCCCCAACCGGCGACGGTGCCATCCTCGAAGAGCACCAGGCCATGGCCGCCGCTGCTCACGACATACTTGACAGCAGGTGTGGCTGCATCGGCGGTTGCTGCAAGAGAGAGCAGCAACGCCAAGAAAAGGGCGCAAGACACGGTTGTCTTCAACATGAATTCCCCCTGAGATTTTTTTTGCGATCAACCACGATGCGCACGGCTCTCTCCGTTGCCGTGTGGCGGCGCATAAAAATGTAAATATCTTGCCAGGTTGGGGAATGTCAAACAGAAAAAAAGAAAGGACTGTTTTCCGTGCACGCCAAGAAAAAACCAGCAACACGCCCGAGCTTTTTTCTCCGCCCGGAGCTTCGCTTATTTCTTCTCGCCAAACCCCAAGGTAATCCAAAACACCCTTCCCAGAGAGCGCAACGGCTGCCCAGGACGGATCAAATGGTGCAGCTCGCCGATGGGCGGCTTGCCTTCCTCTGGCGAGAGGCCGTACATGAACCCGGCCGCCACCAGTCCGAGCGCCCCGGCGATGCAAAAACAGAGCCGAAACCCGAGCAGCCCCAGATGGTCGATGAGCAGACCGGCCAAGATCGGCGGCAAGCCGTTGGCGGTGGAGACCCCGAGAATCCAGAGGCTGGTGTAGGCCACCCGTCCCTCGTCGCGCACCCGGCAGAGCATGCCGCGAGCACTGACCATGGTGAAGGCGATATTGAAGATGGCGCTGAACACGATGATCGGCAGGGCGAGCAGCCCGGTCATCCTGCCGCCCGGCAGCAGCCCCCACCAGGCGAAGGCCAGCAGGGCATGCGCGGCCAAGAGCTGGATCATGGCCGGGACGCTGCCGAAACGGTCCGCCGCCCTGCCCCAGTAATGGACGGTGCAAGCCACCCCGATCCCGCCCGCCCCGAGGAGGAGCATGATCGTGGTTTCGGAATAGAAGAGCATGTCGCGCAGGTACATGACCGAGGCGGCGTTGAGCCACATAAGCGAAGCTATCCCCAGCATGGCGAGAATGAAAAAGCGCCGGTACTCCCGATCAGCCAGCGCCTCGCGCAGGGCCGGGCTCCGGGCCTCGGCCCCGATCTCCGCTATGCGCCGCCGGCCGCCCGGGATCTTTCTGACAAGCTGCACGCTCCATAACCCGGCGCCGATCCCCGCCGCGTAGAGGAGAAAAAAGCGGCTCAGCCCCTGGCCCAGGCCGAGAATCAGGGCCATGCCCAGGGTGACGACGATCATGACCACCTGGCTCATCGCCGCTTCGATGGAGAAGTAGGAGCCCAGGAGCGGCCGGGGCACGATCTCATGCAGCCAGGGATACCAGGCGCCCACCCCTATGGCCCGGATCAGCGAGAAGGCCAGGGTGGCGAAAAGCAGCACGTGCCAGCCGCCGGACTCCCCCCAGCGGAGCACCGCCCAAGGGAGCAGGAATACGGAAAGAGCCAGGATATTACGGCCAAGCCAGGTCCACATCAGGAGCTTACGGGGGCCGAGCCACTCCACCAAGGGCACAGCGAAGACCACCAAGAGCATGGAGATGGGGAGAAAGGAAAGAAGCAGCCCGACCCAGGCCGGGGGCATATTCAGGGCCCGGGCAAAGAGGACCAGCGCCTGCCCGGCGATGCATTGCCAGGAAAAGACGTTGACCGCCGTAAAGATCAGAAACAAACGGGGCGGATGGGGAAGCTCCCGCACCGCCGCGAGATAGGAACGAAACATGGTGTACCCCGGAAAAAGGAAAATCTTTATCTCACGGCAAACTAAAACCCCATTGGCACGCAGCCGAGCACCGGAGAGGCTGCCGAAAAGGGATTTGCGCTGTTTGAGCGAAGCGAGTTTGCAAAGCCCCGGCAGCATCGAGGAGCACCGGGTATCCCGCCCACGGCGGGACAAGGGACGCAGGGTGCCCTTTCTTTGGTTCGTTTCTTTGGGCAGACAAAGAAATGAACAGAAGCAGGGAAGCTCTTCTTATCTACCAATCTAGCCATCTCCCCGCTTCTTGGCAATGCCAAGCAGGCCTGGAATCTTCGCCAATTCCGCGAAGAGCTCTTTTCTTCCCCTGTAATCGCTGGTATAGAGAGAAAGCATCACGCTTTCAACCTATACAAAAAACCGCGACATAAATCCGCAGGCTGTGCCCGCGCCTGTTGAACCTTGAAAGGTGCCCCCATGCTCATCACCCCCGCTACCACGACCTCCGCCAAAGGCAAAAAGATCCTCGCCGGCTTGCGCGACCGTTTTCAACTGGCCGACCCCGCTTGCCAGCAGGCGGTGACCGGGATCATCGACGACATCCGCCAGCGCGGCGACGAGGCGCTGGTGGAATACATCCGCAAATTCGACGCGCCGAAGATGAGTGTCAAACAACTGCGGGTCAGCGACCAGGAACTGCACGAAGCCTTGGAGTCGGCGGAGGACGAGTTCCTCGACACCCTGGAGCTCGCCATCGAGCGGATCTACACCTTTCACGAGCGGGAGAAGGAACAGTCCTGGATGGTCACCCGGGAAGACGGCACCATCACCGGTCGGCTCGTGCATCCGGTGGATTCGGCCGGGCTTTACGTGCCGGGCGGTCAAGGCGGCAAAACCCCTCTGGTTTCCTCCGTCCTGATGAACGGTATCCCCGCAGCCATCGCCGGGGTGGAGCGACGGGTGATGATGACCCCGCCCGATGCAAACGGCAAGGTCAACCCCGCTCTGCTGTTGGTGGCCCAGGAGATCGGGATCACCGAGATCTACAAGGCGGGAAGCGCTTGGGCCATCGCGGCCCTGGCCTACGGCACCAAGACCATCCCCCCGGTGGATGTGATCGTCGGCCCCGGCAACCAGTATGTGACCGAGGCCAAGCGCCAGGTTTCCGGCCGGGTACGGATCGACATGATCGCCGGCCCCAGCGAGGTGCTGATCATCGCCGATGAGACCGGAGAGCCCTCCTATATCGCCGCCGACATGCTGGCCCAGGCCGAACACGACCCGCAGGCCCTGGCCATGTGCATCACCACCAGCGAGGAACTGGCCGGGCAGATCGTGGTGGAACTCAAAAAACAGCTGGCCAACCTCTCCCGCTCCGAGATTGCCCTGAAATCTCTGAGCGAACGCGGGGTTATCCTGGTGGCCAAGGACATGGAGGAAGCGATCCTCCTGGCCAACGAGATTGCCGCCGAACATCTGGAGCTGATGGTCAGGGAGCCATTTCTCTGGCTGACCCGCGTACGCCATGCCGGAGCGATCTTCCTCGGCCGCCACACCCCGGAATCCGCCGGAGATTATCTGGCCGGCCCCAACCATGTGCTGCCGACCATGGGCACGGCCCGCTTCTCCTCTGCCCTGGGGGTGGAGACCTTCATCAAGAAATCCAGCCTGATCGCCTATTCCCAGGAAGCCCTCCAGGCGGACAGCGGACATATTCAACTACTGGCCCGGCTTGAAGGCCTCACCGCCCATGCCAATTCCGTGGCCATCCGGACCGAAAAAAAATAGATTGGACCCCCACGAAATTGGCGATGAGTTTTCAATTCCGGTTTATAATCAAAAAGACAGGCACCCCTGCGACAGGGTTCTACCGAGCCATTCGCCGGAGCCCTGTCGGAGATGAGACAGAGAGTGTCTCCTTGAAAACAACTTGAGATTCAGCAATCAGGCCGCAGAAGATCACCGTTTTCTTGTAACTATCCAGCCTAATGCCGGAATTTGGAGAAAACCGCTAAATGTAACTATTCAGCAGTGCCGCAGGATAGTTACCGTTTTTTTTTCCTTTCTCCTCACATTAGGTGTATATTGGACTACTCATATTTCCGGGATCACTTTGTCGCCTGATACTTTAACATTACACACTTAACGATCAAGGCTCCATGCTGAAAACCATCCTCATAGTCGATGACTCCCCCATGATCCGGCGAATCGTCAGCCAGCTTGTCCAACAGCTGGGGTATCAATCGATCACTGCGGAAAACGGCCTCCAGGGATGCGAGATGGCTGAAGAGATCCGACCGGACATGATTATCATGGACATCGAAATGCCGGTCATGAATGGCTTCGAGGCAACCTGGCGGATCAAGACGGACCAGCGCACCGCCCATATTCCAGTGGCATTTTTCACCACTCTGGGAAGCGAGGAAAGTATTCAGCAGGCCAAGGAAGCCGGCGGCGTCGGCTTCCTGAACAAGCCAATCTGCAAGGAAGAACTCGATCAGGCCATCCGCGACATTCTCGGGGCGAACTGACCAGCCATGGCCTCGATTCAGGACTACTTCTTCGATACCGCGTTCCTGGACAGATCAATCGACTATCTGGCCGAAACGCTGCATCTTGCAATCACCGTGGTCGACAGCGAGGGGATTCCCGTGACAACTCGTCGGACCACAGGCCACGACACCCCGGTCAGTCGCGCATACCCTTTTCATTTTTCCTCCGACATCGGCGCCATTGTCTGCGCGGCACCCGATCAGGACCACCTTTCCCAGGCCGAACCGCATATCCTCTATTGCCTGGCCTCCCTGAACAGCCAGCTCCTGCGGGAAACGGAACTCAGGGAAACCACCGAGGAGATGCTGCAACTCTCCAGCCAGCTGAACTTTCTGTTCAAGGTGGCCAAGAAGATCATCGGGATCGATGACCTGAAAAAATGTTACCAGATCATCCTGGAGGAAATTTCCCAGACGATCAAGGCGGATCAGGGATTCATTCACACCAAGGGCCGGATGGACGAGGAGATCTGCCTCACCCACCGGATGACCGGCGAGGAAGTGGAATCCACCCTGAAGGCCGTCTGCCTGCAACGCACAGCGTCCGGCAGCACCATCATCTGCACCCGCGAGGACGGCGCCTCGCTGCTTTACTCGCCGATAAAGGAAAAAGACAGCCAGAGCGGCCGCCTCGTCTTTATCCGGGCTCTTCCTCACCGGGCTTTTTCCGCCTCGGAAAAACAGCTGGTCGGCATCATCGAAAACATCATCTCGCCGACCTTTGAAACCCTGCGGTTGTATGACAGCCTCCAGGATCTTTACATGAACACGGTGAAAGCGCTGGCCGCAGCCATCGACGCCAAGGACGAGTACACCCATGGCCACTCCTTCCGGGTGGCCAAGTATGCCCTGGCCATCGGCGAAGAACTCGGGATCGACAAACATCAGCTCAACGACCTGGAAATCGCCGCCTACATGCATGACCTGGGCAAGATCGGCATCTCGGAACTGATCCTGGGCAAACCCGGAAAACTCACCAGCGAAGAGTTCTGCCTTATCCAGAAGCATCCGGTCTTTACCGACAAGATCCTTCAGCCCATCAAGCTGCCGGCCCGCATTCTCGAAGGCGCGATCCAGCACCACGAACGGATGGACGGCTCCGGCTATCCCCTCGGCCTGGCAGGCACGAACATCTCCCTTTTCGGCCGGATCATCGCGGTGGCGGACGTTTTCGATGCACTGACCTCCAAACGTCCTTACCGGGAGGCCTTGCCGGTGGAAGATGCTCTCAAAACGCTGTGCGACGGGATCGACAGCTTGTTCGACCGCGAAATGATCATCGCCTTTATTGCCGCCCTGCGTGCACAGCAGAGCACTGAAGTGATGGGCGACATCCACATGGGCCTCAGGCATCACGACATTCAGAATTTAAACCAATTCCTGATCGAACTGACGGACTTCGCCATGGTCGCCAACCGGGGCTGACCCCACCTGTAGATCATAATCAAGGAAATCCATGCAGATTCTCAAGCACTTATTCGACAACAACAAGAACTGGGCAACCAAGATCAAAAATGCTGACCCTGACTTCTTCAGCAAACTTGCCAACCAGCAGCGTCCCGAGTACCTCTGGATCGGCTGCGCCGACAGCCGGGTCCCTGCCAACGAAATCGTCAACATGCTGCCGGGTGAAATATTCGTGCACCGCAACATCGCCAACGTAGTGGTCCATACCGACCTCAACTGCCTCTCGGTGATCCAATATGCGGTGGATGTACTTAAGGTCAAGCACATCATTGTCTGCGGCCACTACGATTGCGGGGGAATTACCGCCGCCCTTGAAAACAGCGAGCATGGCCTTATCGACAACTGGCTCAGGCATATCAAGGATGTATACCGGTTTCATCAAAAAGAGATCGACGCGCAACCCGATGACAAGAAAAAACTCGACTTGCTCTGCGAATTGAACGTGATTGAACAGGTGGCCAACGTCTGCCACACGACCATTGTGCAGAACGCCTGGAAATCAGGGCAAGAGCTGGCGGTGCATGGTTGGATCTACCGGGTGAGCGACGGGATCCTCAAGGATCTCAACGTCTGCACCACCGGCATCGAGGGGATTCCCCTGATTCAACGAATCGCCTGAGCCCGCTTCCTGGGCTATCTTGAGCTTTCATTCTTCATGGTTACCCCGCGACCATCGCCATGCCTGTTTTCCAACTGAGCGACAGCCTGCTTTTTCCGCCTCCGTCCCTGGCCAGGGAAGACGGCCTGCTGGCGGTGGGAGGCGACCTCTCCGTACCGCGCCTGTTACTGGCCTACCAACACGGCATCTTCCCCTGGTACTCCCCCGGCGATCCGATTCTCTGGTGGTCGCCCGATCCCCGCCTGGTCCTGTTTCCCGAAGAATTTCATCTGGCCAAACGGTTGGCCCGCACCATAAGACAACAGATCTTCCGCATCACCTTTGACCATCATTTTTCCGGGGTCATCCGCCTGTGCGCACAGCTCCGGCTTGCCGACGGAGAAAGCACCTGGCTCAGCTCGGAGATGATCGAGGCATACCTTGAGCTGCATGCCCAGGGATATGCGCATTCGGTGGAATGCTGGCAGGGCGAGGAGCTGGTCGGGGGACTCTACGGAGTGTCCCTGGGGGCGGTTTTTTTCGGGGAGTCCATGTTCAGTCTAGCGCCGGACAGCTCAAAGGTGGCCCTGGCCGGATTGGTTGACCGATTGAAAGGCTGGGATTTTGAATTAATCGATTGCCAGGTCGGCACCGGCCATTTGCAGCGGCTGGGCGCCAGGGAGATTTCCGGGGCGGAGTTTTCCTCCCGGCTGGAGAGAGCGATGGAAAAACCAACTCGCAAAGGGAGATGGAACAATCTCTGAAAAACCAGGGACTCAGCGGTTCTCGCAAAACCGCAAAAACAGATCCTCAAGGGTCTCAATCCCGGCCGACTCAATGCCAATCCGGTACGCCACGGCCTGATAAACCTCCGCCCGGGTAGCACCTTTCTCACGCAAAACGGCCAAGGACAAGGCGCCATCCGACTTGGAAAGTTTCCGGCCATCTTCTCCCCGCACCAGAGGATGATGGAGAAAATGTGTTTCCGCAAAGAGATTGTCCCCATGCACGCGGGCAAGAAAAAGCTGGGCCGCGGTGGAGGCGAGCAGATCCTGGCCGCGGACAATGCAATTGATCCGGTCATCAAGATCGTCCACCAGACTGACCAGCTGGTAGGCCGGCAAATCCTCCTTCCGCCAGAGAACAAAATCCCCCATCTCCTTGCAGAGCGCCACCTCCTCCCCTGCCACCGGAATCAGGCTCCCCTCCGGAACCAGAACCCGCATCGCCTGCCCCTTGTCCGCCACACCTGAACCTCCCCGGCAAAACCCCGGGTACACTCCATCCGGAGCGAGAATGCGGATTTTTTTGCGTGAACAGCTGCAGGGATAAAGATGGCCAAGCCGAGCCAACGCGTTTAGAAACTCACGATACCGCTCCAAGCGCAACTGCTGGGAAAAGCGGCGCTGAAAATCATCCGGTCCCGTAGGCCCTTCATCCCAGGTAATCCCGAGCCAATCGAGCTGGCGAAAGATATCCTCAAGAAACTCGGGCCGGGTTCGGAGGCAATCGGCATCGTCGATGCGCAGCCGGAGCGTGC
The DNA here is from genome assembly GCA_013349295.1 of Deltaproteobacteria bacterium. Classification (GTDB taxonomy): domain Bacteria; phylum Desulfobacterota; class Desulfobulbia; order Desulfobulbales; family Desulfurivibrionaceae; genus Thiovibrio. The sequence continues at coordinate 21,238 of DUZW01000024.1, forward strand.
CGCCCCCCTTGCGCACCGTCAGCCAGGTAAGGAAGAAATTGACCGCGTTGCCGAGATGCAGAAGGCCGCTGGGAGTTGGAGCTATGCGGGAACGGATCATCTTCTGCATCCTCCGGACCGGAACAGGCTCAAAACGAAATCACCGAGTAACACCCATAACAAGTAAGCGGCCACAGGGTGGTGCAGATGCGCGGAATAGGCATGCGAAGTGTGCTGTTGCACATGAGCAGGCCGATGACAAAGCAGATGCGCTGCTCTGTGACCGCTTACCCTAGAACAGCTTGCCATCACGGCTGTGCCGGATAATGAGCTGGCGAAACATCTCAACAATGCCACGGGCAAGCAGATTGATGGATTGGGCGTTGATATTCTGCCCAGCCGAACGGTCGAGCAGGATATTCAATTTCGAGTCAAAGCCCTCTTCCGGCTCCCAGTAGTTAATCAAAAAAGGAACCTTGGGCAAGGGCAGGATCAGGAGGGAATGGTCCGCGCCGCCGGACAGATCCACAGACTTTGCCCCGAAAAGATAGAGCATTTCAAAAACCAGGTCACGGTGGGCATCGGCAAGCTGACGCAGGGGTTCTTCGCAACGATGACTGAAATACTGGCTCCATTCGGATGCACCGGGCAAGGTGCCGTAGGGCACCCAATCGCCTTGGGGCTCCTTGCCCTGACACAAAACAACATAGTGCAGCAAGGGAACATAAAGCCAGTGATTGAGATGGCAATCGGAAACCATTTCTCCGGATGGGGTGATGAGAAAATCCTTGCCCAGGCAGTTGATCGCCAGATTCCCATCCAGCAATCGGGCCCCAAGCCGGTCAGCCAGAAGAAAAAAATCAAGCCCAACCACTTGCCGCTTGAGCTGCTCGATGGCCTGCTGATGATCGTCTTCCAGGGATCGGCGCCGGACAATCCTTTGGCTCAACCGGGCAACGACCGCAGGTTCCAGATACGGACAAGCAGTGATCTTTTTTTGCCCCTGAAGCACTGAGGCGGCAAAGGCCATACACGAGGGAACCCCGCATTGGCCGCAGTTTGTTTTCGCCAGGGCCGCATATATTTCCAGGGGATTTTTTATCTCGGGCATGGCCAGTACTCATCCAAAAAAACATTTTCTTAAACCGGTCAGCGTGACGCCGGCCATAAAAAAAGAGGCCGACAGGCCTCTTTTTTCACCAGCGCCTGTCAGCCGAAACAATCAGACAAGCCGATTCCAGCTTGCGGATTTCTTGAAACCGCCATCCTGACCGACAACAAAACATTCGCATCCCGGCTGACTGTCGGCAAAACGAACGCCTTCAGCAGGAGACATAACCATGATTCCGGTGGCCAAGGCATCGACATCCATGACCGAAAAGCCCTTGACCGTGACGCTGGTTGCCAGCCTCGGAGAATGACCGGTATGGGGATTGACAATATGGTGGAACATTTTCTCCCGGTCATAAAACACCTCATAGCTGCCGGAGGTGGAGATGGCGCCGGTGGCCATGGCCAACACCTCGGGGTAGGCTTTCTGCTTGGCCGGATCCTGAATGGCCACACTCCAAGGCTTACCCTTGGCCGCCGTGCCGCTGGTGCGGATATCGCCGCTGCAATTGATGAGATGGTTGGTAATCCCTTTGTCGACAAGAAGCGCGGACACCCGGTCAACAATATAACCGGGGGCGATGCCGTCCAGGGTGATGCCCATACCTTGGCGGGCAAAGGAGATATCGCCTGCGGCAAAACGGATCTGTTCGGAACCGACCCGGGGCAAAAGCGCACTGATTTCGGCATCGGAAGGCGTCGCACCGGCGGCAAACCGTTCCTTGAAAAGATCAACCAGGGGCTTTACCGTAATATCAAAGGCCCCGCCGGTTTGCCGGTGATAATAGAGGGAGCGGGCAACAACTTCGAGAACCTCGGGCGGCGCTTTATGGAGAAAGCCGGTGCTGTTGAGATGGGAAACCGGGGTACTTGAATCATGACGACTTAACAGCTTACCCAAGCGGTCAATTTCTTCCCAGGCAAGGCCAATTGCATTTTCCGCCTCATCACGGGAGGAATGGATCGCGGTGATGGACAAAAAAGATCCCATGGAAAGCCTGGTCGAAGAAACCTTGTATTCCTTGGGGCCAAAAAGAACCGCCTCGGCATGGGTTGTCGGCAGCAGAGCAGCGGAGGCCGCGCCAAGGCCGAGAAGGCCGGAGAGCTTCAAAAAGGATCTTCTCTGCTGATTGCATATGATTTTCTTTGTCATCATTTCTTCCCTCTCTCAAGGCAATAAAAAAGGACGAGAGGATATTCCTCGTTCGCCTTTCATTTCCCACGGTTCACTCTCTAGGATGCCATCCTCAGGCCTTCCGCCTGTCGGGCAATAGCCGCTCTTCCCACATATTTCCGCATGATATTGCGGGGACATTTTTCCACACATACTTCCTGGCAGTCAGAGCCATAGGCAATGCATTTCGGATGGTCGATCACGATCAGACCGTCCACATAGGCAACGGCCTCGGCCGGGCATTTCTTCACGCACATTTGACAGGAGATACATCCGACCTCACAGACCTTGCGGACGTTCTTGCCAAGGTCCTTGGTGCTGCACGGCACATACACCCTGGCCTTGAGACTCATGAGTTCGATAACCCGCTTGGGGCACGCCCGAACGCATGTGCCGCAGGCCACGCACTTGTCGGGATTCACCACCGGAAAGCTATCCACCATGGTAATGGCATCAAAGGGACAGCTCGCGGCGCATTCACCGAGGCCGATACAGGAATAATTGCAGGCCGACGGACCGCCGAAGCCGAGGTTGGCCGCAGTGCAGGAGGCAAAGCCGATATACTCGTGCTTGTGGCTGACCCGACCTTCCTTGCGGGAACAGCGGACCAGGGCGATCATGTCCTCAACCTCGGCCATCTTCTTGCCGGTGAGCAGGGCCACCCGTTCGGCCACCTTTTCCTTGCCGGGATAGCACAAATTGGGCGGAACCTCGGGGTTGGTGACCACCGCAATGGCATATCCCTCGCAACCGGGATAGCCGCAGCCGCCGCACTGGGCGCCGGCCAGAGACTCAAGGACCTCTTCGATCAGGGGGTTTGCCTCAACCGCGAATCTATGCGCCGCCAAGGCAAGGCCGATGCCGAAGAAGAGGCCGATACACCCCAAAAGAGCGATGCCGCCCAGGGCAAGTTTAACTAATGCTGGATCCATTTCGACTCCTAAAACCTATCCCATGCACAATGGATAAGTGGCTGCACGGAGAAATTCCCAAGCGGCAGGCCGCAGAAAATTTCTCCGAAGCCACTAAAAGAGAGTGAGCCCGGAGAATCCGAGAAACGCCAGGGCAAACTGTCCGGCGACGATAAAGGCGATGGGCACGCCCTTAAAGGTCGTCGGAATATTGGCGAGCTCCATCCTCTCCCGCACCGAACTCATCAGGTACAGGGCCAGGAGAAAGCCGCCGCCTGCCCCCAGGGCAAGCATGAAGGACTCAAGAAAATTGTATTCGTTGTCCGCCAGGATCAGCGGCACCGCAATGATCACGCAGTTGGCGATGACCAGCACCAGATACACGCCGAAGGCGTTGAACAGGGCGGGATTCACCTTGCGCAGCACGGTATCCACCGCTTGGACGGTGAGAGAAACCAGGCCGATGAAGACCACGATCTGGAGAAAATTCAGGTCATAGGGCTTGAGGATGAACTGGTAAAAAAACCAGCTCATGATGGCGCTGACCACGATGACCATGGTGAAGGTGAGCCCCATGCCCTTGGCGGTATCCTTACGCTTGGAGGTGCCGAAAAAGACGCAGAGGCCGAGGTACTTGGTGAAGACAAAGTTGTTGATCAGAAGGGCGCTGACCAGAATGGAAAGCAGGTACCCGAGATAGGGCTTCATCACCCGAAAGGTCGCCGCCGCCCCGCTTTCGCCAAGGCTCTTAATGGTAACCACATGGGGAAGCCTGGCATTGAGCGGCTCCTTGAAGGTCAGGGTGGCGGTTTTCTGGTCATCGGCAAGAACAACCTGCGCGAGCTCAAGCTTGATGTCCGGGTCCTGCTCCTCATAGACCTGATAGTTTGCAGGATCCTCAACCACCGCCCGGCGGTCCACTGCGCCGGCAAAGGTGACGACCATCTCGTTCTTCGCCTTGCCAAAGGACTTGGCGGCAATCAACTCCTGCGCCTGAGCCAGAACCGGCAGGCTCAGGAGCAGAACGAGGGAAAGCAGTATCCGTCTGATCTTAATTGTCTTCATGGTTCAGGCCCGTTTGGCTCGCTTGTAGACGATCTCGATATAATTGAAAAAGGCCATCATCAGGCCGACGCAGAAGAACCCGGCAAACGGAAGCACGAAGAACAACAGCGGCTTAAAGCCGAGCACATCGTAACCGAGCAAGGTCCCCATCCCCAAAAGCTCACGGACAAAGCCCAGAGCCATCATCCCGAACATGAAACCCAGCCCCATGCCGATGCCGTCCCAGAACGAGGCGTTGACGCTCTCCTTGCAGGCGAACATCTCCAGACGCATGGTGATGATGGCAAAGGCCACAATGAGCTTGATGAAGATGCCCATTTTGGCATACGCCTCGGGCAGGTAGGCGGCGAGAACCATGTCGATCACCGTTACCCAGGTGGCAATGGTCAGGGTGTACGTGGGGATCCGAATCCGGGGATGGATGACATTCTTGAACAGGGCGATGGTGCAGCTTGAGCAGACCTGAACAAAAAGCACGGCGATACCCAGCATGAAGCCGTTCATCACCGTGGTGCTGATCCCCACCGCCGGGCACATGGAAAGCACCAGCCGGAAGATGGGGTTTTCGTTCAGAATCCCGTTAACCACCAGTTGCAGGTTTGTTTTATCCGTCGCCACTGTCACATTCTCCGCGAAAAACGGGGCCTAAAAAGGCACCGCGATATGCTGTTCGTCAAGAACCCGGTCCAAGATCGCCAACCGGTAGGCGAATTTCTTCACCATCCCCTTAACCCCGTTGGTCACCGAGCGGCTTGAGATGGTCGCACCGGTAAGGGCATAAATATCGCTCTCCTTGTACTGCTCCTGAATGCGGGTCACCTCTTCCGCGCTGAGACCGTTCTTCTCAGCCTCCAAGCCCTTGAGATACTCCTCGGGCAGGGGCATTTTTACCACATCCAGCTTCTTCACCGTTTCAAGCGGCTTGCCCTTGAACTGGTTCTTGAAATAATTCTGCACGATCTCCCCGCCCAGGCCGGGATCTTCTTCGTGCTCCATAATCTCAAGCCCAAGGATGGAAAAATTCTGATCCACGGCCAGCATCGCAGTGATAAAGGTCTTGAAGCCGGGAAACCTGCCGGGCAGGAGATAAGCCATTCTTTTGCCGCCGTTGGTCACCACGATGGTTTGATCGGCATAGCGGACAGGCTTGTCGGCACCGATGGCCGCAACTATCGCCTGGTTGCGCTCTCCCGCATCGACGGCCTTTTCCGCGGAAATATCCACGGGATTCCGGGCCAGGAAACCGCCCTCCAGATCGATGGTCACGAAGTCAAAGGTCCCGTCCTGCAGGGGGAGAAGATACCCCATGGTCAGTGACTCGCCTTCACCGACAAGATAGCGGTAGACCTCGTGCATGGCCACTGCTTCCGGGGCCGGGTTCTTTGCCGAATACCCCAGGAGGCTGAGCATGACCTTCTGCTCGTTGACATGCAGGTTGTTTTTTTTCGCCTTATTGGTGAGGACAAAGGCGGTGCCCATAACCAAGCCGGCCAGCAGACAGGCAACGGTCAGGCGAAAGATGATGGTAAAGATGTTTTTCATTTCGCCCCTCCCTGGAGAGGTGCAAAGCGGGTGGGCTTGAAAAATCCGTCCAGCACCGGACTCACCGGATTCATGAGCAGGATGGCGTAGCAGATCCCCTCGGGATAGCCGCCTTTGAGGCGAATGAGGACGGTAAGCGCCCCGACCCCGATCCCGTAAATGAGCTGGGAGGTCTTGTTGGTCGGGCAGGTGACATAATCGTTGGCCATGAAAATGGCCCCGAGCAGCGCCCCGCCGGAAAGAATGGCCAGCAGCGGATCGCCGGAAAACAGTGCATCTCCACCGAAACACCAGGTCAGCAGGGCGATGGTGCCGATAACCGAAACCGGGATATGCCAGGTGATGTAGCCGCGATAGAGAAGATAAAGCCCGCCCAGGACAAGGAGCAGACCGGAGGTCTCGCCGATGCAGCCGGGCCGCCAGCCGAGGAAGAAATTGGTGTAGACGTTGGCTGCGGTGCCGAACTGCTCGGTGAAGGCGGCCAGCCCCTGGGTCTTGAGAATCGCCAGGGGGGTGGCGGTGGCAACGGCGTCGATGGGGGTGCCCAGATACCTAAAAATGGCCATGTCGCTCAGGGGCGGCAGCCAGGCCGAGGTCATGGCCACAGGAAAGGTTGCCATGAGAAAGGCGCGGCCGAGAAGAGCGGGATTAAAGATGTTGTAGCCGATGCCGCCCAGCAGATGCTTGCCGATGGCGATGGCCATGACTGCGCCCAGTATCGGCAACAAAGGCGACACCCCGGGCGGGATGACAAAGGCGATCAACATGCCGGTGATCACGGCGCTGCCGTCACCAATGGTGATTTTGCGGCCCAGGGCCTTCTGGGTGAGGGCCTCGACCGCCACGCAGCTGGCTACGCTGACTGCCGTGATGATCAGGGTCTGAATTCCGAAGATAAAGACGGAAAGAACCAGGGGCGGCACCAGGCAGGCCACCACGGTCCACATGATTTTTGCAACCGACTCGCCGCTCTTCACATGGGGGGAAACGGAAACCTTCCACAACCCCTGTGGTGCAACGGATGACTGGTCCTCTGAAGCGTGCTCGTTAATGGCCGTTCTCCTTAAATGACGTGCGAAAAAATCAACGTTTTGCTTTCATCTTGGCCAGTCGGATGAACTGAACCAAGGGGCGTTTTGCCGGGCAGACATAGGCGCAACAACCGCACTCAAAGCACTCGAATACCCCGAACTGCCCTGTATCCTGCGGCCGCCCCGCTTCCACATAGAGCGCGATCTCCTTGGGTTCAAGCCCCATGGGGCACGCCTCCAGGCACCAGCCGCAACGGATGCACTGGGAATGGGGGGTGGCATCGATCTCATCCTCGGAGAGAAACAGCACCGAGGAGGTGGTCTTGGTGACCGGGATGTCCAGGCTGGAAACGGCAAACCCCATCATCGGGCCGCCCATGACGATCTTGGAAAGCGCAGGGGTGACCCCACCCAGATACTCAACGATATCACTGACCCGGGTTCCAACCTTGACCAGCAGGTTGGCCGGCCGCTTGATCCCCTTGCCGGAGATGGTCATCACCTTCTCATACAGAGGCTTAGAGAGCACCACCGCATCGTGGATCGCCCTGGCGGTGCTCACATTATGCACCACCACGCCCACCGCTGACGGCAGGGCAAAACCGGGGACCTTGCGGCCGGTGATGGACTGGATGAGCTGCTTTTCAGAACCCTGCGGATACTTGACCTGCAAGGGCTGGACGACAACAGTGTATTCATGGGTGGAAGCTGCAGCCGCGGCTGCGGTCATACTCTTGATGGCGTCGGGCTTGTTGTTCTCGATGCCGATGAAGCACTTTTTAATCCCGAGGATCTTGAGGATCACCGCAGCGCCCTCGACAATCTCTTGAGCATACTCCAGCATCTGGCGATGGTCCGCAGTGATGTAGGGCTCGCATTCCGCGCCGTTTAAAATCAGGGTATCCACCGGATTGTCCGGCGGAGGGGAGAGCTTGACATGGGAGGGAAAGCCTGCGCCGCCGATGCCGATGATCCCGGCGCCATGCACCTTGGCCAGCAACTCTTCCTTGCCCAGCTTCTGCCAATCACAGCGGCTGTATTGCACCGGCGGCACTTCTGTGTTGGTCTGGATGGTAATGGAAGGCGCGGTAACGCGCATGGGATGGCCGGACATGCCGAAGGACTTAATGGTACCGGCCACAGGAGAATGGAGGGGAACCCCAAGCCCCTTTTTGACCTCACCGATGAGCCTGCCTTCCCGCACTTCATCCTTGGGGGACACCGTGGGGGTGCAGGGCGCACCGATATGCTGGCCAAGAATAATCTCTAGCTCGGCGGGCACGGGCATCGCCTCGATGGCGAGGTTTGCGGTCAAGCCCTTTGCTGCAGGTGGATGCACACCACCTTGGGGGAAGGTCAGTAAGGATGACATGTCACTTTCTTCATGGGGGTTATCGGCATGGAGCTTCACGCGCAACACGCCGAATTTAATCCGATTTCAAACAACAGGGTTCAAGGAAAGCACACGGTGCGTGCTGCACCGAGAGGGTTTTGATTATTCCTTTTGTCTTTTTTTGTCAAGGGAAAATGGTCCGGTTTCCGCCCTTGACAATCCACGCTTTGTGGTGTAATGCAGTGAGTCGCTATCTTCGCCCTGCACGGTTGAAATTTCCGATTATAATCGTCATATTCAATCACTTGCGGGCGCATTTTTTTTAATAAGCGCAAGGACCTTGGCTGTCCATCCGCTTTTTCACGAAGCCATCATTATATAATGCAAAGGAGTGACACATGTGCCGGTTAGCCATGAAAACCGCAAGTGAGCCTTTCTCTCCCTTTTCGGTTCTGCAGGCCATGGAAGCCATGCAGGAAGGGTATGACGGCAGCGGCCTCGGTCTGCTGCTCAGGGGGCTCAAATTCGCGGATTACAAATACAACGCCGCGGACCCGATCCTCTCGGGCATCGCCCACACCGAAGCGGCACTGGCCCGCCTCGACCACCTCATGGACAAGGCCGGTTTCACGCTCAAATACGATCACGAATATGACGTAAAAAAGGCGATGATCGAGGCCCAGGACCGGCACAAGTATGTCCTCCGGGTCTACAAGAAGCCCGCCGCCTGGAACAAGCTCTCCGCCGAAGAGGTCGAGCACGAGCTGATGCTGACCCGCCTGGCGCTGCGTGCCGACGGCGAGGCCAACGGCAATGATCTCACCGCCTTTTCCCTGTGGCCCGACGTGGTCATGATCAAGGAAGTGGGCTGGCCGCTCGATATCGGCATCGCGCTGGGTCTTGACTCCGGTCGGATCACCAGCCGCATCTGCATGGCCCAGGGCCGCCAGAACACCAACTACGGCATCAACCTCTATGCCTGCCACCCCTTCTTCATCCAGGGCGTGGCCACCATGACCAACGGCGAAAACACCGCTTTTATTCCCATCAAAGATTGGCTCTCCGGCCGGTCCTACCCCGGCTACATCGGCTACCAGTCCGACTCCGAGGTGTTCGCCCATATCCTGCACTATGTGACCAAGCAGCTCAAGCTGCCGCTGGAAACCTACAAGCACGTCATCACCCCGCTCAAGAACGAAGAGCTGGCCAAGCATCCCCAGGGCGATTTTCTCCGCGGCCTGCGGGACGCCTGCCGCCGTTTGATCATCGACGGACCCAACGCGGTGATCGGCACCCTGCCCGACGAAACCTCCATGCTGGTCATGGATGCCAAGAAGATGCGCCCCGCCACCGTGGGCGGCAAGCCCGGCGAGTGGGCCATTGCCTCGGAGATGTGCGGCGTTGACGCCATGATCCCCGACCGGGATCGCTCCAAGGATTTCCAGCCCATGCGGGAACACACCGTTATTATTCCTCCAGACAGACAGGAGTTGCAGATATGGTCTCAGTTCGATCAATTGCCAATACACCAAGCAGCCTAACCCCCAACGATCTGCCTTGGATCATTGAGCACCGCGAAGACCGCTGCACCCTGTGCGGCAAGTGCGCTGCCGTCTGCCCGGTGGGCACCCTGAAGCTGGCCTACATGCGCAAGCGCATGCCCCAGTTGGTGCTTTCTTCCTCCGAACGGGGCAGCGCCTACAAAACCTTTGTCGGCATCCGCCAATCCACCGAGGTGAACAAGCGCTGTATCGGCTGCGGCTCCTGCGCCATGGTCTGCCCCAACGAGGCCATCCATCCGGTGCAAAATGGTGAGCGCGACCGCTTCCGTTTCCTCAACAGCCCGCAGGGCGAGCCGGCCAAGCGCGGCGGCCGCCGCAATGATCCGGGCGCGAGCCTGCTCGACCGCATCATCTTCGACCGGATCTCCATGCTCACCGATCCGGCTCTGGACGCAGGCCGTCACGAATTTTCCTGCAACACCCTGCTCGGCCGGGTGCTGCCGCCGGAAGAATACGTCCGCCGCAAGCTGGCCGGCGAGTGGATTCCGCCGGTACGGGAGATCTTCCCCTTTGTCATCGGCTCCATGTCCTTTGGCGCGCTCTCGCCCAATATGTGGCTGGGCTTGCTGCAAGGCGTGGCCTATTGCAACGAAGTACTCGGCATTCCCGTGGTCATGGCCACCGGTGAGGGCGGCTGCCCGCCCTGGGTTCTGCGCAGTCCGTTTCTCAAATACATCATCCTCCAGATCGCGTCCGGCTATTTCGGCTGGGACGAAATCATCCGGGCCATCCCCGAGATGCAGTGCGATCCGGCAGCCATCGAGATCAAGTACGGCCAGGGCGCCAAGCCCGGCGACGGCGGCCTGCTGATGTGGTTCAAGGTATCGAAGCTCATCGCCCGGCTGCGCGGCGTGCCCGAGGGTGTGGATCTCCCCTCCCCGCCCGTGCACCAGACCCTCTACTCCATTGAGGAATCGGTGATGAAGATGATCCAGACCATGTCCATGGCCTGGAACTTCCGGGTCCCGGTGTATCCGAAGATCTCCGGCTCCACCTCGGCCAAGTCGGTACTGAACAACCTGGTGCGCAATCCCTATGCCGGCGCTTTGATGATAGACGGCATCGACGGCGGCACGGGTGCTGCCTACAACATCAGCATGGACGCCACCGGCCACCCCATTGCCGCCAACGTCCGCGAGTGCTACCTCGACCTCTGCGCCCAGGGCAAGCAGAACGAAATCCCCATCTTTGCCGCCGGCGGGGTGGGCAAAAACGGCAACGTCACCCAGAACGGCATGGCCCTGATCATGCTCGGCGCCTCCGGCGTTCACATGGGCAAGTTCATCATGCAGTCCGCAGCCGGTTGCCTCGGCACCGAATCGAATCGCTGCAACGTCTGCAACATCGGCCTGTGCCCCAAGGGCATCACCAGCCAGAACCCCAAGCTCTATCGCCGCCTCGACCCGGATCAGGTCGCCCAGCGCGTGGTGGAGACCTTCATGTCCATCCGCACCGAGATCAAGAAGGTCATGGCGCCCCTGGGCCGCTCCCAGAGCCTGCCCATCGGCATGTCCGACGCACTGGGCATCGATGACAAGGATGTGGCCGAACGTTTAAATATCAGATACGTCTGTTAGCCGTCGTTTAAAAACAACTATAAAATATTGAGATGCCGTGAACGGCATAAGGCGCCGTAACGAAATAACCCCTGTATCAGTGCCGCTTACGCGGCTGTTAATAACGATAGTAATTTCGTAACGGCCCCTAAAGAAGGAGTACGCTGTGAGCAAAGTAATTGTCGTAAAAGGGCTTGATGCCAATGGCCAGCGGATCAGCTCCAAGAACTACGAAGAGCTGGTCCAGAAGGCCTTTGCCAAATCCACCCGCTTGAAGCTGGAAACCTACGGCCAGCACAATGTGGGTGGCCGTTTGAAAAACGCGGGCAAAAAGGTGGAGATCGAGATCAGCGGCCCCTGCGGCCAGCGCCTGGGCTGCATGGGCATGCCCGGCACCACCATCGTCTGCGACGGACCTGCCTCTGATGACGTGGGCTACCTCAATATCGGCGCGGAAATCACCGTCAAGGGCGACGCCACCAACGGGGTCTGCAACGCCATGGCCGAAGGCAAGGTCTACGTGGGCGGCTCCATCGGCGCCCGGGGCCTGACCATGACCAAATGGAACCCCGAACACCAGCGTCCGCAGCTGTGGGTGCTGGGCTCGGTGGGCGATACCTTCGCCGAGTTCAACTGCGGCGGCATCGGCATCATCTGCGGCATCGAACCCAAGAATCCGAAAAATGTCCTGGGCTACCGCCCCTGCGTCGGCATGGTCGGCGGCTGGATCTACTACCGGGGCAAAAACGACGGCTCCTATGACAAGAAAAGCGTCATGGCCGTGCTGCCCAACGATGAACAATGGGCTTGGCTCATGGAGCGGATGCCCGTTTACCTCAAAAAAATCGGCCGCAGTCGCCTGCTCAAAAAGCTTTCCGTCCGCAAGGAATGGATGATGCTGATCTCCATCCCGCCCCAGGAACGGGCGCTGATGTTTTCCGGCCCCATGCCCATGGCGGAGTTCAAGCAGAAGATCTGGAACCCCGGTTTCGGCGGCGGCGACCCCATCCGCGATCTGGCTCCGGGCTTGGACCGCACCCCCATCGGCATGATCGAGACCGGGGAACTCCGGCGGCGTCAGCCCTTCTGGGCCAACCGCGACAAGGCCGCACCCTGCGCCTACTACTGCCCGGTGCACATCCCCACCATCGACCGGTTGCGCTTGTTCCGCGAAGGCAAGGGCGATGAGGCCTACAAGATGTTGCTCGATTATACCCCGCTGCCGGCCTCGGTCTGCGGCTACGTCTGCCCGAACCTCTGCATGCAGAACTGCTCCAGGCAGCTGGTGGACGAGAAGATCGACGTCCAGATGCTGGGCCGTGCTTCCCGCGACGCCAAGCCTCCCAAGCCCGCCAAATCGCTGGGCAAAAAGGTCGCCATCATCGGCGGCGGCCCGGCCGGCATGAACGCGGCCTGGCAGTTGGCCAAGGCTGGGGTAGAAGCGCATATCTTCGAGCGCGACCAGCAGTTGGGCGGCAAGCTCGCCCAGGTCATCCCCTGGGAGCGACTGCCCAAGGCCATTTGGGACAGAGAGATCCAACGCTTCCTCTCCATGCCCAATATCAAGGCGAACTTCGGGGTCGCCATGACCAAGGAGAAGTTTGCCGAGTTGAAGAAAAAATACGACCACGTCATCGTGGCCGTCGGCACCCACCAGCCGCGGATCATCCCCTTCCCCGGCCATGAGCGGGTTGTCCCCGCCCTGGACTTCCTGAAGAGCGCGAAAAGCGCCAAGCCGATGAAGGTCGGCAAGCAGGTGGTGATCATCGGCGCGGGCAACGTGGGCTGCGATGTGGCCTGCGAGGCGTACCGGCTCGGCGCCCAGGAGGTTACCCTGGTGGATATCCAGAAACCCCTGGCATTCGGCAAGGAAAAGGCTGCAGCCGAGGCACTGGGCGCCACATTCAAATGGCCGGTGCAGACCAAGGAGGTTACCGCCGAAGGACTCATCGACGCGGCAGGCCAGCTCATCCCGGCCCAGACCGTGATCATCTCCATCGGCGACGTCCCGGCTTTGAAGTTCCTGCCTGATACCGTTGAGGTTATCACCGTAGGCGGCGCAGGCTGGATCAAGTGCAACGCGGCCGGGCTTACCAGCGACCCGAAGATCTCGGCCATCGGCGATGTGGAACGGCCGGGCCTTGCCACCAACGCCCTGGGGGCGGGCAAGAAGACCGCGGAAGCTATCCTGGCCGGATTCAAGGGCGAGGAATGGAAGGACTTCGGCCAGCAGCTCATCCCTCAGGCTAGCCTGACCTCAGCCCACTATACCCCTGAGCCTTGCCCGGGTTCCTCCGAGGCGGCTGAGGCGGAACGCTGCATGAGCTGCGGCACCTGCCGTGACTGCCATCTCTGCGAGACCATCTGTCCGACCCAGGCCATCTCCAGGGAAAAACTCGAGGACAAATCCTACCGCTATGTCTCAGACCCCGACAAGTGCATCGCCTGCGGCTTTTGTAGCGATACTTGTCCCTGCGGCATCTGGGTGATGCGACCTTTCTGATTCTTATTATAATTTTTATTACGCACCAAAAATGGCGGATAGCCTTTACCGGCTGTCCGCCATTTTTTCATCCATCTCAATGTAAAAATCTGTAATACGCCCCTATCCTTCCTCGTAAACCTCGGTAACGGTCATTCTTTTACTGGCCCGTGCGTATTTCCGATGAAATTCATACATGGCCATGGCCACATTCTTCGCATCAACGGTTGTTTTCTCGATTACGGCAGTGCGCCAGAGTTCAGGCCCCCCGACCTTGAATTTCACCACGAATTTACGCATCGCCCCCCTCCTTTTGCTGTGCAATCCATGGGCAACGTCACCCAGTTAGCGCATGCTGCTTAATTTGAAATTTTCGCATTATTTCCCCGCCGGGTCAATACCGAAAAAATACTAGTAGCGGAGCATAACTCCCTCCCTGACCGCCCCGCCGCTTCCGGCCCGAACACCCACAAAAAAATACTACAAATTTGTACTAAACAAACTTGCATTTTACATATTTGTTCACCAACCACAACCGAACGACTCAGCCAGAACCAGCGCAAAACAACACACATTCAACGAGAAAAAAATTCCAGCGATCATGGCACGATTCTCGCTAAACGTGGAGTGGATAGGTCCACCCCAAACACCTCAATTCGGAAAATGAAGGAGATACCATGCACCACCGTTTTCTCTCCATACCCTCCACCGGCCTCGCCTTTGCGCTTCTCCCCGGTCTGGCCTTGGCTGGTGACGGCCAATGCATCGACAGCGGCACCACGGCCTGGATGCTGATTTCCACGGCCCTGGTATTGCTGATGATTCCGGGCCTGGCCATGTTTTACGGCGGCCTGGTCCGCACCAAGAACGTACTGAGCACCATGATGCACAGCTTTGTTTCCATGGCGATAATCGGCGTACTCTGGGTGGTCTGCGGTTACAGCCTCACCTTCGGAAAAAGCATTTTTGGCGGCATCATCGGCTGGAACCCTGACTACTTCATGCTGAGCGGGATCGACGAAACGATCAGCAATGGCGTGCCCGAGTATGTCCTGGCCATGTTCCAAGGCAAATTCGCCATCATCACCCCGGCCCTGATCAGCGGCGCCATAGCCGAACGGGTCTACTTCCGGGGCTACATCCTCTTTATCGTCCTCTGGTTCTTGTTTGTCTACAGTCCCCTGTGCCACTGGATTTGGGCCCCGGACGGCTGGCTCTTCAACATAGGCGCCAAGGGGGTTATCGATTTAGCCGGCGGCTTGGTTATCCATGTCTCCGCAGGAGTCAGCGCCCTGGTCGCCGCCCTCTTCCTCGGCCCGAGACTGGGATATCCCAAAACCGCCATGCATCCGAACAATCTGGTTATGACCATGATGGGCGCTGGCCTTCTCTGGGTCGGCTGGTATGGCTTCAATGCCGGCTCCACCGTGCAGAGCGGCCTGGAAACGGCCCGCGCCCTCACAATGACTCAGATCTCGGCGGCAAGCGGGGCTTTGACCTGGCTGATCATCGAGGCCATCGCTTTCCGCAAGGCCACCTCCCTGGGCTTTGTTTCCGGGATTCTGGCCGGCCTGGTGGTGATCACCCCGGCAGCCGGAGTCGTGCAACCCATGGGGGCTCTTGCCCTCGGCGCAGCCTCATCCCTGGTCTGCTATTTTGCCTTGATCATGAAGATGCGACTCGGCTACGATGACAGCCTGGACTGCTTCGGCATCCACGGGGTCGGCAGCGGCCTCGGCGTTCTCCTGCTTTCCTTCTTTATCCGAGACTCATGGATGGAAAAGGCCTCCGCCGCAGCCGGACAGGCATGGACCGCAATCGATCAATTGCAGGTGCAACTTCTGGGTATGGGCGTCACCATTGCCCTGGCCGCTTCCGCTACCATCCTGATCTGCCTGGTTGTGGAAAAAACCGTAGGCTTCCGGATCGACAAACAGTGGGAGGTCGAAGGCCTCGACAAATCCCTTCATGGCGAATCCGGCTACGGGATGGCGGACCGCTGAACCGCATTATTCACACCGCATAAACATAAAAAAAGCCGGGCTCCTGATGGATGCCCGGCTTTTTTTGTTTACGACATCAGCTGCCCAATAATATACAATGCACCAAGCATCACGCCATATTCATCACTTTTCCCGAGGACAACTTCTCCATGCCGGCAACACGGACATCTTTTCCCAACAGACCAAACAGTTGCGGCGGATTTTTCTCCGTCATCATCCCGCTGCTCCTCCTCGCCCTCTGCCTGCTTCCTAAAATTGCCACAGCCGGCCTGACCATCCGCCAAGGTTATTTCTGGGACACGGACCGCCAAGAGTTTTTCATTCCGCATGGCTTTGCCTATCAGATCTGGAACCCGCCGGTTTTCGCCACCCAAACCCTGGCAGAGGTGGACTATGACCTGGAGGCCATGCAAAAAGCGCATGCCAACTCACTCCGAGTTGAGCTGGTCTGGGAAAGCGTGGAACCGGCGGAAGGCGTCTTCCGCTGGGATCAGGCCGACCACCTGATCAGTAAAGCCGAACACCTCGGGCTCAAACTCTTCATCCTCATCGGCTACCAGTACCCGCCCTCTTGGTTTGTCGCCCATTACCCGGAGGCCATGGCCCGCACCGCAAACGGCCCCAGCCCCCTCCTGAACTACAGCCACCCAAGGGCCAAGGAATCATTTGCCCGATTCATCGCCGCGGTGTGCGACCGCTACAAAGCAAGCCCGGCCATCGGCGGCTGGATTATCGGCAACGAATTCGCCTTTTACGATCTCTGGGAGAATAACCCTATCAAGAATCAGGTCGGCTACGATGAAGAAGCCAGCCTTCCCTCTTTCCGGGATTTCCTCGCGCAAACCTACGGGGGGAGCATCGAGCGGCTCAACGCGGTCTGGGGCACCACATTCCAAAGCTTCGCCGAGGTAGTCATGGCAAGAAGCTACCCGGAAGATCGGGCCGATCATCAAGCCATTCGCAACTCCGGCTACCACGACCTTATCCAGTGGCGCAAACGAACCATCGCTGATTTTCTCGTTGCAGGCGCCAAGGCGGCGAAAAAGGCCGCCCCCGGGCAGATGATCTCCTACTCCATGGTGGGCGGCATCTTTAACGGCCTTGACCCCAACTACACCGGCGAGGACCCGTTGATCATCACAGAGCGCTGCCGGGCTGCGGGCGCGCCCCTGGATTTCATCTCCCTCAATCTCTACTCCTGGGCTCTGGCCGGACATGAACTGCGCTCCTTGGACTTCGGCATCGCCAAGTATCGCGACCTGCTCGACATCCCGCTAATGATCACGGAAACCGGCCACAGCTCCACGGAAACCCTCTTCCCCGGCGCAGCGGCCCGCCAGACCGAGGCCATCGTCAGCTCCACCTGGGAGAGCATGCTCTCCGGGGCCATGGGCGTGCACCTCTTCCACTGGAACGATCGCAACAACTTCCTCGCCACGCCATACCCACGCGAAGCAGGGTTTGGGGTGGTCGATCAGGAGCGGCGCCCCAAGCCCAAGGTGTACGAGGCGGTGCGCACCATGTTTCAGCGCATGGACGCGCTGCCCCTCACGCGCTTTCTTCCCGGCTCACGCCCCATGGAGCCGGACATCCTCGTTTACTGGCCAACCGATCTTGATCTGAGCTGGAACAAAACCAACGAAGAAACCGCCTCTCTATGGGGTGGGCTACGCCGCCTGGGATTCAGACCAAAACTCATCAACCACCCCCTTGCCGACCTGGGTACGACTGAGTTGGAGACCAAGGCCAAATGCCTGCTCCTGCCGAGAAACTTCCAGATGCGCGCGGATGATCTTTCCGCCCTGCCCAACCTTCTCGGCCGGGGCATGCATATCCACGCCAACCTTGACCTGCCCGGCCAGTTTGACGCCAATCACCGGGACAACCCCGGTTGGGCCGCAGCCATGGCCAAGGTCTTTGGGGTGGATGTCAGTCAGACCCGACCTGCCTGGGAAAGCGGCATCCAGCCGGGAGCGGACTGGAGTGCAGGCTATACCCCCCTGCTTCTCAACCCCACACCGGATGGAATCCTCGCCCAAACCCAGCCCCAAACAATTCGGACCTGGAAATACTGGCAAGGAGTCCGCCCGGCCTCGGGAGGCACACCCCAGGCCTGGAACGAAACCGAATCCGGCCTTCGCTTAGGCGCGGCCCTGGTTACCAAGGAACATCCCTTGGCCCGCACCGCGCTCAACACCTTTGGGCTGGGCGACTTTATCGCCCCCGCCAGCCTGATGAACAGCCCAGGCAACGCGCCCACTTTTGCCTGGGACACCAGAACCACCTGGCTCGGGAAAATCTACAAGAATTTCTTTAGGATACAGCCCCGCATCGAGCTTACGGGTCCGGGGGCCGGCTATGTCCTTGCCGACCTGCGCCGGACCACGGACGGCTATCTGCTGGCCCTGATGAACGAACACACGGCCCCGGCCATGGTGAGCGTACGGGCAAACTGGTTTCCAGGGGAAGGGGCGGCGATGGTGAAGGATCTGCTTTCCGGCGATGCCGAGGCAGAACATGGACTGGACAGGCTCATTCTGCGAGGGGACGACTACCGGCTGTTCCATATCACCCCGAAACTTCAGAGCCGGCAAGAAGAACAGCCGCAGAAAGAAAAGGAAACAAACTAGGACAGTCGGGACTTATAATCCTCATAGCCAAAGGAACGCACTACCTCGCTCTCGCCGGTGCGCGAATCGCAGACCACGATGCTGGGCAGCCGCACCCCGTTGAAGGTGGTGGTCTTGACCATGGTGTAATGGGCCATGTCGCCGAACACCAGACGCTGGCCGATGGCAAGGGGCTCGGGAAAAGAATAGTCGCCGATCACATCCCCGGCCAAGCAGGACAACCCCCCCAACCGGTAGGTATGGGCAAACTCACCGGGCTCGCCAGCACCGAAAAGCACCGGCCGGTAGGGCATCTCCAGGACATCGGGCATGTGGGCCGTGGCCGAGGTGTCGAGGATGGCGGTACTCATCTCGTTTTCCACAATATCCATCACCCGGGTCACCAGCACCCCGATATTGAGGCCGATGGCCTCGCCGGGCTCCAGATAAACCTGCACCCCGTATTTCTCCTGAATCCGAGAGATGGTGGCACAGAGGCGGTCGATATCGTAACCCTCCCGGGTTATGTGGTGGCCGCCCCCGAAATTGACCCATTGCATCCTGCCGAGAAACTCACCGAATTTCTCCTCAAAGGCCACAACCGTATGCTCCAGGGCATCGGCATCCTGCTCGCAGAGGGCATGAAAATGGAGTCCCTCAATCCCCTCCAGCAGCTCAGGGTGAAACTGATCTCGCACCACGCCGAGGCGCGAGAAGCGGCCGCAGGGATTGTAGAGATCCACATCCACCTCGGAGTACTGCGGGTTGACCCGGATGCCGCAGGAAATCTTCTTGCCTGCCCCGGCCACCTGCTCCTTGAAATGGAGCCACTGGCGGAAGGAATTAAAAACCAGATGATCGGCGCAGGTAAGGATTTCAGCGAATTCCTCGTCTCCGTAAGCCGGGGCATAGACATGCACCTCCTTGCCGAACTCCTCCGCAGCCAGTCGCGCCTCGGAAAGGGAGCTGGCCGAAGCGCCGTGCAAAACCTCGCGGATTTGGCCAAAGAGGCTGAACATGGCAAACCCCTTGAGGGCCAGGAGGATCCGGCAGCCGGTGCGTTGCTGCACCTGATCGAGGACAATCAGATTACGGGCCAAACTGGCCCGGTCACAGACATAGCTCGGGGTTGGCACCTCGCTTAGGTCACAGCCGATATTGATTACCTTGTGGCTCATCGTTTTCATCCAAAATTATAGGGAACCGCCTTGCCCACAGACAAACCATGCAGGGCCGCCTCGAATCCAGCCGCAGCGGCCTCGCCCTCCGCCGGAGCCCAAGGAGCAAAATCCTTTTCGGGCAGCGACACATATGGCCCGGGCTTGACCTCCACCAGCAGGGTGCCCGGCTCTTCGATGATCAGGGTGTGCCAGACCCCGGCCGGGATCTCCACCCCATAACACGATCCGGATGCGGCAAGCGCGAGTTTGTCCGTGAGTAGACCCGCATCGTCAAAAAGCAACACCACGGCACTCCCGGCCAGACAGAAAAACAGTTCCCATTTCGGGGATTGCGCGTGGCGATGCGGCCGAATATAGGTGCCGGGCTCCATGTCCACCACCAGCCGCTGGACCGGATCATCCGGGCTCTCGTGCAGACAATGATGCACCCTCCGCCGGGGAACTCTTTGGGCCTCTGCCCGCAGCGCTTCATGCATAGCGGCACCAATGCGCTTCACGAGAGATCACCCATATCGTCAGCAGTCGGCAGGAACGCCTACACCAGAATCTTTTCCAGCCACGGCAACCCGTGGATATTGAGCTTCTCCATGAAGGGGTCGGGATCCAGATCTTCCATATTGAAAACCCCGGCGCCCCGCCACTTGCCGGTGAGCATCATCATCGCCCCGATCATGGCCGGCACCCCGGTGGTGTAGGAAATGGCCTGGGAACCCACCTCGCGGTAGCACTCCTCATGGTCGCAGACGTTATAGATGAACATCTTCCTGGGCTTGCCGTTTTTAACCCCTTCCAGCTCGCAGCCGATGCAGGTTTTCCCCTTGGTCCGCGGCCCCAGGGAGGCGGGATCGGGAAGCAACGCCTTCAGGAACTGGAGGGGAATGATCTCGCGCCCCTCGAACATCACCGGCTCGATCCCGGTCATACCCACGTTCTGCAACACTTCAAGATGCTTGAGGTAGTTGTCGGAAAAGGTCATCCAAAAACGGATACGCTTGAGTCCTTTGATATTTTTCGCCAGGGATTCCAGCTCCTCGTGGTACATGAGATAGGCGTTCTTGGGACCGATCACCGGAAAATCGTAGCTCTGCTTGATGGAAAGCGGCTCGGTTTCGATCCATTTCCCGTTCTCCCAGTACTTGCCCTTGGCCGTGACCTCGCGGATATTGATCTCGGGGTTGAAATTGGTGGCAAAGGGATGGCCGTGGTCTCCGGCGTTGGCGTCGAGGATGTCCACATAGTGGATCTCGTCGAAATGGTGCTTGGCCGCATGGGCGCAGTAGACATTGGTGACCCCGGGATCAAAGCCGCTACCCAAGAGGGCCATGAGCCCCTTTTCCTTGAAGCGCTCCTGATACTCCCACTGCCACTTGTAACAGAACTTCGCCTCATCCGGCGGCTCGTAGTTGGCGGTATCCAGGTAATCAACCCCGGTTTCCAGACAGGCATCCATGATGTGCAGATCCTGGTATGGCAGGGCCAGATTGAGCACCAATTTGGGCTGCACCCTTTTGATCAGGGCCACGGTCTCGGCGACATTGTCGGCATCGACCTGGGCGATCTCGATGTCACGACCAGTCCGCTCCTTGACGGATTTCCGAATATTTTCGCACCGGGCCAGGGTCCGGCTGGCAAGACAGATCCCGGTAAAAACCTCAGGTACCTGCGCACATTTGTGAACCACAACACTGCCGACCCCTCCGGCCCCGATTATCAACACCTTGCTCATGGATTTTCTCCTTTGCCTTGACATCGTCAATTTCCGGCACCCTCGCAGGGATCAGCTTCAACCGGAAAATAAGCTGTTACTCAATAAAACATAATCCACCGTATTCAAATCACTATACCTGAAACCCTGCTCATTTGCACCTGCCGGACTGAATGAGAAGAGAAAAAATCAACGGAACCGAAAAGGTACCAGTTCAGCAGTGGCGCGGATGCGCGGCAGAGGCCCGAGAGCAGGTAAACGGGCGGAGGATTCCCGCGACACATCGGCATGCAAACAGGCCGATAACAAAGCAGATATGATGCGGCCGGACCGTTACAAAAGTTGGCGCAACATGGTTGACAAGGCAAACCGAAAGGTGTATATCTTGCCACGACATAAAGAGACGGGCCGTTAGCTCAACTGGTAGAGCAAGTGACTCTTAATCACTAGGTTTGGGGTTCGAGCCCCCGACGGCCCACCATCTTTCTCATGTAACCCACGGCGACTCAGCCAGCGTGTTCGCCTGCCCCGCCTTTTTCCATGACCGTTCATCCTGCTCCTGCCAGAAAAAGTTTCTCAAACGGTCTGGCGCGGCATATTTTCTCGATGGTTCCATGCGGAAAAAACTTTGCACCCCCCAAACATATGCCATATTTTTCCGGGCAACTCTCCGCAACGCCGTCATAATTCGTCATCTCCTCTGAGAGGGTATTTTGGTAAGAAAAATCATCAATCGCTTCCGTGACAAACTGAAAAAAATCATTACAGGCCGTGGCAAACACAGCGACCTTGACGCGGCCCAACAGAACCAGCCCCTGCCCCAGGAGACGCAACAGCCCTCCCGGCCACGTCGTGGCAAGAAAAAGGAACCCAAGCCGCCCCATATTCCGGAGAATATCCGCCCGCAAGCGGCGATGCTCCCCGAAACCGATCCTATCGCGCCCTGGGATGCCTCAAAGTTTCTGGTTCCCAAGGTCGATGGCAAAACGCGCTTCCACGACCTTGACCTGCCCAGCGAGATCATGCATGCCATCTCCGACCTGGGCTTTTCCTATTGCACCCCCATTCAGGCCCAGACCCTGCCCCATACCCTGGCCGGCAAGGATGCCAGCGGCAAGGCCCAGACCGGCACCGGCAAGACCGCCGCCTTCCTGACCACCATCTTCACCCGGCTGCTGCGGAACACGCCCCCCGGCAAAAGGCGTAACGGCTCGCCCCGCGCCCTGATCCTGGCCCCGACCCGCGAACTGGTTCTCCAGATTGTCGAGGATGCCCGGGAGCTCACCCAATACTGCAACGTCGTCACCGTTGCGGTACTCGGCGGCATGGATTACCAAAAGCAGCAACGCCAGATCACCGGCCAGCAGGTTGACATCGTGGTGGCCACCCCGGGCCGATTGCTGGATTTTAAACGCCAGCAATATGTCCACCTCGATCAGGTGGAAATCCTGGTGATCGACGAAGCAGACCGCATGCTGGACATGGGCTTTATCCCGGATGTCCGCCAGATCGTCCACTCCACCCCCAACAAGGACAAACGTCAGACCCTGCTTTTTTCCGCCACCCTGACCCCGCAGATCATCAGCCTCGCTTCGCAATGGACCAAGGACCCGGTAATGGTTGAGATCGAGCCGGAGCATGTGGTGACGGAGACAGTGGAACAACTGGTCTACCTGGTCAGCAGCAAGGAAAAATTCCCTCTGCTCTACAACATCATCATCCGCCAAAACCTTGAACGGGTTATGATCTTCTGTAACCGCAAGGACGAAACCCGCCATCTCGCCGAAAAACTGGCGCGCTACGACATCCACTGCGCCATCCTCTCCGGAGATATCCCCCAGCATACCCGCACCAAAACCCTGGAAAACTTCCGGGCCGGTAAAATCCGGGTGCTGGTGGCCACCGATGTGGCAGGACGGGGAATCCACGTGGACGGGGTGAGCCACGTCATCAACTACACCCTGCCCCATGACCCGGAGGATTATGTCCATCGCATCGGCCGGACCGGCAGGGCAGGCGCCCTGGGCACCTCGGTGAGCTTTGCCGACGAGTCCGATTCCTTCCAGCTCCCCGATATCGAGGAGTTCATCGGGGCCAAGCTGCCCTGTATCCAACCCGATCCGGATTGGCTTTCGACCCCGCCCCCTTCCAGGCCAGCGCCGAAAAGAGAGTCCTCATCGGCACCCCGCAATCGGCCCGGCGGCAGTCGCCCCAGTGGCGGCAGGTCCAGTTCCGGCGGCAGAAGACCCTCTTCCGGCAGACCCAGCCCTTCGAGAGCAAAAAGTTCCTAGGAAGTTTTCCTGGCACCCAAAAACACCGATCCATATCTAAAATTTGCATGTTCAGTAGCAACGCTTGCGCTACTGAACATGCACAAAACCCCAAGCTGACCATGGCCACAATTACCCTGAAAGATATCGCCTTGAGCTTTGGCGGTCTGCCCCTGCTCAACGGCATCGACCTGCAGATCGAACCCGGCGAACGGGTCTGCCTGGTAGGCCGCAACGGCGAAGGTAAATCCTCGCTCATGAAGATCCTCTCCGGCGAGATCGAACCGGACCGCGGCGAGATCACCCGCCAGAAAGGGCTGCGCGTGGCGCGGCTCACCCAGGAAGTGCCTGTCGGTTTGGGCGGCACTGTCTACGAGGTGGTGGCCGCAGGCTTGGGTGAGATGTTCGCCCTGCTGGCCCGCTACCACGCGGTAAGCCATCTGCTCCAGACCGACCACTCCGAGGCGGTGCTTGCCGAACTGGAACAGGCCCAGCATGCCTTGGATGCCGCGCACGGCTGGCAGGCCCAGCAGCGGGTCGAAACCGTCCTTTCCCGGCTGCAGCTTCCACCGGACCAGGAGTTCACCTCCCTTTCCGGCGGGCTCAAACGGCGGGTGCTGCTGGCCCGCGCTCTGGTCAGCGAACCGGACCTGCTCCTCCTGGACGAGCCCACCAATCACCTGGACATCGAGGCCATCGACTGGCTGGAAGAGTTTCTCTTAAGCTTTTCCTCCACCCTGCTCTTTGTCACCCATGACCGGATGCTGCTCCGGAAGATCGCCACCCGGATCGTGGAACTCGACCGCGGACGGCTGACCAGCTGGCCCGGCAACTTCGATACCTATCTCCAGCGCAAGCAGGATGCCCTGGATGCCGAAGCGAGCCAGAGCCATAAATTCGACAAAAAACTGGCCCAGGAAGAAGCCTGGATCCGCCAGGGGATCAAGGCCCGCCGCACCCGTAACGAAGGCAGGGTCCGCGCGCTTCTCGACCTGCGCAAAGAACGCTTGGCCCGGAGAACCCAGAGCGGCAAGGCCCGCATCCAGATGCAGGACGCCGAACGCTCCGGCAAGCTGGTGGCCTCGCTCAAGGATATCTCGTTTTATTACAACACCACCCCGATCATCAAAGGGTTGACCGCCACCATCATGCGCGGCGACAAGGTGGGAATCATCGGCCCCAACGGAGCGGGCAAGTCCACCCTGCTCAAGCTCCTGCTCGGCCAACTGGAACCCAGCGAAGGGACCATTACCCTGGGCACCCGGATCGAATCCTGCTACTTCGACCAGAACCGGGAGCAGCTCGACCCGGAGAAAACCGTGGCCGACAACGTGGCCGACGGCCATGATACGGTGCTGGTGGGCGGCCAGCCCCGCCACATCATCAGCTACCTGCAGGATTTCCTCTTTGCCCCGGACCGGACCCGTTCGCCGGTGCGCGTTCTCTCCGGCGGAGAAAAGAACCGGCTCCTCCTGGCCAAGCTGTTCACCCAGCCCTTCAACGTGCTGGTCATGGACGAACCCACCAACGATCTTGACGTAGAGACCCTGGAACTCCTCGAAGAGCTGCTCCTGGACTATCAGGGGACGCTGTTGCTGGTCAGCCATGACCGGGCCTTTCTGAACAATGTGGTCACCTCCACCCTGGTTTTTGAGGGAGAAGGAAGGGTGGAAGAATACGCCGGCGGCTACGACGACTGGCTCCTGCAGCGGGCTCAGCTTCCGACCCCGGCCGCCAAGCCGGAAAAGAGCGAAAAAAAAGAACCGCCCAAAAAGGCTGCGTCCCGAAAACTCTCCTACAAGGAAGAACGGGAACTGGAAGCATTGCCCCAACGGCTTGAAGAAATGGAGGCAAAGGTGGAAGCGCTGCACCAGCAATTGGCTGATCCGTCCCTCTACCAAAAGGACCCTGCCGCCATCCCCACAATACAAAAACAACTGGAAGCACTTGAACTGGAGCTGAAAGAAGCCTACGCTCGATGGGAAACGCTTGAAGCGGTAAAAAGCGGGGAGGCATAACGCCATGCGCAAGGCATACCGATGAAGATCATCCTCATCGCCGCCATGGCCAAAAACCGAGTGATCGGCAAAGGCAATGCCATCCCCTGGAATATCCCCGGCGAACAGCAACGCTTCAAAGCCATGACCATGGGCCACACCCTGATCATGGGCCGAAAAACCTAC
The DNA here is from genome assembly GCA_013349295.1 of Deltaproteobacteria bacterium. Lineage (GTDB taxonomy): Bacteria > Desulfobacterota > Desulfobulbia > Desulfobulbales > Desulfurivibrionaceae > Thiovibrio. The sequence goes on from DUZW01000024.1 coordinate 46,934, forward strand.
GAATCCATCGGTCGCCCCCTGCCCGGACGGAAAACCGTGATCATCACCCGCAATCCAACTTACCAAGCCGCGGGCTGTCTGGTTGCGGAAAACCTGCATGCGGCCATTGCCCTCTGTGCCGAAGCGGAAAAAATCTTCATTGCCGGGGGTGGGCAGATCTACCGGGAGGCCCTGCCCTTGGCCGACGAAATCCACCTCACCGTGCTCGACCGGGAAGTGGAGGGAGATATCCTGTTCCCGGAGTTTGACCCCAAGCAATTCAGCAAGAGTTCGCAGGAACGGGTGGAAGGGCCGGAGCCTTACACCTTCATGGTTTTTACCCGCCGCTGACCGCTTCTTCCTCGCTTTTCCCCCGCAACGAACTCACCAGAGAGCTTCACACGCAAATTCCTGACGTACACAAAAAAACCCCTGGCTGCCGGCAACTTGGCAACCAGGGGTTTTTTTATCTTTGGCAAAGCCCGGACTCAGGCACGGGTCAGATGACGGTATTTGATCCGGTGAGGCTGATCGGCGGCATCGCCCAACCTGGCCTTGCGGTCCGCCTCGTATTCTGAATAGTTGCCGTCGAACCAGACCACCTGGGAATCCCCTTCAAAGGCGAGCATATGGGTGGCGATGCGGTCCAAAAACCAGCGGTCATGGCTGATGACCACGGCACAGCCGCCGAAGTTCTCCAAGGCCTCTTCCAAGGCGCGCAGGGCGCTGACGTCGAGATCGTTGGTGGGCTCGTCCAGCAGGATGACATTGGCGCCTTCTTTCAGCATTCTGGCCAGATGCACCCGGTTGCGCTGTCCGCCGGAGAGGAGCCCCACCTTTTTCTGCTGATCGGGGCCGGAAAAATTGAACCTGCCCACATAGGCCCGGGAGTTCACCTCGCGGTCGCCCATGGTGATGGTTTCCTGGCCCTCGGAGATGGCCTGCCAGATCGTCTGTTCCGGGTCCAGTACGTCCCGGGACTGGTCCACATAGGCAAGCTTCACCGCGTCCCCAAGGCGGATGGTACCGGAATCAGGCTTGTCCTGGCCGGTGATCAATTTAAACAGGGTGGACTTGCCCGCACCGTTGGGGCCGATCACCCCGACGATGCCGCCGGGCGGCAGGGAGAAGGTCAGGTTCTCAAAAAGCAGCCGGTCGCCGAAGGACTTGGTGATGCCCTCGGCCTCGATGACGATCTTGCCCAGCCTCGGTCCGGGGGGGATGTAGATCTCCAGGTCCTTGGTGCGCTTTTCCGCCTCCTTGCTCAACAGCTCCTCATAGGCTTGGATTCTGGCCTTGGACTTGGCATGCCTGCCCTTGGGGCTCATCCGAATCCATTCCAACTCGTGCTGCAAGGTCTTGCGGCGCTTGGACTCTTCCTTTTCCTCGTTGGCCAGCCGCTTTTCCTTCTGCTCCAGCCAGGAGGAATAGTTGCCCTTCCAGGGGATGCCCTGACCCCGGTCCAGCTCTAAAATCCAGCCCGCCACGTTGTCGAGAAAATAACGGTCATGGGTCACGGCAATAACCGTTCCTTCATAGCGCTGCAGATGCTGCTCCAACCAGGAAACGGTTTCGGCGTCCAGATGGTTGGTGGGCTCGTCAAGCAGCAGGATATCCGGCTTTTTCAAAAGCAGTCGGCACAGGGCCACCCGCCGTTTCTCGCCGCCGGAAAGGACATTCACCGGGGTCTCCCCGGGCGGGCAGCGCAGGGCGTCCATGGCCATGTCGAGACGGGCATCCAGATCCCAGGCGTCCAGGGTGTCGAGCTTTTCCTGCACCACACCCTGCCTGGCGATGAGCTTATCCATGGCGTCATCGTCCATGGGCTCGGCGAACTTGTTGTTGATTTCCTCAAATTCGGCCAGCAGATCCACCGCCTCCTGCGCCCCTTCCCGGACGATCTCGATCACGGTCCGGCCTTCATCAAGCAGGGGTTCCTGCTCAAGATAGCCCACGGTCAGCCCCGGAGAGATATGGGTCTCGCCGTTAAACTCCTTATCAACCCCGGCAAGAATCCGCAGCAGCGACGACTTACCCGAGCCGTTCATGCCCAAGACCCCTATCTTGGCGCCATAGAAATAAGAGAGGCTGATATCCTTGAGGATCGGCTTCTTGTCGTAAAACTTGGCGACACGGATCATTGAATAGATGATTTTGTTGGGCTCAACGCTCATTACGGCAACTCCTTTATTGTTGAAATAGCAACAAGACGCAATTACAACGGTTAACTCTTTGTAACTCGACGAGTTATGTTACACCTGCGGCCTTTTCCATTTTTTTTGCAAGGCCGGTTTTATCGGCAAGAAAATTTCAGGGGCAAGGATAGCACAGAGTGAAAAAATCTTCACTTTGAAAAAAAGAAGGGAATTTCCTGGATGAGCTACGCGGAAACCTGATTGCGGCCTGCGTTCTTGGCGCGATACAAGGCTTTGTCCGCCGCCTTGATCACGGCGGATGGGGTCTTCCTGGTATTGTCGGCCTGGGCCATGCCGATGCTGATGGTGAGCGAGACCTTTTTCCCGCAATCCCCGTCCTTCTGTCTGTTGCTCTGTTTCTTGCCGGAGCGCCCCGCGCTCCTTACCTTGAACCCGGCGGCCGCCACCTCCTGACGCAATTTCTCCAGATGGGGCTGTGCCTCTTTCAGAACCTTGCCCGGAAAAAGGATGGTGAACTCCTCGCCGCCATAACGAAAGGGACGCCCTCCCCCGCCGACCCTGCCGAGCAGGCCGGCCACCATGGCCAGCACCTGATCGCCGACATCATGGCCATAACGGTCATTGAATTTCTTGAAAAAATCGATATCCACCATGGCCACGGTATAGGTATTGCCCAGCTTGAGCATGGATTCGTTCAAGGCCCGACGGGCGGGCAGACCGGTCAATTCATCCCGGAAGGCCATGCGATGCGCAGCCTCAATGGCGGCGACAATGAGGATCAGTGCCGCCACGCTGAAAAGAAAGGGCTGCCTTGCGGGATTCCCGACCGACAGGGCAAGGAGTGAACAGACCATGGCCCAGAAAAACCCATGATCCAACAGCTCGCGGTTGCGCCGGAAACGAAAAAGCAAGCCCAGGCCGGCCAGAACGGAAACAACAAGAGCCGGTGAAGAGAGGGGCCCGAGCAGGGGCAAGGGAACGACCATAGCCTCCAGTTGCCGCACGATGAGCGGACCACGCACCCCATACAGCCCAGCCAACAGCAGCGGCTGAAAAAGAATAAAGCAAAAACGGCGCAACCCCTGGCCGGTGACAATGCCCCGTTCCCGCCAGAAGGAAAAGAGGAACAGATTGAACGGCACCGCCAGCAGGGTCAGATGAAACACATACCTGGCCAGGAGCTGGTCGATCTGGGCAACCCCGCCATAACGGCGCAGCAGCAGATCGGCCAGGAGCAGCACCAGCGTCCCGAAGAGCAGCCGGCTGCGGTTGAACCGCCAGCCCAGAAAAGCAGCGACAATCCCCAGGGCCGGGGGGAAAAGCCAGGTAATCCCGAACAGCCACCGACTCAACCCCTCGTGCTGCAAGAAGGCCAGAGCAGCGGCCAGCAGAAGGCCACCCGGCGCCATATACAAGAAAAACCCTTGCCAGAAGTACATGCTTTCTCCGGTTGTTGCCCCGAGATAATCAAAAGCTCATTGACACGCAGCCGACGAGCACTGCGGAGGCTTCCGAAAAAGGATGAAAGAAGATCCTCTCGCAAAAGTCCTGCCATCTCCAGTTGCCGTCATTCCGCTGAACGCCTGAGATAAGCGAATCGAGAAAAACTCCGCTCCGGTAGTTTCGAGAGGATATGTCATATCCGGACTCCGTCTTTCGCCGGGGTGACGACTTGTGCTGAAACTATGCGTCTCCGACTTTTTCGTCAAGCCGTTATTCAAAAATATTCAAAACGTCGCACGATCGTTTTCAGCATAAGGGGGCTCACCAACATAGTCAGAGATGTAACGGGTAGTGTCGGACATCCCCTAAGTTTTATGCGAACCCTTTCCTTTTTTTGCAAAGCAGGGCATGATGGACAATCATGACTGAACAGCAGAGACACTCCAGGCCGCACGGCCCAATCATCGACCAGGAAAAATGCACGGGCTGCGGCCTCTGCCTTACGGTGTGCCCGGACCAGACCCTGTCGATACTGCACGGCAAGGCCGCAGTCAGCGGGGATCGCTGTCTGGCCTGCGCCCATTGCCACGCCATCTGCCCTACCCGGGCCATTACTGTCCCGGGCCTTGAGCACGAGCTCTTTTTCCACACCTTCAATGCGGACAACCGGCATCTTCCCCCTGGACAGGGAGACACCCCCCAACTGGTCCGCCTCATGCTCTCCCGGCGCTCATGCCGCAACTACAAAAAGCGCGACTTGGATCCGAAACTGCTGGAAGATCTGATCCGCATCGGCACCACCGCCCCCTCCGGCACCAACAGCCAAGGCTGGACCTTTACCATCCTGCCGCACCGATCGGCCATCGAGACTTTGGGCAACCTGGTTGCCTCTTATTTCGTCCGGCTCAATCGGTTGGCGGCCAACCCCTTGCTGCGGACTCTTCTCCGCCTGCTCGGCAAACCGGCCCTGGCTAATTATTATCATCGCTACTATCAGACCATTGCCCATGGGGTGCGGGAATGGACCGAACAAGGCCGGGACCGGTTATTCCACGGAGCACCGGCCGCTATCATCGTCGGCTCTCGACCCGGCTCAAGCTGCCCGATGGAAGATGCCCTGCTGGCCACGCAGAATATCTTGCTGGCGGCCCACACCATGGGGTTGGGCTCCTGCCTGATCGGCTTTGCCGTAGCGGCCATGGCCAAGGACCAGAATATTCAGCGAGCCCTGGGCATTCCCGACGGAGAGGCGATCCATGCCGTCATTGCCCTGGGCTATCCGAGCGAACCGTACCAGCGGCCTACCGGCAGAAAGCCGGTAACCCCGCGATATTTCCACGAATAACCCGTCAAGGAACCCTATGGAACACCGAATCATCGAATTGGAAACCCGGTTGACCTTTCAGGAAATAGCCATCGAAGAGCTGAACACCGCCCTCATCAACCAGCAGGCCCAACTGGACGCCGTGGAAAAGGAATGCGCCCGGCTGGCCGATCTGCTGGCCGAAACCATTGCCCCCCGCGACGCAGACCGGCCATGACCCTGTTCACCCTCAGCGTCGGTTCGCAAGCCTGTCTGCACGGCGCCTCCGCCACCCTGACCGAGGCCCTCAAGCAGCAGCTGACGATCGACAACCCCGAATACCTTGAGGCCAAGAAATACAGCCGCTGGATGGGCAAGAAGCTCAAGCCCCACCTCTTCTTCTATACCGAGGACGGCGACACCATCACCTTTCCGCGGGGCTACGCCAACCACGCCATCCTCCTGGCTCGAAAATTCATGCGCCGGGACCCACAAATCATCGACCAGCGGCAGAGTTGTCCCCCGGTGGATTTCACCTTTCGCGGCGAACTGCGCCCCTATCAGGAGGAGGCCATCGGCGCCATAACCCGGCATGACTTCGGGGTGCTTGAGGCAGGAACCGGCTCGGGCAAGACGGTGATCGCCCTGGCGGTGATTGCCAAACGACGCCAGCCGACCCTGGTGCTGGTCCACACCAAGGAATTGCTCTATCAGTGGGCGGAACGGGCGAGGACCTTTCTGGGCGTGGAAACCGGTCTGATCGGCG
>DUZW01000025.1 GCA_013349295.1 Deltaproteobacteria bacterium
TATTAATTCAAGACGATCCGGACCTGTGGTAGGTGTTTTTTTGAAGGGGTTAGCGCCGCTGTCAAAGCAGGTGACGGTCGGAGTATATTTCCCCAAAATTTTCCGCGAGATCGCCCCGCTGTTCCCTCTCCTGCCGCCAACACCGACCCAGAGATCCCCCGTGACTATTGTCTCAATCATCCCCAGGCAGAAATGGCTTTTTCGCGGCGCAGTGCTTTTGCTTGCGGCCACCATTGCGGCCCTCGCCTTTTATATCTTTGGTTCCTACCAGGCTTTTTTTAACTCCGACGCCGCCATTGCCAACATCCTGGCGGAAGAGATTGTCCGGTCCGGGGATTTTTTTCCGAAAACTTGGTGGTATGTCAATAATGATCTCTGGGTGTTTTATAAGCACTTGCTGTTGATCCCCTGGGCCATGGCCGGCGAAAACAGCTTTTTTGCCCATGGCGTTTCGGTCTTTCTGGTCATCATCGTCACTATGACGGTGCTGGTCCTGCTCCTCAGGGCGCTGGGGCTTTCAAAAACCGCAGCGGTGATGGGGTGCGTCCTCATCGGTCTGGGCTATTCCCCCATGTATCTGCGAGAGGTGTATGGCGAGGCCGCCTACACCTGGTACTTTGCCTTTATCCTCTCCTTCTTTCTCCTTCAGCTTAAGAGCGATTCGCCGTTGTCCGGCAAGGGGTTGCAGCGAACCCTCTTTGCGGTCCTGCTTGTCCTGATTTATCTGGTGGTGATCGAAAATCCGGTGCGGTTTTTTGTTTACTACATCGCGCCGTTCTTCGGCGCTTTCCTGGCGCTGCTCTATGCCGAACGGGATGAATTCTTCGCGGTTGGCATGAGCGGTTGGCGGGCCGTGGTTTTCCCTAAGATCATTCCCTGGGCAGCGGTTATCGGGGCGATTGTGCTGGCCGCCTTATCCCACAACCTTTTGCTTGCGGGCCTGAATCATGCCGGCGGCGCCAATCAGGCGCTGCTGGTTCCCCTTCAGGATCTGCCGTTTCATATCGCCTATTCGCTGCTCGGGTTGCTGAATTTTATCGGCGCCGAGTGGGGAAGCAAGGTGGTGCTGGCCTCGATGGAAGGGGTGCTTTCCCTGCTGAAGCTGGGGCTCTATCCTGTGGCATTGGTTCTTCCCGCGTATTATGCCGGGAAGAATTTTCAAGAGATGGAGCAGAGGCAAAGATATTTCCTGCTCCTTGCCTACCTCGGCTTTGCCCTGATATTTTTTCTTTACTCGGTGAGCACCCTGCACGAAGGCGCCTACGCAGCCCGCAACAATATCCGCTACATCATCCCGTATCTGATGATGATTCTGGTCTGTCCGCTGCTGGTCTGGCGTTTTTTTCCTCCGGTGGCTAAGGGTGTACTTGTCGCGGTCTTTGTTCTCGCTGTTGCCGGGACCTGGAAAAACATCTCCCCCGAGGGCTGGCAAGAGACGGCCAAGGGGCGAGCCGATCTGGTGTCCACCCTGGAAAGTCGCGGGCTCCATTTCGGCTATGCCCCCTACTGGGATTCGCATATCTACACCGTGTTCAGCAAGGGTGCGGTGGCCATCCGTCCCGTTGACATCGACTGGCGCGGACTCGGCCTTTGCCTTTGGCTTTCCAGCGACCGCTGGTACGAAAAGGATGCGGCCTTCGGCCAGGTGTTCTTCCTGGTGCCCAACGACAAGCTCGACAACTGGAACACCGGGCTCAAACAACGCGGTCTGCCCAAGGCTGAGGAGGAATTTCCCCTTGGAAATTACACGGTGTTCGTCTTTGCCGAAAACCCGATTCGCCTGCTCGGAGAAGAACGATGCTCCCCGAAAGACAGATGAGTTTTCAGGATATTCCTACATCCCGCCGCACCGCGCAGGAGGCGTAACATGACTGCTCCCGTAAAAATCAGTGTCGTTTCACCTGTGTATGGCTGCAGGGAATGTCTGGCTGCTCTCTGTGAAAGGGTTGCCGCAACTCTTGCTCCCATCACCGACGATTTCGAGATTATCCTGGTCAACGATGCCTGTCCCCAGGGCTCCTGGGAGAGTATCCAGGCGCTGGCCCGGAAGGATCCGCGGATCAAGGGCATCAACCTCTCCCGCAATTTCGGTCAGCATTACGCCATTACCGCCGGACTCGATCATGTCCAGGGCGACTGGGTGGTGGTGATGGACTGCGACCTGCAGGACAAGCCCGAGGAGATAGCCAAGCTCTACGCCAAGGCCATGGAAGGGTACGACATTGTCTTCGGGCAACGGGTGGAGCGGCAGGACAGCTTTTTCAAGAAGCTCGCCTCCCGGATGTTTTACCGGGTTCTGGAGTATTTCACCGACACGGAGCACGATAAAACCATCGCCAATTTCGGTATCTTTTCCCGCCAGGTGATCCAAACCGTTAACCGCTACCGGGAGCAGAACCGCTCCTTCCCGCTTTTTGTGAAGATCGCCGGCTTCAAGAGAACCCAGATTCCGGTGCAGCACGACGACCGGTTGTACGGCAAGTCGTCCTATAATCTTGCAAAGTTGATTAATCTCGCCATCGACTCCATCGTGGCCCACTCGAACAAGCCTTTGCGGCTTTTCATCCAGTTGGGATTTTTCATTTCCCTGGGCAGCATGCTCTATGCCTTCTGGCTTTTCCTGAGGTATTTTCTCTACGGCGACGTCACGGAGGGGTGGACCAGTCTGATGGTCTCGATGTTTTTCATGTTCGGGCTTCTCTTCGGTATTTTGGGGATCCTGGGCCTCTATATCGGCAAGATCTTTGATGAAGCGAAAAAACGTCCCCTCTACATCATCCGGGAAGCCGTCAATCTTGAGCCGAACCCATGAAAAAAATAGCCATTCTTCAGTCCAACTACATCCCCTGGAAGGGATATTTCGACCTGATCCGCAGCGTCGACGAGTTCGTGCTCTACGATGACATGCAGTACACCAAGAACGACTGGCGCAACCGCAACAAGATCAAGACCCGGGAAGGCCTTGTCTGGCTCACCATTCCCGTGCGGCAGGAGACACTGCACCAGACGATCCGGGAGACAAAGATCAGCAACCCCCTTTGGCACAAGCAGCACTGGAAGACGCTTGCCCAGAACTACGCCAAGGCCGCGCATTTTAAGGAGTACAAGGAGATTTTCGAGGAGCTGTACCTGGGCGCCACCGAAACCTATCTCAGCGAGATAAACCGCAAATTCCTGGTGGCCATCAATGCGCTGCTGGGCATCACCACTACCATCCGCTGTTCCAGCGAATTCACCCTGGCTCCGGGCAAGAGCGAGCGGTTGCTGGAGTTATGCAAAAATCTGGGGGCGACCAGCTATCTGAGCGGGCCTGCCGCCAAAGACTATCTCGACGTCCCGCTTTTTACGGAGGCGGGAATAGAGGTCGAATGGATGGATTACAGCGGCTATCCCGAATACACCCAGCTTTTCCCCCCCTTTGAGCACGGGGTGAGTATTGTGGATTTATTGTTCAACGAGGGCGCCGATGCCCGGAAATTCATGAAAGGCTAATACCGATGATCCCCTTCAACAAGCCCCCCCACACAGGCAACGAAGAGCAGTACGTTCTTGCGGCGATGAAGAGCCCGCAAATCTCCGGCGACGGCGAGTTTGGCAAGCGTTGCCAGCGCTGGTTCGAAGCCCGGCTCGGCTGCCGGAAGACCCTGCTCACCCCCTCATGCACCCATGCCCTGGAGATGGCCGCGATTCTTATCGGCATCGAGCCGGGGGATGAGGTGATCATGCCCAGCTATACCTTTGTCAGCACCGCCAACGCCTTTGCCCTGCGCGGCGCCCGCATCGTCTTCGTCGACATCCGCCCGGACACCATGAACATCGACGAAACGCGGATCGAGGCGGCGATCACCCCGCAGACCAAGGCCATCGTGCCGGTGCATTATGCCGGAGTGGGCTGCGAGATGGACGCCATCATGACCCTGGCGGAAAAATACGGCCTTTTTGTCATCGAGGATGCGGCCCAGGGCATGATGAGTCGCTACAAAGGCCGACCGCTGGGGACCATCGGCCATCTCGGCGCCTACAGCTTCCATGAAACCAAGAACTACACCAGCGGCGGCGAAGGCGGATTGCTGATCATCAACGATGGGCGGTTTGCCGAGCGTGCCGAGATCATCCGCGAAAAAGGGACCAACCGCAGCCAGTTCTTCCGCGGCATGGTGGACAAGTACAGCTGGGTGGACATCGGCAGCAGCTACCTGCCTTCCGAACTCCAGGCCGCCTATCTCTGGGGGCAGTTGGAGATGGCGGAGGCCATCAACGCCGACCGGCTCGCAAGCTGGCTGGCCTACCGCGACAAACTGAGCCCCCTTGCGGCGACTGGAGTCATCGAGCTCCCCGTGGTCACGGAAACCTGCGAGCACAATGCGCATATGTTCTATGTCAAGGTCAAGGATCTGGAAGAGCGCACCGAGCTTCTGTCGCAATGCAGGGAGGAGGCCATCTGGGCGGTGTTTCACTATGTGCCGTTGCACAGCGCGCCGGCCGGGCTGAAATACGGGCGCTTTTCCGGCAGGGATATCTATACTACCAGCCAGAGCGAACGGCTCATCCGGTTGCCCCTCTATTATGGCATTACCGGGGAAGAGATTGACACGGTCTGTATGAAAATCAAGGAATGGAGCGAGAAAAACTGATGGCACATCTCTATATTTTCGGCACCATACTCTTCACCGTTTACGGTCAGTTGATCATCAAATGGCGGATACCCTTTCATGGGGCGTTGCCAGGGGAGATGCTCCCCAAGCTGATCTTTCTGCTTAAGCTGTTTTTCGACCCCTTCATCATGAGCGGCTTTGTCGCGGCTTTTCTGGCCTCACTCTGCTGGATGGCCGCCATGACCGCCTTTGACCTCAGCTATGCCTATCCCTTCATGGGCCTCAACTTTGTTCTGGTCTTCCTGGCCTCCGCAGTTCTGCTCAGCGAACAGGTCACCCTGTACAAGGTTTCCGGCCTGATCCTCATCGTACTGGGGATCGTCATCTCAAGCAGGGGCTGAGCTGCGGAAGTCCTTCCAGCCCCTCTTTTTGTTGCACTCTTTGTGAAAAATCCTGTTAGAGAACCGGATTCCTGTGATAGATGTCGGGCCGGAACTGAACCGTGCCTTCGGAATCGACCCAGGCAGTCATGTAGACGATATGGATGGCTATGGGGGCGGGGATGTTGATGTACTGTGTCTTTTTCCGGGTAATTGCCGCGGTGAGGGAATCCATGGTGCCCAGCTTGGTGCCTTTAAGAAGGTACACTGCAAGATCCAACGGCTTTGCGACGCGGATACAGCCCGAGCTGAAGGTGCGGGAGTCCTTTTGGAACAGCTCGCGGGCCGGGGTGTCGTGCAGATAGACATCGTAGGGGTTGGGAAAGAGGAACTTTACCTGGCCGAGGGCGTTATCCGGGCCGGAGGGCTGGCTCAACCGGTAGGGGAAGTGCTCCTGGGTAAGCTTTGTCCAGTCGACGGTGGCCGGGTCAATGGCTGCGCTTTGCTTCCTGTCGCGGAAAACCCGCAGGTGCAATTGGGCAAGATAGCCGGGATCTTTTTGGATCTTTGGAAGCAGATCCTTGGTGGCGATGGAGTGCGGCACCTCCCAGTTCGGATTGAGCACCAGGGTAGCGATGCGTCCGGTGAATACCGGGGTTTGCCGGTAGGTTTTTCCGACAATTACGGGCATGGAGAGGACGGGTTTGCCGTTCTCGAACAGCTTGAGGGTGAAGTCGGCGATGTTCACCAGGATATGGCGGGGTTCAAGCAGTTGCGGCAGCGGCTGGCAGCGTTCAAGGCTTGCGGTGAGCTGGCGGATGCGTTCGCTGATGGGGACATTGAGTGCGGCCAGGGTGTTGGGGCCGACCACCCCGTCGGCGGTGAGGCCGTGGCGGGTCTGAAACCTCTGCACCGCCTCCATAAGGGGGGTGTCGAAATGATCTCCCTGAGCCGTCGTCGCAGCCAGATCTCCGCTGGTGAGCAGGCGTTTTTTCAGTAAAGAAATGCGTTCGTTTGCATCCCCTTCGTGCAGGCTGGGACCATCAGGAACCCTGACCCAGCCGCCCTGGTCGGCAAGCTGTTGATACTGGGCAAGGGATTTTTCCAGCGCCGGGAGCAGGCAGAGTTCTCCCAGTGGAGTCGGCGTTTCCGCTGCCGCCGGGGCGGACGCGAAAAGCAAAGAGACGATAAGGGCAAAACAGCATAACCGGAAGAGATTCGTGGCAAAGGACATGGGAGTAAGTGTCGTTGTCGGCCGGACTACCAAGTGCGGAAGGATCCGGAATCGATATGGACGAAATCCTCGCTGGGATAATAGCCGACTCCGCCAAGGCGAAAAGAGAGCGCGGTGCGCTGCAGTGTGGACAGAGCCGTGCCCGGGATGCGGATGTCGATGGCGCGTCCTTCTAGGTGCAGGCTGTGCTTTGCCACCTTGTGGCCGAGGCTCAGCAGGTGGTTGTTGTATTTCGGCGAGCGGTAGCCGGAGATCACATGGATTTCGTTGTTACAGCCCAGTTGGGTGTTTACCAGATCGAGAAAATCCAGGGTTTGGGGATCAATGGGGTGCTGTTCGTTTGTGTGGTGGCAGCGCAACAGCCGGTTCAGCTCGGTAATGGCCTGCGGGTTATACTCACCATCCGGATCGCGATAGGTGGTGGTGAGTTTTTCGCCGGTATGGATGTTGTACAGGTTCAGTCGGCCCGACGGCTGTTGTTTCGTGGAAAAACCGGCCAGCGCCGTTCCGGGGTGGAGAAAGGCAAGGGTTGTCAGCAGCGAGGCTTTGAGAAAAGAGCGTCTGGCGGTGGGACCGGGCATGCAAGATTCTCCTGATTTGTTGGGGAAGCGGCTGGGTGGTAAGTGTGGGTGCGGAGAGGGCTGCTCCGCATGAAGTCGTCGCAACGATTGTCATTCTAACCGTATTTGCCCGGAGTTGCCGCATTTTTTTAAATAGTCGGATTGAGATGGGGCCGTGGATCTTGAAGATTTTATTGGCCCGGCGATTCAATAACTCCTGTCCGCATGCATTAATTGGTGGTTTGCCGGGGCTCTCCCGCACGGAATCAAGGGGCTTGTTTGCGCGTGTCAAAGGGGGGTTTCGGAGTTTTGTCGGAGGCGTGAAATCGTCTAGTATTTTTTCGGTATTTCATTTGGATGAGATACGGGGTATAAATTTGATATTTACGCTGTAACCGTATCTTGCAGCAGACAATGAGCCTCTTGCAAAACTCCGGAACGTTCCCTCTCCTGGCGGGAGAGGGGAAGTTAATTTGGCAGAGTTTTGCCGGAGGCTCCATCATATAGTTGGTTTTTCTGACCGCATGAAATATTATTTTTTTTGTGAGTTGTCGGAAAGAGGGGAGAGGGCGTGATGGAGGCGGTCAGGAAAGCTGTATTGGCATGCATGTGTAACTGCACCCCGGATGACGATCTGGTTGCAAGCCTGAATGCCGTTATTGAGCAAGAGGGGCAACAGGCCTGCAGGATAATCATGGATATGGTGGCGCATCGCGATTGTGATGCGCCGGAGGCCGTGCACCATTGGGAGGCAATCCTGGCCCATCGCACAGAGTTGTCGCGGGTCATCGGTCGTAGCGTAAGTCTTCCGACCGCTGTTTGTGACTATCTTCACTGGATTGATAAAAGCATCGGCTGTCCGAAACTTATCGATATCGGCAAATTTGAGGAGATTTTCAAGCAAGCGCGGCGGGATTTTCTGACCGGTCTTTATAATCGCCAGGAGTTTGAAGAAGCGATCGGCAGAGAGATTGCCAGGGCGAAACGGTACGAGAGAAAGGTATCGCTTCTGTTTTTCGATCTGGATTCCTTTAAGAAGTTAAATGACCAATACGGACATCTGGCCGGCGACAAGGCGTTACAGTATCTCGCCGAAATCATAGGGAAAAATAAGCGTGAGGAGGATGTCGTCGCCCGCTATGGCGGCGATGAATTCGTGATGCTCTTGCCGGACACCGGCAAAGAAGATGCCTTGCGCCTTGCGGAAAGATTCCGGAGGATGGTGGAGAGTCGGCGGATTCCTTTTGAAGGCCATTCCTTGCCGATAACCATAAGCGGGGGGGTGGCCACTTGTCCGGATGATGCGCAAGCTGCCGTTAAACTTATCCAGTGTGCGGATCATGCTCTGCATGTTGCGAAACGCCAGGGTAAGAATTCCTTTCTCGGATATAAAAAAGAAGCGCGCAGGTTTGTGCGGCTTCCATTTTTTGAGAAAATTAAAGGGAGAACCGTGTCGGACAATGCGAATGTCGACCTGCTGGCGGAAAGCAAGAATCTCGGTTCCGGGGGTATGCTTCTGGAAAACGATTTTCCGGTTCATGTCGGGTCGGTTCTTGAGCTTTGTATCGTTTTAGCCGGGCAGGCTGTTACGGTGCGTGGAGAAGTCGTCCGCATCGGTGAGTTGGCTACGAACCGGTTTGATCTCGGCGTTTCTTTTTTGGCTCAACAGGAGCCTGCCCAAATGGTCTTGGATAATTATGTGTTGAACAGCCTCCGCCAATAAGGTACTAATCAGTACTATGTATTGTTTCTGCAGCGAGAATCACCATTTTCCGGCAGAAAAATTCGCCAAAGCAAAAAGAATCATCTCTCCCCTTATAGGGAAGTGGAAGCCTGCTGTAAAAAAGAAAACCGGATACTGCTGGGAGGGAGTGGCGGCATGATCTTTATGGGTTGGCCGCCCTGTTTCCGTACAACCTGTAGCGCTGCAACGCGCTTGCAGGTGGCCTTTTTGTCTCAATCGGGTGGACATGACTGAAAATCCTTCCTGCCTCTTCGGCAACCGGGGCAAGTATGCGGGGCGAATTCTTTCCGGGCGGTATAGCGACACCTTGAAAAAACGCCTCGCTTCTTCCATTGCCCACTTCAAGGCCTTGGAGGGGATGGGCGCGCCGGTAATCCCCTATATTGCCGCCTGGTTACCCGAGGGTGGGCATATCTGGTACGAATATGCCGGAGCAAGATTGCATACCTTGCTCGGCTTTCACACCACCGAAGTGGCCGGGGCTTTTCGCGACAATATCCTCACCCGTTGTCTGTACCGGATACAGAAAAATCCTCCCTCCATCGACAAAATTATTCGCGACAAGGCACAGATCGGGCGATTGCGTGAGGCGATGCGCCGGATGGCGGAGCGGGGCGGCGGGGTCGACGCGGTATACAAGTTCGATGTCAACGGCAGTCCGCTCTGGCTCAAGGATCTGGCCAGGGTGGAGATCCACGACCGGGATCGGGTCGTGCTCTCCTACGGGACACTGATCGACGTCACCAAGGAGATGCAGCTGGAGGAAACCCTGGTCGAGATGCAGTGTGAGCTGGAATCCCACAGGGAAAATCTGGTGACCTTGGTGGAGGATCGTACCAGGGAGCTCAAAAAAGCCCAGCTCGATGTGCTTACCCGTCTTACCCAGGCGGCGGCGTTCCGTGATGGCGAGACCGGCGCCCATATTATAAGGATGAGCCAGTATTGTACCGTCCTCGGCAGTTCATGCGGTTTGAGTAAAAGCGCCAATACGGTGTTGTTCCACGCGGTACCCATGCATGACGTGGGGAAACTGGGTATAGCGGATTCGATTCTGCAAAAGCAGGGGTCGCTTTCCCTTGATGAGTTTGAGGTCATTAAAACACATTGCCAAGTCGGTTCGGATTTGTTGAGCGATGGCAAATCCACGCTGTTGCAGGTGGCGCAGACCATCGCCCTGACCCATCATGAACGGTGGGATGGCTCGGGCTATCCGCAAGGGTTGGTGGACAGGCAAATTCCTTTGGCCAGTCGGATCACCGCTATCTGCGATGTCTTCGATGCGCTGACCTCGGAGCGGCCATACAAAAAGGCCTGGCGTTTCGAGGATGCCGTGGATGAGATTTGGCGTCTGCGAAAGATATATTTTGACCCAAAGCTTGTCGATCTTTTCGTGAAAAATATCCCGCAAATAAAAAAGGTGTATCAGCAAGCCCCCATGGCTTAAGGGCTTGCCGGTTTCGCTGGTTGTCCTCCTCGGTTTTTTCCCAGTTGTTTCCACTTCGTCTCCCAACCCCAGTAGTCATGGCCACGTATTTTTCCCGTATTGAGTTTGCGGGGAAGGCCGGGTACATTCTTGCTTGCTTCTTTTTGTTTGACCGCGATGGATTGTAAAAAAACCACTTGTCGCAAGATAGCGGGCGATTCGCTCTTTTCTGTGGGAGTGCGATTTAGTGGTAGACTTGGGGGAGGGGAGACAGCTCCCTGTAAAAAAAATACGGGGTACTCCTTATTGTGATTTCGCTTGGCGTTTGGTATTAAACATGCACTTAGAGGAACATGGTGTGCTGCTTCTTCGGTATCTCGCGCTTCATGGGCGAGAAACAACGTTTCGTTTGGCCTGAGCCGACCGGGGATGCACTGTGCGAGGTCGGTTTTTTAGCGCTGTCATCGTGTCGGAAAAAACGAAAAAGGATCGGCAATGAAAAAGATAGTGTGTTTGATGGTGCTGGTGTTTGCCTTCGGTGGTGTTGTTGATGCCATGGCCACAGAGTCGGCGTCCCCGGAATGGGTGACGACTCAGGGTACGGCCATGACTGCTTGGTCGGCGGGCGCGGATAATAATTTTAGTATACAACAACTTGGCTCTGTCTCGACGTTTTATTTCGATATGTACGAGCATGGAAAATCGGGCGAAAACTATACCCAGCTGTGGCCGATATCGAATAGCAACGGAAGTGGAAATAACGGCCAGGGTAAAATGAATTCGGCGCCTAGCCAGGTGAATATGTCGCAATACGGCTATAGCTCCTTTGCCTTTTCTTTCCGGGACACGCAAGGGAATCGTTTCTACGATTACACCATTAACGAGCATCTCGATAATTCCAACAAAAACGACAATTCACATTTTTACGATCTTACTTTCGGGGCTGTTACTGGTAACAATGACGGCTTGACCATGCGGATCCGTGGCGCGTCGCCGGTGACGATTCCGGTGATGGGGTCTGGAACGGGTTCGGGAACGAGTGCGGTTCCTGTGCCGGGCGCGATATTTCTGCTCGGCCCGGGTTTGGTTGGTCTCCTCGGCTTACGCAGAAAAAAAGAATAAGTTGGGTGTAAGGATGCTTCCCCCTGGCTTGGCATGGTTAGGGTGGCTAGGAAGTTGCCATTATATCAGCAGGTTGTAACTGTCTCCATTCTACCCCATCCCGCAAGGGGAGGGGGGCTGAAATGTTAAGTATTACAAGAGGCTCACAAGGTGCTGGTTGGTTTTTTCTGCTTGGGAAAAGCAGAAAAGAAAATAATTTGCAGTAGAGCAAAGTGTTGTTGGTCGTTCCAAAAATTCGTTTGATACCGCCAAACCTGTCGCGAGGCAGGGACGGAAAGCTACGGGTCTCCGAGGGGGAGATAGCCGGGTCGCTCGAATCGTTCAAGGTGTTCGCTTCGAGTATCAGCGCCAAAACTTTATCAATTATGATAAGGAGGTTCTGATGAAGATGAAGAGAGGGTTGTTGGGGATCAGTGGGGTTCTGTTGTTGAGCATGGTCACAGCCGGTTCGGCAATGGCGTCAGTAGTCAACATGGGTTTTGAAAACGGCACAACAGGCTGGGATATAACCTTGAATGGGGGAAGTGCAGAGGTCCTATCCTCATACGAGGGCTATGCGCCGGTCGAAGGGAATTCCTTTCTCGTGCTTGGTGGTGGAACTGCAAACAAATATGTCAAGGCTTCGCAGACCTTTTATGTGGGTGCTCATGAAACTGTAAGCGGCAACGCGGCCTTTATTGGAAATGATTATCTTCCATTTAATGATCTGATGACCGTTACATTTAAAGATGCGGATTCTGAACCCATATATATGCCCATTCTCTTCGACATCAAGACGGTCGGCGACTATGGGAAAACGCCCTGGACTCCATTTTCCTGGACATCGGATGTTGCTGGTGAGTACACATTGAACTATGCGATTAAGAATGTTGGTGACGCAGCACTGCCAAGTTATGCTCTGTTCGATGGCCCTTCCAGCGGCTCTCCCACCGGCGCCGTACCTCTGCCGGGGTCCGTCATGCTCTTCGGTTCCAGCCTTTTGGGACTGTTGGGAGTCGGTAGCCGCAAGAAGAACAAGGCGTAATCCGGTTCGTTGATCCTGGGCGCGAATTTTGCCCCGGCATCGTTGCAGAATAAGCTTGTACCACAGGATTGAGGGGCCGGTTCATGCCGTGCCCCTCATTCTGTTCTTTGCACGAATGAGTTCTTGCCTCAGCGCTCCCGGATTCCCTGGGGGCCGGTTTTTGGAGGCATAAGAATTACGAGGGCATAAGGATGCGATGGAAAAAATGGGCCTATGGATGCATCGGGATAGCGGTGATCGCCCTGTTGGGTCAGCCGGCATTCTCCGCTGTCTTGCAGGGTTTAGGGGGGGCCCCTCCCTCGTTTTCCTGGGTGCCTGCGGCACGGGATTCTTTTATGGCGCTCGATCTGAATCCATTCTCTGCGCCGTATCCCCCGAGCCATTCCATGAGTTCCGATGCCCACGCTTTTTTCCCAAATTATTCCGGCATGGGAGATGATTTCCATGGCGTGCCGACCATAATGCACGGTGGCCCCGATCTGAATGGACGCAACCGTGATGTTCGGCAACCCTTTGTGCGACCGCAGCAAGGGCCTGACTATGCCGGGCAGGGTTTCCGGGTTGCCCAGGGAGTGGGTCCGGCTGCCTACCAGTCCGGCGGGCAAGCATTATCTAACATCACGGACCCCCCACTGACTCCGCCTGCGGAGGACGACGGCGGGACCATCACGGATGATCCCACCACGTCGCCGCCAAGTCCTGTCCCGCTGCCCGGGGCGGTGTGGCTTCTCGGTTCCGCTCTTCTTGGCCTCGGCGGTCGCAAGTACTGGGCAGCTTACGCTAAAGCAGAATAAACGCCGAACTCCCTGGGTATTCAGCACATTGAGGGAATTTTTTCTATCGCCCAGGGTGCTTTTTTTGGTATGTAGTGAAATGAATTCCCACCGGCATGGGGGCTGGTGTTATTTTGTGATTGGTGTTGCCCTGTTGTTTCAGGGGTGTACTGAAAGGGGGGGATGCAATTGAAGAAACTTGTGTTTTGTTTGCTGGTTCCGCGCCTGACAGCCCTGAGGGGCAATCCTGCATCTTTCACGAATTTGCCGATCAATTCAGAGTGGTTCGGCTCTTCCTCCGATTTCTGTTTTTCATCAAGATGACATTTGCGTTGCCCTGTGCCAGGGTTCTCCTGCTTCGTTCAACGCTGATTCTCCCTGCCGTCGGCACCAGGAGAATGAGTCGTAATATTCAAATGTTATTTCAAATTGAGCCTCTTGCAAAATGATGAATGAAACCCAAGAACTGTCCTTCCCGCATAGGCGGGAATCCATAATGCACTGAATTTGCAAAAATGGATTCCCGATAAAAGCACTCGGGAATGACATATTGGTCATTTTGCAAGAGCCTCAAATTGACAACAAATAAGCCGAGGAATCAAAAGGGTTGTCCCGCGTTTATCAGGATTATGGGAACGGCTTTAAAAATATAATAAGTTGGAGTTGCGCTGATCAATGGAGAAAATTTCCAGCTCAACAAGGCCGGGATGGCAGGATTATTCCGAGAGCCTGATTGTCCACTTCCGGCATGGCGAGAGCCTCCGGCAGAAGGCGCAGGGCTGTCTTGCCGTGGATCTCAACCAGAGGCAGCTCTGTGATCTTGAGCTGCTTTTGAACCGTGCCTGCTACCCTCTGTCCGGGTATCTCGATCGGGCGGACTACGAAAGCGTTCTTGATTCCATGCGGCTCTGCGATGGTACGCCCTGGCCGATCCCTCTCTGTCTGGATCTGGATGAGAAAACAGCCCTGGCCCTTACCTCCGGGCAGCTGCTGGCTCTCAATGATCAGGAAGGTTTTCTCCTGGCGCTTCTCACGGTGCGTGATATCTGGCAGCCCGACAAGAAACGGGAAGCCATGCAGGTCTACGGCACCGATGATGGTTCCCGTCATCCTGGGGTGCAGCAGTTGTTTTCCCAAGTCGGCCCTTGGTATGTCAGCGGTACCCTTGAAGGCCTTCATCTGCCGGTTCACTACGATTTTAAGGAGTTGCGCCTCAGTCCCGCGGATACCCACCGTCAGTTCGCGCTCAACGGCTGGCGGCAGGTTATCGGTTTCCACACCGAGGAGTATCTGCATTGCGCCCATCGCGAAATGGTGCTTCACGCGGCACGGGAGGCCGGGGCCAATATCTTTTTGCAGCCGGTGGTAAGCCTTGGGCAGTACGGGAATCTCGATCATTACACCCATGTCCGCTGCTATCAGCAGATAGCCCATAAATTCCCCAGGAATATGGTGCTGGTCGGCCTGTTGCCCATGGCCAATCGCTGGGCAGGGCCGCGCGAGGCCCTCTGGCATGCGATCATCAAAAGGAACCATGGCTGCACGCATTTTATCGTGGCCGATGACCACGGCGATCCCTTTGCCTCCCCCAACGGCGGTGAGCAGCCGCTCTTTTATCCCCGGCATGCAGCCCAGGAGCTTGTCCGTCGGTTTGCCCCTGAAACGGGCATCGCGATGATTCCTCTTGTCAGGATGGTCTATGTGGAGGATAAGGCCCAGTATGTGCCGGAGTCGCAGGTCACTGGCGGAATGCAGGTCAAGGAGATTTCCTCGGGCGAACTCAAGCGGCGTCTGGAACATGACCTGGAGATACCCGGCTGGTTTTCCTATCCGGAGGTGGTGGCGGAGTTGAAGCGTGCCTATCCGCCCCGGTCCAAGCAGGGCTTTACCATCTTTATCAGCGGGCTTTCCGGCTCCGGCAAGTCAACCCTGGCCCGGGTGTTGTTGATCAAGTTTCTCGAGATGCGGGCCAGGCCGGTGACCCTGCTTGACGGCGACATTGTCCGGAAAAATCTCTCCAGCGAGCTCAATTTTTCCCATGCCCACCGGAACCTCAACATCATCCGGATCGGTTTTGTCGCCAGCGAGATCACCAAGAACGGCGGCATCGCCATCTGTGCACCCATCGCCCCCTACGAGGAATCGCGCCAGGCCAATCGCGAACTGATCAGCCGATGCGGCGGTTATATCGAGGTCTATATGGCCACGCCCTTGGAGGTTTGCGAACAGCGCGATCGCAAGGGCCTCTATGCCAAGGCAAGAGCCGGCAAGGTCCAGGGTTTTACCGGGGTGTCCGATCCGTATGTCCCGCCAAGCAATCCGGAACTGACCATCGATACGACAACCATGACTCCTGCCGAGGCGGCGCAGGAAGTTTTGCTCTATCTTGAAGAGCAGGGATATCTGCGATGAGGATCTGGCTCTACGTCGCAGGTCAAAGGGGGAAGTAAGTGCGGATTCTGGTAACGGGCGGCGCGGGATATATCGGCAGTCACACCTGTCTGGAGTTGCTCGAGGCTGGGTACGAGGTTGTGGTTGTCGACAACCTCAGCAATTCAAAAAAAGAGGTTCTCCATCGCGTCGAGGCCTTAACCGGCAAGTCCATTGCCTTTTATGAATTGGACCTGCGCGATACGGAAAGGCTTTCTGCTGTTTTCCGGGAGAACAAGATCGAGGCGGTGATCCATTTCGCGGGACTCAAGGCGGTGGGCGAGTCGGTGAGCATGCCGCTGCGTTACTACGGCAACAATATTAGCGGGACATTGGCCTTGTGCCAAGTGATGGACGAGCACCAGGTCAAGAACGTGGTTTTCAGTTCTTCCGCCACGGTGTACGGCGATCCCAGCTCGGTGCCGATAACCGAGGGTTTTCCCCTGTCCGCCACCAACCCGTATGGCGCTTCCAAGCTCTTTGTCGAACAGATTCTCCAGGATCTGCATGTGGCTGATAATGCCTGGAATGTCGCCCTGCTGCGCTATTTTAATCCGGTGGGCGCCCATGTCAGCGGTCGCCTCGGCGAAGATCCCAACGGCATTCCCAATAATCTGATGCCCTACGTGGCGCAGGTGGCGGTGGGCCGTCTTGCGGAATTAAGCGTGTTCGGCGGGGATTACCCCACGCCGGACGGCACCGGGGTGCGCGATTACATCCATGTGGTCGATCTGGCCAAGGGGCACCTCAAGGCCATTGAGAGGTTAATGGCTGACCCGGGGGTGGTCGTTTATAACCTGGGCACCGGCAAGGGATACAGTGTGCTTGATATGGTCACGGCCTTTGAAAAGGCCTCCGGCCACAAGGTGCCATACCGGATTGTCGATCGTCGTCCGGGCGACATAGCCGTCTGTTACGCCGATCCCGCCAAGGCCAAACGAGAGTTGGGTTGGCAGGCCGAGAGAGGAATTGACGAAATGTGCCGGGATACCTGGCGCTGGCAGTCGGGTAACCCCAACGGCTATGCCTGAGCTGGGGCCATTGGCTGAAAAGGTTTGCTGTAAGCTGTTATTGAAAATGTTTGGCCTAACGAGAAATGGATGAACCGATGACAGAGATGATTGTGCCGGTAGTCTTGGCTGGTGGCTCCGGAACACACCATGTTGCAGGAAACGGTATGACGGGTTCTTGATCTGGATGGTGTGGACAAGTTGCAGGTTATAAACCAATAAATTCAGCTTCCACGAAGGTGTTTATGAAAAAAGCATTGATAACCGGAATCACCGGACAGGATGGGGCATATCTCGCCGAGTTTCTTTTGGCAAAGGGCTATGTGGTACACGGCCTCAAGCGGCGGACCTCGTTGTTCAACACCGACCGCATCGATCATCTTTACCAGGATCCCCACGAGGCGGATCGGCGCTTTATCCTCCACCATGGAGACATGACCGATTCGAGCAGCCTGATCCGCATCATTCAGCAGGTGCAGCCCGACGAGATCTACAATCTGGCTGCCCAGTCCCATGTGGCGGTATCGTTTGAGGAGCCGGAGTATACCGCCAATTCCGATGCCCTCGGCACTCTCAGGGTTCTTGAGGCAATTCGGATTCTGGGGCTGGAGAAAAAGACCCGCTTTTATCAGGCCTCGACCTCCGAACTCTTCGGCAAGGTCCAGGAGATCCCCCAGAAGGAAACCACCCCCTTTTATCCCCGTTCCCCTTACGCCTGTGCCAAGCTCTATGCCTACTGGATCACGGTCAACTACCGTGAGGCATACGGGATGTATGCCTGTAACGGCATCCTTTTCAACCACGAGTCGCCGGTGCGCGGGGAAACCTTTGTCACCCGCAAGATCACCCGGGCCCTGGCCCGGATCAAGCTGGGGTTGCAGGGCCAGCTTTTCCTCGGCAACCTGGATGCCAAGCGCGACTGGGGCCATGCCAAGGACTATGTGGAGATGCAGTGGCTGATGCTGCAGCAGGAAAACCCGGAGGATTTTGTCATCGCCACCGGCGAGCAGCATTCGGTGCGGGATTTTGTCGATGCCGCCGCGGCGGAGATGGACATAGCCATTCGCTGGCAGGGCAGCGGCGTGGAGGAAAAGGGCTATGATGATGCCGGTCGCTGTATCGTCGCCGTGGATCCCCGCTACTTTCGGCCCACCGAGGTGGAGACCCTGCTGGGTGATCCGAGCAAGGCCAAGGAAAAACTTGGATGGGTGCCCAAGATCACGTTCAAGGAACTGGTCAGCGAAATGGTCCGTGAAGACCTGATTGCGGCGAAGCGCGATGAGCTGGTCAAGCGCCACGGATTTAATACCTACGATTATAATGAGTAAGGAGTGAGGAGTAAGGAGTAACTGCAAAGGTTGAGAGTGGTAGTGGCAGTAGCCTTTTTCTACTCTCTCCTTACTTTTAATTCCTTCCTGAAAAAATGGATAAACCGCATAAAAAGTTGCGAGCTTGGCAGTTGGCCATGGACATTGCTGTGAATGTCTACCGGATCACTGAGCGTTTCCCTGCGGAGGAGAAGTTTGGGCTTACTTCGCAGATGAGAAGAAGTGCGACAAGCATTGCCAGCAATGTTGCCGAAGGGGCAGGGCGGAACACGAAGAAGGAATTTGCGAATTTTCTCCATATTGCTCAGGGTTCGCTTGCCGAACTCGACACGCAACTGGAGCTGGCGACACGCCTACGATATGTCGATAAGAATATTTGGCAGGAGATTGATGCAATGCTTCAGGAAGAAGACAAGGTGTTGACCGGATTGATTCGTTCCCAAAAGGAGTCGTTGTGATGTCGTCGACTCCTCACTCCTCACTCCTCACTCCTCACTCTAAAATCTACGTTGCCGGTCATCGCGGCCTGGTGGGCGCGGCCATTCTTCGGCGGCTTGCGGCGCTGGGTTATGTCAATATCGTCACCCGGACACATGCCGAACTGGATCTGGTCGACCAGCGGGCGGTGGCAGACTTCTTTGCTGCCGAACGGCCCGAGTATGTGTTCCTGGCCGCAGCCAAGGTGGGGGGAATCCTGGCAAATAACACCTATCGCGGCGAGTTCATCTATAAAAATTTGATGATCCAGACCAATCTGATCCATCAGAGTTACCTGCACGGCGTTACCAGGCTTCTTTTTCTGGGCAGCTCCTGCATCTACCCCAAGCTCTGTCCGCAGCCGATGAAGGAAGAGTACCTGATGACCGGCCCTCTGGAGGAAACCAACTCTCCCTATGCCGTGGCCAAGATTGCCGGCATCGAGATGTGTTGGGCCTATAACCGGCAATACGGGACTCGGTTTATCCCGGTGATGCCGACGAACCTCTACGGCCCCAACGACAACTTCGATCTGGAAAATTCCCATGTCCTGCCTGCCTTGATCCGCAAGTTTCAGCTGGCCAAGATGGCGGCGCAAGGGGATATCGGCGCGATCCGGAAAGATGAAAAAAGGTTCGGCCCCATTCCCGCCGACATAAAAGCAGCAATGGGTTTTTCTCCTGACTCCTCACTCCTTTCTTCTCACTCACAACCAAAGGTTGTCATCTGGGGCTCCGGTGCGCCCAAGCGGGAATTCCTTCATGTGGACGACATGGCCGACGCCTGTGTTCATGTCATGGCCATGGAGAAAAACGAGTTTGACGATCGCCTCGCCTCGCAGTCCGCCCCCCTGCTCAATATCGGCACCGGCGAAGATTGCTCGATCCGGGAGCTTGCCCAATTGGTCAAGGAGGCGGTGGGTTTCAGCGGCGAACTGCTCTTCGACAGCACCAAGCCCGACGGCACCCCCCGCAAGCTGCTTGATGTGTCCAGGGTCAGGGCGTTGGGTTGGCAGGCGGGGACTGCGCTTAAGGGTGGAATCGGGCAGGTGTGCCGGTGGTATGAAGATGAGCTGCGGCAGTAGAAAAGGGTGATCATTGCGCGAATCTGGTGGAGAGAAAGATTGTGCCGATGAGGATGATAATGTGAGCCAAGTTTACCTCTCAACCCCGAAAAACAACACCAGGGCGATCATCCTGTTGAGTTTCATGATTATTGGCTGGGTCGGTATTCTTTTTGCCGAATCCACCAGACCGCCGGCCGAAGTTGTGGGGCTGATTCCCCAACTCGATA
Source organism: Deltaproteobacteria bacterium (assembly GCA_013349295.1). Classification (GTDB taxonomy): domain Bacteria; phylum Desulfobacterota; class Desulfobulbia; order Desulfobulbales; family Desulfurivibrionaceae; genus Thiovibrio. Next base: position 19,394 of record DUZW01000025.1, read on the forward strand.
AGGTCGCCCATTTTGCTGCCTTCAGCGTCTTGGGTTTGTTGGTGTGTGGCCTGTCGCTCAAAGTGCGGCCCAGGCCGAGCATCCCGCTGTTTTCCCTGCCCTTGCTGGTGGTGTCACTCTGCGGTGTTCTCGAAGAGTGTCTGCAACTGTTTGTTCCCGGCAGGATGGCCAGTATTCCTGACCTGTTGGCTGATATGGCTGGGGCAATATTTGCGATTTTGTTGGTTAATCGCATATGGAAATGTGGGAAGGTGAGATCCTGGGGTGTGATAGGAAGTTTTTAGTGTATGTGGTATAAGGGCAAGCCAGGCCCTCACGCTGTGTGACATAATTTCAATGAATGCCTGCTTTGTTGCAGGTAAAATAATGTTTTTGTGTGGTGGAGAGAGAAATCGTGTCAAGAATAACGGTTAATCTCTATTGTGATGTCTCTGTTTTTGTAAATCTTTTGAAATAAGGATTTGCGGGTTTTTGAGAGGGTTGGGATTGGGAAGTGGCATTTCAGGCTAGGTTGTCGAGATCAATCACTCACGGTTGGGCGCAACAGCTTCATGGATAATAGTCAAAAACAAAGCTTTGATTGCCGCCCAAGTTATTTTCTGACGTCATCTTTGCCGCAATTTTTTGTCATCTTCATACTCTCTTTCTTTTTTTCTGTTTTTGCGAATGGGGCGACTTCGGATGACTTTGTCAATCCGACCGTAACACAACCGTTTGTTGATGGTGTGAATCTTGAGATTCCCGAGATGCTGGCCAGGGGGCATTTAGCAGAAAACGGCTTGGTTGATGTGACTGCCTCACCGTTTCTAGCCGATCCGACAGGCGTTAGAGATTCTACTGCCGCGATCCAAAAGGCTGTTGATTTTGCGCGAGATAAACAAATGGTCTGTTTCTTTCCCAGAGGGAGATATGTTGTTTCCGATACTATCGAATGCATCCAAAACCGATATCGTCGGTCAAATGGTGTGTTGCTGAACGGACGTGATTTTCCCTGTGTTCTTGTTGGGTCCCGTGCTGGAAGTCGACCGGAGATTGTACTTCGTGCAAAATCTCCCGGGTTTCAGAAGCCTGATGCGAGAAAATATGTTTTTCACTTCTGGGCTAGAGGGGTTAAGGATCCTTCGATTGGGCAACCCAATATATCCATGAATCAGATGCTGATCAATCTTGATATAACCATCGGCAAGGGCAATTCAGGTGCGGTGGCAATCCGGCATCAGGGCGCTCAAGGGTCAGGAGTTCAGGAAACCACGATAAACGCAACTCATGGGTTAGCCGGCATTGAGGGGGGGTGTGGATCAGGGGGTAGCCATGCCAATGTTACAATTATTGGTGGGAAAATTGGCATGGATATGCGGGAGAGCCAACCTGCTCCTACCATTGCCGGGGTTACTTTGATTGATCAGACACAAGCCGCAATCCTTTATGAAGGGAGGCAAACTCTCACAGCTGTTGGTGTCAAGATTTCATCTCGTACCAGTGGCCCTGTTATTCAAAGCGGCGATGGAGGCAAAATCCCCTTTCGCGGCCAAATAAGTCTCATTGACAGCGAAATTACTTTTGATCCTGGAGGGCAACAGACAGCCATCGTTGCGGGGAGCAGTCTGTATCTCAGAAATGTTTATGTGAAAAATGCTGCTCGTGTTGTCGCTGTTGGTGGTCGAATATTATTGCCAGGCAATAATGAGGGTTGGTTGCATGTTGTAGAATTTGCTCATATGGTCTCGCCGCGTTCCTGGAAGGGAAATAATTATTCGATGCCTATTGTTCGTAATGGGGTTAATAAAATAGCAATAGCAGAAGTAGAAAAAGACAGTGAGCCTCCTGCAGATTTGCAGCGGCAACACCTATTACCTTCCAGTACCGCTGGATGGGAAGACAAAACTACCATCAATGTCAAGGCGCCTCCTTATCTAGCCAAAGGAGATGGTAAAGCTGATGACTATGCTGCTATCCAGCGGGCCATTAATGAGCATGATGCTGTCTTCCTTCCTAAGGGGTACTACCTGATTTCACAGCCTCTTAAGTTGAAGATGAGTACCAAGCTTTTTGGTGTGGCCCGCCATCTTTCCGTCATCACACCTGAACAAAGAACGCCATATTTTTCTAGCGCTAGCTGCCCGGCCCCTTTGGTTGAGACCGTCGATAACCCGAAGTCAAATACGATCTTGGCGTTTCTGACACTTCACGTCCCCAATGCCATAACGGGGGCCTATGCCCTTGAGTGGCGAAGCGGCGGAGCCAGTATGGTTAGAGATGTTAATTTTTCAGCACTTCCTCCCCTTGGCGGATTTGGTAATTCTCGTCGTATAGGCGAGAAGAATTTTCCCTTGGTGAGGATTACGTCTTCTGGGGGAGGGAGTTGGTGGAACTTCTTTCAGGAAGAACATCTTGGGCAAGGGGCGAACTATCGTCATCTTTTGATTTCCAATGTCACCGGACCGGTTCGTTTTTACCAGTGCAATCCTGAGCATGCTAAGAGTGATGCCAATCTTGAAATAATGGATTCAAAGGGGGTTCATATTTATGGCTTGAAAGGGGAGGGGAATAAGCCTGTGTTGCGTATTCTGCGTTCCGAAGATGTCGCTGTTTATGGCTATGGCGGTAATGCTGCGGCAATGGAAGGCAAAGCTCTTTTTGAGATAATCGACAGTAGTGATATTATTCTTGCCAATCTGGTTGATTCACCAAGGCCTGTCGGCATGGGAAGTCAAGATCACTATGCCGGTATAAGTGTGGACCCATCCAAGTGGTATATGGTGATTGATAAAAATGTCCATCGTGTGGGGGGACATAGTGCCCCGCTTGAGAGACCGGTTCTGTATAGAATTCTTCGACAGTCACCCCTCTGAACGAATTTTACAACAGGCCATGTTTATCTTAGCAGGGATAGGTACAGAATTTTTGTTCATTGAGCGACGGGACCACATCATGAGTCAGGCGAGCATATGTCAATAAAATCATGGGAAAAATTTGCAAAGCAAGTTAGGGGGCGGGGATGTAGTTTGCTGAAAAATCTTGATAGTTTTCCGCAATCCATTCTTGTTACAGGTTGCCAGAGATCTGGCACAACAATCCTTGCACGAATCATAACTCAAAGTGAGGGTATGGTTAATTACTGGTTTGGCAAGGATGATGAACTTGACGCAGCACTTATTCTTGCCGGAGAAGTGCCGCATGAGCCTCGCGGTAGATATTGTTTTCAAACTACATACCTAAATAACTGCTACAATGAATATCTGGAGCATAAAGATAAAGGTCATAAAATTATATTTGTAATCAGAAATCCATATTCTGTTGTCTATTCTATGGTCTATAATTGGAAAAGGTTCGCATTGAATGAATTGTTTTTTCAGTGTGGAATGGATGTTATTGATGATAGCACAAGAAAACGGATTAATTTATTTGGTTCATTGTTTGTTTCTCAGGTTTCTAAGGCATGCCATGCCTATGTCGGAAAGACTTCTCAGGCAATTGAATTAAGGAAGGCATTTAGCGATCAAGAGATTATGTTTGTTGAATATGATGCATTGGTAAATAATAAAAATATATTACTTCCTAAAGTGTATGAGTTTCTTAATATACCATATAAGGTCGGTTATGCGGATAGGCTTTCAGCCAAAAGTCTTAATAAGGCTGATAGGCTTTCTTTGTCAATTAGAAACAAGATAGATGCCATCTGTTTGCCGACATATGAGCGTGTGAGTAAACTTGTTGCAGGACCGATGTAGGTGATAATATGGAACGACTCTATTACTTGTCTCATTGGCTTTATGAAAGAAAGATCCCATTTCTTCCTCGTATTATCATGATTTTGATTCGATTCATTTATGGTTCTTTTATTCCTTATCAGACAAAGATCGGTGAGGGTGTTTCTTTCGGACATAAGATGGGTATCGTCATCAGCAGGACTGCTAGGATAGGGGCACGGGTGAAGATCCGACATTTTGTAACTATAGGTTCCGGCGGGGCGATTATCGAGGATGATGTTCAAATCGGTGCCGGAGCCAAAATTATCGGAAATGTACGGATCGGAGAGAATGCCCGTATTGGCGCTAATGCCGTGGTCGTTGATGATGTGCCGCCGGGTGCCACTGTCGTCGGCATCCCTGCCCGCATTATAAAAACAACGGACTTGTCATTCGCTAATGATGACTGAAGATCCTTACAGCCAGGGAAGGTTGCGCCAGGCCCTTATTCATTTTTTTACCGGACGTCTTTTGCAGGCTGTACTCTCCGCACTGTTGTTGCTATGGGTCGTGCGCCTGCTCTCGGTTGAGGACTACGGGGCGTATGTCTCTATTGTCGGACTTGTTGAACTTTTGGTTTTGTTGGCCTCCTTCGGGCTTATGGAAGGTGTGCAACGGTTTGTGCCCCAGGTTGCCGTGGCTGGAAATCGTCGAGAAATCCAGAAACTTGTGCTGGGACTTTGTTTGGCCCGACTTGGGACACTCTTCCTGATCATGGGCGTTTTTTTCTGGCAGTGGGGTAATTTTTCGCGGTGGATGTCTTTTTCAGAAGGTCATATCGCATTAACTACTTACGCTCCATTGCTCATTTTTTTTGTGCTTGGTTTTCGCTTTTTCGCAGAGATTATGGAGGCATTCCTCGAGCAAGGGCGCTCTCAATATCTCCGCGCTGGTGAGCCTGTCTATAAGGTTGTTGCTATCGGGGCGGTTATGCTTCTGGGGTACAAAATAAACTTGCAGAACTATTTGATCATTGAGATAGCTGTATCTGCGTTTTTATTACTGACAGCAATTTTTTCCCTTCAGCGACTTCTCTCCACCATTGGCCGTGAAGATGCGAGTGAAACCGGTGTGCAATTTCGAGAAATCTTTTCTTTTTGCTGGCACATGACATCCGTGGCCATTACGCGTTCCGCCACCAGTGAGGGAGCTTTGCGGTTAGTGGTGAGTAATGTTCTTGGCCTTCAGGCCGTGGCAGCCTTTGGTTTTCTGCAACGGTTGGAGTCCCTTGTTGCCCGTTATCTTCCTTCGATGCTTCTTCGCAATCTTGTTCGTCCGGTCCTCATTTCCAGGTATTTCCGGAGTGGTAATTTTGACGAATTGCGCTATCCGACAAGTTTTCTGTTGAAAGTCAACTGGCTCTTGATAGGTGTGATCATCTGCGGGATGGCTGGTGTTGCCGATGAGCTCATTTTTTTCTTGAGTGGGCACAAATTCGAGCAGATGGGGGCGGTATTTATTGTGATGGTGGTGGGGGTGGCCATCAATTCCAATCGTCTGTTGATTGAAATGGTCATGCAGCTTGTTAAGCTTACCCGACAGCTGCGGTTGCTGAGTCTCTTGGGCGTATTGGCGTTGGGTGTCTGCTATATTATTGCAAAACATGGTTTGTTGTCCATAGTTATGGTCGTGAGTGTGTATGTCGCCGTGTGGAACTGTTTAGCTGTGGGAGTGGTGAAGCGGCAGGGGTACAACTATTCCAGCGACTGGCAGGGGCTTTTAGTTCTTTTTTTCGCCTCTATTGTTGCGTCATTTATGGCATGGGGTGGGCGGATTTTCGGGATCGATCTGGTGTTGCTGCCACCAATGGCAGTTTTAGTTTTTGTGGGGGTAGTTTGGTTCGGTAAACCGTTCTGTCGGGAAGAACTTGAGAGTATAAGAGGCATTGTTGGCCATGGCATCGGTTTAATTTTTCGACAGGTTACTAAATAAACTTTTTACCTTAGTCTGATATCAGTTTTATCGGAGAAAAGGAGTCAAAAGTGGCAACAACTGTCCCTCTTTTCGGTTTGAACCTAACTGATCATACCCTTTCCGAGGCGGCGGAGTATGTCGCTGCATGTGTTAGGGGCGGGGGGGAGCAAACCATCAATTTTGTTAACGCCCATTGCGTCAATATTGCAGCCAAGGATAAAAACTATTTCGCCGTTCTCCGTGCATCAAATGTTCTTTATGCTGATGGGATCGGCATGCGGTTAACTGCTAGGATGACTTCCGTGTCCTTTCGTGACAATGTTAACGGGACTGATTTGTTTCCCTGCCTTTGCCGCCTTGCGGCGCAGCGGAATATTCGCATCGGTCTATTGGGAGCGGAACCGGGGGTGGCCAGGTTGGCGGCTGACAACATGAAGAGTCAATACAATGGGTTGTCTATTCCCTTTGTTCAGGATGGTTATTTCGCTGAAAATAATATTGACGGGATATTGGAAAGTATCAACGTTGCCGGTGTCGACCTATTACTGGTGGCTCTAGGGGTGCCCAAACAAGAATTGTTCATTCATCGCTTTCGGCAGCAGCTTAATGTCCCGGTAGCCATGGGGGTTGGTGCCCTGTTTGATTTTTATTCGGGAAGGGTCTGTAGAGCCCCGGCATGGATTCGGCGTGCTGGGATGGAATGGTTTTTTCGTTTGCTGTTGGAGCCGCAGAGGTTAGCGAGCCGTTATTTGTTTGGCAACGTAATGTTTTTGGGGCGAGCCTTGGTGAGAAGGATTCAAGGACGCCATGTTCTTCAATTTAAATCACTCTAAGAAACATTTTGGAATGATATTGCTTCGGGCGGAAATGGATGACCAGCACTCAATATAAACATTTCATTATTGCTGGAACGGAGAAGGCCGGGACTACTTCTGTGTTCAGCTATCTATCCGGACATCCGGAGATTTTTCCATCACGGGTTAAGGAAACGGATTTTTTCCGACAGGAACACCTCGGATCCAATGAAGATTATTTGAGCTATTTTGAAGGTTGTCCCTCGTCTGAGATGGTTTTGATGGAGGCATCTCCAGGCTATCTTTCGGAAGCGGAGAAAGTCAGTGGCCGACTACAGGCAGCCCTGTCTGAGGCCAAGCTGCTTTTTATCCTCCGGGATCCAGTGGAAAGGCTTATCTCTTCCTTTCGGTTTCATGTTGGGAGGCTCAATATCGATGATACGATAAGCCTCGATGAATATGTTACGAAGTGTTTTGCTTATTACCGTGGTGAGGCAACCCCGGAGCAGCTTGGGATTGGAAAGTGGTATCTGCAGACCTTGGAACAGGGACTCTATGCGAAAAAATTGTCTCATTTTCGCGAGATGTTCCCCGAATCGCAGATCTCTGTAATGTTTCTTGATGACCTGATTAGGAATACACATGCCTTCATGTGCTCAGTTTGTGTTTTCGTTGGCATTGACAGCAGCTATTTTAACAATTTTACGTTTCATCGAGAAAACGTTACTTTTTTCGGCAAGAACAAAGCCTTGCATAAGGCCGCAATATTGGTAAACAATTTTTTTGAACCTTTTTTTCGTAAGAATCCTGCGGTGAAAAGGCTGCTTCTTTCCTGGTATAAAACCTTCAATGCTTCCGAGTCCAAACTTACTCCAATGTCTCCCTCTGTTCGGAGTCAATTGGAGGATTTTTACCTTTCCGATAAAGAGCAACTGCTTTCAATGTTGGGCGGCTCAGAGAAAGTTTCTGTGAGATGGTTGCAGGGTGACATTGGATGAAACTGCTCTATATCACCGAAGATCGGTTTCCTCCTTTTCGCGCCGATGTGGTTGAACTTTTCGCGGTATGCATGCCGGCCCTGGGGCACAAGATTTCCTGGCTGATGCAGCGCGGACCCAAAGACGGCGGCAAATCGTTCACCGAGATGTGGCATGGCTGCAAGGTTTATATAATTCCTCGTCTCGGAGTGAAAGGACTGCTAGGGCGTATCGTGAATGCGCTTTTCGCGCTCCTCGGAGAATGGGTAGTGGTGCCGTTGGCGATGCGGGGGAAATATGACGCCATCCAGGTACGCGATAAATTTTTCACTTGCATTCCCGCTTGGATTGCCGCGCGTATAACCGGGGCGCAGTTCTTTTTTTGGATGTCCTACCCTTTTGCCGAATCGAGAATTTATTTGGCAACCAACAGGCTTACCACCAAACGATTTTCTTTTTTTGTTAAAGGTTGGTTGAGTTATTTTCTTCTGTACTTTTTTATTCTGCGGGTTGCGGACCATATTTTTGTTCAGAGTGATCAGATGCTTGAAGATGTTAAGAGCCATGGGATTCCAGAGAGCAAGATGACGGCGGTGCCCATGGGGATCAGGTCAGATCAGATACTCACCGAAGCCGCCGCCCGTGAACCTGACCGGCAGAACCCAAAACTTCTTTATCTTGGCACACTAGTAAGGATACGGTGTCTTGGTTTTCTCGTGAGGATGTTGAAAATCGTCCATCTCCATTACCCCGGAGCAAGGCTTTTTTTTGTCGGTGATGGAGAAAATGTGGAAGATCGGATGGTTTTGGAAGAAGAAGTCCGCCGTCAGGGCCTGGAAGACCATGTGATCTTTACAGGATTTCTGCCCATGGAAGAAGCATGGCGGTATGTCGAAGAGGCGGATATCTGTTTTTCTCCTTTTTATCCAGTACCGATGCTGCTCTCAACTTCACCGACCAAGCTCATAGAATATATGGCCAAGGCTAAAAATGTCGTTGCCAATGAACATCCGGAACAGTGTCGGGTGCTTGAGGAAAGCGGTGTCGGGCGGTGTGTCCCTTGGAGTGAGACTGCCTTTGCGGATGAGGTCTGTCGTCTCCTTGATCATCCAGAGGAAGCGAAAAACATGGCGGCAAAAGGTCCTGCCTATGTGCGCATGAAAAGAACCTACGATGTTATCGCGCGCCAACTGCATGAACAATATGTGGCGATTTTGGAGAAGACATGAAGGTACTCCATGTGATCAACGGAGAGTTTTATGCTGGTGCTGAACGAGTGCAAGATCTCCTTGCCTTGTGTCTTCCCGCCTTGGGGTATGAAGTTGGTTTTGCCTGCATGAAAGCACGGGACTTCCCCGGCAATAGGATTGCTCGGGATACGCCTTTGTACGATATCCCTATGCGTTCACGGTATGATCTCTTGGTCGCAGTGAAATTGGCTCAACTTATCCGGCAGGAAAAGTATCGTCTGGTCCATACCCATACGCCGCGTTCCGCTATGGTGGGGCGTCTGGCATCTTTCCTTGCAGGGGTGCCCATGGTGCATCATGTGCATAGCCCAACGATTCAGGACACGGAAAATAAGGTGCGTAACGCAATCAATGCGTTTGCTGAAAAGGCTACGCTTATCGGTGTCCCTTTTCTCGTTGCGGTTTCTGGTAGTATCAGCTCCTATCTTCATGGTCTTGGGTATGATGGGAGCAGAGTTCGTCTTGTGCCAAACGGGGTGCCGGCCGGGGGGGGCTATGAACATCGTGCGCCCGGTAAGGATGGGAGTCCTTGGGTGCTTGGATGTATTGGTTTTTTCCGTCCTCGCAAAGGTCTTGAGGTGTTAATTAAGGCCGCTGGCAGATTGCGGAAGGTAAACAAGGCCCCTGCTTTTGTTCTGCGTATGGTTGGGGGGTTTGAAACTCCGCAATACGAGGCAAAGGTGAAAGAGCTGGCTGCCTCTGAGGGTGTTTTAGATGCTATTGATTGGGTTGGGGTTTCCAGTGATGTTTATGCCGAACTTGCTCGTATGGATCTTTTCGTTCTGCCGAGTCTTTTCGGTGAAGGCTTGCCCATGGTCGTATTGGAAGCCATGGCGAACGGGGTGCCGGTTGTGGCTTCCAATATTGACGGCGTTCCGGAAGCAGTCCGGCATGGGAGGGAGGGGGTGCTGTGTCCTCCTGGCAATGAGCGGGAACTTGCCGAAGCACTTGCTGTTTTTCTGTCTGGTCGCCATGATTGGGCGGTCATGAGCAGGAATTGTACGATGCGACACAGAGAGCGCTACTCGGACTTCCGCATGGCGGAAGGAGTCGCGGCAGTGTACGCGGATGTAATGAACAGTTGTCGAGAAAAGAACCGCCCATGAAAAAAACGATTTTGCTCTATAGTTGTATTGTGCTGGTACTTGCCGGAGTTGCCGTTTTGTTGAGGATAGCCGGGATTGACACAACAAGAGGAATGGTAACTTATCTGTTGCCTGTTGCTGTTGTACTTTTGGGAATGGCTGCAGTTTATAATCCAGAAAGTATTTTCTATCTTGTGCTTGCCTCCCTGCCCTTTGCCGAAGGATTATTGAAATTTGAAATTGGATCGGTGACGTTCAATATTTATACGATAGGCATGGTCGCTTTAGGCGGATTTTGTGGCTGGCGGATCATAACCGGAACAAGCCGCCTCCGCTTCATCCCTCAGGATATCGCCATCTTGCTGTTATGTGTGCTCTATCTGGGCACAACTTTGAACTCCACGGATGTGATTGGCAGTGGTTTTCTCGCGTTCCATGCGATATTCATTCCCGTTGTTTCCTTTTATGTCTTGAGGATATATGTCACCACGGAGGAAAGGTTCTGGTTATGTTTCCGGTTTTTTTGTTTGGGAATAATCCTTTTTTCTGTTGCTGGAATTAGCCAATTTTTTGTCAATAAACAGCGACTGGAGGTACTGTCGGTCCCCCCAGTCGGTGCAGCGACTTTTTTTCTTATCCCCGTGTTGTTTGCTAAGCATCTCGCCACTGCGAAAAAAATAAAGTTAACTATTTTTTTACTTTCCAGTGTCGCCTTTATTCTTACTTTTACTAGGGTCTATCTTTTTTTGTTATTTTTGAGCCCGATTATTTATTTTCTAATCAGAAGAGGGTTTGCTCGTCTGCTCATTTTTTTAATGTTGCTTTTTTCTCTTTTCGCAACGTTAACTCTTTCGTATTCAGTTTACACTCCGGAAGAATTTGACACTTTGAACTTGGTTGAGGAACGGCAAGAATATGCCGCAAAGGAGCGAATGATAGATCGTATGACCGATCCTAAACTTTGGAAGAGAGCATTGGTTGGTCGTGCTCTATCCTACAGGGAGGGGCTAAATAATTTTATTAAGCATCCAATTGTCGGTACGGGATTGTACAAAGGAGTCATCGTGAAGGGTGGGCAGAAATATGGGATGATCACTAGGCATAATTTTCATGTCGAATGGCTAGAATATGGCGGAATCGCTGGATATATGGCCTCATTTTTCTTCGTGATGCTTTATTTCTCACGGTTGGCCAATGCCGCTAAGCATCACAAAATTTTGGCCTTAAACCTAGTCGCGGTCTTCGTCATCCTGTGCAATAGTCTTACAAATGGTTTTATGCATGGGGTCATGCCTCTTGTTACCTTCATTATGATGGGGTTCGGCGTGTCGTATTATTGGCTTATCCGGAGAGAAGTGTTGAGTGGGGAGTTATAGAGAACCACTGTGTGGGAAAAGAAGACAGCACAGCCAGAAGAGAGCGGTTTACAAGTTACTCAGATGCTCATCTGGTAAAAAAGAAAAGAAGATCGGTTCGAGTGTGTGATGAGAATGATAGTCTCGCAAGTAAAACAATGGGGTACGGATACATTTATTGCTCCACTGCTGCTCCTCGGTGGCCTTGTCCTCGGCTATTGGTCCGTGTTCCAGAGGCTAATGATTACCTGGGACTCCGGCGATAACAGCTATGGCTATCTGGTGATCCCGCTTTTCCTCTTCCTGTGCTGGGAAAAGCGGGATTCCTTCCGTTTCGGCCAATTTTCCTGGAGCCTTGCCGGGGTTGCCGTAACCCTGCTCGCCACGCTCCTGCTTCTGGTCGGTGAAGCAGGCTCCATGGAAACCCTGGTTTTTCTCGGGATCTGGGGCTGCTTTGTCGGGATTACGGCGGCCCTGTACGGCAAGCGTCTCAAGGTTCTGCTCTTTCCGCTCTTGATTTTGCTCTTTATCGTGCCTCTTCCTGCATTTTTGAACCGTACACTCACCTTTCAGCTCAAGCTGCTGGCCAGTTACCTGGCCGCTGGCATGCTCCGGGTCTCCGGGGTCAGCGTGCTCATGGACGGCAATATCCTTGATCTTGGGGTGAGCCAACTCCAGGTGGTGGATGCGTGCAGCGGCCTGCGCTATGTGGTGCCCATGCTGCTCATGTCTCTGCTCATCGGCAATTTTTTTCTCGCCAGCCGCTGGCGGCAAGCTGTGATTGTGGCTTTGGCGATTCCCTTGACCATCGTGGTCAACGCCCTGCGGATTTGGATTACCGGGCTGCTGACCGTGAATGATCTGGCACGATTCACCGAGGGTAGCTTCCATGACTCCATCGGTCTGGTCATGTTCCTTGCCTCCGGTGCTCTGCTGATCTGGTTGGCTCTGCTGTTGCGCGGGGGATCTCCTGCGCCGCCGATCTCCTTGCCCCCGGCAGAGTCGCAGCAGGTAAATCCTCTGCGCGCCCTGGTGGTGAGCCTTGTCATCTGCGCTCTTTTTCTTGCCGGCGGCTGGGCCTTGCCGCGTTTGCAGGCCACGCAGCATGTTTCTCCTCCCCGGAGCAGCTTTGATTCCTTTCCCATGCAGCTTGGCCCCTGGCAAGGGACTCGGCATTTCCTTTCCCGGGAAATTCTCGATGCGCTGTGGTCGGATGATTATGTGAGCGCCAGCTTTGTGAAGCAGGATTCCGGTAATGTCATCCACCTGCTCATCCCCTATTATACCTACCAGGGCACCCGGCATACGGCGCATGCCCCGCAATCCTGTCTGCTCGGCAGCGGCTGGGCGGTGTTGCAGACCAAGGAGCGATCCTTTCCCGCTGCTGCCGGGCAAGATCTCCCGGTAACGACGTTGGAGCTCAAAAAAGGGCAGGAGAGGATGCTCAGCGGGTTCTTTTTCCTGGGCCGGGGGAGGGTGGTCACCTCTCCCTGGCGCAACAAGTTTTATCTGGTTTTGGATTCCTTTACCAAAAGGCGGACGGATGGCGCCTTGGTGCGGGCCGAAATGGTAGTTGCCCCTGACCAGCCCTTGGATGCGGCCTATCGGGAGCTGGCGCAGTTTCTCTCGCTGCTGTGGCAGGAGTTGCCTGCCTATGTGCCGGGGGACGAGGTGGGCAATGCCTCCAAATAAAAAGGTTATTTCTTGCATGCCATGCCGGACTGTAGGCGGACAATACTGATGATGCGCAGGGGGAAAACATGATCAGGCAGCAAGTCTATATCTTGAACAATATTCTCATGCTCTTGGATGCGTTGTGCATTATTTTTGCCGGATACGCGGCTTTCTACGGCAAATTGTATCTCTCCGACTCCACCTGGAGCATGGATGAGGCAATTTTTACGGGCGCCATCCTGCTGGTCATGTTTGTTAATAATTATGTGATGGGCCGGTTGCATCTGTATAGCGAGACGAAACCCGCATCCAACGGCTCGTTGATTTTTGCGGTGGCTAAGGCGGTGGTTATAAGCTTTCTCTGTCTGGTCACCGGTATTTATCTGCTGAAGCAGCACGAAATCTCGCGGGAGTTTGTTGGGCTCTTTGCCATATTCTCTTTTGTTTTTCTCTGTGTCGAGAGGTTGATCGCCCGCCTGTACATTAACGGCATTGCCCATAGGACTTTTCATGCCCGGAAGATCCTGGTGGTGGGCAACATGGAGCGGGGCAAATATGTTTCGGATTTGTTGAGCCAGCAGTTGAGCTGGGGGCATGAGGTTGTCGGCATGTTGGCCGTGGACGATGAAGAAGCAAAGGCGCCGGAGTGTCTTGGCAAGATTGAAGAGCTGGCCCTGATATTGCGAAAATTTCCGGTGGATGAGGTTATCTTCGCCGCCCATGGCGGGCGTTCCGTCGATATCGGAGCGTATACCCAGGTTTGTAAGAAGATGGGGATTCCCTCCCGCATCCTGCCTGCCCTCTGGCAGCCCGGCGAGACCAGCATTTCCGCGGAACGGTGCCAAGGGGTGCCTTTTCTCGTCGTGGCGGCGGAAAACATCAATGCCACCGGTTTGATGTATAAGCGGATGCTGGATTGTCTCGGCGGCTTGATCGGCTCCCTTGTTTTTTGTATCCTCTACCCCGTAATCAGTGTGGCCATCAAGCTCGACTCGCCGGGGCCGGTGCTTTTTCGGCAGGAACGGGTCGGCCGCAACGGCCGGGTATTTCATATCCTGAAGTTTCGTACCATGTATCAGGATGCCGAGGCGCGCAAACAGGAGCTTATGGCCTTAAATGAGATGCAGGGCGCCATGTTCAAGCTCCAGGACGATCCGCGGATTACCAAGGTCGGCAGATGGCTCCGGAAAACCTCGTTGGATGAGTTCCCGCAATTTTTGAATGTGTTGAAAGGGGAGATGAGTCTGGTCGGCACCCGTCCCCCAACCCTGGCCGAAGTGGAGCAGTATGATCTCTGGCATCGGCGGCGGATTTCCGCCAAGCCGGGAATCACCGGCTTATGGCAGATTTCCGGCCGCAATGCGATCACCGACTTCGACAAGGTCGTGGAGTTGGATTGCCGGTATCTGGACCAATGGCGGTTTTCGGATGATATCTGGATTTTGTTGAAAACCATAGTGGTTGTTTTTCAGCGCAAGGGCGCCTCCTGATTAATTTTCGTGGGCTGGTTGTGCCTGCAAGAGGGAAATATGAAGAATACTCAGAGAAAAAAGCTGTTGTGTCTGCTGCTGCTCGTAATGATGACCTTTGCTGTCGGTTGCAGCAGTTCGCCGCAGGAAAAGCGGCAGAAATTTATCGCCAAGGGGAACGCCCTGTTGGCGGAAGGGAAAAATGTAAAGGCGTCGCTGGAATTCCGCAATGCCATTCAGGCCGATCCTGAATATCCGGAATCCTATTACCTGGCAGGCAAAACCCAGCTCAATCAGGGCAAGATGCAAGAGGCGTACGGGTTTTTCCTGAAAACCGTGGAAAGGCAACCAGACCACCCCGGCGCGAACGTCCAATTGGGCAAGTTTCTCCTGGCCGGTAAGGAATTTTCCAAGGCCCACGAGAAAGCGGCGTTGGTCTTGAGCAAGGAGCCCGACAACCAGCAGGCCCTCTTGCTGCAGGGGGCCATCCTGCTTGGCGAACGCAAGACCGGAGAGGCAAAGGAGCTTCTGGAAAAGCTCTTGCCGCGCAATGAAAAAGAGGTCGATCTGTACATGCTTCTGGCCACGGCATACCGGCAGCTTGACGATCTTGCCTCCACCGAGTCCATCCTGCAAAAGGGGGCGGCAAAGAACCCCGGCTCCGTTCCGTTGTGTCTGGCGCTTGCCAACTTCTACTCGGAACAGAGGCAGCCGGGGAAAGTTGAGGAGATGCTGAGGAAAATCATCGCCCTTGAGCCCGGCAAGCCGGAACATACCGTTCGGCTGGCCTCGTTTCTCTGGCATGAAGGGCGCAAGGCTGATGTCGATGCTCTCTTGCAGGGGCTTGTGGCAAAAGAGAAAGATAAGGAGGAGCGCTGGGCTGAAGTCGCCGCCTTTTATCTGTCCCGTCGGCAAATAGACAAAGGCAAGGAGTTGTTGCTTGCGGGCTTGCAGCAGAACAAGAAAAGTTTTCGCCTCCGTTTTCTCTTGAAGGAGGCCTTCCTTGCCAAAGGCGAGGTCAACAAGGCAATTGATGTTTTGCAGGAGTGTTCGACCCTTGATCAGGATAATCCCGCCGCGGTTTTGGCCCAGCGCGGGCTTGCGGAACTCTATTACCGGGTGGGCAATATCGATGAGGCGGAAACCCATCTCGCCGCGGTTATGAAGAAGAGCCCCAATGATATCGACGGACACCTGCTCAAGGGCACGATTCTGGTGCTTAAGGGCGAGCTTGATCTGGCCATTGCCGAATACCGGGTGGTCCTGCAGGCGCGGCCAAAGGATATCCAGCTTTATCCGAGGCTGGCGGACGCCCTGGTGCGTAATCGGCAGAACAGCCTGGCCCTCGATACCCTGAAACAGGGCTTGCAGATTGCCCCGAATGCCCCGGAATTGCATCGCGCCCTGGCAAGAATGTATCTGATGGAGAAAAAGCCCAAGGACGCCGAGGCCCAATTGCAAAAAATGGTTGAACTGCAGCCTGAAAATCTTGCGGCCCACCTTGATCTGGCGGATTTTTATCTGGCCAATGACGGCCAGGCAAAAGCGATGCCGATATATAAGATGGTCATCGCCAAGGCCCCGAATAACCCTGTCGGCTATTTGAAGCTCAGCAACCTCCATGCCGCAGAAAAACAGTGGAATGAGGCAGTCGCCATTGCGGCTGCCGGTCTTGCCGCTCACCTTGAAAACAATTTGTTGCTGGAGCGTTGTGTGCAGCTCTATGTCCAGCAGGGGCGTATCGGAGAGGCCCTTGCCCTGACGGAACAGAGAATCCGGCGCCATCCCGACGACGTATTCGCCTATAATCTGCAAGGCGGAATCCATGCGATGAAAAAAGACCTGGTCGCGGCGGAACAGGATTACCGGAAAGCCATGGAACTCAATGGCGACCAGCCGGAAACCGCTCTCCGTCTCGCGCGTCTTTTGATTATTGGGGGAAATGGCGAAAAAGCGATTGGCGAAACAGAAAAGCTCATCGCCGCCCCCGCGTCATCTCCGGCGCAGTTTATCCTGCTGGCAGAACTCTATGAGCAGACGAAACGGCATGATCAAGCCCTTGCCGTCTATGAACGGGGTTTGAAAAAATACCCGGAAAACTGGTTTATCATGAACAATATTGCCTATGCCATCGCAAATGGGCAGAACCCGACATCCCAGGATTTGACGAAAGCGGAAGCCCTTATAAAGAAGGCGCAGGTGTTTGCGCCGGGGAATATGGCGGTGCTGGATACCCTTGGCTGGCTTTCCTTTAAAATGGGGAAAACGGTTCAGGCGCGGGCTGCGCTTACCATGGCCTTGACCGGCAATCCGAACAATCCGGTGTTCAACTACCACCTGGGCACGGTGTTGTTGAAGGAAGGAAAAAAGGAAGAGGCGCGGAGTCTGTTGGAAAAGGCGGTGCGCACTCCCGGAAATTTTGGCGAACGCGATGAGGCCGAGAAGATGCTCAAAGGGCTCATCTGATAAAAAGACCTGATGAACGCTAATGTCCAACCGGAGGATTCCGGGTTCGACGGGGCTCAGCGCGAATCGAAAAAGGCGAAGATTGTCAAGGCAACTGCCGTCAGGGAGAATTCTGGCGCAGGGTGACATAACTGCCGGCGTAATGGCAAAACGGAATAACAAGGAGTATGCGATGCTTGGGAAAAGATGGAATCTGGTGGCGGGGGTGTGGATGTTGGCGGTAATGGCGTTTCCTGTGTCTGGTCATGCCGCGGACGCCGTGGTTCCGGGTACGGCCTTGGGAGGCGAGGCTGCGGTTCATGCTGCCGAGAATGGGTATCGTATCGGTCCCGGGGATGTGCTTTCCATTGCCGTGTGGAAAAATGTTGATCTGAGCAAGGCGGTTCAGGTTTTGCCGGATGGGACGATTTCTTTTCCGTTGATCGGCCAGATCATGGTGGAGGAGATGACCGTGGCCCAGCTTAGAAAAATCCTGCAGGAGAAAATAGCCCCGTTTTCCCCGGAGCCGCAAATCTCCGTTGAGGTGCAGCAGGTGAACAGCCTGATGGTCTATGTGATCGGGCGGGCAAATCATTCCGGCAGATTTGTGCTCAACGGAAATATCAATGTTCTTCAGGCGCTTGCCATGGCAGGCGGTCTCAACCCCTTTGCCAAGCGGGCGGAGATCAAGGTGTTCAGAACGGAAAAGGCCGGCACCAAGGTGTATCCGTTCGACTATGACGCAGTAACCGAGAACAATGCTTTGGCGCAGAACATTGAACTGAAACGGGGCGACATAATCGTTGTGCCATGAGCGTGTCGGCCTGTGATGCGCGAAACCGTAAGAACTCGCGGCTGACACCGCTCCTGTCGATCATGTCGTTTCGCTTTGGAAATGGATTTATTTATGCAACGTAACACGAGCCAACCTGATGTCGGATATCCCATGAAACTGACGACCTTTCTTGTCCTTTTTTTGCTCCTGGCCGTTTCCTGCGTGATGACATCCGCCTTTGCGGACGAGCGCAAGGTGATTCCCTCCATCGCCCTGCAGCAGGAATACAATGATAATGTCTATTTTTCCGCGCATAGCCGAGACGCAGACTTCATCAGCACTGTCTCGCCGGCCCTGGAATTGTTGAACAACACGGAGCGGTTGCAGGCCGGGCTGAAAATGCAGCTGGACAGCGCCTATTATCATGACAACTCCAACCTGGACAGTACCGACCAGGATTATTCCGGCAGCCTGCGCTATGCCGTGTCCTCCCAGGCAAATCTGTTTACCTCGGCGGGATATCGCCGCGATTCGCGGGTGGATCGGGAATTTAATCAAACCGGGTTTCTTTTGGGCGCCGTTACCCGTGATCGCTATAATTATCGCTTGGGCGGGGATTACGCCTTGTCCGAGGCGATGCGCGCGCAGTTGCAATATACTTTTGCCGGTGATTACTATGAAAGCTCGGCCTATTCCGACTTCAAATCCCATGATCTTTCCTTGATGATCAGCAGGGATCTCTCCGAGATGATTTCTCGGACCATCGGCCGGGTTAATTTAGGGATGACGAAGTATGACAGCCAGGGCTCGCAGGTAACCAATTATAGCGGGACAATCGGGGCGGAACGGAGTCTGGACGAGCGGTTCAGCGTATTTGCCGATCTCGGTCTCCGTTTTACCCGGTCGGCATTCGACAGCACGCACTTGGTCCCCAGCGGGATTCCTTTCGTCTTTTTTGTGGTGCCCTACGAAGAACATGCCGAGGGGGCTGGGATATCAGGCCAGGCCGGCATGACCTATAATGGGGAACTCAATAACGCCAAGCTTGTGCTTTCGCACGGCGTTACCGCGGCAAGCGGCAGAAACGGCACCGTGGAGCGGACCGCGGTGCAGGCGAATATCGGGCGGAGATTGAATGAAACCTCCCGGATCGGTTTTTCCGCCGGCTATACGTTGAACAAATCAACGCAGGATGAACTGGGAGCGGCGGCAACGGACGAGAGCTCCCTTTGGCTGCAGCCGAAAATACTCTACGCGCTCACCGATCAGGTTGCGGTTGAAACCTCGTACAATTATGCCCAGCTTATAAACAGGCAGGCGGACACCGATGCCTGCCGCAACCTTGTTTTGCTCCGGCTTATTTTTCAGTACCCGCTGTTTGAATAGTGGCTGACAACACGCATCGCGTGCTCTTCGGGGACGGGGATGTTTTTATGAATTCGAAAGAGGAGTTGAGGATATGGATGCCGATACAATGAGCTTGAATGACCTGAAAGCGGTGCTCTTGCGGAGGAGGTGGGGCTTGCTTCTCCCCCTGGCCGCCATTTTCTGGGTGGCGGTGGCCCTGGCTTTTTTTCTGCCCTCGATTTATCGCTCCATGGCCACGATTCTCATCGAGGAGCAGGAGATACCGGCCAATCTTGTGCAGACCACGGTGACGAGCTACGCCCAGCAACGGTTGCAGAATATTTACCAGCGCATCATGAGTACCTCCCGCCTTCTGGAGATCATCAAGAATCTTCATCTCTATCCCGATCTGCAGGACAAGGTGAATCCTGACGAAATCGCGGCAAAGATGCGGGAGGATATTGTCCTTGATTTTATCAAGGCCGACGTCGTCGACCCTAAAACCGGCAAGGCCTCCTCGGCAACCATCGCCTTTACCCTTTCCTACCAGGGCAAGGATCCGGCCCAGACCCAACAGGTCGCCTCGGTACTCACTTCTCTCTTTCTTGAGGAAAACTTGAAAGATCGTGAGAAAACCGTGAGCGAGGCCTCGGGTTTTCTGCAGGAGGAGGTCAATCGGGTAAAGGAAGCGATGGCGGTCTCCGATGCGAAAATCGCCGACTACAAAGAGAAGCATATCAATGAGCTGCCCGAGCTGTTGCAGGTCAATATGCAGAGCTTGCAAAATATAGAAGTCAACAGCGACAGGCTTTCCGAGCAAATGCGAACATTGCGGGAACGGGAGGGCTATTTGGAGTCGCAGTTGGCAAGTATGCCCAAGCAGGCGATGCAGAAAAATCGTTTGGAGGAGTTACGGGTACAACTGGCCAATCTGGAAACGCGTTTTTCTCCTCAATATCCAGATGTCATCGCGGTAAAGGCCGAGATTGCCAAGCTTACGGCGGGAAAAGGGGCAGCTCAGGAAGAAACCCCTGATAACCCGGCCTATGTAACCTTGGCGGCACAATTGGCCAGCACCAAGTCTGAGATCGCCTCGGTGAGCAAGCAGATTGCCGCGAATGACCAGAGGTCTTTCCGGTATCGCAATTCGATTGAAGCAACGCCGCGGGTTGAAGAAACCTATAAAACCTTGCTCAATGAGCGGGACAATCTGTTGCGTAATTACAATGAGTTGATGCAGAAGCACATGGGCGCCCAAGTCGCGCAAGGGCTTGAAAAAGATCAAAAAGGTGAGCGTTTTACCGTGGTCGAGCCTGCTTTGTTGCCGGAAAAGCCGGATAAACCGAATCGCCTGGCCATCGTTCTGGTCGGCATTGTTTTAGGAATCGGTGCGGGGATTGGGACGGCCGCTCTCATGGAGTTCAGTGATCAATCAATCAGGAGCGCCGAGGGTCTTGCCAAGGCCACATCTTTTCCCGTGTTGGGGGTTATCCCGGAAATTCTTAACGAGCAAGAAAGAGTACAGGTCAAGAAAACGAATAAATTGCACAATATTGCTCTCCTGGCGAATCTCGGTTTGGCGCTTGTGGCTCTTCTGGCCTTGAAATTTGTGGGCTGATGCGTGGAAGAGTGAATGTGCTCATTTTTGAATGTATTTTAAAAGGGAAGGAGCGGTTGCGATGAATTTACGAAAAGCACTTGATAAGGCTCAGAAAGAGCGTCAGGAAGATATATTGAGCGAAGGGTCAAGCCCCTCCGGGGACGTGGCTTCGGCAAAAAAGCAAAAGGTTGAAGCTGACAGATCCTGGCATGCCCCAGCCTATACGGAATCTTCCCAGGTTCGATTCAATCAAGGCGTGCTGGTGGAAAACAAGTGCGTCTGCATCTCCCCCGGCGCCGCCGAGATCGATAATTACAAGGTGCTCCGGGCGCAGATAATGCAACGCACCAAAGAGAAGGGGTGGAACACCTTGATGGTGACAAGCGCCCAACCGGGGGAGGGTAAAACGCTCACCGCCATCAATCTGGCAATTACCCTGGCCAAGGAGTTTAATCAGACGGTGTTGCTGGTAGACTGCGATTTGAAAAAACAGGATGTGCATACGCGGTTTGGATATCAATCCGACAGGGGGTTGGGTGATTATTTGCTCAATGACTGCTCGTTAAATGAAATCATCAGTTGGCCTGGGGTGGAAAAGATGACGCTCATCTCCGGAGGGCAAACCATCCGGGACACCACTGAATTGTTGGGTTCTCCGCAAATGAAGAGCCTGGTCGCCGAAATGAAAGAGCGATATGCCGACCGCTATGTGATTTTTGATCTTCCCAGCCTTTTGGAAGGGGCGGATGCAATTACCTTTGCCCCTCTGGTGGATGGGATTTTGATGGTAACCCAGGTTGGCCGAAATACTCCCAAGGAGATTGATGCGGCCTTGGAGTTGATTCCGACCGAGAAGTTGTTGGGATTCGTCTTGAATCGCCAAGCCTGATAATGACAAACAGGTAATTCCATTTCTGTTTCAATAGTGCAGCCAAGACTCCTGCCGATCATGTCGTTTTGATTTAGAAATGGAATACACAGGGACAACATTGCGCCTCTGGGGTCGCGGTGGTTTTTCGGGGTTTATTTCTTCGAATTGGGAGGGCTATAGACAATGTATGAGAAATTTTATGGGTTCAAGGAAAAGCCTTTTCATCTTGTCCCCAACCCCAATTTTTTATACCTGAGTAAAAAGCACCAGAATGCCTTGACCTACCTTGAGTACGGTCTTTCGGAAGGGTCGGGGTTTATCCTGCTCACCGGCGATATCGGCGCAGGGAAAACGACAATTATCCGGCATATCCTGAACAGGATTGAAGACAATATCGAGGTCGGCGTAATTTTCAATACGAACGTGAATTCCGGTGAGTTAATCGATCTTGTCTTGCATGAATTCGAGCTTGAATCAACGTATGATAATAAGGCGAAATCACTTGATGCCATTTTTCAGTATCTGATCAAAAAATATTCCCAGGGGAAAAGGGTTCTCCTGATTATCGATGAAGCGCAAAATCTTTCTACTCAGGCGCTGGAAGAGATCAGGATGTTGTCGAACCTGCAAACCGATGATCAGATGTTGTTGCAGATCATGTTGGTTGGCCAGCCCGAGTTGAAACGGAAGTTGCATTCGGCTGCGCTCATACAACTTTCCCAGCGCATCGCCGTCTCGTATCATCTTGGGGCATTGGAGCCTGATGAAATAAAAGAATATGTAACTTTTCGTCTGGAAAAGGCGAATGGCTCCCCGGAGATATTCGAGGAAGACACCTTTGCCCCTATTTATCAAGCTTCAGGGGGGATTCCCCGGATTATCAATTTGTTATGCGATACCGCTTTGGTCTACGGTTACGGAGAGTCCCTCAAGCGCATCAACACAGATGTTATTTCCCAAGTAATTCTGGATAAGGGAGGGCTTGGCCTCGCGGTGCATGAGCAGCCGGCGGGCGAGCAGCCCCTTGCCGGGCAGGAGCAAAGCGACGACAACAACTCTTCGCGCCTCCTGGCCTTGGAAGAAAAGGTTGCAAGTTTGCAGCAACAAATCGATTGGCGATTGGCGGAAATTTCCCGAAATGGTGCCCCGTCCAATGACAGGCTGGTGGCGGAATTAAGAGAGCTGTTAACTATCGAGCGGAAGAAAACCGATAAACTTCTTCTGGAGTATGGCAAGCTTAAAGTCGGGCTGGCGGTGCGGGCGAAGAATGAAAATGAGGATGAAGGCGGGGCTGCGGCAAAGGCGAAGGAGGCGGTGGAACGGAGTCCCTCTTCCGGGTTATCCCAGGCATTGGGAGATGACGATGGGGCAACGCAGGAGGTAGAGTCCAGCGAAAGCGCGAACAATTGGTTCCGCCGCATTTTGCATGTCCTCTCCTGATCCATGCTGTGCGGGGTCAACTTCGCACGGCAACGGACAGCCTTGATCAGGCCATGGCGGCGGTTATTTTCTGGATATCAAGAATCAGAACAACTTCTTCGTTGCCCAGGATCGTGTACCCGCTTACCCCCTTAATATTGTTCAATTTCTCATATCCGCCGTTGAAATCCTTTACAACGATCTTTTGATGGTTGACCACCTGATCCACCAGCAGGGCAAGCTTCTGCTCCCGGCAAACGATGATCACCTGTTTTTGCTCCTCGGGCACCTCTGCCGCGACCAGGTTCGGATAGAAAAAGGTGCCGATATCCAGAACCTGCATTACGGAGCCGTCGTAGTTTAAGCAGTTTTCCTCGGTATACAGCTGTGTCCAGCCGCCCTTCTCGGCCTTGATCGAGGCGGTAATGCTATCGGAGGGGATGGCGTAGACCCGGCCGGCCGCCTCGACAATCATGGCGTCTTTGGCCACCAGGGTTTTGGTAAGAGGAATGGTGATCTTGATGTTGGTGCCCCGGTTCACGGTGGAGTCGACCTGGATCGTACCGCCGCACTCTTTCAGGCCGGACAAAACCACATCCATGCCGACTCCGCGCCCTGAGACATCGCTGACTTTTTCCGCCGAGCTGAAACCCGGCTTGAAAACAAGGTTGATCAGCTCCTTGTCTGACAGCTCGGCGACCTCGGCCTCGCTCATAAATCCCTTTTTCACCGCGACGTTTTTCATCTTTTGGGGGTCAATCCCGGCGCCGTCATCGTTGATGACAAGATAGACATAATTTTCATCCACCGAGGCCTTGATTTCCAGGATGCCTTTTTCCGATTTCCCATTGGCTTTGCGAATTTCCGGCAGCTCTATGCCATGATCCACGGAATTTCTTAATAGATGAACCAAGGGGTTTTCGATCTTTTCCAAAAGATCCTTGTCGATCACCGTATCTTCCCCTTGCATCTTGAAATCAATATCCTTGCCGAGGGAACCGGAGAGTTCGCGAATCACCCGGGGGAGGCGCTGGAGCAGGTTTTTGATCGGCACCTTGCGGATGCCCATGACGCTTTCCTGGAGTTGTTCCACCAGTTCGTCAAGTGATTGGGTGGTGCTGGTGAATTTCGAGATGATCCCATCCGCTACTCCGGCGACAAACATTTGTTTCCTGAGGTAATTGAATGAGTCAAGCGCGATAAAAAGTTCGCCGACATAATTGGCGAAATTATCCAGCTGATATTGATCGATCCGAATGGTTTTCCCGGCTTCCTGTTCCTTGCGACCCGCTTGCCCCTGGCCCTTAATGGCTCGCTGGTTCTGAATTTCCAAGGCGTTTTCCAGATCCTTGGCAGCGATCTTGCCCTCTTCGAGAAGAATTTCGCCGACCTTCTTTTGTTTATCCAAGGCAGAGGCAAGATCCTGTGAGGAAATCAAGGCCTGCTCGACCAGGATTTCACCGAGCCGTTCACCTTGGCCGTCGGCGGCGGCAATCCGCACCTCAAAGTGCGCGAGCATGGATTGCATCGAGTCGCTGATGCTCTGGTAAAACTCATCACTGGACGCCATCAGCTCATCGTCGATGAAATTGGCCATGCCCATAATGTTATCGAGATGTTCGAGAAAATCATCTGCCCGGCCTTGGGAGTTGGTGCTGATTTCCTGGAGCGCCTTTTCGAACTCCTTGATAAGATCTCCCTGGATCGCTTTTTTGTTTTTCAGGCTTTCCAGGACCTGGGCCAAAGGCTTGAGCCGGTCGGTAAAATCCTCTCCCGCCAAAAGGTACGTCGCGCCCGGAGCAAAAACGGCTTTGCTTTCCGCTGATTTGCTTTCCTTGATGAATTGAGTCAGTTCATGGTTGGCTTTTTCCATTTGCGCGAAGAGGTTGGCGAGCAGGGCGTTGCCTTGAATTTTGAGCCCCAGGTCCATGGCCTCATCAAGCAGTTGCTGCAGATTGAGCAGGCTTTGGACATTGCCGACCTTTTCTTCCGGTCGGCACTCTTCCACCTTTGCGAGAAACTCTTCCTCATCCGGCCGCAAGGCAATATCATTTGGGTCGTCAGCCGCTCGGTCGAGCATTTTTTGGAGATAATCAGTCCCATGCAGCAGGACGTCGATTATCTTTCTGGTAACAAGCAGGTCGCCCTTTCTGATGGTATCGAGCAGGTTCTCCAGCCGGTGGGCGAATTTATTGATATTGGTGAGGCCGAAAAAACCGGAATTCCCCTTCAGGCTGTGAACAGGGCGGAAGATCTTGTTGATGATCTCAAGGTTTGCCGGATCGTTTTCAAGTTCGATAAAAGAGGACTCAATCCCCAGCAATGAATCATTGGATTCATCCAGAAATCCTTGCAGTGCCCTGATGTCCATTTCGCTACGCATTGTGACCTTCCTTCCCTACCAAGCTGTTCAGGATGATGTTTACCCGATCCAGGCGGGCGGCGATGGCATCGGTCGCAGTGACAAGTTCCTGGACATTGTCAAAAGGCTTGAAGAAGATGTCAACCGCGCCGTATCGAAAGGCATCCAGGGTGTTATTGATGGTTATGTGACCGGTCATGACAATGACCTGGATCATCCCGTTAAAGCTTTTTATTTTTTTAAGCAGGCTTAAGCCGTCCATCTGCGGCATCTGGATATCGGTGATCACGATATCGAAATGCTCATCTTCAATAAGCTTATACGCTTTGACCGGATCGGTAATACTCCGTATTTCGTAAGGGGAGCCGCTGAAGGCAAGTTCGAGCATGCTCAGGATCTGCTGGTCGTCATCCACCAATAAAATCTTATATTCGTTACTCATGGCGTACAGCCCTCGTTTTCTCTTGTTGAAGCGCAACTCGCATCTGTTTTTTTAACGGACTGCTCATTGCAATAGCACATTTACACACCGCTTGGTCGGTCACTTTTACCGATAATTGACACAGGTATCCGTGGCACTGTTGCATAGCTGTATTTTGTGGTTTTTGTCCAATTTCTGCATGCATGGGAGTTTCTAGGTTTCCTGTTTGGCCAGAGGAATTCTTACCTGAAAGGCGGCGCCTCCGGTAGGTGGACTTTCGGCTCGTATCTCGCCCCCCATTGCCTTGACGGAACGCTGGCACATGTACAGCCCCAGCCCGGTTCCGGTCAACCCGGCGGAATTTTTCGCACCTTTCTCCGGTCTGGCTTTGGTGGTGTAAAAAGGTTCAAAAATTTTTTCCAGATTTTGGGGGGCGATGCCGGGGCCATTATCCGTCACACGTAACAGAATATCAGAACCGCTGATCCGGGTGTTAATGGAAATTGTCGGAGAAGGAGAACCCGTCAGGGCATCCTTGGCGTTTCCCAGCAGGTTGCTGAGAACCTGGGCAATCTCGGAAGGGTTGGCCAGGATAACAGGCTTTTCCGGGCAAAGATCGACATCTTTTTTGATATTATGCTTGAAATACAGATCGGCGGAAAGAAATTCCAGCTCGTTCAGGATAATCTCGTTGAGATCGCACCGGACCAGCGTATGGATATGATCGGCGGTTCCTTTTTCCATCAAGGAGTTGATCATCTCCTGCAAACGTTCCGCCGCAGTGGCGGTCAACTCCAGGGCCTTGCTCGCGTCACGCCCCCATTTGCCGAGCTGCCCCTGGCTGGGGGCGGTTTCTTCCTCTGCGGCATGGGTCAAGGCGGACAAGATTTTCCGGCCGATATCCAGCCCGCCCTTCATGGTGGTGAGCGGTCCTTTTAAATTATGGACAATCCCTTGGATCAGCTGGCCAACGGCGGCCTGCCGCTCGGCCCTGATCAACTCCTTGCTGCTTTCGGCAACCACCTGTTCGAGTTCTTCGTTGTAGCGTTTGATCGCCTCCGTGGCTGTTTTCAGTTTCAGGTGGGTCTTGACCCGGGCTCTCACTTCTTCGACATTGATAGGTTTGGAAACGTAATCCTCGGCCCCGACATTGAATCCCTTGACCAGATCGGCGGAATCGCTCAAGGCGGTGATGAAAATAACCGGGATGCTTTCCGTGTCCGAATCTGCTTTCAGGTACTCACATACCTCGTAACCGTCCATCTCGGGCATCATGATGTCCAGCAGGACAAGATCCGGTTTGTCGGCTTTGACCCGCGCCAGCGCCTCCTTGCCGTTGAAAGCCTCCAGAACTGCATACCCGGAATTTTCCAGAATTTTTCGCAGAAGCATCCGGTTGACGAAGTCATCGTCCACCACGAGGATCACCTGGTTTCCAACCTTTGCCGAGGACAAAGCCGAAAACCCGGCGCCGACATTGTCTGTGGGCATCTGTACTTCCCTTGGATTATCTTGAGAGTCGATTCGCAAAAAATTCCTGCCTTCCCGAGCACGATATTAGTGGCAGCCACATCCAGCAGTGTCTCGTGTGTAGCTGTGCTATTTTTAAAAAACCGAAGGCCCCCTAGAGGCATAATTACGATACCATAATCTGCATCCAGGAGGGGTTGTTCCTCGTCAATATATTATAGGTTATCTGAAATTACTCCGGGGGACAACACTCTATCTTTTTTTTGAAGGAAAACTTTATTGGGGGCACGAGCATGGGATCTTGACCTCTGATGAAAAAGCAGAGGCGCCACGTTTGAAAGAGTGGCGCTTTGGGCGTAAGGAAATCTTGGGGGGATATTTGCTGATTTTAAGCTGCTTGTAGAGGCTCGCGATCGGCGCCGCCGTAGGCTTATAGCAAGGGAACCCGGTTTTGGGTCAAATTTGCAGGGGAGAACAGGATGCAGCACAATCCGGCGAGACATGCGGCATGTTCGGATTGCCTGTTTCCGCTCGTTTGCGGATGAAATTATGTCTGGAGATCTTTGCAGAAAATCAGGCGCTATCCGGGTGTTCGGCCTTTTTCAATGCTTTCTTGAGTGGGCAGCCGGGAGAGGGGGGCAGATCCTCTCGATAAGACTTGAGCAGTTCCATGGATCGCTGTGCCAGCATCCTTCTGATTTCCCGTCTCTTGCCTTTTATCCTGGGGATCCTCATGGACTCATATGCGGTGGTTTGATGCCGCATCCAGGCGATCACTGCTTTAGCCGCCCGCTCTTCAACAGGGATCATGGTTGTCCGGGCCACCGTGCCGCTGCCTACCGGGACGGCATGTGCGGTAATTGCCGCAGCCATCTCTTTTTCTAAATCCTGGTGTCTTTGGGAAAAGGCCAGGAAGGAACGAACCTCAAGGCAAAACGTCTTTTCGTACTCGGATTGCTTCAAGATCCTGCGCTGACGGTCGCTGTTTAATTTTTTCCTGTATGCCTCGGTTGAACGAAGCGCTTCGACCTCCTGCGTGGCCAGGGCTATCGTTGTTTCCGGAGCCCAGAGTCCTTTGGAGATGATGCGCCGGCCCATTTGCACACGCAGGCGCCAGAAAATGCCCCCGGCGGTTACTTTTTTGGTAATACCGGCATCGCCGGCGGGAAGAAAGGCCCACCCGTCCGGGGGAGTTAACTTTTCGCCGGTTTCACTGATAAGGTTTCCGTTTAAGCCAGGGCGAACGATTTTATTTGCGGGTTCCATGGAGCTTTCCGGAAGGAAATGAAAAACCGGGGAAGAAAAAAAGCCGGTTCGCGCAACGAGTCTCACCTCGGGAAAGGGAAAGACCGGATCAGATGCTTTCCTCAAGGCCCGAGGAGTGAGGCGTGCAAAGATCGGTTGCCTGGAGTGCTGCATAGGTTGGCTGCGAACAGAATTCACAATCTGAGCCGTCCTCTCTCTTGTCAATAAGTTTCCAGGATTTCAGCAAGATGAGCTCCGCGCGGGACTTCTTGCAGTTATCGCACACCCAGAGTTCCTTGCCGTCATTCATTCTATATTTAAAACGTTTCATTGTCTCTCCGTGTTCACAGTTGCAGATATAATAATCATTGCCGGAATGTATCAGGAATTGCGCAGATACCCAAGTGATTTTGTGGCAATGGAAGACGATGTTTGCCGGGTTGCATCACTGGGAAAATTTTTTGATCCAGGACGGATCTCTCCGCCTGTCGCTTCTTTTCCCGCCGGCTCGGCAAAAAATTCCTCTTTCGCCGGGTCGTATGCAAGTCGTCACAAGCATCTTTTTCCTTGGGAAATCTCTTTTAATTACAAGGTGTTGGTTGTTATTTCCCTCTTGCGTCTACTCGGAATGATCTGGCTGGTCTATTTATTGCATTTGCAATTAAAAACCTGATGGACTCCGGAAAAAACCGGTCATCAGTGTTAGCCGGGAGGGTATGTCCCCAATAAGGTTCTCTTTAACTTTTTTATTGGGTGCACAAAGCTGAAGCGGAGCTTTCGCTTCACAAATACCGTAAAGATGGTTTGTAACTTTATTTCGGAGGACAGCACGGATGACACTTGCTTTGGTATCGAACAGTGCGGAGGCGTACAGCAAGCACGCAAATATGCTGAAAGAAAGCGGCAAATTGAGTGAGGCTGCGGATAACTATCTGCTGGCACTTGACATAAAACCCGATTATGCCGAAGCCTATGGCGACCTTGGCAATGTATTCAAGGAGCAAGGAAAATTGGACAAAGCCATCGCCAGTTACCGGCAGGCCCTGACCCTGAA
>DUZW01000026.1 GCA_013349295.1 Deltaproteobacteria bacterium
ATCGAAGACGAAATCGTCCGTAACAGCTCCGTCAGGACATTGAAACTTTGCGACCGGCCGGCACCGGCTTTATCGTGCGGACCGTGGCGGAAAATGCCACCAACGAGGATCTGGAAGCGGATATGGAGTTTCTGCTCCATACCTGGGGGGAAATTCAGGATATTGCAACCAAGGCCGCCATCCCGAGTCTGGTGTATGAGGATCTTGATATCACCCTGCGGGTGGTGCGCGATATCTTTTCTCCGGAGGTGGAACGGGTTGTCGTCGATGACCTGAAAACCTTCAACCGGGTACAGCATTTCGTGGAAACCTTTGCCCCTCGCCTGCAGGGGAGAGTGCAGCTTGCGGAAAGTCCGATTCCCCTGTTTGACGCCCATGGTGTCGAGATGGATGTCAACCGGGCTCTCGATAAAAAAATCTGGCTCCGGTGCGGCGGCTATATCATCATCGAGACCACCGAGGCCCTGACGGTTATCGACGTGAATACCGGTCGTTATGTGGGGAAAAGCGGTCTGGAGGAAACCATCTTCAAGACCAATATGGAGGCGGTGAAGGAAATCGCTTACCAGCTCAGGTTGCGCAACATCGGCGGCATTATCATTGTTGACTTCATCGACATGGAAGAGGAGCTCCACCGGGACGAGGTCTTTTCCGCCTTCAAGGAGGCGGCCAAGAAGGACAAAAGCCGGATCAACATCCTCAGGGTTTCCGAGTTCGGTCTGGTGCAGATGACACGCAAGCGCAACCGGGAGGATCTGCGGCACATGATGTGTGAGCCTTGCCTTTATTGCCACGGCGATGGCATGTTGAAGTCGGGTCGGACCATCTGTTATGAGATCTTCCGCAAGGTGGAGCGCGAGGCCAGAAAGGCTGCGGCCGATAATGTAGTCTTGAAGGTGCACCCCAGGGTGGCGGCCATGATGCTCAAGGAGGAGGCAGCGACCATTGACTATCTCCAGGGCTCCACGGGCAAGCAGATCATTATTGAGCCGGTTCGGGAGGTTCATCTGGAAAAGTACGAGATCCTCTGGGGCAGGGATTAAACGCTCTGCTCCGGAATTGTAAAAGAGTGACCCTGGGAGGGGTTTTGCAGGAATATGGGAATATTCCTGCTTGACAACTTAGCCCTGTATGGTATTAAGATCGGTTTCACGCACCAGGCGAGATTGTGTTGCCACGTCGGTTTTGTCCGGTGGTTTTCGGCCTCAATCAAGGTCATGACGGTGCGGGTCAAAAAAGAAGTCTTGTTTATCGAGTCGGCTGGCATCAGCCGTTTGTCTGTTGAAGAGATCAGTTGTTGGAGGAATTATGTACGCAATCATTCGTACCGGCGGTAAACAGTATCAGGTTTCACCTGGCGAACGTGTCCGGGTTGAGAAACTTGCCGGCAATATTGGTGATACCATTGAATTGTCCGATGTTCTTCTCATTGCCGATGGGGAAGAAGTCAAGATCGGCCAGCCCGTTCTCACTGGGGCCAAAGTCATGGCCTGCATCATTGAGCAGGACAAGGCCAAAAAGGTTCTGATCTTCAAGAAGAGACGCCGTAAGGCTTATCGCGTAAAAACTGGTCATCGCCAGCCCTTTACCTCCCTTGAGATCAAGGAGATTTCCGCTTAATAGGGCTGGAAACGTAGTGGGCAGTCGGAAAAACAACTGATGCGTGTGGATGGCGCCATCAGAAATGAAATACGTAAAATGTAAACGTTCAGCAGTGTCGCAAATGCGGGAAAGAGGTTTGTAAGCTTAGCCAGCCTATGCAAGCAGCCGATGACAAAGCAGGTGCGGTGCTCCTGAACGTTTACGAACACACGAGGTGTTATTGTGGCACATAAGAAAGCGGGCGGTAGCTCAAAAAACGGTCGTGACAGTAACTCGCAGCGGCGAGGGGTGAAGAGATTCGGCGGACAGATTGTTCGGGCCGGCAATATCTTGGTGCGCCAGGTCGGTACCGTGATCCACCCCGGAAAGAATGTTGGTTTGGGTCGTGATTATACCCTGTTTGCCAAGATTGACGGCGTTGTGAAATACGAAGATTTTGGCCGCAACAGAAAAAGGGTCAGCATCTACCCGGTTGAAGCCAAGGTAGAGTTAGCGGCGTAAGAAGCCGTAACGAAGCAGTGCCGACAGCGGTAGTATCGAAGCTGTGGTTTTAGCTTCTCAATAGTGTGTGCCCGCTGCTGCGTTTGCACTGTACCTTGCCGTAGCAATCTCCGGCAGCAATCCTTTACTGGCGGCGACGATGGCGTTTATCGATGAAGCAAAGTTCTTTGTCAAGGCCGGAGACGGCGGCAATGGGTGTTTGAGTTTCCGACGGGAAAAGTTTGTCCCAAAGGGCGGCCCCGACGGGGGTGATGGCGGCGATGGAGGCTCGGTTATAATCCAAGCCTCCCGCAAGCTCTCCTCTCTTCTTGATTTTCGCTTCAAATCCCACTTTCTTGCACAGAATGGCACCCCCGGTCGGGGCAAGAGGATGTATGGCCGCAAGGGAGAGAGCTTTACCTTGCAGGTTCCTCTGGGCTCAATCCTCAAGGACGCTGAAACCGGTGAGGTTCTGGCTGAACTTCTCCACGAAGGCGAGAGCTTTCTCGCCGCCCGTGGTGGCGAGGGCGGTAAGGGCAATGTCCATTTTGCCTCGGCCCAGAACCGGGCCCCTCGCATTGCCACCAAAGGCAAAGACGGCGAGGAGCGCTGGTTGCGCATCGAGCTGAAGTTGCTGGCGGATATCGGCTTGGTCGGCCTGCCCAACGCCGGGAAATCGACGCTGCTTTCCAGATTGTCCGCCGCTAACCCCAAGGTTGCCCCCTATCCCTTTACCACCCTTGAGCCGCAGCTTGGCGTCATGCATTTACCCGATTCAAGCTCCTGTATTATTGCGGACATTCCCGGGCTGATCGAGGGAGCGCATACCGGGGCGGGGCTTGGCCACAAATTTCTTCGCCACGTCGAACGCACCCAAATTCTTCTCCATGTTATTGATGCCTCATCTGACGATGAGCAGCCTTTGCAGGAATACCGCACCTTGGAAAACGAGTTGCGGGTCTATAACGAAGAGTTGATGGATCGGCATCGTTTGGTGGTGCTTAACAAGATTGATCTGCTGGCGGACGAGCAACGCCTTGTCGACTTGCAGGAGCAGTTTTTCAAAGCGGAGGGGGTCAGGCCGCTTGCCATTTCGGCGCTTACCGGGCAAGGAATCGCGCAGCTGCAGGAAGTGTTGGGAGAGATGCTGATAGAAAGAGAGGCGTGATGACCACAGCGATGGAGCATGACGAAGACCTGGCGTTGCGACGCCGGTTTCTGGACCGGGCCAGAAGGGTGGTGATCAAGGTGGGCAGTGCCGTGCTCACCACCGGGGAAGGGTTGAATCTTCCCGTCTTGGACAACCTTGCCAAGGAGATTTGCGCGCTCCGGCAGAGTGGTCGTCAGGTGATTCTGGTCAGTTCCGGTGCGGTTGCGGCCGGACGCCGTAAAATGGGACTTGGCGACAGGCCCCTGACCCTGCGAGAAAAACAGGCTGCCGCCGCCATCGGCCAGAGCAGCCTGATGCGCTCCTACGAGAAGATCTTCGAACTGCTGGGCCAGAAGGTGGCTCAGGTTCTCCTTACCCACGACGCCCTGTCCCATCGGGACCGTTATCTCAATGTCCGCAACACCCTCTTTACCTTGCTGGATTGGGGCTTGGTCCCTATCATCAACGAAAATGATACCGTCTCCGTGGAAGAGCTGCGCTTTGGCGACAATGATGCCTTGGGCGCCATGGTCACCAACCTCACCGAGGCGGATATCTTTGTCTGTCTGACCGATGTGTCGGGCCTGTTCTCCGCCAATCCGCTCACCAATCCCGAGGCAAGGCCTGTCTATACCGTGGCCAAAATCGATGGCACGGTGCAGGGGATGGTCGGCAAGGTGCAAAGCGGCGTGGGCACGGGTGGCATGGGGAGCAAGGTCAAGGCCGCCAAGATGGTGGCGGCGCGAGGAGGCTGTTGCTTTATCGGCCCGGGCCGGGAGCCTGACACCATCTCCCGGCTTTTTGCCGGGGAGTTGGTCGGCACCTTTTTTCTGCCCCAAGCGGAAAAACTGGCGAGCCGCAAGCACTGGATTGCCTATACCCTGCGTCCGCAAGGATCTCTGGTGCTTGATGCCGGGGCGTGCAAGGCCTTGCTGCAAGGGGGGAAAAGCCTGCTTCCTTCAGGAATCATTGAAGTCCGGGGCAAATTTGGTATTGGGGCGCCGGTTCATTGCTTGAACGAACAGGGCGAATCCCTTGCCGCCGGGTTGGTCAATTATGGTTCCGGCGATATAGACAGGATCAAAGGCGTGAAGACCAGTCAGATTGAACAGGTGCTGGAGCGGCCTAAAGACAGCGACGAGGTTATCCATCGCGATAATCTTGTAATCCTCTAACTGTTCAGAAATACCGCATCTGCATTGTTATCGGCCTGCTCATGTGCAGGAGCACACTTCGCCGGCCTCTGTCGCGCATCTGCGGTATTTCTGAACAGTTAGAGTTTTAGTGATCTTGAGTTTACTCCAAATAAAATAGAATAGCGGTTATAGGAGCAAGATATGTCCATCCAGGAAACGATCAAGCAGATGGCGGTGGCGGCCAAAAAGGCGTCCCGGAATATGGCGAATCTTTCCACCACGGCTAAAAACAACGCTCTGCTGAAGATGGCCGAGGCGCTTCTGGCTCAGAAGGGTTATATCCAGCAGGAGAATGGTCGTGATCTGGCAGCAGGGCTGGAAAAGGGGCTTTCCGCCGCCATGCTCGATCGGCTGGCCCTTAACGACAAGGTGATCGACAGCATGGTCGGGGGGCTGCGCGAGGTTGCCGCCCTGCCCGATCCGGTGGGTGAGATCGACGATATGGTCAAACGTCCTTCCGGCATCACTGTCGGTCGGATGCGTATTCCTCTCGGTGTTATCGGGATGATCTACGAGTCGCGGCCTAATGTGACCGTGGACGCGGCAGCTCTCTGTCTCAAGGCGGGTAATGCCATTTTGCTTCGGGGCGGCTCCGAGGCCATCCATTCCAATTTGGCCCTGGCCAAGGTGTTGCAGGAGGCCCTGGCTGCGGAACATATCGAGGCTGCGGCGGTTCAGGTGATCCCTGTCACCGACCGCGAGGCGGTTACGGCAATGCTCGCTCTTGAGGAACAGATCGATCTGATCATCCCCAGGGGTGGCGAGGGTTTGATCCGCTTTGTGTCGGAAAATTCGAGAATCCCGGTGCTCAAGCATTATAAGGGGGTCTGCCATGCCTTTGTCGATGCGAGCGCGGATATGGAGATGGCTGTAAATATCGTGATGAACGGCAAGGTGCAGCGGCCCGGGGTGTGCAACGCCCTTGAGGGGTTGTTGGTTCATAAGGATATTGCCGCTGTCTTTTTGCCCAAGGTCTGGACCGAGTTGAAGAAGGTTGGGGTAGAATTGCGGGGTTGTCCGCGGACCAAGGCGATTCTGCCGGAGATCACTCCAGCCTCGCCCACGGATTACGGCATGGAGTTTCTCGACCTGATCCTGGCGGTGCGGGTGGTTGATGATATTGATGGGGCCATGGAGCATATTATTCAATACGGCTCCCAGCATACCGAGGTGATTATCACCAACAGCTATGCCAACGGACAGCGGTTTCTCCGCGAGGTAGACGCATCGGCGGTCATGATCAACGCCTCCACCCGGTTCACCGATGGCGGTCAGTTCGGTCTCGGCGCCGAGATCGGCATCAGCACTACCAAGCTGCATGCCTATGGCCCCATGGGTCTTAAGGAATTGACCACCAGGAAGTTCATCGTCTACGGTGAAGGGCAGGTCCGCGGTTAAGCGGGAGTCCGGAGGGCGCAAGGTGGAACTTCCGCACAACCTCGGCAACCGGGTCGGCATCTTGGGCGGCACCTTTGACCCGGTGCATAACGGCCATCTGGCCGTTGCCGAGGCGGTCCGTCAGGCGCTGGCTCTTTCGAGCATTCTTTTTGTCCCTGCTTTTCTGCCGCCTCATAAGCCGACCTACGCCATTTCCCCCTTTGTGCACCGGACTGCCATGTTGGAGTTGGCTGTTGTCGACAGGACCGGATTTTATGTCTCTCGTCTGGAGGCGGAACGCGAGGGGCCATCCTACAGCATTGACACCCTGCGCACTTTGAAACATGCTCTTGGCAAGAATGTTCATCTGTTTTTTATCATCGGCATGGATGCCTTTGCCGAGGTTTTCACCTGGAAAGAGCAGTCTGGACTCCTCGATCATGCAAGTTTTGCGGTGGTCGGAAGGCTGGATCATTGTCGGCAGTCCTGCGGACAGACCGTGGCGGCGAATTTTCCCGGCTATACCTTTGTCGAGGCTCTGGGGAGCTGGCAGGGAGAGCCCAACCATGGTGCCATCCATCCGGTGGCCATGGCGCCGATCATGGTTTCTTCCACCGAAATCCGGGAAGCAACCAGGCAGGGTAAAACCATCCGGCATCTTGTCCCCGCCACGGTGGCTGACTACATAGAGTTCCATGGGCTCTATCGGTAATGTGTCTCTTCCTTTAAGTCGTACTCCTGGCTGAGCCGGCCTCGTCCTCTTCCGGCATGGCCCTGGTCAGGGTGGTCAGGTACATGGCGCCTTTCTCAATCTGGTCGGCAATGCGTCGGATATCGCTCATCAGGTCGATGAGCGACACCATCAGCCCAACGGGCAGCAGATCCTTGGTTCCCGCCTTGAGCAGGCTTGATTTGAGATGGTGGTACAGTTCTTCTGTTTCTTGAAACAAAGCGGCACATTCCTCCGGATCATAGTCTTTTTCGGCCACATCGGTCAAATTCAGCAATTTCACCACATGCTGTTTGTACAGGCCTATTTCCTGGGCCAGGGTTTTATCCTCAACCGGGCGGCTCATTTGCTGCATCTGGGCGATACGCAGGGAGACCTCGGCAACTTCCCGGTAATAGCTGGTCACCCGCAGGGCGTTGGGGAGCACATGGTCAAGCTGTTCCGGCAGGTTGCCCCGCCGAATCAGGTTGATGAAATTGCCCACCTCGATCTCCAGTTTGAGCAGAATCTGGCGGTCTGCGTCAAGTTGGCGACTGGGGCCTGATTCGCTGCTCATGGCGCCCTTGGCCATGCGGCGGGCAATGTTGCCGATCCGTTCAATTTCTTTGGCCAGGGCATGGAAGGCCAGCACCGGAGTCGCGGCGATATTTCGGTCCAGATAGAGGGGGCGCGCCTCGTTTTCTTCATGGGAGCGGAACCATCTCTTGAGCCGTTTGACCATGTTTCGGGTGAATGGCCACATCAGGCAGACCCCGAGGATGTTGAAGAGGGAATGGAACAGGGCCAGCAGGATAGTGGCGTTGGTTTGTACATGCAAGAGTTGTGGGAAGGAGATCAGGGCCTGGAGGAGAATTGGGAGCAGCAGGATGGCCACGCCGCCGGTTACCACGTTGAAGATGACGTGGGCCGTGGCAACCCGTTTGGCGTTGGGGGTGGCTCCCAGCGCCGCCAAGGCGGCGGTTGAGGTTGAGCCGATGTTGGCGCCGATGACCAGGGACGCCCCGCTTTCAAGGGGGATAAGGCCTCCGGCGGCGGCGGTGAGGGTTATGGCCATGGCTGCGCTGGAAGACTGCATGGCCACGGTGAGCAGAAAACCCAGAGTCAGAAAGACCAGATGACTTCCGATGCCGGTGCCAAAGGTTGCGGGGGGCAGGCTGATTCCCGTCCCGGAAAAAGTGCTCCGGAGCAGGTCGATTCCCATAAAAAAGACGCCGAAACCGGCAAGCGTTTCGCCGAGGGCACCGTAGCGGCTGTTACCCTTGGTGAGGCGGAGGAACATGCCAATACCGATGAGAGGCAAGGCAAAGATTTTGATGTCAAATTGAAAGCCCGTCAGACTTACCAGCCAGCCGGTCATGGTGGTGCCGATATTGCTCCCATAGATAATGGTGATGGCCTGCCGGAGATCCATGAGCCCGGCATTGACAAAGCCGATGGTGGCCACGGTCACAGCGCTGGAGGATTGCACCAGGGAGGTGATGAAGGCGCCGGAAAGTATGCCCTTGAGCGGGGTGGCGGTGGATCGTTGCAGGATGGCGCGCAGGGTGTTGCCCGCGGCAACCCTGAGGCCCTCGGTTATGAGTTGCATCCCTAGGAGGAAGAGACCGACGCCCCCGATAAAACTGCCAAGGATGGAAAGATTCATCCCACGGACTCCTTTATTGGACGGATGGTTAAAAATCCATCCATGCCGTTTTTAATGAGGAAGGCGGCACAGAACTACCCGTTTTCTCATGCAGATTGGAGGAAGCCGTGGTTTTTCCGCATTCGGCCCAGGTATTTTTTATCATACCTGTTGTCTGCGGGATCGGCAATTGCTTGATGATATTGAATATATTTTCTGCGCATCGTGAGGCGGAAGCGTCATTACGTTTTTTCATTGGAGTGAGTGGGCTGCTTTCTGTATGATAGGGGCTGATGTTCCTGTTTGTCCTTTGTTTGAATTACCGGCGGGTGCGAAGAGTGCCGGAGTCTTTGCCGGAAATCAGAACAGTACGGTCATCACCGTCATATAAAAAGAGCGGGCGACAATCATGCACAACCAGCGAAGCAGTGGCGTCCTTCTTCATGTTATTTCTCTGCCTGGGCCTTTTGGCATCGGAACTCTTGGTAAATCCGCCTTCGAGTTCATCGATTTTCTAAGGGCGGCCGGTCAAACGAATTGGCAGATCCTGCCATATGGCCCGGTGAGCGCTATCTCAGACAATTCGCCCTACATGAGTCTTTCCGCCTTTGCCGGCAATCCATTGCTTGTCGATCCCGCGCAGCTTGTGGGGGCAGGTCTGCTCCGCCGTGAGCAGGTGCAAATCTCCCATGAATTTTCCGAATATCTGGTCGATTATGCCGCTGTTCGTGCTTTTAATGAGAAAATGCTGGAGCTTGCTTTTCTGGAGTTTCGTCTGGCCGGGGACTCGGCGTCTTTCGCGGTTTTCTGCCGGGAAATGCCTTGGCTCGATGACTATGCTTTTTTTATGGCTTTGCGGGAAGAATTTCATTCCGCCCCCTGGTTTTTGTGGCCGGCCGACATTGCCCGTCGGAATCCGGTTGCCCTTGCCCGGTGGCGTGATACCTTGGCTGATCGCATCTTTTTTCATAAATTTGTCCAGTTCTGCTTTTTTACCCAATGGCATATCCTGTGGGATTACGCGCACTGCCATGGCATAAGGATCATCGGTGATATTCCCATCTATGTCGCGCTTGACAGCGCCGATGTCTGGGCGAACCAGGAATGCTTTGTCCTTGATCGCAAAACAGGGCAGCCAACCCATGTGGCAGGCGTGCCTCCCGATTATTTCAGCGATACCGGGCAACGCTGGGGCAATCCGCTTTTCAGGTGGTATGATGACGGGGGGGAGATGAACGAATCCCTGCTCGACTGGTGGGGGCAGCGGTTTCGTCATATCTGCCGGACGGTGGATGTTGTTCGTATCGACCATTTCCGTGGTTTTGAAGCATTCTGGCAGATCCCTGCCTCGGAGGAGACCGCAGTCAACGGGAAATGGGTCAAGGGCCCCGGCTTGGCATTTTTTTCCGAAATGAAAAAACATCTGGGCGAGTTGCCGA
The DNA here is from genome assembly GCA_013349295.1 of Deltaproteobacteria bacterium. Classification (GTDB taxonomy): domain Bacteria; phylum Desulfobacterota; class Desulfobulbia; order Desulfobulbales; family Desulfurivibrionaceae; genus Thiovibrio. The sequence continues at coordinate 9,599 of DUZW01000026.1, forward strand.
TCATCGCGGAAGATCTGGGGGTTATCACTCCGGAGGTTGAGCTGCTGCGCGACACCCTTGGCTTTCCCGGGATGAAGGTGCTGCAATTTGCCTTTGACTCCGATGAGCATAACGCCTATCTGCCACATAACTACACCACGGTAAATTGTGTCGCTTATACCGGTACCCATGATAACGACACAACTCTGGGATGGTACTTCAGTGATACGGTGTCGCAAGCCAGCAAGGCCAAGGCCTTGCGCTATGCCCACAGCCAGCCGGGCAGTCCCGTTCACTGGGATTTTATCCGCATGGCGTATGCTTCCGTTGCCGAATTGGTTATTGTGCCGCTTCAGGATGTTCTGGGTTTCGGCAGTGATTGCCGGATGAATATTCCCGGCACTTCGCAAGGGAATTGGCGCTGGCGTTGCGCAGCCAGATTTTTGAATGCCGAGACGGCAAGGGGCTTGCGTGATGAGGTTTTGTTTTATAACAGGCTGCCTGATTCTCCTCTTGTTGTGTGTGAAAGGGAGAAGTGAGATGAAGGTTTTGGCCTTAAGCGGGAGTCCGAGAAAAAAGGGGAATTCCGAAACCTTGCTTCGTGCTGTTTTGAAGGGTGTGGAGGCGACTGCCGGCGAGATCGAGTTGATTCGTCTGTGTGATCTTCGTATTCAGCCGTGTATCGCTTGCGGAGGTTGTGATAAATCAGGGGAATGTGTGCTGGAAGACGACATGCAGGGATTGTATCCAAAAATCCTTGGGGCCCAGCGGATTATTCTTGCCTCCCCCATTTATTTTTACGGAATTACCGCCCAAGCCAAGGGTTTTGTGGATCGTTGCCAGGCCCTGTGGAACCGGAAACGGTTGCAGGCGGAAAAAGGGGAGTGGCGCAATGATCCGGCCCGCAAGGGTTATCTGGTGTCGGTGGCCGCCACCTATGGGGAAAAGGTTTTTGAGGGAGCGATTCTCACTGCCAAATATTCTTTTGACGCCATGGGCATGGGGTATGGCGGGGAGTTTTTGGTGCGGGGTATGGAAGGCCGAGGAGACATGGCGAAGGATGCGACCGCCCTGGCCCGGGCGGAACTGGCTGGAATAAAATTTATGGATTGAAACAGGATGGTTGCGATGTTTTTACTCAGTCGGCTGAGCAGGAGAACGGAATAAAAGGTTGACAAAAAACCTCCCATCATTTAGAAAATGGCGCACAGCATGGCCCCTTCGTCTAGCGGTCTAGGACGCTGGCCTCTCACGCCGGTAACACGGGTTCGAGTCCCGTAGGGGTCACCAAGTGAGAAATCAAGGAGTTACGCCAATCGGCGTAACTCCTTTTTTTTTGTCTGGACAGCGGGTGGCTTTTGTCCGACACTGGAAGAGAGACCTTGGTCGTGGCTCCTTGCGGCCTCCATTCTCCTTTTGTCGGGATTCCCGCGGATCGCGCGGGTCACACCTAACTTTTGTCGGGTGAGGCGTATGTTCTCCTGCACCAATCGCATCCATCTCCGACGGGTCATGCCTCTGCTGTTCGGCCTGACCGGCCTGTTTATTCTGGTCTGGCAGCACCCGCCCCTTGCGGGACTGCAGGGGACGCACCTAATGGAACTGTGGGTGCATATCTCTGCCGAGACTTTTTCCATCGTCGTCGCCGGCCTGATCTTTGCCGTCACCTGGAACGCATACAGCGTCGAACGGCCCACGCCTTTGATTGTCTTGGCCTGCGGCTTGCTCGCCGTCGGCCTCCTCGACTTCGGTCATATGCTCTCCTTTAAAGGCATGCCGGACTTTTTTACCCCGGCCGACCCCGAAAAAGGGCTGAACTTCTGGCTTGCCGGTCGATTGCTTTTCGCGCTGACCATGGTCGCCATTACCTTTCTGCCCTGGACCCCGTTTCGCCACCCACGGCGCCGCTACTGGTTGCTGGCCGGGAATCTCTCCGTCGTAGGGCTGATCTTTTGGCTGGCGCTCTGCCAGCCGCAAGTGTGGCCGCGCACCTTCATCGTGGGCCAGGGGCTTACTCCGTTCAAGGTCGGGATGGAGTGCGGAGTCATGGCCCTGCTGTGTATCCCGGCGGTGTTCTTTCTGGCTCAGGCCTGTCGTGATCATCACGCTCTGCAGGCCACCTATCTCGGCGCCGCCGCCGTGGTCACCATCCTCAGCGAGCTCTCTTTTACCCTCTATACCGATGTCACCGATATCTTCAATCTGCTCGGCCATCTCTACAAGATCGTGGCCTTTGCCTTGATCTACCGGGCGGTTTTCGTGGTCAGTATTCGGGAGCCATTTCTGCGATTGCAACAGACCAATGAGCAACTCATTCAGGCAAGGCAAGAGTATGCGATTTTGGCCGAACTGGCGCCGGTGGGTATTTTTCGCACCGATAAGTTCGGGGGGCGCCTTTATGTCAACGAGCGCTGGGCGGAGATTGCCGGGTTACCCCCGGCAGAGGCTTTGGGGAGTGGCTGGCTTAAGGCCATTCATCCGGAGGATCGGGAGCAGGTCAGCGGCAAATGGGAACAGGCGGTCAATTCAAGGCAGACCTTCAGGGATGAGTACCGTTACCAGCGACCGGATGGCTCGATTGCCTGGGTTTTGGGACAGGCCAAGGCGGAACTGGACAGCAATGGACAATTGGTCGGCTATGTAGGGTCCATCACCGATATCACCGAACGCAGAGAGGCGGAGCAGGAGATCCGCAAGGCCAAGGAGGAATGGGAGCGGACCTTTGCCTCCATCGGCGACATTGCTACCATCCAAGATGCCAATCACCGGATCCTCCGGGCCAACCATCGGGCCGGTCAGGTGCTCGGTTGTCATCCCGAGGAGCTGGTGGGCAGGTTTTGTTACGAGGCTTTCCATGGAGGGACCGAGCCTTGTGGCGGCTGTCCGGCCATGCTCGCTACCAATGATGTGGCAATCCATACCGCCGAAATCGTGCATGAAAAACTGGGGAAGACCTTTTCGGTATCCGCTTCTCCGGTTTGCGCCCAAGACGGCAAGATGGTGAGCATTGTCTATATCGCCAGGGATGTCACGGAACTGAAGGTGCTGGAGGGGCAGTTGCGGCAGGCTCAGAAGATGGAGGCCATCGGCACCCTGGCCGGCGGCATTGCCCATGATTTCAATAATATTCTTACCCCGGTGCTGGGCTATTCGGAGATCATTGCCGGAGATCTTCCCGCTGATAGTCCCCTGGTTGAGCTGGCCAGGGATATATTGGAGGCAGGCAAACGGGCGCGGGATCTGGTCAAGCAGATTCTTTCCTTCAGTCGGCAGAGCGAACAGGAGCGCAACCCTATTCAGGTCCAACTGGTGGTCAAGGAGGCACTCAAATTGCTCCGTTCTTCCTTGCCTACCACCATCGAGATCCAGCAGGAGATCGATCCGGAATGCAGCATGGTGCTGGCCGATCCGACCATGATTCATCAGTTGGTGATGAACCTCTGCACCAACGCCTACCATGCCATGCGCGAGGCCGGCGGGGTTCTGGGTGTCACCTTGGCGGAGGTGGAAATCGGCGCCGATGACTATATCACCGAGCTGCATCTTAAGCCCGGACTCTATCTGCGGCTTGAGGTGAGCGATACCGGCTGCGGCATGCCGCATCATATCGTGGAGAGGATCTTCGAGCCCTACTTTACCACCAAGGTCAAGGGGGAGGGAACCGGGTTGGGGCTCTCGGTGGTGCATGGCATTGTTACCTCTCTCGGCGGCCATGTCACGGTCTACAGCGAACCGGACAAGGGAACCACCTTCCATGTGTACCTCCCCGCCTATCAAGAGAGGAAAGAGAAGGTCGAGACGGCGGTCACGCCGACGCCTTTGCCCAGGGGGCATGAACATATCCTGGTGGTGGACGACGAGAAAGTGATTGCCGACCTGATGCGGCAGATCCTGGAAACCCTGGGATATCGGGTAACCACCTGCATCGATTCCCGTTTGGCCCTGGAGCAGTTTGAAGCGAATCCGACAGGTTTTGATCTGGTGATCACCGACATGACCATGCCGCACCTGACCGGGGCCGAACTGGCCCAACGGTTGCTGGCCGGCCGTCCGAAGCTGCCGGTGATCCTCTGTACCGGTTTCAGTGAAATTATCAACGAGGAGAAGGCCAGAGCCTTGGGCATCCGCCGGCTGCTGATGAAACCGGTGCTGCGTGATGAACTGGCCAGGGTATTGCGGCAGGTGTTCGATCATCCCGAGGAGTAACTTGATGGGTTCAGCGCGTAATCCCAGCGTGTGAGCAAAGGAGAATTACGGATTATATGGCTACCGTGCTTATGATTATTGCCCCTGAACAATTCAGGGACGAGGAACTGTTCGACACCCGGCAGGAACTGGAAAAGGGTGGGCACAAAACGGTCATTGCCGCCATGACAAAGGGAGTTTGTCATGGTGCTCGCGGGGGGAGTGCCACCGCAACGCTCACCCTTGCTGAGATAGAGGTGGAAAAATACGATGCCGTAGTATTTGTGGGGGGCGGTGGGTCGAGGATTTATTTTACCAACAGCGATGCCTTGCGGATTGCAAAAGAGATGTATGGGCAGGGCAAGGTGGTTGCCGCCATCTGTGTGGCCCCCGTGGTTCTAGCAAATGCCGGCCTGCTCAAGGGGAAGGACGCTACTGTTTTTGGAAGTGAAGTCAAGGGAATCGAGAGCAAGGGCGCGAAATACACCGGAGCAGGAGTTACGGTGGACACCAATATTGTTACAGCCGATGGTCCCAAGAGCGCCGGTTTGTTTGGCCGGAAAATAACTGAACTCTTACGGGCGCATGCTTGACAGATTCGTCGGCGCAATGGATTTATCGGGAGGAATGTCTATGTCTATCGGCGAATATTGTAACCGAGAAGTGGTGCTTGCCACCAGAAAAACCAGCATCATGGAAGCAGCGCAACTCATGCGCCAGTATCATGTGGGCGATCTGGTGGTCGTGGACTTGGTTGAGGGCGAGCGGGTGCCGGTGGGCATCGTGACGGACCGTGACATCGTGATCGAGATCATAGCCAAGTCCTTGTCTGTCAATGATTTCACCGTGGGTGAGATCATGGGGCCGCAACTCATCAGCGTGCAGGAAACGGCTGGGGTGATTGAAACTATTCGGCTCATGCGTGCCAACGGCATCCGCCGGATTCCGGTGATCAATCAAGAAGGAGGGCTTGTCGGTATTATGTCGGTGGACGACATGCTCGACCTTCTGGCCGAAGAACTCACCGCACTGGCCAAGGTCGCTCCCCGCGAACAGGCACGTGAAGCTCAAATCAGGGAGAGTTGAGCCTTCTTTTGCCTCGGGTTCCCGGCCTTGAAGCGGTGCAGGTAAAACAGGGCCACTCCCCGTTTTGATTTTGCAGGCAGTCTCTGCCGGATAGAAAACCATGAATCGTCTGCCCTGGAGCTGACAAACAAAATGGCGCTGCTTGAGATCACAAACCTTTCCTTCCAGGCGGGCACGGCAAAGCTTCTGGATGGTCTCTGTCTGTCGATCGAGGCTGCGGAGGTACATGCCCTGCTGGGAACGAACGGCACCGGCAAAAGTACCCTGGCCTATCTCATTGCCGGCTGTGAAGGGTACCGCCCAACCGGCGGTACGATCCTTTTTGACGGACAGAGCATCCAGACCCTTAAAATTCATGAAAGAGCGCAATTGGGCATCACCATGGCCTGGCAGGAGCCGGTACGGTTCGAAGGCATCTCCGTGGCCCAGTACCTGACCCTGAAAAATAAAGATCCGGAGCCGGCCCCTTTTCTTGAGATGGTAGGCCTTGATCCCGGCCGTTACCTGACGAGGATGGTTGACCGGTCCCTGAGCGGCGGGGAAAGGAAACGAATCGAACTTGCCTCCATTCTGGCCTTGCGTCCCAAGCTTGCCATCTTCGATGAGCCTGATTCCGGTATTGACATGCTTTCCATCAACGACATCATCAATGTGATTAACGCCTGCAAGGAAAACGGCTCGGCGGTGTTGCTCATTACCCACCGAGAGGAGATCGCCCTGATTGCCGATCAGGCGTCGCAGATCTGCCGGGGCAGAATAGTCTGCTCCGGGTCTCCGGAAAAGGTGGCGGCATATTATAAGTCGCGACAGTGTGCGGCATGTGCCGTCGAGGGGTGCGGCGATGACTGCCCTTGATCAATTAATGCAGGCCTTCGGCAATGCCGGTGGTGATCGGGCGGTGTTGGCGGACAGCGCCACCGCCCATCTTGTCGCCGACGGCCATACGATCTTGAGCGCCCGGGAAATCGAGGGGGTCGAGGTCGAGGCGCAGGCTACCGCTTCGGGGATCAGCGCCAAAGTTCGGGTACGGCAAGGGGTTCGGCTCAAGAATCCGGTTCATCTCTGTTTCGGGGTTCTCCACAAAAGAGGGAGCCAAAATATCAGCATGGATGTGCGCCTTGAAAAGAATGCCGCAGCTTCCTTTATCGCCCACTGTATTTTTCCGGGCGCGGAGCAGGTGATCCACACCATGGATGCGGTGATCGATATCGGGGAAGGGGCTGAGATGCGTTATTCCGAGACTCATTTTCATGGCAGGCATGGTGGGGTCGAGGCCATACCCAAGGCCGTTGTCAGCGTCGGCAAAAACGGCAGATATCTTGGCGAGTTCAATCTGATTACCGGCCGGGTCGGCAGGCTGGCCATAGATTACGCGGTCCAGGCGGAAGAAAATGGGGTGGTTGAGTTGACGGCAAGGGTCTTCGGCCATGGCCGCGATTCAATCGTGATCACGGAAAAGGTGGTGCTTGCCGGGGAGAACTCCAGGGGGCTGATAAAAACACGGGTTGCGATCGAGGATGAGGCGTCGGCGGAGATAACCGGCATCACGGAAGGCAATGCCGCCGGGGCCAGGGGTCATGTGGACTGCCTGGAGATTGTCAAGGATCGTGCCGTTGCCAGCGCCATCCCGGTGGTGCGGGTGACCAATCCCCTGGCCAAGGTGACCCATGAGGCGGCTATCGGCAGCGTGGATAAGCGACAACTTGAAACCCTGATGATGCACGGACTGTCGCCGGAAGAGGCCGTGGATGTCATCGTCAAGGGGATATTGAGGTGAAAACGGGAAGTTAATCGTGCAGGCCCATAGGCAAGCACCTGTCCGGGGAATAATTTTCATCGTGGGTACCCGGGGGAGAATTCATGCGTCTGAGCGAACGCCGCAAAGAAGGGGCATTTTATTTTTCGGTGCGGCACGCCGCAGGAGAGGTGGTGGGAGGGGAGGTGGAAATCGCGGTCTTTGCCGCGGCCCGTGAAGGGGAGGGGATTTTGCTCCTGCTCCGCACCCTCTATTTTGATGAGCAATCCCACGAGCATATCGACAATTTCTGCAAGGAATTCGCCCACGATGCCCATTACCGCCGGATCTGCCTTGATGGCGCGGCCCACTGGTGTCGGGTGGCCCCTCTTTATGAGGTCAACGCCCGGATACTGAGAGACGAGCAAGGCTTCGGACCTGAATCCTTGGAAAAGAGCTGCCGAGAGCTGTTTCATTTTCTCCGCCGCGACCTGATCCAGATTGAGTCCAGGCCGGAATACCAGGAAGAGATGGCCCGGGTAAGCCGCTGCGAAGAGGTCGATCTTCAGGAAGCCCTGGCACTCCTTGCCAGGGTGAAGGGTCTGAAGGTTGTCTCGGCCTGCCAGGGCTCCGCCGTGTTGCAGCTTGGGGAGAGACGGATCTGTCTGCCCTCCTGCCATACGTTCAAGGCGAACATCACCATGGACAACTTCCCGCAACGCCTGAAAAACTACCTGTACAGCGGGCCATTGGGGCAACAGCATCTTGCCCTGTTCGAGGAAAACCGGCTCAGCGCGGCACATGTTTGCCATAACAAGAAATTCATCCGGATGCTCAGCGGTTCCCTGCACGCCTTTTTGCGGAAACATCCGCACAAGTGAGCCTTGGCAGGTCCTCCGGGGGGACTTGTGCCGAGGGAAAGCATCCGTGAATCACCCGCAGGTTTGCCGCATTCCCCGCGATGACAGGGACGAATTTATCCTGTATAGTACCGCCATGAATCCAACATCCAGTCCAACCGTCTCGGCGGTCTATACCTTCAATCGCACAGGCGAGCTGAAGCGTCCTCTTTTTGCCTGCAGCGTTTCCGCTGGGTTTCCCAGTCCGGCGGACGATTACATCGAGGGCAGGCTCGACCTCAATGAGCTCATGGTGGCCAATCCCGCCGCCACCTTTTTCGTGCGGGTGGCAGGCGATTCCATGATCGGGAGCGGCATCCACCATAACGACATCCTGGTGGTGGACCGTTCCCTGGAGCCGATCAGCGGCAAGGTGGTGATCGCGGTGGTCAACGGCGAGTTGACCGTGAAACGGCTGATCAAGAACGGCGAAAATATCTGCCTCAAGGCTGAGAGCCCCGATTATCCCGATATCCACATGGTCGAAGGAACCACCTGCGAGATCTGGGGGGTGGTTGCCTACGTCGTTCACGCCCTTTAGGCCTGCCATGCCCATTTTTGCTCTGCTCGACTGCAATAATTTTTACGTATCCTGCGAACGGGTCTTCAACCCCGCCCTTGAGGGGCAGCCGGTGGTGGTGCTCTCCAACAACGACGGCTGCATCATCGCCCGCTCCAACGAGGCCAAGGCGCTTGGCATCACCATGGGGGAGCCCTACTTTAAGTGCAAGCCCCTGCTCGACCGGCACCGGGTCCGGGTTTTTTCTTCCAACTACGCCTTGTACGGGGATATGTCCCAGCGGGTCATGGAGGTGCTGGGTCGGCTTGAGCCGGAAGTGGAGGTCTACTCTATCGATGAGGCCTTCATTCGGCTGCCGGCGGCCAAGGAGGAGGGGCTGCGCATCCTCGGGATGGATATCCGCACCAGCGTCCGCCGGCAAACCGGCATCCCGGTTTCCATCGGCTTCGGCCCCACCAAGACCCTGGCAAAGCTCGCCAACCGCTTGGCCAAGAAGCATCCGGAGCATGGCGGAGTATTTGCCCTCCTGCCGGAGAGTGGTATCGGCTCCATCCTCAAGGGGGTCGGGGCAGGGGAGGTCTGGGGCATCGGCAGCCGCTCCACCCGGAAACTGGCCGATCACGGCATCCGCACCGCCTACGATCTGAGCCGGGCCAACGAAACCTGGATCAAAAAGCACCTGAGCATCACCGGGGTCAGAACCATGCATGAATTGCAGGGGGTCTCCTGTTTTCCCCTGGAGGAAACCCCGCAGCCCAAACACTCCATCGCCTGCTCCAGATCGTTTGGCGCCCCGGTAACTAAGCTTGGAGAGATGCACGAGGCTGCGGTCTCTTATCTCACCCGGGCAGCGGAGAAGCTCCGGCAACAACAGCTCAAGGCGGGCTGTCTCACCCTCTATCTTGCCACCAACCGCTTCCGCACCGATCAGCCCCAGTACGCCAACAGTCGGACCATGACCCTGCCGTGCCCCACGGCGGATACCGCTCTGCTCATCGAACAGGCGAGCCGCTGCCTTAAGGAGCTGTTCCGGCCGGGCTACGCCTACCAGAAGGTGGGGGTGGTCCTCACCGACTTGATGTCCGGCCATATGCATCAGCCCAACCTTTTCAGCATCCCCCGCCGAAACCGCGACCCCCTCCTGCAGGCTCTTGACCGGATCAACCAACGCTGGGGCAAGGATACGCTCCAGTACGCCTCCGCCGGGCTGAGTAAGCCATGGCATCACAAACAGGCGATGAAGTCGCCGTCCTACACCACCAGTTGGAGGGAGCTTCCTGTTGTTCTGGCTTCTTGAAATATAAAAGGGGAGGAGTGCTCTGAGGTAGACTTGATATCAGTCTGTGAAATAGAATAAGTTGCTTTTTTAAGACCTCTGCCCTTGTGACGGGAGAGGGGGCATCGTCCGTTGCGGTTAATACAACCGTGGCAAGGAAGAGAGCCCGGTGGTTAGAGAATCTCTTTGCGAAGCCGGGTGTGCAGATAGAGGCTCTCCAGCTTTTTTCTGGCCCACGGCGTCTTGCGCAGGAACTTGAGGCTCGATTTGATGCTGGGATCCTTGGTGAAACAGTTGATGGTGATCTTCTCCCCCAGCTTTTCCCAGCCGTAGTGTTCCACCAGTCGGGTGAGGATCATCTCCAGAGTGATGCCGTGCAACGGGGTTCCCGGCTGGGTTGTGCTCATGTCCCCTCCTTTTGTCATTGTGTATCCTTTATTCCAGGATTTTCCTTTATACCGCATCAAGAATCTCCGGCCCATAATACGCCGCTTTGCTTCTTTTTGCCACAGAGGAGAAGGGGGAACCCCGGCGATGATTTTTCCCATGGTATGCAGCAACTGAAACGTGATAAAGTGGTCAGGAAGCCGGATGCCGCAGAGAAGATGGTCATGGAGTCCCTTTTTTTGTTACAGAAAAAGTAAGGAGTGATGCGATGTATTTTGGCTACTGGCTGATTATTGGGGTTGTCTTGATCGTTCTGGAAATAGTAATCCCCTCCTTTGTTGTGATCTGGTTCGGCATCGCCGCCTTGCTTACCGGCATTGCCGCTTCCTGGGTAACCGACCTCACCGCGCAGACCGCCATTTTCGTCGTCCTCTCGGCGCTCTCCTTTGCCATCGGCTGGTTTGGTTTTTTGAAAAATGCGAAAGCACGATCCCTGGCGGGACAAGGGAAGGAGTCGGTGCTCGGCGAAACAGGCATCGTCTCTGCCGTCAAGCCCGGGGATTTTCCCGCTGGGACGGTACGGTTTTCCGTGGCGGTGTTGGGCTCCGACGAGTGGGAGTTCACGTCTGATGAAACCCTCGGGGTGGGCGATCGCTGTGTGATTGTGGATGTGCTCGGGTCGAAACTGAAGGTGCGCAAGGCGTAGTTTCTTAAGCGTTTTTTAAACAGAAAAAAGGAGAAATCATGCCCGTTTTCACCGTATTTGTTTTTGTCCTGTTGGCGCTGGTAGTCATCACCATTATTGCCGGGGTCAAGATGGTTCCCCAGGGCCATGAATATGTGGTGCAGCGGTTGGGGAAATACCACCAGACCCTCAAACCGGGGCTCAACATCATCGTTCCATACATTGATCAGGTCGCCTATCAGGTGATGACCATGGACGAACCCCTGGACATTGAACGCCAGGAAGCGATCACCTCGGACAATGCGGTGATCTGGTGCAATGCCATTGCCTTTATCAAGGTGCTTTCTCCGGAAAAGGCCATGTACGGCATCTCCGATTACAAGTACGCCATCCGCAATCTGGTCATGACCAACCTGCGCGCCATCATCGGCAACATGACCCTGAATGACGCGCTTTCTTCCCGGGATAAAATAAAAGCGCTGCTCAAGACCCAGATCAGCGACGATGTGGTGGATTGGGGGCTGGTGGTCAAGTCCGTGGAGATTCAGGATATCCGCCCCTCCGACGCCATGCAGGAAGCGATGGAAAAGCAGGCGGGCGCTGCGCGGCTGAAGGCGGCGGCGATTCTGGCTGCCGAAGGGGAAAAACAGGCGATGATTCAGCGGGCGGAAGGAACCCTGGAGGCGGCCCGCATGGAGGCCGAGGCTCAGATCATCCTGGCCGACGCCTCTGCCAAGGCCATCAAGGATATTGCCGACGCGGTGGGGGACAACGACCTGCCGGCCATGTTTCTTCTGGGCAATCGCTACATCGAAGGGATGCGGAAACTGGCCGAATCCTCCAACGCTAAAATGATGGTGCTGCCCGCGGATATCATGGCGGCGGTGGGCGGGCTTATTAACCGGAAACAGGGGTAGGGTAATCTCGTTAATGAAGAGCGCGAGGGGAGCTCAGGTCTTGCAAAGTGAGTTTTTCCAGTGAAACCTTACAGTATTTCCTGCCGTAAAAAAATGGGGCAGGCAACTTGCGAAAAGCTGCCAAGGCCGGGGGCTGAATCATGAATAAAAAATTCATCATAGCCGTTGCCGTGCTGCTGTTTGGAGTTGTTGCCTGGTCCCTGTACTACTTCAGCGACAAGCAGGTGATCAAGCGCAAGTTTGCCGCCGTTGCGGTCTCGCTTTCCAAGGATGGGGATGAAACCCCGGTGATGATCGCCCTCAAGATGAAGCCGGTGAAGGATTTTGTTGCCACGGCCTGTGAGGTTACGGTGCCTGAACGCAACTACCATGAGGTTTTGTGGCCTGATCTGGTCACCCGTTACCTCATCATGTATCGCTCACGCCAGGTCGACCTGCAGGTGGCATTTGATGAAATTCTCGTCGATATCCCGACAGATGGTCGGGCCGAGGTCAGTGCCCTTGTGCATGTGATTGCAAACCGCAATCAGCCGGATTTTTTTGATGAAATCCATCGGGTGAAGTTTTTCCTGCAAAAGCAGGAAAAGAGCTGGCTGCTCCATAAGGCCATTCTGCCCGACGCTTTGGTGCGCAGATAACAGCCTGCCCGCGCTGAACGGTATCTCGGCCGTTTTTTGACTCTTCCCTTCAAGCAGACAGCGGTTGCCGGACTACAGGCAGCGGGGTGTCATCTTGGCAATGCGCGTCAAGTCGACGAGGTGTAGCCTCTTGGGTGGCGTGAAAAGATGTCTGCGGGGTAGAAAAGGATTGTGCGGATTTATGCCGTGGAATTTTGACCGGATTGAATCGCCTGTTGTGCGATTCTTGTGAAATATGGGAGGGGTGTTGTGAACTGCTGGAGAAGATTTGCTTGGCTGGGGGACAGGGATTCGAACCCCGATAGGCAGAGTCAGAGTCTGCAGTCCTACCGTTAGACGATCCCCCATTAAGTGCCGGGCAAAGAACCGTAGAAAAATAGAGGAATAGGTCGTTTATGTCAAGGAGAATTGTGCCTCTTTTGCAGGTTTGTTCAGGAAATCACAAACCCTGCGTATCCGACCACCTGATTGGTGTCGCCGCTGGTCTCGCCTGAGTCGGTATAGCGGATGAGTTTGGCCTGGGTGGCTCCCAGGCGCAGGGCGGCAATGAGGGCGATGGTGGCCGGCATGATGCCGCACATGCTGATTCTCTTGCCCAGCACCGTGTTGTACAACCCTTCGGGGTTGAGGGCCGTGATTTGCTCCATGGCCTGGGAATCCTTTGCCGTGGCGGACTCTCGGGATTCGTAGTGACTCATGTCCGAACTGGCCACGATGAGGACGGGTTTGCCGTATTTTTCAATGGCAAGGGCGAGCGCTTCCCCTATCTCCTGACAGGACTTAAAGGATAGATGGGAGATCACTATGGGGGTCAGGGTCATGTCCGGTCGGAAATACTGAAGGAACGGCACCTGAACCTCCAGGGAATGTTCAAAGCGGTGGGCCAGGCTGTCTGTCTCGATGAGGGCTGATTGGGCGAGGAGGTGTTGGGCAAGCACCGTGTTGATCGTCACCTCGCCCAGGGGCATGTTCCATGCCCCTTTCTGCATCAGGGCCACCGACGCTCCATAGCCGTGATGGTTGGGGCCCATCACCACGATGTCCTGGGGTATCTCCACCGCGGCAAAGGTTTCCCCGGCTACGCCGCCGGAGTAAATATAGCCTGCATGGGGCGAGATCACGGCCAGTCCCTTTTGTTTGACAGTGGCGGCCGGGATGAGGCGGTCCAGGGTCTTTTGGAGGGTGGCGGGATCGCCGGGGTAAAACTGATGCGCAACCGCAGGTTCTCGGTTCATGGCGGACCTCCAAGCGTAACTGAGGGAAACAGCCGAAAAAGGTGTTTCATTCATTATAGCCCAGAAAATGCGCCTGGATCAAAGAGATATGTGTAAAAAAAATCTACGGCAGTTTAACCTGCCAGGTGGTGCCGCTGGGGCCATCTTTCAAGTCGATGCCCTGGGCCAGGAGTTGATCGCGGATTTCATCGGCCCTGGCCCAGTTTTTTGCTTCCCTGGCAGCGGTTCGTTCAGCGATACCCTTTTCGATCTCCTCAGGGGTAATAGAGAGGGTCTTGATGATTTTTTCCTGCTCTTTTTGTATGTACCGTACCGGTTCTTCGCTGAGCAACCCTAGGGTGTTGGCCATTTCCCTGATGCTTTTCGCCCCGTTTTTGAGCAGTAGCAGATCCAAGCCGGCGGGTTTACCCGGCAGATGCTGGCGAATCTTGTTGAGGATTTTCACCCCTTCGAAAAGATGGCCCAAGGCTTGTGCAGAATTGAAATCATTGTCCATAGCCTTAAGAAAACGCTCAGCCAGGGTTTCGATCTTCTCCCGGTCCGCCTTGGAAATGGTGCCGGCGGCCTGATCGTTGCCCGAGGCGGGGAGTTGCTCGATCTCAGCCAGGCAGGTGTAAAGTCGGTTAAGTCCGGCAACCGCATCGAGCATGGCTGCCTCCGAGTAGTCAAGCGGATTGCGGTAGTGGGTGGAAAAGATAAAGAGCCGCAAGGCCTCCGGGGCAAATTTCTCGATGACCTCCCGGATGGTGAGAAAGTTGCCCAGCGACTTTGACATCTTTTCGTCTTTGATCGTGACAAAGCCGTGGTGCACCCAGTACTTGACGAACTCTTCCCCGGTGGCGCCTTCGCTTTGGGCCATTTCATTTTCATGGTGAGGAAAGACCAGATCCTTGCCGCCGCCGTGGATATCAAAGGAGTTGCCCAGGTATTTGCGGCTCATGGCCGAGCATTCGATGTGCCAGCCGGGTCGGCCGGGGCCCCAAGGGCTTTCCCATGTGGGTTCCCCGGGCTTGCTCCCTTTCCAGAGGGCAAAATCCATGGGGTGCTCTTTTTTCTCGTTCACCGAGATGCGGGCGCCTGCCTGCATATCTTCCAGGTTGCGGCCGGAAAGGGAGCCGTAGCCGCCGAAACCGGTAACCCTGAAGTAGACATCGGTGTCAACCTGGTAGGCAAGTCCCTTGCGGATGAGATCTTCGACCAGTTCTATTATCTCCGGCAGATGATCGGTGGCCTTTGGCTCAATGGTGGGGGGGAGAATGCCGAGGCTGGCCATGTCTTCGTGGAACATGGCGATGAAGCGGCTGGAAAGTTCTTCGCAGGTGGTGTTTTGTTCCTGGGCTCGCTTGATGATCTTGTCGTCAATGTCGGTGAAGTTGCGGATAAAGGTGACATCGTAGCCCCGGTAGCGCAGGTAGCGGACGATCATGTCGAAAACCAGGGCTGACCTGGCATGGCCTATATGGCAGTAGTCATAGGCGGTGATGCCGCAAACGTAGAGTTTGAGCTTCCCTTCTTCCATGGTGACAAGGGGGGATTTTCGGCCGGTTTTGGTATTGTAGATCTCGATACTCATGGTCTGTTCCATCGAGTTGATATGCGAGACAGGAAAGCCGGGGGTCTTTGCAGTAACCGAAAAATTTTCCGATGCTGATCCTGTATTATGATAAAGGAGTTATCCCCTTTGTTGAAAGATATGTTATATACCCGTTTCTAGGAAAGAGGGCAAGCCTTGTTGTGTGCATATGCATATATCCAGGCAAGGTTTTCGCCCCAAGCGGACTAGTTATTGAGGAGTTTTGATATGGACATAATCGAGCAACGCACCCTTGGGAATAATATGACCTTGACGGTCTATGATCAGTCCAAGAAAATGGCTGGAGACCGGTGGCTGATCAAGATTATCTGCGAGGCGGAGCTTCCGGTTGACGAGGAGTTTTTTTCCCTTCTCTCCGAGGATGATCTTGCCTTGCAGGCAGAGATTCGCGAGGCCATGGCGGGATCGGTAAAGTTTTCGGCCACCAAGGAGAGGACCTTTGTTGCCGAGACCGAACGGGCTTCAATGGTGGAATGCATGGTGGCTGATATTTTGAGCAACATGGTGACCTATCTGAATCGGCCGGAATTTCCGGCAAAGCTCTTTGCTCGCAAATATGAGGAGCTCAGGATGGCCTGCTCCACGGCACGGCATTATCGGGGATTGCCGAACGAAGAGCATGAGATGGACGGTGATGACGGGCCTGCGGATTTTTCCGCCTGCTTTAAATAGTAGGAACAGGGCGGCAAGGGAGGGTTGTTGTCCAAGTTTTATTCTTGACAAACTTCCATGATCACATAATATTCGGGATTTTAGGTTGCCCGGAATCTGGGCTGTTTTAGTTATTTTGGTCTGTGCTATCCGCGCCCTCTCTATTTGCCACGGTTCGGAAATGACTTTGGCCGCTTTTCATATACATTAAGGAGAAACAATGAAAGTTCTGATCAGTGACAACCTGTCGCCCATTGGTGTTCAGATTCTCGAGGAGGCTGGGCTTGAGGTTGATGTGAAAACAGGCCTTTCCCCGGATGAGCTTAAAGCCATAATCCCTGAATACGACGGGTTGGTCATCCGTAGTGCTTCCAAGGTTACCGAGGAGATCATCGGTGCGGCTGAGAAGTTGCGGGTAGTCGGGCGCGCCGGTATTGGCCTTGATAATGTAAATATCCCCGCGGCAAGCAAGAAGGGGATCATCGTCATGAACGCCCCGGACGGCAACGCCACCACCGCTGCGGAGCACGCCATTGCCATGATGATGTCGCTGACGAGAAACATCCCCCAGGCCACCGCCTCCATGAAGGAAGGCAAGTGGGAGAAGAAGAAGTTCTCCGGACGGGAAGTAACCGGCAAAACCGTGGGTATTGTCGGGATCGGGCGGATCGGCAGCATTTTTGCCGAGCGGGCCCAGGGGTTGAAGATGAAGGTTATCGCCTTTGATCCCCACATGCCCAAGGAGCTGGTTGAGAAAATCGGCGTGGAACTGGTAAGCTTGGAAGATCTGTGCAAGCGGGCCGATTTTATCTCCGTGCATGTGCCGCTCACCAAGGAAACCAAGCACCTGATCTCCACCAAGGAATTTAAGCTGATGAAGAAAGAGTGTGTCTTCCTCGATTGTGCCCGGGGTGGCGTGGTTGATGAAGAGGCATTGTACCATGCTCTTAAGGATGGTGAGATCCGCGGGGCAGGGCTGGATGTTTTTGAGGTGGAACCCACCACCAAGGAAAACTGCAAACTGCTGAGCCTGGATAATTTTATCTGCACCCCGCATCTGGGCGCATCTACCGCGGAGGCTCAGGAGAATGTCGCCGTGGCCATCGCCGAACAGGTTGCGGCCTATCTGCTCCGCGGCACCGTCACCAATGCGGTGAACGTGCCTTCCGTGAGCGCCGAGGTTCTTTCTCAAGTCGGCCCCTATATCACCCTGGCCGAGATGCTCGGTTCTTTTCACATGCAGATCGCCAAGGGCGGAGTGGAAGAGGTCAATATCGAGTTCTGCGGCGATCTTTCCGAGATGAACACCGCCCCGATCACCGTTGCGTTCCTTAAGGGACTGTTTACCCCGATCTTGAAAGACGCGGTAAATTATGTAAATGCGCCGATCATCGCCCAGGAACGTGGTATTCGGGTGGTTGAGGCCAAAACCAGTAGGAGCGATGACTTCCTCAATCTGGTCACCATTCGGGTGAAAACCACCGAGGGCGAAAATGTCCTGGCCGGGACGGTGTTCGGTAAAAATGAGCCGCGTTTGGTCCGTCTTAACGGTTTCCGCATGGAAGCCCTGCCTGCCGGGCCCATGCTTTTTGTTCAGAACAACGATGTTCCCGGGGTTATCGGCTTGCTGGGCACCACCCTCGGCAATGACGGGGTGAACATCGCCAGAATGACCGTCGGCAAGCAGCGGGAAGGGGACATGAACCTCAACGTGATTCTGCTGAACACCGATGGCATGGTTCCCAAGGCTCTGTTGGACAAGGTTCTTTCCCTGCCGAACATCAATGAAGCCATGGTGCTTGAGTTGCCTGAGTTGGTGAACGCCTAGTGTTTTTGTTTTCTCCTTCTGCCCATTGGGATAGCCCATGACCGAAAACGAGAAAAACGAAAAGGGGTGCCCGGAGGGATATATCCGGCAAGGCTGCAACTGTGTGCTGCCGGAGGTAACCTTTACCACCCTGATTATGTCGTTGAATACCTCGGCTCTTTTTCATCTGGGAGAGATCCAGGATCCGGAAACCGGACAGTTCGGCAAGGATCTTGCCTTGGCCAAGCATACCATCAGCACCTTGCAGTTGCTGAAGGACAGGACCAAGGGGAATTTGACCGACAAGGAGGAGGAACTTCTGGGGCATGTGCTAGCCGACTTGAAGTTGCGGTATGTGAAAGCCAGCGGCTGACACTTTTTTCGCGCACTCGATACTCATGATCGCCTGGTTTTCAATCTGTTGAAATCAGGCGATTTTTTTGTGATAACGGGACAGGGGTACAGAACATTTGCCGATGATGAACAATGGAAGCCCGATGGAACTGAGTTGCGAGGCTCCTGCAAAAATAAATCTCTATCTTGCCATCAAGGGCAAACGGGCCGATGGGTTCCACGACCTTGAAACAAGGATGGTTAAAATCACCCTTGGTGATCGTCTGCATCTTGCCCGGCGGGATTTCGGCATCACGGTGCAATGTCCTGAAAGCGACTTGCCCACCGGGGAAGGCAATCTTGTCTACCGAGCGGCCAAAAGTTTTTTTGCGGCAATGGGGACAGGCGGGGGGGTTCATATAGTCCTTGAAAAAAAGGTGCCGATCGCCGCTGGATTGGGAGGAGGAAGCAGTGATGCTGCTGCGGTATTGCGAGGGCTGAACACGCTCTATGCCCTACCGTTTTCTGCCGGGCAGCTTGCCGATCTGGCGCGGCCACTGGGTGCCGACGTGCCTTTTTTTGTGCATGAATGTGTTGCCGCCTGGGCCACCGGGATCGGTGATGAGATCCATGTCGATGATATTTCCCTTTCCTGCTGGATCGTTTTGGTAAACCCTGGATTTCCCGTGTCCACCAAGTGGGTGTATGAGAATTTTACATTGACAACGGGTGGCAATCCATATATCTTAGGCCGCGACTTCGTGCATGGTAATGATGCATGTGCCGGGCCGGGGAATCTTCCTTTATATAACGACTTAGAGGCCGTGACCATCGGGAAATATCCGGAGGTTGGCCGCATCAAAGATGAGCTCCTGGCTGATGGTGCCCACGGGGCATTGATGTCCGGCAGCGGCCCCACAGTGTTTGGTCTTTTTGAGAACGAGGCGCAAGCGCAAAAGAGCGTTGCTCGATTTGCAAAGCGTTTCGGTCGGAATGTCTTTCTTGCACGACCACTGAGCATACAGGCAAAGCATTAAGGCGTTGGGGCGTCGTCAAGCGGTAAGACACAAGACTTTGACTCTTGCACTCGCAGGTTCGAATCCTGCCGCCCCAGCCATTTCATATCTTCATGGTGCGCAAGGCTTGCGGGGGCTATTCGAAGCCGTGAAAATAATACAACCCGAACTTCAGGCAACAGAATGAAAGATATGAAGGTCTTTGCCGGTAACGCGAACCCTGCCCTGGCTGGTGATATTTGTAACTATCTCGGGGTGCCCCTCTCCAAGGCGGAAGTCCGTCGTTTCAGCGATGGAGAAATTTTTGTAGAGATAGGCGAAAACGTTCGCGGCCGTGATGTGTTCATTATTCAGCCGACCTGTCCGCCCGTGAATGATCATCTCATGGAACTGGTAATCATGGTTGACGCCATGCGGCGCGCCTCCGCCCGGAGGATCACCGCGGTTCTTCCTTATTACGGTTATGCCAGGCAGGATCGCAAGGTTGCACCCAGGGTCCCCATTACCGCCAAGGTTGTGGCTGAGATGATGATGGTTGTCGGGGTGCGGCGTGTTCTGACCATGGACCTCCATGCCGGACAGATTCAGGGCTTTTTTAATATCCCGGTGGACAATTTGTTTGCCGCCCCGGTTCTGCTTGATTATATCTCGCAAAAATTACAGAATGACGTGGTGATGGTATCTCCTGACGCCGGCGGGGTGGAGCGGACACGTGCATTTGCCAAGCGCTTGAACGCCAGTCTGGCCATTGTTGACAAACGTCGGGAGCGGGCCAACGAATGCAAGGCGATGAACGTTATTGGAGATGTTGCCGGGAAGACCGCGATTTTGCTTGACGATATGGTCGATACCGCCGGAACGCTGTGTGCGGGGGCCGATGCCCTCATTGACGCAGGGGCCAAGGAGGTATATGCTTGTTGTTCCCATGGGGTGCTTTCCGGGCCGGCCATCGATCGGTTGGAAAATTCAAAGATTAAAACCCTGATCATCACCGACAGTGTTCCTCTCAGCGAGGCTGCGCGGAATTGTTCGAAGATCAAGGTGCTTTCCGTTTGCAAACTGCTGGGTGAGGCGATAAAGCGAATTCATAGTGAGGATTCTGTCAGTTCATTATTTGTGTAGTGAGAGAGACAGAGATATCTATAATAACCGGAGGCCACTGTGTGCTATTGTGGCCGTTGCTGGTTTTTTGTTATGAGAATCAGTAAATGAGGAGGTCAGTTCAATGTTACAAATCGATATGACGGCGCGGGTCCGGAAAACAGTTGGCAAAGGTGCGGCAAGGACAATGCGCAGGGCAGGGAATACCCCTGCTGTTATTTATGGTCCGCAGGGGGCGCCTCTTTCCCTGGAATGCAACACCAAGGATCTCACCTTGGGGCTGCTTTCAATCCATCGCAAGAATGCCTTTATCAATCTTGAGATTGATGAAGACGGCAAAAAAACCCTTCGGCATGTTATTACCCGTGAGATTCAAACCGATCCGGTGCAGGACAATGTTTTGCATGCCGATTTCTATGAGGTTTCGCTGGATAAGCCCATGGAATTCAAGGTGCCGTTGAAATATATCGGTAAGGCCAAGGGCGTTGATCTCGGTGGTGATATGACCATTGCCAGGAACAAGATTACCGTATCTGGCAAGTTGCTTGATATCCCCGATGTCATCGAGGTTGATGTTGCTCCTCTGGATCGGGGTGTGGCTCTGACTTGCAAGGAAATTACTCTCTCTGCCGGCGTGACCCTCGTGACTGACCCGAATGCTGTTTGCGTTTCTATCTCCGGCGTCGCAGAGTAAAACGTCTGGAATAACATCTTTTCAATACATTGTGGTTAAAGCCGATGAGAGGAGCTTCCTTTTTTCGGCTTTTTATTTTTTTGGATCAGGCAGGGCCTGAAGGCTTTCGCTGTTAGTTTGATCGGATAGAGGGAAATATCGTGTACGTCGTGGTTGGCCTGGGAAATCCAGGGAAAGAATATGCTGCTACCCGGCATAATATCGGTTTTATTTTTCTAGATTATCTGGCGGAAAAATACCGGTTCGTTTTCAAGGGAACAAAATGGCAGGCGGAAACGGCGAAGGATATGTCTTGGGGGTATCCCGTTCTTTTTGTTAAGCCGCAGACCTATATGAACAGAAGCGGCACGGCGGTAAGGGCGGTTGCCGATTTTTATCAGGTTGATTTTAAAAAAATTATCGTGATTCACGACGATCTTGATCTTCCCTTGGGACGTACCAAGATCATGGTAAACCGGGGAGCAGGCGGTCATAACGGGATCCGTTCCCTGATTGAGCATCTTGGCGGCAATGACTTCGTACGGGTGCGGGTGGGGATCGGGCGGCCGGATAACGCAGAGCGGGTGAGCGATTTTGTGCTTTCTCGTTTCGGGCAGGAAGAAGCGCCGATGGTATTAGACGAACTTCAGCGTATTGAGAACGGTGTCCGCCTTGTCATGGAAGAAGGGTTGGCCGTTGCCATGAATCGTGTCAATTCTGATCAGAACTAGTATAACACACCGTAATATCATTGTTTTTTAAGTTTGAATTGATAATTCTGTGATGTGTGGTATAATGACTCCTAATCTTCATTTCTTCGCCGGTGTTGGAATGCTTCCTTGTTGTAAAAGGAACTGGGTGTTTCATAATTGACGAAAGGGAGGCACGTGTGTTTAACGTTGGTGATATGGCAGTATATCCGGCCCATGGCGTTGGCAAAATTGAATCCATCGAGCAACGGCAGGTCGGGGACAAGCAGCAATCTTTTTATGTGATGAAGATTCTCGATTCAAGCATGGTGATCATGATACCAACGGTCAGTTGCCAGAATGTCGGACTGAGAAGCATTATCAGCTCCGAGGATGTAAGCAAAATTTATGACATTTTGAATGAAAAGGATGTGGCAATCGTCTCCCAGCCTTGGAATCAGCGGTACCGGGAGTACATGGAAAAAATCAAAACCGGTTCGGTCTATGAAATTGCCGCAGTGCTTCGTGATCTTTTTCTCTTGCGTGTGGATAAGGATCTTTCTTTTGGCGAACGCAAGATGATGGATACCGCTAAAAGCCTTTTGGTGAAAGAAATCGCTCTTGCCAATGAATTTAATGAAACCGAGATGCAGGTTGAAAAGAACATCGAGCAGATTTTTTCTTGATTCTGTACTGTAGGCCGATGATGTAGCCTTGTAATTTTTTTCCGTAGTATCCCCGCCTGTGCTATCATCCGGTAGCATGGGTGTTTTTTTTTATGCGCTGATTTTTTCCCTCAGTCTAAGCACATGATTCAACTATTTTCTCCCTGTGAGCCTATGACGCAGAATCGCCTATTTATCGTCGAGAAGGGAGGGCAACGTCTTGATTTGTATCTGGCAAGCCAATTCGACAGTGAAGGGTTGACGCGTTCGCGGCTTCAGCAACTTATTCGAGCCGGAATGGTTCTGGTGAACGGCTCTGCCTTGAAGGCCAAGTATCTTCTTCAGGTTGGGGACAGACTTACGGTAACAATCCCTCCGGGAACCCCTTCCGAGTTGGTTGCCGAGCCGGTCGAATTTGTCACTCTGCATGAAGATGATGATCTCATTGTTCTCGTTAAACCCCCCGGTGTTGTTGTGCATCCAGCTTCCGGCCACAGCACGGCAACTCTGGTGCATGGGCTTCTCTATCATTGCGGCGGGTTATCCGGGATGAATGGGGAACTGCGCCCCGGTATCGTCCATCGCCTTGATAAAGACACCTCCGGCATCATGGTTGTTGCTAAAACCGATTTTGCCCATCAGGCGCTGGCCGACCAGTTCAAGCGGCGCGAGGTGAAAAAGATCTATCAAGCTCTTGTCGATGGTAGCCCGATCAGTCAATCCGGCAGGGTCGATCTGCCCATTGGCCGTCATCCCGTCCATCGGAAAAAAATGGCGATTCGGGAAGATGGCCGAGAGGCCGTGACCAACTGGCGGGTTCTGGAGAGATTTGCCCAAGGCTTGACCCTTCTTGAACTTGGCCTTGAAACCGGCCGCACCCATCAAATCCGCGTACACATGGCTGCCCTCTCGCATCCTGTTGCCGGGGATTCGGTTTATGGTCGGAAAAATTCCCACTACCTGGAAATGGGTATTACCCGTCAATGTCTGCATGCGCATACTTTGGCCTTCCGTCATCCTCGAACCGGGGAGAATTTGCAGTTTACCGCACCGCTTTGGGGGGATATCCTGAATACTCTTGAGTTGTTGCGGCGGACGGGTGGCCTTTAGGAGCCGTTAGGAAATTATATGTCTTCTGGTCATGTTGTTACGGTTTCTTATGCCGTTCTTGCCATCCGGTTGATGATATAATATTTTACAACGACTTGGATTTCTTGCGAGGGGGGAACAGTGGCACAGGAGGTGCAAACATCGGTGGTTGCCATCACCGGAGGGATGGGCTCCGGCAAGAGTTCCGTGGCTGCGTATCTGTCTGAAATCGGCGGGGCAACGGGACTCAATGCCGATACTATTTGCCGTCGGCTACTTGCACCTGGGGATTCCGGTTGGCTGGCCGTGCGCACGGCGTTTGGCGAGAGGTTTTTTTTGCCGGACCAAACCATTGATCGCCCCCTGCTGCGCAAGGTTCTTTTTGAGGATCAAGAATTCAGGCTGGAACTCAACACCCTTCTGCACCCCTTGGTGCGAAAGGAGATATGTGCTTGTATCGAGCAGGAGATTGATTTTCTTGCCAAAGCCAACTCCCCGTCGCAGGCGCTGTTTGTGGTCGAAGTCCCCCTCCTGTACGAGGCGCACTGGGAGCATGATTTTTCACCGGTTGTGGTGGTATATGCAGATGAAAAAACCTGTCTGCGGAGAATCATGCTTCGTGACAGGATAAGCGTGGCTGAGGCCGAAAAAGCGATCCAGGCACAGATGCCCTTGCCGCACAAGGCCCTGCTCGCCGATCATGTTATTGATAACAGCGGATCCTGGCCTGACACTTGTTTGCAGATCCTGCATCTGCGGAATCTGTTATGGGGAGGGATTGGTTGTGGCGGCGGATGATTTCGTAGGAAAATTGGGCGGCTGGAGTTAACTAAAGCTCAGCGGATCTCGTCACTGTCCACATAGGCATAGGCACTGTGCTTGTGGATGGATTCAAAACTCTCCACGCTTACGGAAAACCAGGTGATGGCCGGATGGGCCATGGCTTGTTCCGCCACCTTGCGCACCGCGTCTTCGACGAACATCGGGTTGTTGTAGGCCTTTTCCGTCACATATTTCTCATCCGGCCTTTTCAGCAGGGAATAAACTTCGCAGGAGGCGCCCGCCTCGGCCATGGCGATGAGGTCTTCCATCCAGATAAATCCTGAGTACTTCACCGTGAGATTCACCTCGCCCCGCTGGTTGTGGGCACCGCAATCACTGATTTCTCGGGAGCAAGGGCACAGGGTGGTTACCGGCACCCAGACCGAGAGGATGAAATCCTCATCCCGGCCGATGCCGCCGGTGAACCGGCAGGTATATTCCATGAGCCCGGCTGTGCCGGTGACCGGCGCATTTTTTTCCAGAAAATAGGGAAAGGTCATTTCCACATGGGCTGATTCAGCCCGCAATTCTTCTTTCACCTCGGCCAGCAGGTTTCTGAATATCCGGTTGCTCATCTCGTCCTGGTAAGTATTCAGAACCTTGATGAAGGTGGAGACGCAGGATTCCCGGTACTGCCGC
Source organism: Deltaproteobacteria bacterium (assembly GCA_013349295.1). Taxonomy (GTDB): domain Bacteria; phylum Desulfobacterota; class Desulfobulbia; order Desulfobulbales; family Desulfurivibrionaceae; genus Thiovibrio. The sequence continues at coordinate 34,220 of DUZW01000026.1, forward strand.
GGCAGACTGACCTGCAGGCTGATGCTGGCCACGGTCTCTTGCATGCCTCCGGATTTTTCGCGCACCCGCACCGGATACCTGATATCTTTTATGCCGACAATATTGAGCTTCATGGTGGGAGATTTATACACTATTTGCTTTCGCGCGGAAAGCGGGAAGCAGTTGTAAGAGAACAATATTATCTTCTCTTGGTCAAAACGGTCGCAGTGCCGCTTAGGCTGCTGTTGAGGGAGATGGTTATGGACCTAATGATTATTGCTAAATGCTTTCTTGCCTGGAGCGGTCTAAAAAGGTATGGGGATTGGCCTGAGGGCGTGAACTGTGGTAGGCTGGGTTTATTGGTGGAGGCGTAAAAAAGATGAGTGAGGAGAGTCAGGTCCGGCTGGATAAGTGGCTGTGGGCCGCCCGTTTTTTCAAGACCCGCTCCCAGGCCTCGCAGGCGGTGGCCGGAGGCAAGGTTCAGGTGGGCGGCTCCCGGGTAAAGCCGTCCCGGTTGGTGGCGGTGGGCGATGACTTGCGGATTCAGAAGGAGCAGGAGGAATTCGCCATAGTTGTCCGGGCCATAAGTGATCAGCGTCGGGGCGCTCCGGAAGCGCAGCTCCTTTATGAGGAAACCCGGGAAAGCCTCGAGGCCCGCGTCCAGGCACGGGAGACGCGGCGTCTTTTGCGCGTCGTTGGGGCTGGGCCGCCGTCACGGCCAGGCAAGCGGGACCGGCGATTGATCAGGAAGTTTATCAAAAAGGATTTGTAAAGGCAGGGGTTCGGGCGCGCTTTTTTTCGTCGGGCAATCTGTTTCCTTTGCGTCTTCTTCTCTTTGCGTTACAGTGTCGTTTCAATGATTACGTGGCATGTACATGCTGTTTTGAGATGATCTTCAGGAGGAAACCATGAAAAAGATAGAAAGGGCATTGATCAGTCTTACAGACAAATCCGGGATCGAGGGGTTTGCCAGGGAACTTGAGCAGCTGGGGATCGAGATCCTCTCCACCGGCGGCACGGCCAAGAAGATGCGCGACAACGGCATCAAGGTTAAGGATGTTTCCGAGTTCACCGGTTTTCCGGAGATGTTGGATGGCCGGGTTAAAACCTTGCACCCAAAGGTGCATGGCGGCATCCTGGCCCAGAAGGGCAATCCGGACCATGTGAAGCAGATGCAGGAGCATGGGCTGCAGGCCATCGATCTGGTGGCGGTAAATCTTTACGCCTTCGAGAAAACCGTGGCTAATCCGGCCTGTACTCTGGGAGATGCCATTGAAAACATCGACATCGGCGGCCCAACCATGTTGCGGTCAAGCGCCAAGAATTTTCAGGATGTCACGGTGATTGTCGATCCGGCTGATTACCCGCAGGTCCTGGCCGAGATCAAGGCCACCGGCAATACCACGCTCAAGACCCGCTTCCGCCTTGCGGTAAAGGTCTTTGCCCTGACCAGCACCTACGACACCGCCATTGTCAATTGGCTGAACACCGTGGATGTTGAAAACAATCCCTATTTCAAGTAGGTGGCACCAATGAAGATGGCGGTATTGCTCTCCGGTTCCGGCAGGACCCTCGACAACTTTCATGAGCGCCTTGCTTCTGGCGCCATGCAGGGGACTATCGAGGTGGTGATCTCCAACCTGCCTGACGCTCTTGGTTTGATCAAGGCCAGAAATTACGGTTATCCTGCTTTTCATGCCAAGGACAATGCTGCCATCAACGCCATTCTGCAGGAGTACGGGATTGAGCTGGTGCTGCTGGCCGGGTATCTCAAGCTCTATCAGCCACCACCCCATCTGCGCCGGGGAGTGCTCAATATCCACCCTTCGCTGATCCCCTCTTTCTGTGGAGCCGGGATGTACGGCATGCGGGTGCATCGGGCCGTTAAGGCGCGTGGGGTCAAGGTAAGCGGCTGTACGGTTCATTTTGCCAATGAGGTGTATGACGAGGGTCCGATTGTGGCCCAGCAATGCGTGGCCGTTGATGATGCCGATACGCCCGAGGATATCGCGGCCCGGGTTTTTGCTGCGGAATGCGAGGTGTATCCCCAGGCAATCAACATGGTGGTGGCGCGGGGCATAGATTCTTTTTGGCCGTAACCCGGCGGGTGTTGCTCTTAATTCTGGAGGAAAAAAGATGGAAAAACGGATCATGTCGGCAGAGGATATAGATCGGTCATTGCACCGGATGGCCTTGCAGATAGTGGAAAACAACCACGGAGTTGCCAATCTGGCCATAATCGGTATCCATACCGGCGGGGTTTTTCTCGCCGACCGTATCCAGAAGCTCATTCAGGACCGGGAAAATATCGAGCTGCCCACCGGCACCTTGGATATCACGCTCTACCGGGACGACTGGAGCCTGGCCAGCCAGAACCCCATTGTCAAAAAAACGAGCATCACCTTTCCCATGGAGGAAATGGTGGTGGTTCTGGTTGACGATGTTATTTTTACTGGCCGCACCATCCGGGCTGCCATGGACGCCCTGATGGACATCGGTCGACCGCAGTGCATCCAGCTGGCCGTTCTGGTTGACCGGGGCGGGCGGGAATTGCCGATCCAGCCCGACTATGTGGGAATGGATATCCCGGTCAAGATTGGCGAACATGTACATGTGCGTCTTGCCGAAAAAAGCGGGGCCGATGAAATCGTGCTTGTCGGCAGGAATTAATTTTTTATCTCTGCCGACCCATGTGATAGAATCTTTTCTGTAAATCAGGAAGTATGTGCTACGCTTTTGTCGGTCAGGGAGATCATGAGTCAGAAATCCAATCCACGCATGGACTTGCAGCATGTCAAGCTTCGGGTCCGGGAAAAGCAGCAGAGTTTTGCGAGTTATACGCTCAGCCCTGTTCAGAACGACCTGCTGCGCGCCTTTTTTGATCTCGCCCAGGAGTTCGATTCCAACGAGGATTTTTACAGGCTCTGCGTGGTTGCCCTCTTTGAGTTTCTCGTATTACACAGCCGGCTCTATCTTTTTGATAAAATTCAGGGGAAATTGGTTCTTCACTGTGAAAGTCGCAATGGGTTGCTGGCGGAACCGGTTGATGCCCCGGCCTATGTGCGGTTGACCTTTAAGAGTTACGAGAGCGAGCAGTCGCTGTTGGTGCCGATTCATTGCAAGCCCTCTTCCGGCCACCGGGACGAAGGGGAGCAGCCAATCACCCTGCAGGTCTTGGGCGTTTTGGAGGTATATCCCCTTGAGAAAATTTCCAAGGCCGATCGTTTTTTTCTGCGAAAATATGCAAACCGTGTCGGTTACAACCTGCACAATCGTCTGATCTCACATGAAAATATCAGGCATCTCCGCTTTATCAACAACCTGGTGATGGACATTGAGCACAATGTCATCACTCCCAACATGTATTTTAAGCATTTGTTCAATCAGCTTAAGGCCCGTATCGGGGATATTGACGAACTAGAACAATTGATTTCCGGATTAAAGGCAGCCCAAGGGGTGCCCAGCGCAAGCTGTGAGCTGGTGATCAGCAAGGTGAGCAGCCTGCATCGGAGTTTACTGGAGAATCACCGGGAGTTGCTGGAGCACCATGCCAATTACAGTCTTTTTCTTGAGAGCTTGTTTCGGCGCGATCACTTTGCCCAGGGCCGTTTCGTCCTGCGTCCCAGGAAATGCGCCATTGATCGTGAGATTGTTTCGCCGCAGCTTGATCATTACTTGAGCAGATTCGGGGCGCGGGGAATTGTGGTGGAAAAACCCACGGATATGCAGGAGGAAGAACTTTTTCTGCGGGTGGACGTGGGATTGCTTTCCCAGGTCTATGCCAATCTTTTTTCCAACGCGGTGAAGTACACCGGCAAAATAACGAACCGTAACGGGAAGTTCAGGAAAGCCGTGGCCTATGGTCGCGAGCTGCTTACTGATTATTTCGGCCCCGGGAAGGGGGCGGTCAAGTTCAACGTCTTTTCCACCGGGGAGCATCTTTCCGAGATTGAGGCGAAAACCGTTTTTTCCGAGGGCGTCCGCGGGGAAAGGGGGAAGTCCAGGCCCGGAACCGGGCACGGTTTGGCTTTTGTCAAACAGGTGGTGGAGATCCATGGCGGAGTGGCGGGCTATGAGGCTACGGAAGAGGGGAATAATTTTTATTTCATCCTGCCCCTGTCTGATCCGGACACCGTTCCCGTTGAGCATACCTGAAAGGGAATTGCCGAGGCATGTTTCCCCTAAAAGATGATATTCCCTCCCGACACTTCCCGGTTGTCAACCTTTGCCTGATCATCGTCAACCTTCTCTGCTTTGTCTACCAGCTGAGTCTGGGCCAGGAACAGGAAGGTTTCATCGTCGCCCATGGCTTTGTTCCGGTCCGTTTTGCCGCCGAACAGGCGGGAGACAGTGTGTCCCTTGCCGGTTATGCCCCGCTGTTCAGCGCCATGTTTCTTCATGCCGGCTTGGTCCACGTCTTTTCCAACCTGTGGATGCTGTGGATTTTTGGCGATAACGTGGAGGATCGGATGGGGCATGGCCGCTATCTGCTCTTTTATCTTCTCTGCGGGGTTGCCGCAGCCCTTGCCCATTTTTGGGCCAATCCCCAGGCCCAGGCTCCGATGATCGGGGCGAGCGGTGCCATCTCCGGGGTGCTTGGCGCTTATTTTCTTCTTTATCCCCGCGCCCGGATCCTTACCTTGGTTCCGATCTTTATTCTCTTTTATCTGGTTGAAATACCGGCCTATTTCTTTATCGGATTCTGGTTTTTCGTGCAGTTTTTGCAGGGTGCTGCCCAGCAGGTTGTCGTCGGCAGGCTGGCTGAGGGTGGGGTTGCCTGGTGGGCCCATGTCGGCGGCTTTGTGGCCGGGGTACTCTTGCTGTATTTTTTTAAGCGAAGCCCTGAAAAAAAGGAAGGGCAGGTGTGGTTGTAGCTCGGATCAGGGCTGTTTTTCTATAAGCCGGCCTTTTTGTTCTCCACGTAATGGGCTGCTGCCAGGGCTGCAGTGCAGCCATCCGCAGCGGCAGTGACGATCTGCTTGGCGTATTTTTCCTTGAGATCGCCAACGGCAAAGATGCCTGGGGTGTTGGTCTCGCATTTATCATCAGCAATCACATAGCCGTTGGCGTTCATCCTGGTGCCTGCCGGAACCAGTCCATTGTTCGGGGCAAAACCGATAAAGACGAATACCCCGTCGGTGGCCAATGTGGAGGTTGCGCCATCCACGGTGTTTTTGGTGATTACCCCGTTCACCCCTTGGGCATCCGCCTGGATCTCCGCAAGGACCGTGTTCCAAAGCACAGTGATCCGTTCTTCATTCAGCACCCGCTTCTGGAGGATCATTCCGCCCCGGAAGGCATCCCGGCGATGGGCGATGTACACTCGCTTGGCGAGTTTTGCAAGGTACAGGGATTCTTCCAGGGCGCTGTCGCCCCCGCCCACCACCACCACTGTCTTGTTTCTAAAAAAGAAGCCGTCGCAGACTGCGCAGTAGGAAACTCCCCTGCCATAGTTCTGGTCTTCCCCTGGAATCCCGAGCTTTTTCGGGCTGCCGCCGGTGGCAAGAATAACCGCGTGGGCTGCAAGTGTTTCGCCGTTATCAAGGGTGACGGTGTGGTGGTTCAGCCCCGGTTCAACACCGACAACCTCACTGTTTATCACCTCAAGACCATAGGCGGCGGCATGCTGGGAAAATTTTATGGCCAGTTCCGAGCCGCTGATCATTTCGGTGCCGGGCCAGTTTTCAACCTCATCGGTATTGTTCAGCTGGCCGCCGGGGATGCTTTTTTCGATGAGCACCGTTTTGAGCGTGGCCCGTTGGGCATAAATGCCGGCTGTATAGCCGCCTGGGCCGCCGCCGATGATGATGAGGTCGTGGGGCGCTGTTTCGGTCATGGGGAACTCCTGTTTGAGAGATAGGGTGTTTGCGAGAATGATGTGTTTAAATATACACTAAAAAAAGAAGAGATAGAAAACAGATTTACGCTGTGGATAGGCAAAACTTGCTGATCCTTTGATTATCAGGTAAACAATTTTGTGAGCATTGTCTGCCGGCAAACGGGATTTTCACAAGATGTTTGATGCATGTGTGCTGTTTGTCTTGTCCCTCAGATCATGGAGATTGCTTCGATGCAGTATCGAACGCGCCGGATCATGGCTATCGCGATGGGATTTTCGCTGATCGTGCTCCTGCTTTGGGCTCAGTTTGCGAGGCCGGCCTTTTTCGGTGATTTGTCCCAGAGATTGGAGCTGCTGGCCTTTGACATTCGCCTGCGAGCGGTCGGAGGCATTGCCTGGGAATCCCAGGCCAAGGAGTCGGCAGTCAAGGTGGTCATCGTTGATATCGATGAGCGATCACTGACTGAGCACGGGCGTTGGCCGTGGTCGCGGGCCAAGGTCGCGGCACTGGTCGAGCAGCTTGCCAAGGCTGGTTCCGCAGTGGTTGCCTTTGACGTGATGTTTTCCGAGCCGGAGGTCAATCCGGCCATGGAGGTCGCGAGTTTTCTGAAAAAGCAGGGTGAAGGCAGCCCGATCCTCGTCGCTGAGCTTGCCCGGTTTGAGGAGAGTTTTGACCGCGACCGTCAGTTCGCCATGGCGTTGAACGGCAAGGAAGTGGTACTTGGGTACAGTTTTCAGCCCCATGAATTGCAACGGATCGGGGTTCTGCCCGAGTCGCTTACGGTTACCAATCCTCAGCTCATCCCCCAATCTTCCCTTGCAGCCATGCGCGGCTATACGGCCAATCTGCCCATTCTTGCCCAAGCAGCGCTGGGTAGCGGCTTTTTTAGTCTGCATCCCGATCTTGACGGGGTGGTGCGGCGCGCACCCTTGGTGGCCCGTTTCAATAACCAGCTTTTTTCTTCTCTGGCCCTGGAAACCCTGAGGCATTTTCTTCTGGTGGATTCGCTCACCCTGCACACCAGCCGGATCAATGAGTTGGAAACCGTTGAGGCTATTGGACTTGATGGGTTTGCCAGTATTCCCACCGATGCCCAAGGACAGATGATTGTGCCGTATCTCGGCGCAAAGGGCAGTTTTCCTTATGTCTCCGCCAGTGAGGTGCTGGCGGGCACCGTATCCGTTGAGGCGCTGGAAGGCGCCATTGTTCTGGTGGGGACCACCGCCCCAGGTCTCTTTGATCTGCGCTCGACTCCGGTGCAGGCTGTGTACCCCGGGGTGGAGATTCATGCCAATCTGATCGACGCCATTCTTGCCAAGCGTTTTTTGGTGCAGCCTGCCTGGGCCCAAGGCGCTGATTTCGTGGTGATGGTAGTAGCCGGCTTGGCCTTGGCCCTGGCCTTGCCTTTTTTTTCTCCACTTTGGCAGATGCTCGGAACTCTTGCGATGGCTGCCGCGCTGGTGCTGGGCAATCTTGTTTTTTGGAAGCAGGGGCTGGTGCTGTCCTTGGCGATGCCGTTGATACTGACCTCATTACTCGCCACCAGCAATCTCGCTTTTGGTTTTCTGGTTGAATCCCGTTCACGCCGTCAGCTTAAGGAGATGTTTGGTCAGTATGTTCCGCCCCAGATAGTGCAGGAGATGAGCGAAAACCCGCAAAAATACAGCTTTGAGGGCGAGACCCGTGAGTTGACCGTACTGTTCGCCGATATCCGCGGCTTCACCACCCTATCTGAAACCCTTACTGCCGCTGATCTTAAGAAATTGCTCAACCGTTACTTCACGCCGATGACCAAGATCATCTTTGAAACTCGCGGCACCATCGACAAGTATGTGGGTGACATGATCATGGCTTTTTGGGGGGCGCCTGTGCCGGATGCGCAGCATGGGGTGCAAGCCATTGAGGCGGCTCTGCGGATGCTGCAGGAGACTGAGCGACTGCAACTGGATTTTTCCGAAAAAGGTTTGCCCCGGATCGCCATCGGCATTGGCATCAATACCGGGCTGATGAATGTAGGCGACATGGGATCGGAGTTCCGCAGGGCCTATACCGTGCTTGGTGATGCGGTGAACCTTGGCTCCCGTTTGGAGGGTACCACCAAGTATTATGGCGTGGGGTTGGTGGTGGGTGAAACGACACGGGCCGCGGCTGGGGAAACCTTTGTTTTTCGCGAGCTTGATCTGGTGCGGGTAAAGGGTAAAGCTCAGGCGATTCGGGTCTATGAGCCGGTATGTCGGAGTAGCGACGCGGATGAGGCTTTGCTGCGTGAGCTTGACGATTACCATCGAATTCTTGCGGAGTTTCGGGATCGCCGGTGGGAGGAGGCGCGGGGAGGTTTCAGCCGCTTGCGGGATGCTGCTCCGGATCGGCGCTTGTATGGCATCTATTTGGAACGAATCGAGGCCCTTGCCGGGAATGATCCGGGTGAGAGCTGGGACGGCGTGTATGAGCGGAAGGAGAAGTAATTCCACGTAGTTTTTTGGGCGGCTGTCATTTTCGGTGCAAGCAGGAGTTCGGCGTCCAAGGACCTCGTTGCTCGGAATTTTCGCCGACAAGTTTTGGTGAGTTCCAGGGGAATGATCATGCCCTCGCAATTACTGGCATTGCACCGCTCGGGTGGCTGGGGGCTGGGCCGGTATTTCGAATCCTTCCTCTGCTCCCTGTTCAGGCGTCTCTCCTTGTCCAGCTTCCTGCTGTTCGGGTTGGTCGCTCTTTTTAGGTTGTTTTTTCTTCCCGCCGGATTGTTTCTGTTTCGGCTTTTCCCCCTGATCACCCTGTTTTTCCGAGGCAGGGTCGCTCTTCTCCTTGCTTTCCGTGCTCTGCTGTGGCGCCAAAGCACCGCGCAGGGCCGGGTCGGCAACTAGGATCGGCGGTGGCTCGGGCAGACGGACGGTTACCCTGTTGGGTGTGGTGAAGCCGTACTGACCCGGCCCGAACTGTTGGTTTCCCACAATGGTTTTGCCGACGTTGGTGGCGGTGTAGAGGCCGTCCGGTGGGGCGCTTACCCCGATATCGGTCAGGTCAAGGCAATCTCCGGCACAGAAGCGGCCTTCATGGTCGGTGCCACGGATACCGATGGTGGCAACCGGTGTTTTGATGCGAACCTTTTCCTTGTTGGCCTGACCAATGGCACCGGTTACGGAACGGAAGCCGCCTTTGACCAGGGAGAATTTACTTTCATCCTGTTGGCTGTTGCCGGTGTGCTTGTACGAATCGATGACAAAGCGGGTGGAGGGTCGAAGGAAGATCACGCCTTCGTCGCTGAAAATGATGCGTACCCGGGAGTTGGGGCCGGTGCTGATGATGTCGCCGTTAAAGACAGGGGCATCTTTTGTCAGGGTACGGATGGCGCCGTCGGCCCCGGCCCCGGTTACCTGTCCGGCCACGGCATCAACCTTGCCTGCGGATTCCTCGGCCGTAGTCAAATCGGGGAAAAAGGCCGGCAACAAGGCGAGGATGATGAGGCCCAGTCGAAAAAATCTTTGTAAGACACAGGAGTTTTTTCTGGCTTTCATCATTTGCACACCATGTTTTGTCCGGCGATTCCACCGCCACTGAGATCGAAAATCGGTTGTTTGCTCAGGGGGAGTCCCTGGGAAGCTGTGGTAATGGGGATTTCTTCAGCCATGCTTTCCTTTTCTTTGTCAATGTTGCCGGAAGCGTCTTGCTGTCCGGATGGAGTAGTAGCCGGAATCGTGGGCGTAACCGTAGGTTGCATCAGAGGGACCGGCTCAAGGGTAACCACGGCGAGGATGGTTGCTGCTAGCTCCACGGGTGGTGTTTCAATCAGAGCCAACGGCAAAACCGCAGTGCAGCCCGGCAGTGTCGGGTTGGTGGTGCAAGTGTTAAAGGTCGGCAGTACCGCAGTGCATCCCGGTTCTGTTGGGGTCGTGGTGCAAGCATCCAGGGTCGGCAGCACAGTGGTGCATCCTGGTGCCGTGGGATCGAGGATGCAGGCATCGAGTGTCGGCAAAACAACGGTACATCCCGGTAAAGTTGGGGTCGTGGTGCAAGCATCCAGGGTCGGCAGCACAGTGGTGCATCCTGGTGCCGTGGGATCGAGGATGCAGGCATCGAGTGTCGGCAAAACAACGGTACATCCCGGTAAAGTTGGGGTCGTGG